>NZ_JANZKP010000047.1 GCF_025642745.1 Cellulomonas sp. RIT-PI-Y
AGGCCCCAGTACGTCACCTCGGCGGTGTCGATCTGGAACCCGGAGCTGGAGCTCGGTGTGAGGCAGGGCGCCTCACCGACGGCGCAGTCGACGTCGCCGACCACGCCGCAGGACCGGCACACCACGTGATGGTGGTTGTCGCCGACCCGGCGCTCGTACCGGGCGGGGTGCCCGGCGGGCTCGATCCGGCGCAGGATGCCCACGGCGGTGAGCGCGTGCAGCACGTCGTACACCGCCTGGACCGACACGGTGGGCAGCGCGGTCCGGGCCTGCTTGAGGATGGTGTCGGCGTCGGCGTGCGGCAGATCGCCCACCGCGTCCAGCACCGCCACCCGAGGAGCGGTGACCCGCAGCCCGTGCTCGCGCAGCAGTTCGCCCGGGTCGGTGTGAACGTGCCGGTGGAGCTCCATGGCCCTCACCCTGGCAGGTTTTCTGGAACTGTTCAAGTAGGCATCTGACGGCGTGTCAGATCCCGGCCGGCCTCCGGAAGGTGTCCTGAGGGGATCTGGTAGAGTTGTTCCCGACTGGCCTGGGTCGTGCCTCGCGCATGGCTCAGGTGCACAAGTGGAGTCCCTCCCACCTGAGTCTCGACCGCCGACCTCGTGTCGCAGCAGAGTCCAGGTCTCGGTCAGCGGGACGCCTTCCGGGGCGGTTCCGTGCGGCGGGTGCATCCGTGCACCCTCGCGACCGTGATGGCCCCCGCCTGTGCTCAGGATCGGGGGCCTTTCCCGTTCCTGGTGGTCACCACGTCGAGACACCGAGGAGCACCACATCAGCGAGCCCCGCATCAACGATCGGATCCGCGTCGCCGAGGTCCGCCTGGTCGGCCCGAACGGCGAGCAGGTCGGCATCGTCCGCGTGGAGGACGCACTGCGCCTGGCTCAGGACGCCGACCTCGACCTGGTCGAGGTCGCGCCGACCGCCCGTCCCCCGGTCTGCAAGATCATGGACTACGGGAAGTTCAAGTACGAGGCCGACATGAAGGCCCGTGAAGCCCGGCGCAACCAGAGCAACACGGTTCTCAAGGAGATCCGCTTCCGGCTCAAGATCGACCCGCACGACTACGGCACCAAGAAGGGCCACGTCGTCCGGTTCCTGTCGGCCGGCGACAAGGTCAAGGTCATGATCATGTTCCGTGGTCGTGAGCAGTCCCGCCCCGAGATGGGTGTGCGTCTGCTGCAGCGGCTCGCGGACGACGTGTCGGACCTCGGCTTCGTCGAGAGCATGCCGAAGCAGGACGGCCGCAACATGACCATGGTCCTCGGGCCGGTCAAGAAGAAGTCGGAGCAGAAGAATGAGCAGCGTCGTACCCGGCGCAGCGAGTCCGAGGCACCGGCCGATCTGATCGACTTCGACGCGAGCGACATCGAGGAGTCGGCTCCGGCCGAGTCCGCCCCGGTGGAGTCCGCCGCGACCGAGGCCCCGGTCGAGGCAGTCGTCGAGTCGGCTCCGGTCGAGGAGGCCCCTGCCGAGGAGACGCCGGCCGAGCCGGTCGCCGAGACCCCGGCACCGGCCGCGAAGCCCGCCGCGACTCCGAAGCCGGCCGCCAAGCCTGCTGCCGCTGCCAAGCCCGCTGCCGCTGCCAAGCCGGCCGCGAAGCCCGCGGCTGCTGCGAAGCCCGCGGCCGCCACGTCCGCCACGCCTCCCGCACCGGCCCCGGCCGACGCGGAGACGGGTGCACCGAAGCCCACCCCGCGGCCCGCGCCGAAGCCCGCGGCTCGACCGGCCCCCCGCGGCCGGTCGGCCACGAGCTGACCCGGACCACCACCCACCTGCGGGTCCCACCGGGCCCGTCAGGACGCGTCACACGCCTCACGGTGTGCGACACGAGACAAGGAGAGAGCGGCAGCCATGCCGAAGAACAAGACGCACTCCGGTGCCAAGAAGCGCTTCCGGGTGACGGGCACCGGCAAGCTCATGCGCGAGCAGGCGAACGCCCGCCACCTGCTCGAGCACAAGTCGAGCCGTCGCACCCGGCGCCTCGCCCAGGACCAGGTCGTCTCCGCGGCTGACGCCCCCAAGATCAAGAAGCTGCTCGGTCGTTGATGCCGTGCGGCCCTGACGGCCGCGGCACACCCGAGCCCCGACAAGCAAGGAGCATCACGTGGCACGCGTGAAGCGGGCGGTCAACGCCCAGAAGAAGCGCCGGTCTACCCTGGAGCGCGCGAGCGGCTACCGCGGTCAGCGGTCCCGTCTGTACCGCAAGGCCAAGGAGCAGGTCACCCACTCCCTGGTCTACGCCTACCGCGACCGCAAGGTCCGCAAGGGCGACTTCCGCAAGCTGTGGATCCAGCGCATCAACGCTGCGTCCCGCGAGCAGGGTCTGACCTACAACCGCCTCATCCAGGGCCTCAAGCTCGCCGGTGTCGAGGTCGACCGCCGGGTCCTGGCCGACCTGGCCGTCAACGACGCCCCGGCGTTCAACGCGCTGGTCGAGGTCGCGAAGAAGGCGCTGCCCGCGGACGTGAACGCCCCGCGCGCCGCTGCCTGAGCAGCCCCGCACTGACGACGGCCCCCGTCGGATTCCGGTCCGCCGGGGGTCGTCGCATGCCCGGACCCGCGCGCGGTACGTCGAATGCGAAGAACTCGGCGCCCATATCGCCCGATCAGCGACAACTTCTTCGCACTCGGCACAGGGGCGCCACGAGCTGCGGGATGATGGTCGGGTGTCCCGTAGCGCGTTCGACCCGACCGAGCCCACCCTGACCAACCCGCAGGCCGACCGGGTGCGTTCCGTGCACGGTCTGGGCCAGCGCGCCGCCCGGCGACGGAGCGGGCAGTACCTGGTCGAGGGCCCGCAGGCGGTCCGGGAGCTGGTCCGTTGGTCGCCCGAGCGGGTGCGGGACGTGTACCTGACCCCCGAGTCCGCCGCCCGGTACCCGGAGATCGTCACGGGCTCCGCCGGGTTGTTCCGGCACCTCGGCACCCCCGAGGTGCTGGCCGCGATGTCGGCGGACGCGCAGGGAGTCCTCGCGGTGGCCACCCTTCCCGAGGCCGGGACCACCCGGACGCCGGAGCACGGGCCCCTGCCCTCGGAGCGCGGACCCCTGACCGCCGACGCCCTGCCCGGCCTGCTCGCCACCGGCCCGCGCCTGATCGCGCTGCTGGCCCGGGTCCGCGACCCGGGCAACCTCGGCACCGTCATCCGGGTCGCCGACGCCGCCGGGGCGGACGCGGTCGTGATCGCGGGCGACGCGGTCGAGGTGACCAACCCGAAGGTGGTCCGGTCGACCGCCGGGTCGTTGTTCCACCTGCCGGTGGTGCACGGCCTGTCGGTGGACGACGCGGTCCGGTCCCTGCGGGCCGCCGGATCCCGGGTGCTCGCCGCGGACGGTGCGGGCACCCTCGACCTGGACGACCTGCAGGACGCGGCGGCGCTCGGTGACGACCGGGGGCCGGTCGACCTGCGCCGACCGACCGCGTGGCTCTTCGGGAACGAGGCCTGGGGGCTGCCGGCGGAGGACCGGGACCTGGCGGACGCTGTGGTTCGGGTGCCGTTGCGCGGACACGCCGAGTCGCTGAACCTGGCCACGGCGGCGGCGGTCTGCCTCTACGCCTCCTCCCGCGCGCACCGGTGACGCCCGGGCCCGCTCGCCCCACGATCGCGCCCGGGCCCGCTCGCCCCACGATCGCGCCCGGTCCCGTCCGCCCCGCGGTCACGCCCGACCCCGGGCCGCTCCGCGATGGCGCCCGGTCCCGGCCCGTTATCGTGCCCGGGGAGCGGCAGCTGTGACAGGATGCGACGCATGACCGACCACGCGCGCCGATTTCCCGGGCCCGTTCCCGGGCTCCGCGGCTGACGCACGGCCAGTCACCGGACCGGGGAGCGGGCGCGACTAGACTCGTCCACCGGCACGTCAGCATGGGTCTGACGGTGCCGGAAACCGCCTGACCCGCCCGGAAGGTCCGGATGTCCGAGACACCCCTGTCCCCGCTCGACGCCGCCGGCGTCGACTCCGCCGTCGATGACGCGCTGGCCGCAGTGGCCGCCGCCGCCGACCTCGATGCCCTCAAGGCCGTGCGCACCGCGCACACCGGTGAGCGCAGCCCCCTCGCCCTGGCGAACCGTGCCATCGGTTCCCTGGAGCCCGCCGACAAGGCGTCGGCCGGCAAGACCCTGGGCCAGGCCCGCGGCCGGGTCAACCAGGCGATCGCCGCCCGGCAGTCCGCGCTCGAGGCCGAGCGCGACGCGCGCATCCTGGTCGCCGAGACGGTGGATCTCACCGCGCCGGTCGACCGCCGGCCCGCCGGTGCCCGCCACCCGCTGTCCGCTCTGCAGGAGCGGATCGCCGACGTGTTCGTCGCGATGGGCTGGGAGATCGCCGAAGGCCCCGAGGTCGAGGCGGAGTGGTTCAACTTCGACGCGCTGAACTTCGGTCCGGACCACCCCGCGCGCCAGATGCAGGACACCTTCTTCGTCCAGGGCGTCGGCGAGCAGCAGGAGGACCCGCACCTGGTGCTGCGGACGCACACCTCGCCGGTGCAGGCCCGCAGCCTGCTGGAGCGCGGCGTGCCGGTCTATGTGGCCTGCCCGGGCCGGGTGTTCCGCACCGACGAGCTGGACGCCACGCACACCCCGGTCTTCCACCAGGTCGAGGGCCTGGCGATCGACAGGGGCCTGACCATGGCCCACCTCAAGGGCACCCTGGACCACTTCGCCCGGGCGATCTTCGGCCCGGAGGCGCGTACCCGGCTGCGCCCGTCGTTCTTCCCCTTCACCGAGCCCAGCGCCGAGATGGACCTGTGGTTCCCGCAGAAGAAGGGCGGCCCGGGCTGGATCGAGTGGGGCGGCTGCGGCATGGTCCACCCGAACGTGCTGCGTGCGGCCGGGATCGACCCCGACGAGTACTCCGGTTTCGCTTTCGGGATGGGCATCGAGCGCACGCTGATGTTCCGGAACTCGATCGCGGACATGCACGACATGGTGGAGGGCGACGTGCGCTTCTCCACCCAGTTCCAGGCGGTGATCTGATGCCTCGCATTCCCCTGACCTGGCTCGGCGAGCACGTCGAGCTGCCCGCGGGCACCACCGCGGAGACCCTGGCCGCGGACCTGGTCCGGGTCGGCCTGGAGGAGGAGACGATCCACCCCGCGCAGGTCACCGGTCCGCTGGTGGTCGGCGAGGTCCTGTCCCGGATCCCCGAGCCGCAGAAGAACGGCAAGACGATCAACTGGTGCCAGGTCGACGTCGGCCCGGAGCACAACGTCGACGGCTCGCGCGGGATCGTCTGCGGCGCGCAGAACTTCGACGTCGGCGACCGGGTGGTCGTCGCGCTGCCCGGCGCCGTGCTGCCCGGACCGTTCCCGATCGCCTCGCGCAAGACCTACGGCCACCTCTCGGACGGCATGATCTGCTCCGCCCGGGAGCTCGGGCTGGGCGAGGACCACGACGGGATCATCGTGCTGTCCCGGATCGGGATCGACGCGGCCCCGGGGACCGACGCGCGCGAGCTGCTCGGCCTGGGCGAGGAGGTCCTGGAGATCAACGTGACCCCGGACCGGGGCTACTGCTTCTCCCTGCGTGGCGTGGCCCGCGAGTACGGGCACGCCACCGGCGCGGTCTTCACCGACCCCGGCCTGGTCGCGGTCGAGGAGCTGCCCACCCAGGGCGGTTTCCCGGTCGAGCTCCGGGACGAGGCACCGATCCACGGCGTGCCGGGCGCGGACCGGTTCGTGGCGCGGATCGTGCGCGGGGTCGCGGCGGACCGGCCGTCGCCGACCTGGATGCAGCGCCGGTTGACCGAGGCCGGCATGCGCCCGATCAGCCTGGCGGTGGACGTGACCAACTACGTCATGCTCGACCTCGGCCAGCCGCTGCACGCCTACGACCTGGCGGCCCTGGACGGTCCGATCGTGGTGCGGCGTGCGGCGGCGGGGGAGACCCTGACCACCCTGGACGGCCAGGAGCGCACGCTCGACGCCGAGGACCTGCTGATCACCGATCGTGCCCGGGTGCTGGGACTGGCCGGTGTGATGGGCGGTCAGGACTCCGAGGTCTCCGGATCGACCTCCGACCTGCTGATCGAGGGCGCGCACTTCGACCCGGTGTCGGTGGCGCGGACCGCCCGACGGCACAAGCTGTCCTCCGAGGCGGCCAAGCGGTTCGAGCGCGGGGTCGACCCGCAGCTCGCGCCGGTGGCGGTCGCCCGGGCGGTCGCGCTGCTGGTCGAGCACGGCGGCGGCACCGCGGACCCGGTGGTGACCGACGTGAACCACGTCGCCCCCGCGCCGGTGCTCCAGCTGCCGCTGGCCCTGCCCGGTCGACTGATCGGCCTGGAGCTGGACGCCGCCACGGTGACCGGCCTCCTGCGCCGGATCGGCTGCACCGTCGGGGAGATCGCCGGGACCGGGGCGCAGGCCACCGTGTCGGTCACCGTCCCGAGCTGGCGCCCGGACCTGACCGAGCCGGTGGATCTGGTCGAGGAGGTCGCCCGTCTGCACGGCTACGACCTGATCCCGTCGATCGTGCCCACGGCGCCCGCGGGCGCGGGACTGACCACCGATCAGCTCCGTCGCCGGGCGGTCTCCGGTGTGCTGGCCGACCGCGGGTGGGTCGAGACGCTGTCCTACCCGTTCGTCGGCACCGCCCAGCTGGACGCGCTCGGCGTGCCGGCCGATGACACCCGCCGGACCCTGCTCCGGCTGGCGAACCCGCTCTCCGAGGAGCAGCCGTACCTGCGCACCTCGCTGCTGGTCACCCTGCTGGACACCGCGCGGCGGAACGTCGCCCGCGGCTCCTCGGCCATCGACGGCTGGGCGGTCTTCGAGGTCGGCACGGTCACGCTGCCCACCCCGGGCAGCCCCGCCGCGCCGGTGCCCGCCCTCGGTGTGCGCCCGGCCCCGGAGGTGCTGGACGCGCTGAACGCCGCCGTGCCGCACCAGCCGCGCCGGGTCGCCGGTGTGGCCGTCGGCTGGCGCGAGCCCGGCGTGCGGGTCGCGGACGCCTCGGACGCGGTCGAGGCCGTGCAGGACGTGGCCCGGGTGCTCGGGGTCGACCTGACCCTGATCGCCGACACCGACCGCGCGCCGTTCCACCCGGGTCGGTGCGTCCGGGTGCAGACCGCGGACGGCGCCGTGGCCGGCTGGGCCGGGGAGCTGCACCCGAAGGTCGCCGGAGCGCTCAGCCTGCCGGGGCGTCCGGTGGCCTTCGAGCTGGACCTCGACGTGCTGCTGGCCGCCGCGCCGACCGCCCCCGTGGTCGCCGAGGAGGTCTCCACCTTCCCGGCCGCCAAGGAGGACGTCGCCCTGGTGGTCGACGCCGGGGTGCCTGCCGCCGACGTGCTGGCCGCGGTCCGCGCCGGTGCCGACGCCAGCCCGGCCGGTGCCGTGCTGGAGAGCGCGCGACTGTTCGACGTGTACTCCGGTGAGCAGGTGGGCGAGGGCAGGCGATCGCTGGCCTTCGCGCTCCGGCTGCGGGCCGCCGACCGCACGCTGACCGCGGAGGAGACCGCCGGGGTGCGGGACGCCGTGGTCGCCGAGGCGGGGAAGCGGTTCGGGGCGACGCTCCGGGGCTGAGCCGGCACATTCCGGGAGGGGTCGCACCGCATCGGTGCGGCCCCTCCTGTGTGACGGCCGCACCCGCCGGCGGTCGCCCGCTCGGCTCATCGGCGTGCACGCCCGGAGCAGCCGGTCGACACCTGGGAGGAGTTCACCAGGTCGTTACCCGGAGATAGTTCCGCAAACCGGACATCTCTGAAACGCTGTCGGACGGCTGTGTGACTCCCGTGACCCAGCCCTGTGACCGACGAATGGAGACCTCGGTGAGAGCAGCGGCCCGCAACCGCAGAACAGGGGCGGCGCTGGCCGCCCTCTCGGCACTGGTGGTGATCCCGGTCGGCAGCGCCGCCGCCGCGGTCGACATCACCGCAGCCAACACGGCGACCATCGCCGACGTGCAGGGCACCGGGGACGCCTCCCCGCTGGCCGGCCAGACCGTGACCACCTCCGGTCTGGTGACCGCCTCGTACCCGACCGGGGGCTTCCGCGGGTACGTCATCCAGACGCCCGGCACCGGTGGCGACCAGCCCCGGACCGCCTCGGACGCGGTGTTCGTCTACTCCCCGAACACGGTCGCCTCGGTGGGGATCGGCGACTACGTCCGGGTCACCGGCGCGGTCTCCGAGTACCAGGGCCTGACCGAGATCACGGTGAACGCCGCCTCGGGTGTCGAGCGGCTGGACGCCACGACCGCGGCACCGGTCACCCCGGTCAGCACCCCGTGGCCCGCCGACGACGCGTCCCGCGAGACGCTGGAGTCGATGCTGTACCTGCCGACCGGCGACCTCACGGTGACCAACACCTACAGCACCAACCAGTACGGCGAGGTCGGCCTGGCCACCGGCACCACGCCGCTGATCCAGCCGACCGAGGTCGCGGTCCCGGGCTCGGACCAGGCCGCCGCGGTGGCCGCGGACAACGCCGCCCGCGGGGTGACCCTGGACGACGGCGGGTCGACCAACTTCCTCACCGCGGCGAACCAGAGCCAGACGCCGCCGTACCTCTCGCTGACCGACCCCGTCCGGGTCGGCGCACCGGTGGCGTTCGACTCGCCGGTGATCGTGGACTACCGGAACAGCCTCTGGAAGCTGAACCCGACCACGGCGGGCGCCGCGGACGTGCGGTTCGGCGACACCCGGACCGACGCGCCGGACCCGGTGGGCGGTGACCTGTCGGTGGCGAGCTTCAACGTGCTGAACTACTTCACCACGCTGGGCGCCGACACCGCGGGCTGCGTCGCCTACACCGATCGCGCCGGGGACGGCGTGACGGTGAAGGAGGGCTGCGCCCCGCGCGGTGCCTGGGACGCCGACGACCTGCAGCGTCAGCAGGACAAGATCGTCGCCGCGATCAACACGCTGGATGCCGATGTCGTGGGCCTGATGGAGATCGAGAACTCCGCGGACGACCACGCCGTGAGCACGCTGGTCGACGCGCTGAACGCCGCCACCGGTGAGCAGACCTGGGCCTTCGTCCCGCGGTCCGCGGAGCTGCCGGACCCGAGCACCCAGGACGTGATCACCAATGCGCTGATCTACCGGATCGCCGCCGTCGAGACCGTGGGCGATGCCCGGGCGCTGGGCGACCAGTCCGGCGATGGGCAGGCGTTCGGCAACGCCCGCGAGCCGATCGGCCAGGTGTTCGCGCCGGTCGGCGGCGGCGAGCAGCTGTTCGTCGCGGTGAACCACTTCAAGTCCAAGGGATCGGCCGGTCCGTGGCCGGGCGACGCCGACACCGGTGACGGCCAGAGCTCGTCGGTCGAGTCCCGGGTCCGGCAGGCCGAGGCGCTGCGGGACTGGATCCCCACCGTGCAGGGCGACGCCGAGGCGGTCGCCCTGGTCGGCGACTTCAACTCCTACACCGCCGAGGACCCGCTGCAGGTGCTCTACACCGCGGGCTACACCGACGCCGGGAGCGCCCTGGCCGAGGGCGAGTACAGCTACTCGTTCTCCGGTCTGTCCGGCTCGCTGGACCACGTGCTGCTGAACCAGGCGGCGCTGGACCGGGCCACCGGCGCGGACATCTGGAACATCAACTCCGGTGAGTCGATCGCCCTGGAGTACAGCCGGTACAACTACCACGGCTCGCTGTTCTACGCGCCGGACGCCTACCGGTCCTCCGACCATGACCCGGTGATCGTCGGGCTGTCCGCGGGCGACGCCGAGCCGACCGGACCGGTGGACCTGACCCTGCTGAACATCAACGACTTCCACGGCCGGATCGACGCCAACACCGTCGCCTTCGCCGGGACCGTGGAGGCCGAGCGGGCCGCGGCGGAGAACGCGGTGTTCCTGTCCGCCGGCGACAACATCGGTGCCTCGCTGTTCGCGTCCTCCTCCGCGGAGGACCAGCCGACCATCGACGTGCTGAACGCGCTGGACCTGGCCGCCTCCGCGGTCGGCAACCACGAGTTCGACCGGGGTTACGCCGACCTGGTGGACCGGGTGATCGCCGACGGCACCAACGCCGAGTTCCCGTACCTGGGTGCGAACGTGTACGCCAAGGGCACCCAGGACCCGGCCCTGGACGAGTACGCGCTGGTCGAGACCGGCGGCATCACCGTCGGCGTGATCGGTGCGGTCACCCAGGAGACCCCGACCCTGGTCACCCCGGGCGGGATCGCGGACCTGGACTTCGGTGACCCGGTCGAGGCGGTGAACCGGGTGGCGGCGCAGCTGACCGACGGCGACCCGGCGAACGGCGAGGCCGACGTGATCGTGGCCGAGTACCACGAGGGCGCCGGTGCCGGGACCCCGGACGGCGCGACGCTGGAGGAGGAGATCGCCGCGGGCGGTGCCTTCGCCGACATCGTCACCGCGACCGACCCGGCGGTGGACGTGATCTTCACCGGCCACACCCACAAGCAGTACGCCTGGTACGGCCCGGCCGAGGGCAGCGCCGGGGAGAGCACCCGGCCGATCGTGCAGACCGGTTCCTACGGGGAGAACATCGGCAAGGTCTCGCTGACCTACGACCCAGCCACCGGCGCGGTCTCCGCACTGGCCGGATCGAACGTCGCCCGCCTGGCCCCGGCCGCGGGTCAGACCCAGGACGCGTTCGACGACCAGCTGGCCGCGACCTACCCCCGGGTGGCCGAGGTGCAGCAGATCGTGGACGCCGCGCTGGCCGCCGCCGACGAGATCGGCCGTCAGCCGGTCGGCTCGGTGACCGCGGACATCACCACCGCCTTCGCGGGCGGCTCCTACGGCGCGGACGGCTACGTCGGGCCCGACCCGGCCACGCCGACCGCGGGCCGGGACGACCGGTCCAAGGAGTCCACGCTGGGCAACCTGGTCGCGGACGCGCTGCTGGACAGCCTGTCCGACGCCGACCGCGGCGGAGCCCAGATCGGCGTGGTGAACCCGGGCGGTCTGCGCTCCGAGCTGCTCTACGCCCCGGACGGCACGATCACCTACGCCGAGGCCAACGCGGTGCTGCCGTTCGTGAACAACCTCTGGACCACCACGCTGACCGGTGCGCAGGTGGAGACCATGCTCGAGCAGCAGTGGCAGACGAACGCGGACGGCACCGTGCCCTCGCGTCCGTACCTGCAGCTGGGGCTCTCGGACAACGTCTCCTACACCTATGACTCCGACGCCACGGCGGGGGAGCGGATCACCTCTGTGACGGTGGACGGCGAGCCGCTGGACGCCGCCGCCGAGTACCGGGTGGGGACGTTCTCCTTCCTGGCCCAGGGCGGGGACAACTTCCGGGTGTTCACCGAGGGCACCGGCACCACGGACTCGGGCCTGGTCGACCGGGAGGCGTGGATCGCCTACCTGCAGGCCAACCCCGGGCTGAGCCCGGACTTCGCCGAGCGCGCGGTCGAGGTGCCCACCCTGCCGGAGACCGCCGCGGGTGAGCAGCTGGCCTTCGACGTCGCCGGGCTGAACCTGACCAGCCTGGGCGCACCGGAGAACACCGCGCTGGACGTCCAGCTGGACGGCACCTCCATCGGTTCGGCCACCCTGGCCGCCGGTGCGGGCTCGGTGTCCGTGACGGTGCCGGCGGGCACCACGGCCGGGGCGCACACCGTGTCCCTGGTCGCGGCGCCGAGCGGGACCACGGCCACCGTGCCGCTGACCGTCTCCGAGCCGGCAGGCCCGGCGCTCCTGGAGTCCAGCACCCACCTGATCACCACCCGGAGCAGTCAGCCCCAGGGCGCGCTGCTCCCGGCGGTGTTGATCTCCACGGTGCGGGTCGAGGGCCAGTGGTTCCCGAGCGGCACGGTCGAGTTCCGGGACGGTGACACCGTGATCGCCCGGTCGCGGGTGGTGCTCGGCATCGCGCTGACCACCGTGCCGCGCTCGACCTCGGTCGGCACGCACGCGTTCACCGCGACCTTCGTGCCCGCCGACCCCGGCACGGTCGCGGGCAGCACCAGCAACCCGGTCAGCATCCGCATCCGCTGACCGCACACGACCGAGGCCCGGGACCCTGTGCAGGGGTCCCGGGCCTCGGTCGTGCCTGCCTGCACGCCGGTCTCAGGGCTGTCCGGCCCCGCGTGCGTGCGCGCTCAGCAGCCGTCCGGTCCGCATGCCTCGGCCGAGTCCGCGCCGGGCACGGTGATGAAGCTCGGCGTCGGGGCCGGGAACGCCTGGTCCAGCAGCTGGGTGAAGACCTCGACCGGTTGGGCACCGGAGACCGCGATCCGCCGGTCGGCGACGAAGAACGGCACGCCGTTCACGCCCAGCGCCTGCGCCTCGGCCTCGTCCGCGCGCACCGCGCCCGCACCCTCGTCGGACGCCAACGCCGCACGCACGGTGCCGGCGTCCAGCCCGGCCTCGGTGGCGATCGCGAGCAGCTCGTCGGTGTCGTCCAGCACCCGGCCGTGCTCGAAGTGCGCGCTCATCAGCCGCTCGACCAGCTCCGCGCCCCGGTCCCCGGCGATGTGCACCAGGCGATGCGCGTCGAAGGTGTTGGCGGGCACCACCCTGTCGAAGTCGTAGACCAGGCCCTCACCCGCGGCGACCTGGGTCACCTGGGCGAACATCTGGCGCACCTGGTCCTCGGGCAGTCCCTTGCGCTCGGACAGCAGCTGCGCCTCGGTCATGCCGGGGTGCTCGTGGGAGTGCTCGGCGGTCGGGTCCAGCTCGAAGGAACGCCAGATCACCTGCACCTCGTCCCGGCGCGGGAACCGTTCCAGCGCGGCGGCGAACCGGCGCTTGCCGATGTAGCACCACGGGCAGGCGATGTCCGACCAGATCTCCACGGTCAGTGCGTTGCTCATGCGACCAGGACCACCTTTCCCGTGGTCTCGCGGCCCTCCAGCGCACGGTGCGCCTCGGCGGCCTCCTCCAGGGGGTACTGCGCGCCGATCCGCACGTCCAGCGTGCCGTCGGCCACCGTGGCGAACAGCTCGCCGGAACGCCAGCGGGTCTCCTCGACGCTCGCGGTGTAGTGCGCGAGGGTCGGGCGGGTCAGGAACACCGACCCGGCCCGGTTGAGCAGCTGCGGGTCGAACGGCGGGACTTGCCCGGACGCGCCGCCGAACAGCGCCAGTCCGCCACGCGGCCGCAGGGAGGCCAGCGACGCGTCGAAGGTCGACTTCCCGACCCCGTCGAACACGGTGTGCACGCCCTTGCCGCCGGTGAGCCCGCGCACGATGGCGGGCAGCTCCTCGGTCAGGTCCTGCAGCTCGGTGTACCGGATCACGTCCGAGGCCCCGGCCGCGCGGGCCAGCTCCTCCTTCTCCGGGGTGCCCACCGTGCTGATCACCCGCGCGCCACGGGCCACCGCGAGCTGGGTCAGCAGCAGACCGACCCCGCCGGCACCGGCGTGCACCAGCACCTCCTGGCCCTCGGACACCGGGAAGGTGGAGGCGACCAGGTAGTGCGCCGTCATGCCCTGCAACGGCAGCGCGGCGGCGACCACCGGGTCCACCCTCGCGGGCACCGGCAGCGCGGCCCGGGCGGGCACCACGACCAGTTCGGCGTAGGAGGACGGCGCGTCGGCCCAGGCCACCAGGTCGCCCACGGCGAATCCCTCGACCTGCGAGCCGACCGCGACCACCTCGCCGGCGCCCTCGGAGCCGACCACGTGCGGGTAGGTCATCGGGTAGACCCCGGCTCGCCGGTAGGTGTCGATGAAGTTGACCCCCGCGGCCACGGTGCGGACCAGCAGGTCGCGCGGGCCGGGTGCCGGGTCGTCGACCTCGATCAGGTCCAGGACGTCGGGGCCACCTGCGGCGGTGGCGATGATCGCGTGCATACCGGCGCCAACACGAGGGCCGGTCAGGCGATTCCCTGCTCGGTCAGCCAGCGCAGCAGCGGTGTGGTCCAGTCGATCTCGCCGGGGGCGAGTCCGAGCCCGTGACGGCCGTGCGGGTACACGTGCAGCTCCACCGGCACCTGGTGCCGCCGCAGTGCCGCGGTCAGCGCCAGCGAGTGCTCCACGCCGACCACCGCGTCGTCGGCGGTGTGCCAGGCGAACACGGGCGGCGTCCGGGCATCGGCTCGCAGCTCCACGGACAGGGCGCGGGCCGGGGCGTCGTCCGGCACCCCGATCAGGTTCAGCCGGGATCCGAGGTGCGGGTGGTCGACCATCGACACCACCGGGTAGCAGAGCACGGCGGCGTCCGGCCGGCGCACCTGGGCGAGCTCCAGTCCGCCGAGCGCGGCGGCGTCGGCCAGCTCCTCGGCGGTCGCGGTGGCCGCGGTCCCGGCGAGGTGCCCTCCGGCGGAGAAGCCCAGGACCGCCACCGGTCCGCGCTCCCGCAACCGGGCCAGGGCGATCAGCACCTGGTGCAGCGCATCCGGGTAGCGCGCCGGGGCCACCGGGTAGTCCAGCCAGGCGGCGCGCACCCCGTGGTCGGCCAGGAAGCGGCTGACGTCCTCGCACTCGTGCGGGGAGCGGTCCTGGTACCCGCCACCGGCGAGCACCAGGACGGTGCCGGGGGAGTCGGGGGTGCGGTCGGGGGTGTGCAGCGCTGCGGTCACAGGGCACCACGCTAGTGCCAGGATGAGGCCGTGATCGATGCCCACCTGCGCCGTTGGTACGCCGCGGACGCCGACGACCTCGCCGACGCGCTGCGGGCCGACCCGGACCTGGTGCGCCAGCTGGGCGGACTCGACCCGGACACACCCCTGGGCCGGGGTGCGGTGGCCGCGCACATCGACCGGCACCTGACCCCCGCCGGCACGCGGCTGGTCCGTGCGATCGTGTGGGACGGCCGGGTGGTCGGGAACGTCGCGGTCACCGGGATCGAGCGGCGGCACGACACCGGCTGGGTGTCGTACTGGCTCACCCTGGCGGCGCGCGGGCACGGACTCGCCGCGCGGGGACTGGCGACGGTGGCCGCCGAGGCGTTCGCGGACGGGCTGTTCCGCCTGGAACTCGGCCACCGGGTCAACAACCCCGCCTCCTGCGCGGTGGCCACCGCCGCGGGCTTCCGGGCCGAGGGAGTGGAGCGGGCCAAGCTCCGCTACGGTGACGAACGCTTCGACGTCGAGACCCACGCCCGGCTCGCGAGCGACCCGGAACCCGCGGCGGTGCGGCTCCCGATCCTCTGACACGCGGCGCGCATGATGAATCGACGTGCAGTCGGATGTATGATCATGCACATGTCGTTCTCCGTCGCCGTGGCAGGCGCCAGTGGTTACGCCGGTGGCGAGACCCTGCGTCTGCTGCTCGCCCACCCCGAGGCGCGGATCGGTGCGCTCACCGCGCACTCCAACGCCGGTACCCCGCTCGGTCAGCACGCCCCGCACCTGCGCGGCCTCGCCGACCGTGTCCTGACCCCGACCGACGTCGACACGCTGGCCGGGCACGACGTCGTGGTCCTCGCCCTGCCGCACGGTGCCAGCGGGGAGATCGCCGCGGCCCTGCCCCCGGAGACGATCGTGGTCGACCTCGGTGCCGACCACCGCCTGACCGACCCCGCCGCCTGGCAGGAGTACTACGGCAGCGCGCACGCCGGGACCTGGCCCTACGGCATGCCCGAGCTGATGCACGCGGGGGAGTCCACCCCGGCCGCCCAGCGCGCGGCGCTCGCGGGCACCCGGCGGATCGCGGTGCCGGGGTGCAACGTCACCGCGGTGACCCTCGGGATCCAGCCCGGCGTCGCCGCCGGCGTGATCGACCCCGACCTGGTCGCCGTGCTGTCGGTCGGCTACTCCGGGGCGGGTCGCAGCCTCAAACCGCACCTGCTGGCCGCCGAGGCCGCGGGTTCGGCCGTGCCCTACGCGGTCGGCGGCACGCATCGGCACGTGCCGGAGATCCTGCAGAATCTCGGCGTGCCGGAGGCCCGGCTGTCCTTCACCCCGGTGCTGGTGCCGATGTCCCGGGGCATCCTCGCCACCATCACCGCCCCGCTCGCCGCGGGCAGCACCGCGGACGACGTGCGCGAGGCCTGGGCGACCGCCTATGCCGACGAGCCCTTCGTCCAGCTGCTGCCGGAGGGCCAGTGGCCGGCGTCCGGCTGGACCACCGGCGCGAACACCGCCCTGGTGCAGGTCACCGTGGACCGGAAGGCCGGCCGGGTGGTCGCCGTGTGCGCCCTGGACAACCTGGTCAAGGGCACCGCCGGTGCCGCCGTCCAGTCCCTGAACCTCGCCCTCGGCCTGCCCGAGTCCCTGGGCCTGACCGTGGAAGGGGTGGCCCCGTGAGCGTCACCGTCCCCGCGGGCTTCCGTGCCGCCGGTGTCACCGCCGGTCTGAAGCCCTCCGGCAAGCCCGACGTCGCGGTGGTGGTGAACGACGGCCCGCTCCAGGTGGCGGCCGGGGTGTTCACCAGCAACCGGATCGTCGCCGCGCCGGTGGTCTGGTCCCGTCAGGCGGTCTCCGACGGCGTCGCGCACGCCGTGGTCCTGAACTCCGGCGGAGCGAACGCCTGCACCGGACCGGAGGGCTTCGGCGACACGCACACCACCGCCGAGCACGTCGGCGCCGTCCTGGACACCTCGCCCGGCGACGTGCTGGTCTGTTCCACCGGCCTGATCGGCGAGCGGCTGCCGATGGACCTGCTGCTGCCGGGCATCACCGCCGCGGTCGACGGGCTCAGCCCGGACGCCGGCCCGGACGCCGCCACCGCGATCATGACCACCGACACCGTGTCCAAGCAGGCGTCCGCCGGTCACGACGGCTGGTCGATCGGCGGCATGGCCAAGGGTGCGGGCATGCTCGCCCCCGGGCTGGCCACCATGCTGGTGGTCCTCACCACCGACGCCGTGCTGACCGCCGAGCAGGCCGACGCCGCGCTGCGGGCCGCGACCCGGACCACCTTCGACCGGGTCGACTCCGACGGCTGCATGTCCACCAACGACACCGTGCTGCTGCTCGCCTCCGGTGCCTCCGGGATCGCCCCCGCCGCCGCCGACTTCGCCGAGGCCCTGCGCGCCGTGAGCGACGACCTGGCCCGCCAGCTGGTCGCCGACGCCGAGGGCGCCAGCCACGACATCGCCGTCACGGTGACGAACGCCAGCACGGAGGACGCCGCGGTCGCGGTGGCCCGGGCGATCACCCGCTCCAACCTGTTCAAGGCCGCGGTCTTCGGCAACGACCCGAACTGGGGCCGGGTGCTGGCCGCCGCGGGCACCGTGCCCGAGGAGGTGGCCCCCTACGACCCGGCCCTGATCGACGTCGCGATCAACGGCGTCCAGGTCTGCCGGGCCGGGGGAGTCGGCGACCCGCGCGAGGGCGTGGACCTGGCGGCCCACCGGGAGGTGCGGGTGGAGGTCGACCTGCACGCCGGGGACGCCACCGCCACCATCTGGACCAACGACCTGACCCACGACTACGTCCACGAGAACAGCGCGTACTCCACATGAGCGACCTCATGCCCGACGACTTCGACATCCACACCGACCTGCGCCCGGACCAGAAGGCGGAGGTGCTGCTGGAGGCCCTGCCCTGGTTGCAGCGGTTCGCCGGCTCGCTGGTCGTGGTCAAGTACGGCGGCAACGCCATGGTCGACGACCGGCTCAAGCGCGCCTTCGCGGAGGACATGGTCTTCCTGCGGCAGGTCGGGCTGCGCCCCGTCGTGGTGCACGGTGGCGGCCCGCAGATCAGCGCCATGCTGGACAAGCTCGGCATCGTCAGCGAGTTCCGCGGCGGACTGCGCGTCACCACCCCGGAGGCGATGGACGTCGTCCGGATGGTGCTCACCGGCCAGGTCTCCCGGGAGCTGGTCGGCCTGCTGAACGCGCACGGCCCCTACGCGGTCGGCCTCTCCGGCGAGGACGGCGGTCTGCTGCAGGCCCGGCGCCGCACCGCGGTGGTCGACGGCGAGCAGGTGGACGTCGGCATGGTCGGCGACGTGGTCGAGGTCAACCCCGGCGCGGTGCTCGACCTGCTGGACGCCGGCCGGATCCCGGTGGTCTCCACGGTCGCCCCCGACCTGGACGACCCGACCCAGGTGCTGAACGTGAACGCCGACACCGCGGCGGCCGCACTGGCCGTCGCACTGGAGGCCCGCAAGCTGATCGTGCTGACCGACGTCGAGGGGCTCTACACCGACTGGCCGGACAAGGGCTCCCTGGTCCGGCGCATCCGGGCCTCCGCGCTGGCCGAGCTGCTGCCCGGGCTCGCGTCCGGCATGCGGCCCAAGATGGAGGCCTGCTGGCGCGCGGTGACCGGCGGAGTCGGCCGGGCGCACGTGATCGACGGCCGCGCCGCGCACTCGGTGCTGGTCGAGGTCTTCACCAGCGAGGGCATCGGCACCATGGTGCTGCCCGACGACGAGCCGGTGCCGTCGCCCTTCACCGCACCGATCCCGCTGGTCCACCCGGAGGTGCGGCACTGATGACCGAACTCGACCTGACCGGCACCGACTCGGTGGTGCACTGGACCCAGCGCTACTCCGGCGCGGTGATGGACACCTTCGGCCCGCCGCAGCGCGTGCTGGTCCGCGGCGAGGGCTGCTACGTCTGGGACGCCGACGGCCGGCGCTACCTGGACCTGCTCGGCGGCATCGCGGTGAACGCCCTGGGCCACGCGCACCCGACGCTGACCGCCGCGGTCTCCGCGCAACTGGGCACCATCGGCCACATCTCCAACTTCTTCGCCAGCCCGACCCAGATCGCGCTGGCCGAGCGGCTGATCGGCCTGACCGGTGCCCCGGACGGCTCCCGGGTGTTCTTCGCGAACTCCGGCGCCGAAGCGAACGAGGCCGCGTTCAAGATGGCCCGGCGCAACAACGACTCCGGCCGCCGCACCCGGATCCTGGCATTGGAGGGCTCCTTCCACGGCCGGACGCTCGGGGCGCTGGCCATGACCTCGAAGGCCGCCTACCGCGAGCCCTTCGAGCCGCTGCCCGCCGGGGTCGAGTTCCTGCCGTTCGGCGACACCGCCGCGCTGGAGGCCGCCTTCGCCGACGGCGAGACCGTCGCCGCGCTGGTCGTCGAGCCGATCCAGGGCGAGGTCGGCGTCCGGGCCATGCCACCGGGCTATCTGGCGCGCGCACGGGGGCTGACCGCCGAGCACGGCGCGCTGCTGGTCCTGGACGAGGTGCAGTCCGGTATGGGCCGCACCGGCGCCTGGCTGGCCAGCCATCGACCCGAGATCGGCGGTGGGATCACCCCCGACGTCGTCACGCTGGCCAAGGCGCTCGGCGGCGGCATCCCGATCGGTGCGGTGGTGGCCTACGGCGAGCGCGCGGCCACCCTGCTCGGTCGCGGGCAGCACGGCACCACCTTCGGCGGGAACCCGGTCGCAGCAGCCGCTGCGCTCGCCACCATCGGCGTGATCGAACGGGACGGCCTGCTGGCCCATGTCGACCGGCTCGGTGCCGCGTGGCGGGAGGAACTGGCCGCCGCGCACCCGTCGATCACCGAGGTCCGTGGCGCCGGACTGCTGATCGCGATCGAGTTCGCCGCCCCGGTCGCCGCCCAGGTGGCCGCCCAGGCCCTGTCGGCCGGCTTCATCGTGAACCCGTGCACGCCGAGCACCCTCCGGCTCGCGCCGCCCTACCTGCTCACCACCGAGCAGGCCGCCACCTTCACCGCCTTCTTGGCGGCCCTGCCGCACACCCTGGAGGCCTCCGCATGACCGCGCCCCGGGCGATCCGCCACTTCCTGCGCGACGACGACCTGAGCCAGGCCGACCAGGCCGAGGTGCTGCAGCTCGCCCTCGATCTGCGCGCCGACCGGTTCGCCCGCACCCCGCTGACCGGGCCGCGTGCCGTGGCCGTGCTGTTCGACAAGCCGTCCACCCGCACCCGGGTCTCGTTCTCGGTCGGAATCGCCGAGCTCGGCGGCTACCCGCTGGTGATGGACTCCGGTTCCTCCCAGCTCGGGCGCGGTGAACCGATCGAGGACACCGCCCGGGTGCTGGACCGCCAGGTCGCCGCGATCGTGTGGCGCACCTTCGCCCAGGAGAACATCGACCGGATGGCCGCCGCGGCCTCGGTGCCGGTGGTCAACGCCCTGACCGACCTGTTCCACCCGTGCCAGATCCTGGCCGACCTGATGACGGTCGCGCAGCATCGCGGGGGAGTGGCCGCCCTGCCCGGCCAGACCCTGACCTACGTCGGGGACGCGGCCAACAACATGGCGCACTCCTACCTGCTGGGCGGTGCCACCGCCGGGATGCACGTCCGGATCGCCGGCCCGAGCGGCTACCTGCCCGATCCGGAGGTGGTGGCGACCGCCGAGCGGATCGCCGTGACCACGGGTGGCTCGGTCCAGGTCGGCACCGACCCGATCGCCGCCGTGACCGGTGCGGACGCCATCGCCACCGACACCTGGGTGTCGATGGGCCAGGAGAACGAGTCGCTGGCCCGCAGCGACCGGTTCGACACGTTCGCCGTGACCTCGGACCTGATCGGGCATGCCGCCCCCGATGCGCTGATCCTGCACTGCCTGCCCGCCTACCGGGGCAAGGAGATCGCCGCCGACGTCATCGACGGGCCGCAGTCGGTGGTCTGGGACGAGGCCGAGAACCGCCTGCACGCGCAGAAGGCGCTGCTGGTCTGGCTGTTGGAGCGCGCATGACCGAACCCGCCACCTCCACCGGCCGGGTGCCCAGCACCAAGGCCGCCCGGCACGCCCTGATCACCGGTCTGCTGGCCCGGCAGTCCGTGCACTCGCAGTCCGAGCTCGCCGACCTGCTGGCCGCCGACGGGGTCACCGTCACCCAGGCCACCCTGTCCCGGGACCTGGTCGAGCTGCGCGCGGTGAAGATCCGCACCCCGCACGGAGCACTGGCCTACGCCGTCCCGGCCGAGGGCGGCGACCGCACCCCGACCCCGGTCGCCGACACCGAGGCGCTGGCCGCTCGGCTGGCCCGGCTCTGCGGCGAACTGCTGGTCACCGCCGAGGCCAACCAGAACCTGGTCGTGCTGCGCACGCCGCCCGGCGGGGCGCAGTTCCTGGCCTCCGCGATCGACCACTCGGTGCTGCCCGCGGTGCTGGGCTCGATCGCGGGCGACGACACCATCCTGGTGATCGCCCGCGAGGGCACCGAGGGCAGCGCGCTGGCCGCCCGATTCCTGGAGCTGGCCTCGGCCGGCACCGCCTGAACCCTGATACACGAAACGTGAGGAAAATCCATGACTGAGCGCGTCGTCCTCGCCTACTCCGGCGGACTGGACACCTCCGTGGGCATCGGCTGGATCGCCGAGGCCACCGGTGCCGAGGTGATCGCGGTGGCGGTCGACGTCGGCCAGGGCGGTGAGGACCTGGAGACCATCCGCCGTCGTGCCCTGGACTGCGGCGCGGTCGAGGCCTACGTGGCCGACGCCCGCGACGAGTTCGCCGCCGAGTACTGCATGCCCGCCCTGCGCGCCAACGGCATGTACCTGGACCGCTACCCGCTGGTCTCCGCCCTGTCCCGCCCGGTGATCGTCAAGCACCTGGTCCGCGCCGCCCGCCAGTTCGACGCCACCACCGTCGCGCACGGCTGCACCGGCAAGGGCAACGACCAGGTCCGGTTCGAGGTCGGCATCACCTCCATCGCCCCGGACCTGAAGTGCCTGGCCCCGGTCCGCGACCTGGCGCTGACCCGCGACAAGGCGATCGAGTTCGCCGAGCGCAAGCAGCTGCCGATCGCCACCACCAAGCACAACCCGTTCTCGATCGACCAGAACGTCTGGGGGCGCGCGGTAGAGACCGGCTTCCTGGAGGACATCTGGAACGGTCCGACCAAGGACGTCTACACCTACACCGACGACCCGACCTTCCCGCCGGTCGCCGACGAGGTCGTCATCACCTTCGAGCGGGGTGTCCCGGTCGCGCTGGACGGCGTGGCGGTCAGCCCGCTGCAGGCGATCCAGGAGATGAACCGCCGGGCCGGCGCCCAGGGCATCGGCCGGATCGACATCGTCGAGGACCGCCTGGTCGGCATCAAGTCCCGCGAGGTCTACGAGGCCCCCGGCGCCATCGCGCTGATCGCCGCGCACCAGGAGCTGGAGAACGTCACGGTCGAGCGTGAGCAGGCCCGGTTCAAGCGCCAGGTCGAGCAGCGCTGGACCGAGCTGGTCTACGACGGCCAGTGGTTCTCCCCGCTGAAGAAGTCGCTGGACACCTTCATCGACGACACCCAGCGCTACGTCTCCGGCGAGATCCGGATGGAGCTGCACGGCGGCCGCGCCACGGTCACCGGTCGTCGCACCGACTCCGGGCTGTACGACTTCAACCTGGCCACCTACGACACCGGCGACACCTTCGACCAGGCCGCTGCCCGTGGCTTCATCGAGATCTACGGCCTGTCCTCCAAGCTGGCCGCGGCCCGCGACGTGAAGTTCGGTCACGGCGAGGACCTGGGCGAGCAGGGCGGCATCGGTGTCTGAGCACGTCGCGCTCTGGGGCGGCCGGTTCGCCGGCGGTCCGTCCGACGCGCTGGCTGCCTTGTCGGTCAGCACGCACTTCGACTGGCGGCTGGCCCCCCAGGACGTCGCCGGGTCGCAGGCGCACGCCCGGGTGCTGCACGCGGCCGGCCTGCTGACCGACGACCAGCTGGCCGGGATGCTCGACGCCCTGGACCGGCTGCTCGCCGACGTGCGCTCGGGCGACTTCGTCCCGGCCCCGGACGACGAGGACGTGCACACCGCCCTGGAGCGCGGCCTGATCGAGCGGGCGGGCGCCGACCTCGGCGGCCGGCTGCGGGCCGGCCGGTCCCGCAACGACCAGATCGCCACCCTGGTGCGGATGTACCTGCGCCAGGAGGCCCGGCACCTCGCCGGTCTGACCCTGGACGTGGTGGACGCCCTGATCGCCCAGGCCGGCGCCGCGGGGGAGGCGATCATGCCCGGTCGCACCCACCTGCAGCACGCCCAGCCGGTGCTGCTCGCCCACCACCTGCTGGCCCACGCCTGGCCGCTGCTGCGCGATGTCGAGCGCCTGACCGACTGGGACCGCCGCGCCGCGGTGTCGCCCTACGGCTCCGGCGCGCTGGCCGGTTCCTCGCTCGGGCTGGACCCGGTCGCGGTGGCCACCGACCTCGGTTTCGACTCCTCGGTGGAGAACTCGATCGACGGCACCGCCAGCCGGGACGTCGTCGCCGAGTTCGCCTGGGTCGCCGCCATGCTCGGCGTCGACCTGTCCCGGTTCGCCGAGGAGATCGTGCTCTGGTCCACCCACGAGTTCGGCTTCGCCCGCCTGGACGACGCCTACTCGACCGGGTCGAGCATCATGCCGCAGAAGAAGAACCCGGACGTGGCCGAGCTGGCCCGGGGCAAGGCGGGCCGGATGGTCGGCGACCTCACCGGTCTGCTCACCACCCTCAAGAGCCTGCCGCTGGCCTACAACCGCGACCTGCAGGAGGACAAGGAGCCGGTCTTCGACCAGGTCGACACCCTGTCCGTCCTGCTGCCCGCCTTCGCCGGGATGGTGGCGACCCTGCGGTTCGACACGGACCGGATGGCCTCGTTGGCCCCGCAGGGCTTCTCGCTCGCGACGGACATCGCCGAGTGGCTGGTCCGGCAGGGCGTCGCGTTCCGGATCGCGCACGAGGTCGCCGGCGCCTGTGTCCGGGCCTGCGAGCAGCACAGCCCGGCGATCGAGCTCTGGGAGCTCACCGACGACGAGCTGTCCGCGATCTCCGAGCATCTGACCCCCGCGGTCCGCGAGGTGCTCACCGTCGAGGGCTCGGTCGCCTCCCGGGACGCCCGCGGCGGCACCGCCCCGGTCCGGGTCGCCGAGCAGCTCGGCCGCGCCCGTGACCGCGCCGCACAGCTGCGGGACTGGGCCCGCTGAGGTGACCCGTCCGGATCCCGGCCCGGGTCGGTCGACGTCCCCCGAGGACCCGACCGACCCGGTGCTCGCCGCGGTCTCGGCCCACCTGCGCTCCGCCCCCGCCCGGCTCGGCCCGACCCGCCTGATCCTGATCGACGGCCCGGCCGGTTCCGGCAAGACCACCCTGGCCTCGGTGCTCTCCGCCGCACTCGACCACGCGCCGGTCGTGCACATGGACGACCTCTACCCGGGCTGGTCGGGTCTGGCCGCCGGAGTCGACCGTCTGCACGCCGAGGTCCTGCGACCGCTGGCGGACCACCGACCGGCGGCGTACCGCCGCTACGACTGGCTGACCGAGTCCCTGGCCGAGTCCCACCCGGTCCCGGCCGCCGATCACCTCCTCGTCGAGGGCTGCGGCGCCGGCTCCCGCCTGCCGTCCACCTGGGCCAGCCTGCTGATCTGGGTCGAGACCGACGACGCCGAACGCCTCGCCCGGGGCCTGGCCCGCGACGGCGACGCGGCCCGGCCGCACTGGCTGCGCTGGATGGCCGAGGAGCGCGCTCTCTACGCCGCCGAGGACACCCGCGCCCGGGCCGACCTCCGCCTGGACGGGCACGGCCGACTCATCCCGTGAGCACCGACCCCGTCCCCGGCACCGATACGGCAGGATGAGCCCGTGAGCCAGGCACCGGACCCCGTCGCCCCCCGTGGGACCGGTTCCGCTGCCCGGGCGTCCACGGAGCCGCTCGAGCCCGCGCTGCCGATCCCGGTCGACGCCCTGCCCGCCCCGGCGCGCAGCTGGTACCAGCGACCCGCCCTCGACGTCGCCGCGGACCTGCTCGGCGCGCTGCTCACCGTGCGTTCTCCCGACGGCGACGTCACGGTCCGCCTCACCGAGGTCGAGGCCTACGACGGGGACGACGACCCGGGCTCGCACGCGTTCCGCGGTCGCACCGCCCGCAACGCCGTCATGTTCGGAGAGCCGGGCCGGATCTACGTCTACCGCCACCTCGGCCTGCACCACTGCATGAACATCGTGACCGGTCCCGCCGGGCACGCCTCCGCCGTGCTGCTCCGGGCCGGGGAAGTCGTCGACGGTGCGGGCCTCGCGCGGTCCCGCCGTGCCGCGGCCGGAGTGGTCGACTCCGACCGGCAGATCGCGCGCGGCCCGGCCCGGCTGACCGTGGCGCTCGGGGTCGACCTCACCGCGAACGGCGCCGATGTGACCGAGCCGGAGGGCGACCTGGTGCTGCGGCGGCGTCCGGACGACTCGCGCCCGCCCCACGCCACAGGTCCGCGGGTCGGCGTGAGCGGTGACGGCGGCGACCCCCGGCGGTTCCCGTGGCGGCTGTGGATCACCGGGGACCCGACCGTGTCCGCGTACCGGCCCGCGTATCGCCGGCCGACGTCGAGGAACAGCCCGCCAGACGGGGCGACGTCGGCCTGAGTCCCTGCACCGGTCCGGGCGCGGCACCATCGCCGGCCGACCGGTCCCCGGCAGACTGTGCGGCAGGCCCGCACGGGAGATCTTCAAGGAGTACGACGTGACCCACATTCTGGATGAGCTCGCCTGGCGCGGGCTGATCGCCCAGAACACCGACCTCGAGGCGCTGCGCGCCGCCTTCGACTCCGGCCCGCAGACGTTCTACACCGGCTTCGACCCGACGGCCCCGAGCCTGCACCACGGACACCTGGTGCAGCTGATCGTCATGCGCCACCTGCAGCGCGCCGGGCACCACCCGTTGGCACTGGTCGGCGGTGCCACCGGTCTGATCGGTGACCCGCGGATGTCCGGGGAGCGGGTGCTGAACACCAAGGACACCGTCGCCGAGTGGGTGGGCCGCCTGCAGGCCCAGATCGGCCGGTTCCTGGACTTCGACGGCGACAACCCGGCCCGGATGGTCAACAACCTGGACTGGACCGGCGAGCTGTCCGCGATCGACTTCCTGCGTGAGGTCGGCAAGCACTACCGCCTCGGCACGATGCTTGCCAAGGACACGGTCGCCCGCCGACTGGCCAGCGAGGACGGCATCTCCTTCACGGAGTTCAGCTACCAGATCCTGCAGGGGATGGACTTCCTGGAGCTGTACCGCCGGCACGGCTGCACGCTGCAGACCGGTGGCAACGACCAGTGGGGCAACCTGCTGTCCGGCGTGGAGCTGATCCGCAAGAGCGAGCGCGCGACGGTGCACGCCCTGACGACGCCGCTGATCACCAAGGCGGACGGCACCAAGTTCGGCAAGTCCGAGGGCGGGGCGATCTGGCTCGACCCGGAGCTGATGAGCCCGTACGCGTTCTACCAGTTCTGGCTCAACACCGACGACGCCGAGGTGATCGGCTTCCTCAAGGTGTTCACCTTCCGCACCCAGGAGGAGATCGCCGAGCTGGAACGGATCACCGCCGAGCGCCCGGCCGCCCGTGAGGCGCAGCGGGCCCTGGCCTACGACGTGACCGCACTGGTGCACGGTGCCGACGCCACCGACAAGGTGATCGCCGCATCCCGCGCGCTGTTCGGCGGGGGAGAGCTGGCCGTGCTCGACGAGGCCACCCTGGCCGCTGCCACCGCCGAGCTGCCCACCGCGGAGGTGCGGATCGGCGACCCGATCGTCGACGTGCTGGCCGCCACCGGGATCGTGCCGTCCAAGGGCGCCGCGCGCCGTGCGATCGCCGAGGGCGGCGGGTACCTCAACAACCGCAAGCTCACCGACGACGCCGAGACGCTCGGCGCCGACGACGTGCTGCACGGCCAGTGGGTGCTGGTCCGCCGCGGGAAGCGGACGCTGGCGGCGGCGCGGGTGGTCGGCTGAGCGCTCCTGGTCGCTCCGGAGGGGTGGGTCCGACGTCGTCGGGTCCACCCCTCGTCGCTCTCCGGTGGCGGGACGGTGTGGAGGCGTGCAAGCTGGTGCCACAACCGAACGATGGTCGGCCGGCAGCGGCCCCGTCGAGGGACTCCCTCCGCGAACCACCGGACATCGGTGCAGGTCAGAGGCCATATCCGGGCGATCGTGCGTGCGGATTTGACGCTCGTCGAAGCCCGCGCGTAGTGTTCTCCGAGTCGCCCGGCAGGGAGCAACGGACACCGAGGGTTTCAACCCGGTGGCTGGTCCCAAGGACGACGACCCCCAGGACGAGCCTTCGGCGCTTCGGCGCCCACAGGGTCGTGCCGGGATCAGATCAGGCGAGTGAACGGGCCGGAAACGGCCGGTGAAACACGCCGGAATGGTCTGGTAAGCTGAAAACAAGAAGCCTCCGGCCGGATGCTCCACCAGGAGCCGAAAGAGGATGCGCGTCTGTTCTTTGAGAACTCAACAGTGTGCCTAAGTAGTTGATGCCAAATGGCTCGGCTTCTTGGATCTGGCCTCGTGATGGGGTTGGTGAAGGGGGGTTGAAGCTTTTGGTTGCCAGGCGGTCCGACCT
>NZ_JANZKP010000048.1 GCF_025642745.1 Cellulomonas sp. RIT-PI-Y
GGTCGACCAGCGCGCCCAGCCGGGACAGTGCGCGGTAGTACTTCTTGCGGTAGCCCCCGGCCAGCATCTGCTCGCTGAACAGGGAACCGGCCCCGGCGGAGCCGAGCAGGACCGGCACGTCACGGTCGTAGAGCCGGTCGACCAGCACGACCAGCCGCAGGGCGACGTCCTGGTCCGGGACCGGTCCCGCGGCGGTGAGGCCGACCAGGCTGGTGCCCTCGACCAGCGCGCCGTACCGGGACGGATGCACGCGGGACAGGTGCCGGAGGAGTGCGGACCAGTCGTCACAGGTGGCCCCGGGCACAGCGGCGGTCGCGGTGCGGACCGCGTCGTCGTCCAGCGGGGTGGTGTCGGTGACGGTGGCGCGGGCGCGGTAGTCCGGGCCGTCGATCCGCAGCACCTCGAACCGGCCGGACAGGTCCTGGATCTCCCGCAGGAAGTCGTCCGCGGCGAACCGGCCCTCGCCCAGGGACTCGGGCAGTGTGTTGGAGGTGGCGGCCAGCGCGACGCCGCGGTCGGTGAGCTCGCGCAGCAGCCGGGACATCAGCACGGTGTCGCCGGGGTCGTCCAGCTCGAACTCGTCGATGCAGACCAGGCGCCGGTCGGACAGGGCGTCCACGGTGGCCCGGAAGCCGAGCGCCCCGACCAGGTTGGTCCACTCGACGAAGGTGCCGTACGCGGAGTTCTCGACCGCCGATGCCAGCGAGGTCAGCAGGTGGGTCTTGCCGACGCCGAACCCGCCGTCCAGGTACACCGCGGGCACCGGGGCCTTGCGCCGGAACAGGCCGGTGCGCCGGGAGGTGAGCGTGGTCGCGACCTCGCGCAGCCGGGCGAGGGCGGCGGCCTGGGACGGGTGCCCGGGGTCCGGTCGGTAGGTGTCGAAGGACTCGGCGGCGAAGTGCGGCGGCGGCACCCGCTCGGCCAGCAGCCGTTCCGGAGCCACCTGGGGGTTCCGGTCGGTCAGGGACGCCGTCGTCGGCGTGGTGCGGCTGGTCACGGGCGGACAGCCTAGGCGGCCGGATCCGATCCGGCGACAGGCGACCGCCCCGGCACCCGAGCGCCCCACCGCCTGCACACCCGTCCGCGATCCTGCGTACCCTCGCCCCATGCCCCCGGAGCTGCCCACCCTGGACATCCTGCTGCCCGCCGAACGCGCCGGTGAGCGCCTCGACCCGACGCCGGGCGAGCCGGTGCTGCACGCCTTCTACGCCCACCCCGCCCCCCGGCCGGGCCGGAGCACCGCAGTGCGGGCGAACATGATCGCCACCCTGGACGGTTCCGCCCAGGGACCGGACGGCCGTTCGCGCAGCATCAACGGGCCCGCGGACTGGCGGGCGTTCCGGGTGCAGCGCGCGGTGGCGGACGTGGTGCTGGTCGGCGCCGGGACCGCCCGGGACGAGGGCTACGGACCGTTGCGCGTCCCCGCCGATCTGCGGGCGGCCCGTGCCCAGCGCGGACAGGACGAGCGGCTGCCCCTGGCCCTGGTCACCCGGACCGGCACGCTGCCGACCGCACTCCGGGACGTCGCGCCGGAGGACCGGCCTTACGTGATCACCGTGTCGGGCAACCCGCGTCTGGCCGAGCTGGACCCGGACCGGCTGATCGTGGCCGGGGACACCACGGTCGATCTGGCCGCCGCCCTGGACGCGCTGGCCGACCGCGGACTGACCCGGGTGCTCGCGGAGGGCGGCCCGCGGCTGCTGGGCGACCTGACCGCGGCCGGACTGGTCGACGAGCTGTGCCTGAGCACCAGCCCGGTGCTGACCGGCGGGCCCGGCGTCCGGCCGGTGCACACCCAGGACTGGTTGTCCCCCACCGTGTCGGCGAGCCCGGCGCACCTGTTCCACAGCGACGGGATGCTGCTCGGCCGGTGGCTGTTGCGGCCCGGCGGGCTAGGCTCGCAGGCGTGACCGACACGATCCTGGTCCTCACGGAGGACACCCTGACCTCGGCGGATGTGGCGCACATCCTCTCCCTGCACGACGGCGAGCAGCTGGACTACCGGGTGCTGGTCCCGGCGGACACCGAGCGCAACGTCCTGGTCTCGCTGGTGGACCAGCTGAGCCTGGGCGAGCTGCGCGAGGCGCTCGACACGGTGCTGGGCCGCGAGCCCGCTCCGGACCGCGCCACCGCCGATGCCGCCCAGCAGCTGTCCGGGTCGCTGGAGGCGCTGTCCGCCGCCGGCGCACGGGCCACCGGCACCGTGGTGGACGACGACCCGCTGCCCGCCCTGCGCGCCGCGCTGACCGAGACCGGGGCCCGTGAGGTGGTGGTCGCCACCTACCCGCACGCACTGGAGGACACCTTCCACCAGGACTGGGCGTCCCAGGCCCGCGAGGAGCTGCACACGCCGGTGCTGCATCTCTACCTGGGCACCTCCGAGCTGGGCTGAGCACGACCGTCGCCGACGGCAGAAGGCCCGGTCCCCCACCAGGGGACCGGGCCTTCCGGCCAGCGGGTCGGGATCCCGTGGTCGGAACCCTCGCGCTCAGAGCACCCGCGCTCAGAACCCCGTGCCGGTGACCTCGGGGTAGTGCCGCCGGAACTTGCGCACCTGGTTCACCCCGGCCAGGAACGCGTACCAGCGGCGCTTGAGCCCGGCGTCCGCCCGGTAGCGCAACGGGTGCGCCACCCGGCCCGCGGCGATCAGACCGCGCACCCGGGCGGCCAGCGCCGGGTCGAGCACGTACCGCAGCAACAGCCGGTGCGGCAGGATCGAGTAGAGCACCGAGCCGTCGACCACCACCGGGTCCACCGCGTGGTCCAGCACCCGGTCCTCGACCAGGAACCGCGCGACGTTCGCCCCGGCCGCGGTGACGTAGTAGTTGTTCCGGCCGATCCGGGGGTTCACCTCGAAGAACCGGAAGCTGCCGTCCCGCGGGTCGACCTTCACGTCGAAGTTCGCGAAACCCACGTAGCCGACCTCGCGCAGGAACCGGGCCGCCTGGTCCAGCATCTCCTGCTCCCGGGTGACCACCATCGCCGCCGGGTTCCCCAGACCGGAGGGCGTGTGCTCCTCCAGCAGGACGTGCGCCGAGCACAGCAGGGTGATCGACCCGCGGGCGTCGACGTAGGCGGTGATCGACCGCATCTGGGTGTCGTCGCCGCCGATCAGCTCCTGGACCACGAACCGGCCGCGGTAGCCGGCGGTCCGCAACGAGGACCACAGCGCGGCCAGCTCGTCGGCGTCGGCGATCTCGAAGACCTTAGCCTTCCCCGGGAACTCGACCTCCTGGTAGTCCGCGCTGCTGGCCGCCTTGGCGATCAGCGGGTAGCCGACGTCCACCGGCACCGGCTCCCAGTCGTCCGCGGCACCGGAGAAGTCCTGCACGATGGTCCGCGGCACCGAGAGCCCCGCCGCCACCGCCGCCTCCGCGAAGGACGCCTTGTCGGAGAGCCGCTCCAGCAGCTCCTCGGACAGGAACGGCACCACGTAGAACGGCTCCAACTCCGTCCGGTGCTGGACGACCACCCGGACCAGCCAGTCCGAGTTCGCCAGCAGCACCAGCCGGGCCGGGGCGTCGCCGTGCTCGCGGGCGACCGCCAGCAGCTCGTCCACCAGCTGCCGCGGGTCGTGCCCGTCGGCGACCAGCCGGACGTCCAGGATGGCCGAGTCCGCGATCGGACCCAGCGCCGCCCCGGCGACCACCGTGCTGCGGACCCCGTACTCCTCGTGGAACGCGCGGGCCAGCGCGTAGACGCCGATGTCGGCGCCCAGGATCACCGGCCGGACGACGGCACCGCTCGCGGTCACGCGTCCTGCTCGCTGCGGTCGCCGGACCACTCGGTGTGGAAGGTGCCGTCCTTGTCGGTGCGGCGGTAGGTGTGCGCACCGAAGAAGTCGCGCTGCGCCTGGATCAGCGCCGCCGGAAGTCGCTCGGCCCGCACGCCGTCGTAGTAGGACAGCGACGAGCTGAACGCCGGGGTCGGCACCCCGGCCAGCGCGGCCTGCGACACCACCCGTCGCCAGGCCGGGACGCCGTTGGCGACCGCGGAGGTGAAGTACTCGTCCGACAGCAGCAGCGGCAGGTCCACGTCACGCTCGTAGGCCTCGGTGATCCGGTTCAGGAACCGGGCGCGGATGATGCAGCCGCCGCGCCAGATCCGGGCCATCGCGCCGCGGTCGATCTGCCAGTCGTTCTCCGCGGAGGCCGCGGCGATCTGGTCGAAGCCCTGCGAGTACGCGACCACCTTGGAGGCGTAGAGCGCCAGCCGGACGTCCTCGATGAAGGCCTCCCGGTCGGTGACGTGGAAGTCCTCGGCCAACGCGGGCAGCGCCCGCACGGCGGCGGCCCGCTGCGGCACCGAGCCGGACAGCGCCCGGGCGAAGGTGGCCTCGGCGATGCCGGTGATCGGCACCCCGAGGTCCAGGCCGTTCTGCACGGTCCAGCGGCCGGTGCCCTTCTGCTCCGCCTGGTCCAGCACGATGTCCACGAACGCGGACCCGGTCTCGGCGTCGACGTGGGCCAGCACGTCGGCGGTGATCTCGATCAGGAAGGACTCGAGGTCGCCCTCGTTCCAGGACTTGAAGATCTCGGCGATCTCGGCCGCGGAGGCGCCCAGCCCCTGCTTGAGCAGGTCGTAGGCCTCGGCGATCAGCTGCATGTCGGCGTACTCGATGCCGTTGTGCACCATCTTGACGAAGTGTCCAGCACCGTCGGCACCGACATAGGTGCAGCACGGCACGCCGTCGACCTTGGCGGAGATGTCCTCCAGGATCGGGCCGAGCACCGCGTAGGACTCGCGCGAACCGCCGGGCATAATCGACGGGCCGAGCAGCGCGCCCTCCTCACCACCGGAGACGCCGGACCCGACGAAGTGCAGGCCCTTCTCCTTCAGCGCCGCCTCGCGCCGGATGGTGTCCGGGAAGTGCGCGTTCCCGGCGTCGATCACGATGTCGCCCTCCTCCAGCAACGGCACCAGCTCGTCGATCACGGCGTCGGTCGGACCGCCGGCCTTCACCATGACGATGACCTTGCGCGGCCGCTCCAGGCTCGCGACGAAGTCCTCGACCGACTCGGACGGCACGAAGGTGCCCTCGTCGCCGTGGTCCGCGATCAGCGACTCGGTCTTGGCGTAGGAGCGGTTGTGCACCGCGACGGTGTAGCCGTGACGGGCCAGGTTGCGGGCCAGGTTGCGGCCCATGACGGCCAGGCCGGTGACGCCGATCTGTGCAGCGGACATCGGGTGTGCTCCTTCGGGAAAACGAGGCGACTGTCGTGCCTGTTCAGCCTAGTCGCCGTCGCCCCGCCCGGGCCCTGGTGTCCACGGCGCGCCTGCCCCGCCGTCGCACGGCCCGCCCCTAGCCTCCATGCCATGTCCACCGGTCCCCGCAGCGCACCGCCGGAGTTCATCCGTGCCCTGCGCTCGCTGCGCGGCGTGCCGATGCGGCCCGAGGTCAGCCTGGACGAGGTGCCCGGTCCGGCCCGGATCGCGCCCTACACCGCCGCGCTCAACGCCGAGGTCCGCACCGGCCGGCACGATCCGGACGCCGACGAGCTGGCCTCCGGCCGGTTCGTGGTCCTGCACGACCCCGCCGGGCAGGACGCCTGGGAGGGCTCGTTCCGGTTGGTGACCCTGGTGCGTGCGGTGCTGGAGCCGGAGGTCGGCCAGGACTCGCTGCTGGCCGAGGTCGCCTGGAGCTGGCTGTCCGAGGCGCTCGGCCGCGCGGACGTCGACATCCGTGCCACCGGCGGCACGGTCACCCGGGTGCTGTCCCAGAGCTTCGGCGCGCTCGACGAGCGTCCGGAGCTGTGCGAGCTGGAGATGCGGGCGTCCTGGACCGCCGCCGACGAGAACCTCGCCCCCCACCTGCAGGCATGGGGCGAACTGCTGTGCACGGTGGCCGGTCTGCCGCCGCTCCCGGAGGGCGTCGTCGCCCTCGGGCCCCGTCACTGAGCCACGAATTCGGGTGAAAGCCTCAAGTCGCGGGTGAAATCCGCCGATAGATGAGGCAACCGAACATCAGGGGGACAGTGCAGTGAGCTACGACCCGATGCACCCGGGCGGCAGATCCGCCGCCGCGGTGCAGACCCGCCGCCCGGCCGGTGCACCGCAGCGCCGGGGACTGGGCCAGATGTGCGTCGTGGTCACCGAGCTCAAGCCGGGCGACTCCGCGATCCTGGTCCGTAACCTGCGTCGCCGCGGATCGGGGCGGGTCATCCTGCTCGCCCGCCGGGCCGGGCGTCAGGAGCTGGTCACCCTGCTGACCGGCGGCCTGCGCGGCGCCGTCGCCACCGACCCCAATGCCCCGGACCCGGCGGAGGCCGCCGCCCCGTTCGCCGCCGCCCCGGGAACCCGGGCCGCGCACACCCGCCCGGAGCTGACCTCCCGCGAGCTGAGCGTGCTGCGCCTGGTCGCCGACGGCTACTCGAACCGCGCGATCGGCGAGGAGCTCGGCCTGTCCGCGCTCACCGTGAAGAGCCACCTGGCCCGGATCTCCCGCAAACTCGGCACCGGCGACCGCGCCGCCCTGGTCGCGATCTCCATCCGGACCGGCCTGTTCAGCTGATCGGCTACCGTCTCCAGGTGACTCGACGCACCCGGATCGGTGCGCTGGCCTGGGCCTCGATCATCCAGTACTTCGTGGTGCTGCTGGTCGTCCGGTCGGCGTGGGACCTGCCCTACAGCTCGCTCACCCACGCGATCAGCGACCTCGGGGCGGTGTCCTGCGGGGAGTTCTCCGGCCGTCAGGTGTGCTCCCCCTGGCACCTCACCGCGAACATCTCCTGGACGATCACCGGGGCGACGCTGGCCGCGGGTGCCGTGCTGCTGCGCCCCGTGCTCCCCCGGCGCCGGACCGCCCTGGCCGGCGTCGTCCTGCTGGTGCTCTCCGGCTTGGGTGAGCTGTCGGTCGGCCTGCACCCGGAGGACGCGGGGCCGGTGCACGTGCCCTCCGCGGTGATCGCGATCGGCTGCGGCCTGCCCGGCATCCTGCTGGTCGGCTGGTCGCTGCGCCGCCTGGACGGCTGGCGGGCGATCGGGTGGGCCGGGGTGGCGATGGGCGTGATCGGGCTGCTCGCGGTCGCCGTGCTGTTCGGGTTCCCCGGGCACGCCTTCGGCCTGTTCGAACGGATCGCCGCGTACCCGATCCTGCTGTGGTGCCTGGCATGCGGGGTGGGGGTCCTGCGCCGGCGACCGCAGGAATAGCGCCCCGCCCAGCGCGCCCGTCCGACACGCCGTCCGACACGCCCTACGGTGGGAGCATGCAGACGACTCCGGCCGGTACCCCGGCCGACGAGACACCGGTCGCCCGGGAGGGCGGCACGACCGACGAGAGCCCCACGGTCGTCCCTCTCACCGAGCCGGCCGACGGCATCCCTCCGGTGATCGACACGCCCGAGGCCTACGCCGAGGTGGTGCGCGCGTTCGGCGCCGGGACCGGCCCGGTCGCCGTGGACGCCGAGCGCGCGTCCGGCTACCGCTACGGCCAGCACAACTACCTGGTCCAGCTCCGCCGGGAGGGTGCCGGGACCGCGCTGATCGACCCGGCGGCGCTGCCGGACCTGTCGGCGCTCTCCGATGCCCTGGTCGGCGTCGAGTGGGTGTTCCACGCCGCTTCCCAGGACCTGCACCCGCTCGCCGAGCAGGGCATGCAGCCGAGCCGGGTGTTCGACACCGAGCTCGGTGCCCGGCTGCTCGGACTGGACCGGGTCGGCCTGGCCGCCGTGGTCGCCGAGCTGCTCGGTCTGGGCCTGGCCAAGGAGCACTCCGCCGTCGACTGGTCCACCCGTCCGCTGCCCGAGCAGTGGCTGCGCTACGCCGCGCTGGACGTGGAGGTGCTGGTCGACCTGCGCGAGGTGCTGGCCGAGCGGCTGGCCGTCGCGGGGAAGGCGCAGTGGGCCGCCGAGGAGTTCGAGGCGGTCCGGCTCGCACCGCCGCCCGCGCCCCGGGTCGACCCCTGGCGCCGGGTGTCCGGCGTGCACGCCATCCGCGACCCGCGCCGCCTGGCCGTGGTCCGCTCGCTCTGGCAGGCCCGGGACGAGAACGCCCGCCAGCGGGACATCTCCCCCGGCCGGGTGCTGCCGGACGCCGCCATCCTGGCCGCCGCGCAGTCCCTGCCCCGCTCGGTGCCGCAGCTGACCGCCCTGCCGCAGTTCGCCGGCAAGGGCACCCGTCGCCGCGCCGTGCTCTGGCAGCGGGCGATCGACACCGCCCTGGCCCTGCCCGACGACGAGCTGCCCCCGTCCCGGGGACCGCGCTCCGACGGTCCGCCGCCTCCCCGCAGCTGGCCGGATCGCGACCCGGCCGCCGCGGCCCGGCTGGCCGCCGCCAGGGAGCTGGTCGCCGGGCTGTCCGAGCAGCATCACGTGCCGGTGGAGAACCTGCTCCAGCCGGACCTGCTGCGCCGGGTGTGCTGGGCTCCGCCCGCTCCCGCGGATGTGGACGGCCTGACCGCCCGGCTCCGCGAGGGCGGCGCGCGGGAGTGGCAGATCGGGCTGATCGCGGAGCCGCTGGCCGCCGCGTTCGCCGCGATCGACTGACTCCTCGCGACAGCCTCCCACCAGCGGGTTAGGGTCCTGCACGACCGGACACCGTCGTCCAGGGAGACCGCATGCGCCACATCCGCCCGTCCGTCGACCCCGTCACCACCGCGGCCGCCCCCGATCGGCCCCGGCCGCCGGAAGCCCTGGGGGCGGCGGACACCGCCCGGCTCGCCGAGCTGCTCCCGCACGGGTGCCCGGCCGATCTGCCCGCCGAGCCGGACCACCAGGTGGCCCAGGTGACGGTCGAGGAGGTCAGCACACCGGCCGGGCGGGTGGCGGTGATCACGCTCGACTCCCCGGACGGCCGCCGCCCGACCACCCTCGGCCCCCGCGGACTGCTGGCGCTGTACGACGCGACCCGGCAGGTGGCCGAGCACGGCGACGGCCTGGTCGCGGTGGCGGTCACCGGCCGTCCGGGCTGCTTCGTCGCCGGGGCCGACCTCACGGTGGCCCGCCGGCTCCGGGACACCGCCGACGCCCGGGCGCTGGCCGAGCTCGGACACGCCGCGCTGCGCCCGTTCGGCGAGCTGCCGGTGCCCACGGTCGCCTGGATCACCGGGCACGCGATCGGCGGCGGCCTGGAACTCGCCCTGCACTGCGATCACCGGGTGGTCGCCGAGGGGGTCCGCTCGCTCGGCGTGCCGGAGGCCTCCCTCGGCATCGTGCCCGGCTGGGGCGGCACCTGGCTGCTCCCCCGGCTGGTCGGGCTGCCGACCGCGATCGACCTCGCGATCCAGCGCCCCGCGCAGAGCCGGCTCACCGACGCCGGCACCGCGGCCCGGATCGGCCTGGTGGACGCGGTGTTGCCCGCCGAGGACTTCGCCATGCGGGCGATCGAGTGGACGCTGGGCCACACCGACGCCCCGGACCGCGACCACGGACCCCGGGTCCCCGACGCCGAGGACCCGTCGACCGCCGACGCCGCCGGGCAGGCGCTGGACGCCCGGCTGCACGGCGCCGCCCCGGCGTACCCCCGCGTGCTGGCGCTCCTGTCCGCGACCGAGGACCGGGACACCGCCTTCGCCGCCGAGGACGACGCGCTGGCCGAACTGCTGGTCGCGGACGAGACCCGGGCCGCGCTCTACGCCTCGGACCTGGTCGGCCGGGCACACCGTCCGGCGCCCACCGAGGCGCTGCCCCGGGAGATCCGCCGGGTGGGCGTGGTCGGCGCGGGGCTGATGGCGGCGCAGCTCGCGGTGCTGATCGGCGGTCGGCTCGGCGTGCCGGTGACCCTGCGGGAGATCGACGAGGAACGCGCCGCGGCCGGACGGGAGCGGATCGCCGCACTGGTCGACCAGCTGGCCGGCAAGGGCCGGGTCGACCCCACGGTCGCCGACCTGTTCACCGTCGGCACCGACCTGTCCGCGCTGGCCGACGCCGACCTGGTGATCGAGGCGGTCACCGAGGTGCTGGAGGTCAAGCGTCAGGTGTTCGCCGAGCTGGAGCGGGTGGTGCCGTCGACCACGATCCTGGCCACCAACACCTCCGCGCTGTCCGTGACGGCGATGGCCAGCGGCCTCGACCACCCGCGCCGCGTGGTCGGCCTGCACTTCTTCAACCCGGTGGACCGGATGCCCCTGGTCGAGGTGGTCGCCACCGCCGGCGCCGACCCGGTCGCGGTGACCACCGCCGCGGATCTGGCCCGCCGGTGCGGCAAGACGGTGGTGCGGACCGCCGACGCCCCGGGGTTCGTGGTGAACCGGGTGCTGCTGCGGATGCTCTCCGACGTGCTGGCGTCGGTGCAGGACGGCGCACCGGTGGAGGTCGCCGATCGGGCGCTGGACCCGCTGGGACTGCCGATGAGTCCGTTCGCCCTGCTGGACCTGGTCGGGCTGGGCGTCGGCGGGCACGTGCTGAGCAGCCTGCACCGCGATCTGGGCGACCGGTACCGGCTGTCCCCCGGTCTGGACACGCTCACGCAGCAGGGACGCGCGGTGTCCCGTTCGGGACCGGCCGGCACCCGGGTGGTCGATCCGGCGATCCAGGAGGCGTTCGGCGCCCCCGGTGACCTGACCGAGCAGGACGTCCGGGAGCGGGTGCTGCGCGGCCTCGGCGAGGAGATCCGGCTGCTGCTGGCCGACCGCGTGGTCGACGGTCCCGAGCAGGTGGACCTGGCGATGATCCTCGGCGCGGGCTGGCCGGCCCATCTGGGCGGGATCACGCCGTACCTGGTGCGGACCGGGCACCTGGAGCCCTGAGGCTCAGAAGACCGTCAGCCCCCGGGCCCGGAACTGACCGCGCACCCGCTCGACCAGCTCGGGCGACGGCGCCCGGGTCTCGGTCAGCTCGTAGGTCATGCCCAGAGCGGCCCACTTGTCCTGGCCCATCTGGTGGAAGGGCAGCACCTCGACCCGGCTGACCGTGGACAGCGTCGACACGTAGTCGGCGACCGCCTCGACGTTCTCCTCCGCGTCGGTCAGGCCCGGGACCAGCACGAACCGGATCCAGATCTCGGTCCCGCTGTCCGCGACCCGGCGGCCGAAGTCCAGGGTCGGCTGCAGGTCGCGGCCGGTGGTCTTCTTGTACGTCTCCGGGATACCGGACTTCACGTCCAGCAGCACCAGGTCGATGTCCTCGAGCATGGCGTCCGAGCAGTGCGCGCCCAGGTAGCCGGAGGTGTCGATCGCGGTGTGGACGCCGAGCTCCTTGGCACCGCGCAGGATGTTCGCGACGAAGGCCGGCTGCATCAGCGGCTCGCCGCCGGAGATGGTCAGGCCACCGCCGGTCACCTCGAACACCTTGGTGTAACGCCCGATCCGCTTGAGCAGCTCGTCGGCGCCGATCGGCTCGCCCCGGCGCATCTCCATCGTGTCGGGGTTGTGGCAGTAGAGGCAGCGCAGCGGGCAGCCGGACAGGAAGGTGGTCATCCGGGTGCCGGGGCCGTCGACCGCGGTCACCAGTTCCCAGGAGTGCAGCGATCCGAGCTCGCCGGCCCGCATCTGGGACAGCTTCTCCGACCGCTCGGCGTCGGAGGTCGTCATCCCCGCGGTCCCGGCGCTGGACCGGCTGTGCGATCCCCCGATCACCGGCACGCCCAGGTCGATCACCGGGGCTCCCGTGGTCTGCGTGGTCATCTCGGGCCCTCCTGACGGGCTGCACTGCGGGTGGTGGAGACGGGACGGGCCCGTCGGGAACGCTGGTCCCCGACGGGCCCGGCCCGGTGGTCGTCCGAGGGGTCAGAGCCCGCCGTGGAACGTCCGGGAGAGCACGTCGAGCTGCTGCTCGCGGGTCAGCCGGACGAAGTTCACCGCGTAGCCGGAGACCCGGATGGTGAGCTGCGGGTAGTTCTCGGGGTGCTCCATGGCGTCCTCGAGGGTGTCCCGGTTCAGCACGTTCACGTTCAGGTGGTAGCCGGACTGGACGTTGTAGGCGTCCATCAGGCCGACCAGGTTCGTGATCTGCTCGTCGCGCTCCCGGCCGAGGCCGGAGGGCACCACGGTGCTGGTCAGGGAGATGCCGTCCATCGCCTCGGAGTACGGCAGCTTGGCCACCGACATCGCGGAGGCGAGCATGCCGTGCGAGTCGCGCCCGTTCATCGGGTTGGCGCCCGGGGCGAACGGCTCACCGGCCCGGCGGCCGTCCGGGGTGTTCCCGGTGGCCTTGCCGTAGACCACGTTCGACGTGATCGTCAGCACGGACTGGGTGTGCAGCGAGTTCCGGTAGGTCTTCTGCGCCCGGATCTTCTCCATGAAGGACTTCACGATCGCCACCGCGATGTCGTCCGCGCGGTCGTCGTCGTTGCCGTACTTCGGGAAGTCGCCGTCGATCACGTAGTCCGTGACCAGACCGTCCTCGTCGCGGACCGGGGTGACCGTGGCGTACTTGATCGCCGACAGGGAGTCCGCCACCACCGACAGGCCGGCGATGCCGCAGGCCATGGTCCGCAGGATCTCCTTGTCGTGCAGGGCCATCTCGATGCGCTCGTAGGCGTACTTGTCGTGCATGTAGTGCACGCAGTTCAGCGCGTCGACGTAGGTCTCGGCCAGCCAGTCGAGCAGCTTGTCGTACTTGGCGGACACGTCGTCGAAGTCGAGGACGTCACCGACCACCGGCGCGGACACCGGGGCGACCTGCTTGCCGGAGACCTCGTCGCGGCCGCCGTTGATCGCGTACAGCAGCGCCTTGGCGATGTTGACCCGGGCGCCGAAGAACTGCATCTGCTTGCCGACCCGCATCGGGGACACGCAGCAGGCGATCGCCGCGTCGTCGCCCCAGGAGGTGCGGATGAGCTCGTCGGACTCGTACTGGATCGCCGAGGTGTCGATCGACACCTGCGCGCAGAACCGCTTGAAGCCGTCGGGCAGCCGGTTGCTCCACAGCACGGTCAGGTTCGGCTCCGGGGCCGGGCCGATGTTGTAGAGGGTCTGCAGGAAGCGGAAGGACGACTTGGTGACCAGCGGCCGACCGTCCTCGCCGATGCCCGCGATCGACTCGGTGACCCAGGTCGGGTCGCCGGAGAACAGCTCGTCGTACTCCGGGGTCCGCAGGAAGCGGACGATGCGCAGCTTGATGACGAAGTCGTCGATCAGCTCCTGCGCGAACTCCTCGGTGATCGTGCCGTTGTCCAGGTCGCGCTGCAGGTACACGTCCAGGAAGGTCGAGGTGCGGCCCAGCGACATCGCCGCGCCGTTCTGCTCCTTCACCGCGGCCAGGTAGCCGAAGTACAGCCACTGGATGGCCTCGCGGGCGGTGGTGGCCGGGCCGGAGATGTCGTAGCCGTAGGAGGCCGCCATCTGCTTCAGCTCGTTCAGCGCCTTGATCTGCTCGGCGTTCTCCTCGCGGTCGCGGATGACGTCCTCGACCGAGCGCTCCATGTCGAGCTCGTGGCGCTCCATCCGCTTGCCCTCGATCAGGGCGTCGACGCCGTACAACGCCACCCGGCGGTAGTCGCCGATGATCCGGCCGCGACCGTAGGCGTCGGGCAGGCCGGTGATGATGTGGGACGACCGCGCGGCGCGGACGTTGGGCGGGTACACGTCGAAGACGCCGTCGTTGTGCGTCTTGCGGTACTCGCTGAAGATCTTGTCGACCTCGGGGTCGACGTCGTAGCCGTAGGTCTGCAGCGACTTGACGACCATCCGCCAGCCGCCGTTGGGGATCATGGCGCGCTTCAGCGGGGCGTCGGTCTGCAGGCCGACGATCAGCTCGTTGCCCTCCGAGATGTACCCCGGGGCGTGCGAGGTGATCGTGCCCGGCACGTGGTTGTCGATGTCGTAGACACCCTTGGCGCGCTCCTCGGGGAACATCGCCGACAGCGTGGCCCACACCCCCGTGGTGCGCTCGGTCGGACCGGCGAGGAACGTCGCGTCGCCGTTGTACGGGGTGTAGTTCCGCTGGATGAAGTCACGGACGTCAATGCCGTCGCACCACGGGCCGGTGACGAACCCGTCCCAGGCGTCCGCGGTGGCGTCGGCGCCGGTCTGGGGTACTGCGGTGGTGGCCATGAGAGCTCCCTCGCTTGAATCGGTACTCGTGACGCTATTCACGAGGTCATGGGATGTCTTGGGACCTCCGTCCCGAGTCGTCCCGATCGCCCTGTGAGGGCGCTCACGCGCGGAGGCGGCAACCGGTCCCCGAGCTGCCGGTCGGGCCGACGTCGGCCGGTCGCGGTCGGCCTTGGTCGGCCGAGTTCGGTACATCGGCACCGACATCGGTACCCGAGCGACCGAACTCGACGCGGATGTGCCGAACTCAGGGGGCGAGGGGGTCAGGCGAGCTCGGCCGCGATCCGCTCGGCGGTCAGGCCCGCCGACGTCAGGACCTCGTCCCGCGTGCCGTGCGCCAGGAACTCCCGCGGCAACCCGAACGCGCGCACCGGCACGTCCCGCACCGCGAGCGCCACGCCGGCCCCCACGCCGCCCTCGCGCAGCCCGTCCTCGATCACGGCGACCTGGGCGTGCTCCCCCGCCAGCCGCACCAGTGCCGACGGCACCGGCAGCACCCAGCGCGGGTCGACCACGGTCACCCCGCGCTCCAGCGCGTGCGCGACCGCGAGCGCCGTCGGCGCCATCGCCCCGACCGACACGATCAGCACCGGGTCCGGCCCGTCCCGGTGGAACAGCACGTCCACCCCGTCCCGGACCTCGATCGCCGGCACCGGCTCCGGCAACGCCCCCTTGGGGTACCGCAGCACCGTCACGGCGTCGCGGACGTCGACCGCCTCGCGCAGGGCCGTCCGCAGGGTGTCGCCGTCCCGGGGCGCGGCCAGGCGCAGCCCGGGCACCAGGCTCAGCATCGCCAGGTCCCACATCCCGTGGTGACTGGGCCCGTCGTCGCCGGTGATCCCGGCCCGGTCCAGCACCAGCGTGATCCCGGCCCGGTGCAGGGCGGCGTCCATCAGCACCTGGTCGAAGGCCCGGTTCAGGAAGGTCGCGTACAGCGCCACCACGGGGTGCAGTCCGGCGAAGGCCATCCCGGCGGCGGTGGTGACGGCGTGCTGCTCGGCGATCCCGACGTCGACGATCCGGCCCGGGAACGCCTCGCCGAACGGCGCCAGCCCGACCGGTTGCCGCATGGCCGCGGTGATCGCCACCAGGTCGGGACGGTCCCGGCCCAGCGCGAGGACCTCCTCGGCGAACACCCCGGTCCAGCCGAACCGCGACGGCACCACCGGCAGCCCGGTCTCCGGGTGGATCCGGCCGACGGCGTGGAACCGGTCGGCGACGTCCTGCTCCGCGGGGGCGTACCCACGGCCCTTCTCGGTCAGTGCGTGCACCACCACCGGGCCACCGGCGGCCCGGGCGCCCCGCAGCGCGACCTCCAGCTCGGCGACGTCGTGCCCGTCCACCGGACCGATGTAGCTGAGGCCCAGCTCCTTGATGATCCCCTCGACCCCGCGGCGCATCATCCCGCCGACGGTGGGCGCGTACGAGCGGCCGTTGTCGTTCACCACCACGACCAGGCGGCGCGGGGTGCCGTCGGCGATGTTGTTCAGCGCCTCCCATGCCATCCCGCCGGTGAGCGCGCCGTCGCCGATCACCGCCACCACCGTGCGGTCGCCGTCCCCGGACAGCGCCCGGGCGTGCGCGATGCCGTCCGCCCAGGACAGCGCGGTCGAGGCGTGCGAGTTCTCCACCACGTCGTGCGCGGACTCCGCCCGGGAGGGGTAGCCGGACAGCCCGTCCCGGCGTCGGAGCCGGTCGAAGTCGCGGCGGCCGGTCAGCAGCTTGTGCACGTAGGACTGGTGCCCGGTGTCGAAGACCAGGGTGTCCCGCGGCGAGTCGAACACCCGGTGCAGGGCCAGGGTCAGCTCGACCACACCGAGGTTCGGTCCCAGGTGGCCGCCGGTCCGCGAGACCCGGTCGACCAGGAACTCCCGGATCTCGGCGGCCAGGACGTCCAGCTCCGGCCCGCGCAGCGCGCGCAGGTCCTCGGGGCCGTCGAGGCCGTCCAGCAGTGCCATGCGAGCACGCTAGGCGGCGCGGGGACTCATCGCCCGCCGAGACGCACCGGGCCGCGCGCCGTGGTCCGCCCCGCGGCGTCGACCGTCACGTCCACCGGTGCACCGGCGAACCGCAGCCCGCGGACCTCGACCGCCCCGAGCGACGCCGAGCCGGTCACGCCCAGCACCCCGCCGGGCGCGTCCGGGCGCAGCCCGAGCACCGAGGTCAGCACCGCGACCGAGGACGCCGCGGACCAGGCCTGCGGACGGCAGGCGGCCGGGTACGGCACGGCCGCCGGGACCGTGCCCCGCGCGTCGCCGGAGAACAGCTCGGGCAATCGGTGACCGAAGTCGACGGCGGCGGCGAGCACCCCCTCGGCCAGGGTGGCGGCCTCGGCGGGGAACCCGGCCCTGGCCAGTCCCTGGATCACGATGGCGGTGTCGTGCGGCCAGACCGCGCCCCCGTGGTAGCGCAGCGGCCAGAACCCCGCGGAGCCCTCCGCCATGGTGCGCAGCCCGTAACCGGAGTTCATCGCCGGGTCGACCAGCCGCGCGGCGACCAGGGCCTCCTCCTCGGCGCAGAGGATCCCGGTGCCGAGCAGATGACCCATGTTGCTGGTCACGGTGTCGACGGTCCGGCCGTGCGCGTCGAGGGCGATCCCCGGGTACGTGCCGCGGTCGTCCGAGACCCAGAACCGGTCCCGGAACCGGGTCGCGAGCTCGGCGGCCCAGTCGCGCCAGCGGTCGCCGCCGTCCCGCCCGAAGGCGTCCAGCAGCGCGGCACCGCCGATCGCGGCCTCGTGGGCGTAGCCCTGCACCTCGGCCAACGCGATCGGCCCCTCGGCGAGCTCGCCGCTCCGCCACTGCACCGAGTCCCCGGAGTCCTTCCAGCCCTGGTTCGCCAGGCCGGTGCCGGACTCGTCGCGGTAGGCGAGGAAGCCCCGCTCGTCCCCGGCGGCGGCCAGCCACTCCAGCGCCCGTTCCAGGTGCGGCAGCATCGCCTCGACCTCGGCGGTGGGCATCCCCCAGCGCCAGGCGTCGTGCAGCAGGCAGACCCAGAGCGCGGTGGCGTCGACGGTGCCGTAGTACACCGGGGGCAGGACGGTGCCCTCGCCGGGGATGTGCAGGGTGGCCCGGCGCACCTCGTGCAGGATCTTGCCGGGCTGCTCGGCCGTCGCGGGGTCGTCCTCGGTGCCCTGCAGCACGGCCAGCGTCCGGAGCGTCCCGGCGGCGACCTCGGTGCCCAGCGGCAGCAGCATCCGCGCGGCCCAGATCGAGTCCCGGCCGAACAGGGTGAAGAACCAGGGCGCACCGGCGGCCAGGAACACGTCCTCCGGCGCGAAGGAGGCCGACAGCCGCAACGACGCCAGGTCGGTCAGCGACTGGTCCAGCAGCTCCGGGATCCGCCGGTCCGCGGCCACCACGGTGGGCACCGACCACTCCGGCTCCGACCGCGCGGGGGCGTGCACCACCGGGTTCGCGTCGGTGATCTCCAGGGTCCAGCTGACGGCGGCGGGCCGGCCGGTGGCGGCGGACAGGCCCCAGCTCAGCACCAGGTCGTCGCCGTCGGTGCGCAGGGTGGCGCCGGGGGCGGTCAGGCGGGTGTCGATGTCCTGGTCCGACCGCCACCGGGCCACCGACCCGTCCACGGTCACCTCCGGCGCGTCCACCGGCCCGAGGCCGGCCTTCACCCGGTCCATCGGGGACCCGTCCGGCCGCAGTCGCAGCTGCACGGTGCCGGTGACGGGCACGGCGGTGGAGCAGCTCAGGGTCAGGTCCTCGGTGACCGTTCCCGGTCGCACCGTCCGGACCCGGTCCAGCCGCGCGGTCGGGTCGGCGCCCGGACCGTCGACACCCCGGGTCAGGGCGGTGACCCGCACCCGGCCGAGTCCGTCCGGCGCACCGCCGATCGACTCCGGCTCCTGTCCGTCGACGGTCAGCACCGCGCTCGACACCACCCGGACGTCGCCGTGCAGCACCCCCTGGGCGCCGTCGCGGATCTGCCCGTCCTGAGCCGACCAGGCCTGGGTCGGGGCGTGCACGGCGGCCAACAGGTCGTGCAGCAGGGGCTGGAGCTCCATCGGGTCCTCACTCGGGGTGGCAGGGCTGGGTCCTGACCTCGACTCTAGGAGCGGGTTTTGAGCGTTCCAATTCCCGAGTTGGAACGATCAAGTCCACGGGCGCAAGATCAGCTCGTCCCGGTCAGCGAGGAGGCGACCCATGAGCAGCAGCACCACCACCCGGCCCACGCTGGAGATCGTCGCCCGGCACGCCGGGGTGTCGCGCCAGACGGTGTCCAACGCCCTCAACGCGCCCCACGTGGTCAAGGCCGCCACCCTGCAACGGGTCCGCGCCTCGATCGACGAGCTCGGCTACCGCCCCTCCTCCGCCGCCCGCCAGCTGCGGACCCGGCGGTCCCGCGTCCTCGGACTGCGCCTGGAACCGGTGCAGGACGGGATCAACGGCGCGGTGCTCGACCGGTTCCTGCACGCCCTCACCGACTCCGCCCAGGAGCGCGGCTACCGGGTGATGCTGTTCACGGCCGCCGACGACCGGCAGGAGATCGCCCGCTACGGCGAGCTGCTGGACACCGACGACCTGGACGCCTTCGTCCTGACCAGTACCCACCGGGACGACCACCGCGCAGCCTGGCTCACCGAGCACGGCATCCCGTTCGTCACCTTCGGCCGCCCGTGGGCCGCCCAGGACCAGGGCGGCCACCCCTGGGTGGACGTCGACGGACGGTCCGGCACCCAGGCAGCGGTCGCACACCTGCGGGAGCTCGGCCACCGCCGGATCGCCTTCCTCGGCTGGCCGGAGGGCTCGGACCTCGGCGCCGACCGGGCCGCGGGCTGGCTGACCGGGATGGCGGACCGCGGGTTGTCCACCCGCGAGCTGCAGCGGCTCCGGGTCGGCGTGCCGGACGGAGTCGCCACCGGCGCCCAGGGGACCGAACGCCTGCTCGCCGACGCCGACCCCACCGCGATCGTCGCCGCCTCCGACTCCCTGGCGCTCGGCGCCCTCACCGTGGCCCGGCGGAACCGGGTCGCGGTGGTCGGGTTCGACGACACCCCGGTCGCCGCGGCCGTCGGACTCAGCTCGGTGGCCCAGCCGCTGACCGCGGCCGCCGGTGCCGCGGTCGACCTGCTGCTCGCCCAGCTCGGCGAGGGCGGCCCGGTCCCCGACCGCCAGGTGCTGCTCAGCCCGCACCTGGTCCGCCGCGCGACCTCCACCCCGCCACCGGCGCACTGATCCTGCCTCTCCCACCCCTGTTGCAAAGGAGCACTCCCATGCGCACCACCCGCCTCGCGGCGACCACGGCCCTCGGGGCCGCCGGTCTGCTCGCCCTCACCGCCTGTGGCGGCTCCGGATTCGACGACAGCGGCTCCGACGCGTCCTCCGGCAGCGGCTCCGGTCTGGACATCCTGATCGGCTCCTCCGGCGACGCCGAGACCGACGCGGTGAACGCCGCTGTCGCCGCCTGGTCCGAGCAGTCCGGCATCGACGCGACCGTCCGGGTCGCCTCCGACCTGAACCAGGAGCTGTCCCAGGGCTTCGCCTCCGGTGACCCGGCCGACGTGTTCTACGTCTCCGCCGACTCCTTCCAGTCCTACGCCGCCAACGGCTCGCTGTACTCCTACGGCGACCAGCTCGACGCGGTCGACGACTTCTACCCCAGCCTGGTCGACCAGTTCAGCTACGACGGCAGCCTGGTGTGCGCGCCCAAGGACTTCTCCACCCTGGGCCTGATCATCGACAACACCGCCTGGACCGCGGCGGGCCTGACCGATGCGGACATCCCGACCACCTGGGACCAGCTGTCCGACGTCGCCGCGAAGCTCACCACCGGCGACCAGAAGGGTCTCGCGTTCTCCGGCGAGTACGCCCGGGTCGGTGCCTTCCTGGCCCAGGCCGGCGGCACCATGACCAACGCCGACGGCACCGAGGCCACCGTGGACTCCCCGGAGAACCTGGCCGGTCTCACCTACGTGCAAGAGCTGCTGAACTCCGGCAACGCCGCCTACGCGGCCGACCTCGGCACCGGCTGGGGCGGCGAGGCCTTCGGCACCGGCAAGGCCGCGATGACCATCGAGGGCAACTGGATCACCGGCGCCATGGCCAACGACTACCCGGACGTCGACTACCGGGTGGTCGAGCTGCCCGCCGGCGACGGCGGCCAGGGCACGCTGCAGTTCACCAACTGCTGGGGCGTCGCCGCCGACTCGGCCGACCAGTCCGACGCGGTCGACCTGGTCAACTATCTGACCGCCGCCGACCAGCAGCTGGGCTTCGCGAAGGCCTTCGGCGTGATGCCCTCCGTGCAATCCGCGGCCGACGGCTGGCGCGACCTCTACCCGGACCAGGCGGCCTTCATCGACTCGGCCGACTTCGCGCAGAACGTCGTGAACGCCCAGGGCGCCTCCGACGTGATCACCGACTTCAACGCCCAGCTCGAGGGACTGGCCTCCGGTGACCCGCAGACGATCCTGTCCTCGGTGCAGACCAACCTGCAGGCCGTGCTGGACCAGAACAACTCCTGATGGCACACGCAGCGCGGCGCCGTGAGACCGCATCGGGGTGGGCGTTCATCGCCCCGATGCTGGTCGTGCTCGGTCTGTTCCTGGTCGTTCCGGTTCTGATGGCGGCATGGGTCAGCGTCTCGGACTGGAACGGCCGGGGCAGCCCGCTGTCCTCCGACGTCGGATTCGTCGGCCTGGACAACTACCGGGACCTGCTGCTCGGCGGCGGACTCGCGACCCAGGACTTCGGCACCGCGCTGCGCAACAACGTCTACTACGTGCTGCTGGTGGTGCCGCTGCAGACCGCGCTGGCCCTCTTCCTGGCCAGCATGGTCAACCGGAAGGCCCTGCGCGGCCGCGGATTCTTCCGCACCGCGTTCTACTTCCCGTCGGTGACCAGCTCGGTCGCGATCACGGTGCTCTGGCTGTTCCTGTTCTCCGCCTCGGGCACCGTGAACGCGGTCCTGGCCAAGCTGTCGATCACCGGCCCGAACTGGTTCAACGAGCCGCGCGGCGTGATCCACCTGCTGCTCGGCACGGTCGGCGTCGACTCCGCCCCGGCCGCCCTGGCCCAGCACGGGTTCCTCGGCATCCCGTTCTGGCAGTGGCTCGCCGGACCGTCGGTGGCGATGACCGCGTTCATCCTGCTGGCGATCTTCACCACCTCGGGCACCTTCATGCTGCTGTTCCTGGCGGCGTTGCAGGCGATCTCCGGTGAGGTCGAGGAGGCCGCCGTGATGGACGGGACCTCGGCCTGGCAGCGGTTCCGCCTGGTCACCCTGCCGATGCTCAAGCCCACCGTCTTCACCGTGATCACGCTGGGGCTGATCGGCACCTGGCAGGTCTTCGACCAGATCTACACCGGCACCCAGGGCGGCCCGGCCAAGACCACGCTCACCCCGGCGTACCTGTCCTACAACGCCGCCTTCGCCAACAACCAGTGGGGCCGGGGCGCCGCGATCGCCTTCGTGCTGTTCGCGATCATCGTGCTGTTCACCGTCCTGCAACGCTTCGCCCTGCGGGAGCGGGGCGTACCGCGTCGCAAGCGCTTCTACACCGACGGAGTGCCGCGATGAACCGCCGCCTGCTGACCAGCTCGCTGACCTACGCCGTCCTGGTCGTCATCGCGCTGATCTTCATCTTCCCGTTCCTGATCCAGATCTCGACCAGCTTCAAGACCGACGCGGAGGCCGCCCAGAACGCCATCGGCCTGATCCCGCAGACCTGGTCCACCGCCGCCTACGAGCGCCTGTTCCTGCGCTCGGACTTCCCGCTCTGGTTCCGGAACTCGGTCGTCGTCACCGTCGTGGTCACCGTCGGCCGGGTCGCGATCGACTCGCTGGCCGGCTACGCCCTGGCCCGGATCCGGTTCCGCGGTCGCGGACTGGTGTTCGCCGGGCTCGTCGCCGTGATGGCGGTGCCGAACGTGGTCCTGCTGATCCCCAAGTTCCTGGTGATCAAGCAGGTCGGGATCTACAACTCCTTCGCCGGGCTGATCATCCCGCTGCTCGCGGACGCCGCCGGGATCTTCATCATGAAGAACTTCTTCGAGTCCATCCCGTCCTCGGTGGAGGAGGCCGCCCGGCTCGACGGCGCCAGCACCTTCCGGCTGTTCCGGTCCATCGTGCTGCCGATGGCCCGGCCCGCCGTGATCACCATCGTCATCCTGTCCTTCCAGGGATCGTGGAACGAGCTCAGCCACTTCATCGTGGCCTCGCAGGACCCCCAGCTGGTCACCCTGACCAAGGGCGTCGCCCAGCTCGCCTCCGGGCAGCTGTCCCAGGGCACCCAGTACCCGCTCAAACTCGCGGCAGCGGCGATCATGACCATCCCGGTCGCCGTGCTGTTCTTCGTCTTCCAGCGCCGGATCATGAACCAGAGCGCCGGGGCGGTGAAGGAGTAGTCAGGCCAGCTCGTCGGCGGTGGGGGCGGTGATCGCGGCGCCCGCCCCCCAGCCGTCGGCCGTCGCCTCGAACGCCACGGAGGCCAGATCGGCGCGCATCCACCGGATCAGGTCGTCCGGACCGATCCCGTACTCGTAGACCACCCGCTCCGGCAGCTGGTCCAGGTGCCAGTCCTCCGACGCGGGCAGGTTCCCGGCGAGCGCATCCCGGTCCAGCACCACCCGGTAGGCCTGCACGGGCACGCCGTCGACCTGGGTCGATCCCCCGGTCGGCTCCACCGCCAGGATCGCGCCCTCGAACAGCGCGATCGTGGCGAACGGGTCCGCGGCACCGAAGGACTCCGCCTCCGCGTCGTCCAGCCGGAGGAACCGGCCCGTGCCGCCCGAGCGGGAGTACAGCGCGCCGTCGACCAGCCGGACCTCGCCGGCCACCGCGCCGTCGCCGTCCAGGGTCCGCACCTCCAGGTCCACCGCGTCGTCGCGGTAGACCGCCCGGGTGATCACGGTGCCCTCCCCGCCCGCCCGGTACGTCATCGCCTTCGTGACGGTCACGGACCGCGCCGCACGGGAGGCGGTCAGCACCCGGTCGGCGAAGTCCTCCGTTGTCAGCTCCGTCGGCGTGGCGGAGCTCGTCCCGCCGGCGTGAGGGACCGTCGTGCCGATGGCGCGGCCCCCGCCACCGGCGGCGCACCCGGTGAGACAGAGGGCGAGGACGCCGGTCGCGGCGACCAGGGAACGCAGGGACACGGGCAGACCTCCAGGACAGCGGCGCGGACCCGGCGCACGCTACGCACCCGGGACCGGTACCCAGGGGCCGCTGCCGCCCGTCTAGGTAGACTCGGGTGGAAAGGGGTACCTCCATGCGCTTCCTGCCCGGGCATCAGCCCAGCTCCGACCTCACCTACGGCGACGTCTTCATGGTCCCGTCCCGGTCCGAGGTCGCGTCCCGATTCGACGTCGACCTGTCCGCCGTGGACGGCACCGGCACCACCGTCCCGATCGTGGTCGCGAACATGACCGCCGTCGCCGGCCGCCGCATGGCCGAGACCGTCGCCCGACGGGGTGGCCTCGCCGTGATCCCCCAGGACATCCCGGTCGACGTCGTCGCCGACGTGGTCGCCTCGGTCAAGGCCAAGCACACCGTGGTCGAGTCGCCGGTCACCGTGTCCCCCCAGGACACCGTGCACACCGCGCTCACCCTGATCGGCAAGCGCTCGCACGGCGCGGCGGTGGTCGTGGACGACAACCGTCCGGTCGGCGTGATCACCCCGGCCGACTGCCAGGGCGTCGACCGGTTCACCCAGATCGCCGACGTGATGACCACCGACCCGACCACCGTCGAGCTCTCGGTCGTCGAGTCCGGCGGCAGCGCCGGACTGGCGGCGGCCTTCGAGCGCCTGCACGCCGCCCGGCGCAAGTTCTCCCCCGTGGTTCGCGACGGCGAGCTGGTGGGCGTCCTGACCCAGGTCGGCGCGCTGCGGTCCTCGATCTACCGTCCCGCGGTCGACGCCCGGGGCCGCCTCCGGGTCGCCGCGGCCGTCGGCATCAACGGGGACGTCCGCGCCAAGGCCGCCGCCCTGCTCGACGCCGGGGTGGACGTGCTGGTCGTGGACACCGCCCACGGGCACCAGCGCAAGATGCTGGACGCGCTGGCCGCGGTCCGGTCCCTCGACCCGCAGGTCCCGGTCGTGGCCGGGAACGTCGTCACCGCCGAGGGCACCCGGGACCTGATCGAGGCCGGGGCGGACATCGTCAAGGTCGGCGTCGGCCCCGGTGCCATGTGCACCACCCGGATGATGACCGCCGTCGGCCGCCCGCAGTTCTCCGCCGTCCTGGAGTGCGCCGCCGAGGCCCGTCGGCTCGGCAAGCACGTCTGGGCGGACGGCGGGGTCCGGCACCCCCGCGACGTCGCTCTCGCGTTGGCCGCCGGAGCCTCGCAGGTGATGGTCGGCTCCTGGTTCGCCGGGACGCACGAGTCCCCCGGCGACCTGCACGAGGACGGCAACGGCCGGTTGTACAAGGAGTCCTTCGGGATGGCCTCCGCCCGTGCCGTCGCCGCCCGTACCCGTGGCGGATCGGCCTTCGACCGCGCACGCAAGGCGCTGTACGAGGAGGGCATCAGCTCCTCCCGGATGTACCTCGACCCGCAGCTGCCCGGCGTCGAGGACCTGATCGACCGGATCACCTCCGGTGTGCGCTCCTCCTGCACCTACGTCGGCGCCACCTCCCTGGAGGAGTTCCACGAGCGCGCGGTGGTCGGCATCCAGTCCGCCGCGGGCTACGACGAGGGCCGGCCGCTGCCCGACGGGTGGTGATCGGCGCGGCTAGGGTCGCCCTGTGACCCCGCCGCGTCCCGTCCTCGTCCTCACCCACGTCGCGCACGAGGGCCCGGGTCTGATCGCCCGGGCCCTCGACGGCGTGCCGTTGTCCACCCGGACCGTCGTCGACGACCCGCGTCCCGCACTGCCCTGCGTCGCCGACCTGGCCGGGCTGGTCGTGATGGGCGGCCCCCAGGACGCCGACGACGATCTGGGCCACCCCGGACTGCCCGCCGAACGCCGCCTGCTGGCCGCCGCTGTCGACGCCGGACTGCCCGTGCTCGGCGTCTGCCTCGGCATGCAGCTGCTCGCCCTGTCGCTCGGCGCCGGCCTGCACCGCCGGCACGGCACCCAGATCGGCTTCGGCGAGGTCGAGGTGGTCGATCCGGACCCCGTCCTCTCCCCCGCCGGTCCCCGCCCCACCGTCCTGCACTGGCACTCCGACGCCGTCGACCTGCCGTCGGGAGCACAACTGCTGGCGCGGGACGACGTCACCCCCGTCCAGGCGTTCCGGGCCGGGTCGGCGGTGGGTCTGCAGTTCCACCTGGAGGTCGACCCCACCATCCTCGACCTCTGGCTGGACACCCCCGTGATGACCGGAGATCTGGATGCCGAGGAGGTCGCCGCCGTCCGACTGGGATCGCGCCAGCACCTCGCCGCCCTCCGGCCCGCCGCCGACCTGGGCCTCGCCGCGTTCGCGCAGCAGGTGCGGGAGCGCGGATGACGGGCTCGCCGGGACCGATCTGGTCCATGGCGGAACGGACCGGTGACCGCGCCGGGGCCGCGCCTCGCGCCGCCGACGGCCTCCTCGACCAGGCCGCACCGAGCGGCCGGGCCGCCACCGACTCCCCCGCCCGTGCCGCCCTCGACGATCTGCTCGCGCTCTGCACCCGACGCCCCGTCTGGACCCCCGACCCGCTCGACGCCTTCGCCACCGGCACCGCGGTCCGCCGCTCAGCCGTCCTGGTCCTGTTCGGCGTGCTGGACGCGTATCCGGCCGACACCCCGTCCCCGGTCGTCGCCGCCGACCTCGACGTCCTGCTCACCCGCCGGTCGCCGACCCTCAGCCACCACCCCGGACAGGTCGCGTTCCCGGGTGGCGGCATCGACCCCGAGGACAGCGGACCCGAGGCGGCCGCCCTGCGGGAATCCGCCGAGGAGGCCGGTGTCGACCCCGCCGCCGTCCGCGTGCTCGGCACCCTGCCCGACCTGCCCGTCACCGCGTCCGACAACCTGGTGACCCCGGTCCTCGGCTGGTGGGACCGTCCGCACCGGATCGCCGCCACCGACCCTGCCGAGACCGTCGACGTCTTCCGCACCCCGGTGGCCGATCTGATCGACCCCGCCCACCGGGCCACCGCCGTCCTGCGGCACCGCGGCCGCGAGTACCGCGGCCCGGCGTTCGAGGTCGAGCGCGGCATCGTGGTCTGGGGATTCACCGCGTTCGTGCTCGACCGGCTGCTGGACGCGGTCGGGTGGTCGGTGCCGTGGGACGAAGGACGGACGGTGGCCGCGCCGGTGTGACCGTGGCGGATCAGGGGCGTTCCGCGCACCACAGCACGGGCGACCCCACCACCGGACATCACCCG
>NZ_JANZKP010000049.1 GCF_025642745.1 Cellulomonas sp. RIT-PI-Y
CGGCTGCCCGGTTCGCCGAGAGGGCCCGCGCCCATCGCCGCCTGACCCAGCGCCGGGTGCTGATCGCGCTCGGTGCGCTGCTGGCCGTCGGCGCGGTCGTCTGGCTGCTGTTCTTCTCCCCGGTGCTCGCCCTGCACGCCGCCCAGGTCCGGATCACCGGCGCGGACAGCGTGGTGGCGGTGGACCAGGTGCAGGCGGTGGTCGACGCCCGGGACGGTGCCCCGCTGCCGCGGCTGGACACCTCCGCGCTGCGCTCCGAGCTGCTGGAGGTGCCCGGGGTCCGGGACGCCACCGTGACCCGGGAATGGCCGCACGGACTGAGCGTCGCCCTGGTCGCCCGTGAGCCGGTGGCCGCGGTGCCGGAGGACTCCGACGTGGTGCAGTCCGCGGAGGGCACGCCGACCGGTGCCGGGTTCGCGCTCGTCGACGAGGAGGGCGTCCAGGTCGGACGTGCCGACGAGGCGCCGGAGGGCCTGCCGGTGGTCGACGTCCCGGTCGGGGAGGAACGGGTGCTGACCGCGGTGCTCGGCGTGCTGGAGCAACTGCCCGCCGATCTGCTCGCGCAGGTCGGTCAGGTGTCGGCGACCACGCAGGACTCGGTGAACTTCACCCTGCGCGACGGTGCAGCCGTGGAGTGGGGGAGCGACCAGGACTCGGCGCTCAAGGCCGCGGTGCTCTCCGCCCTGCGTGCGGCGCCGGAGACGGCGGGTGCGTCCCGGTACGACGTGTCCGCCCCCACCATGCCGGTGGTCGGGTGACGACGGGGTCCGGCGGGAATCACACCGCCCGATCCGACACGCGCGGCGTGGCAGATTGAACACGGCCGGGGCGGCACCTACCGTCGCACCCGGACAGAAATGACATAACTGTAACCCTCTAGTTGAGGGTGAAGGTTCGCCCGACACGCGAGACGAAGACGAGAGGCACCCACCGTGGCAGCTCCGCAGAACTACCTGGCGGTCATCAAGGTCGTCGGCATCGGCGGCGGTGGCGTCAATGCCGTCAACCGCATGATCGAGGTCGGACTCAAGGGCGTCGAGTTCATCGCGGTGAACACCGACGCGCAGGCACTCCTGATGTCGGACGCCGACGTCAAGCTCGACGTCGGCCGGGAGCTGACCCGCGGTCTCGGCGCCGGCGCCGACCCCGAGGTGGGCAAGAAGGCCGCCGAGGACCACGCCGAGGAGATCGAGGACGTCCTGCGCGGCGCCGACATGGTCTTCGTCACCGCGGGCGAGGGCGGCGGCACCGGCACCGGCGGCGCGCCGGTCGTCGCGCGGATCGCCCGCTCCCTGGGCGCGCTGACCATCGGTGTGGTCACCCGTCCGTTCCAGTTCGAGGGCCGCCGGCGCTCGGTGCAGGCCGACGCGGGCATCGAGGCGCTGCGCGCCGAGGTCGACACCCTGATCGTGATCCCGAACGACCGGCTGCTGTCGATCGCCGACCGGTCGGTGTCCGTGCTGGACGCCTTCCGCTCCGCGGACCAGGTGCTGCTCTCCGGTGTCTCGGGCATCACCGACCTGATCACCACCCCCGGCCTGATCAACCTGGACTTCGCCGACGTGAAGTCGGTGATGCAGGGTGCGGGCTCCGCGCTGATGGGGATCGGGTCGGCCCGTGGCGAGGACCGCGCGGTCCAGGCCTCCGAGCTGGCGATCAGCTCCCCGCTGCTGGAGGCCAGCATCGACGGCGCCCACGGGGTGCTGCTGTCGATCCAGGGTGGCTCCGACCTCGGCCTGTTCGAGATCAACGAGGCCGCCCGTCTGGTGCAGGAGGCCGCGCACCCCGAGGCGAACATCATCTTCGGTGCCGTGATCGACGACGCCCTGGGCGACGAGGTACGGGTCACCGTGATCGCCGCGGGCTTCGACGGCGGCGCGCCGGTGAAGCGCGACGACCGTGCGCTCGGCCAGGTCGGCCGGTCCGCCACCCCGGGGCAGCCCGCGAGCATCCCGCCCGCTCCGCCGGCCCCCGCGGTGCCGCCGACCACCGGTGCCCACGCCGCCGTCCACCCGCAGCCGGTCGACCCGGACGCCGAGGGCGAGGGCGTGCCCGCGTTCCTGACCCCGGAGCAGGCCACCGAGCGGACCGCCCAGCTCGAGGTCCCGCCGCGGATCTACGAGGAGGAGGTCCAGCGCCGCCGGGACGACGACCTGGACGTGCCCGACTTCCTGAAGTGAGCGTGCTCGACGGCGCGGTCATCGGGGTCGATCTCGGCCCCGGTGTCCGCGCCTGCTTCACCACCCGCGCCGGTGGGGTCAGCCCCGCGCCGTGGGAGTCGCTGAACCTGGGCGGCGCGGTCGACGACGACCCCGCCCGGGTCGCCGCCAACCGGCGCCGCGTCCAGGACTGGGCCGGCGTCCCGCTCGGCTGGGGCCGCCAGGTGCACGGCACCGCGGTCCGGCTGGTCGACGGCGGGCCGGACGCGGGGGAGTGCGACGCCCTCGCGGTGGTCCGTCCCGGTCTGGGCGCCGCCGTCCTGGTCGCCGACTGCGTGCCGGTGCTGATCGCGGACCCGGAGGCCGGGCTCGCCGCCGCGGTGCACGCCGGACGGCGGGGTCTGCTCTCCGGCGTGGTCCAGGCCGCGCTGCGCACGCTGGCCGTCCACGGGGGCGACCCGGCCCGGATGCGCGCCGCCATCGGTCCCTGCATCCGGGGCCCGCACTACGAGGTGCCCGCGGCCCTGCGCGACGAGGCCGCGGCCGTCCTGCCCGCCACCGCCTGCACCACCGTCGACGGCACCCCCGGCCTGGACCTGCCCGCCGGGGTGCGGGCGATCCTCGCCGACGCGGGCCTGCGCCACGTGCTCGACACCGAGCTGGACACCGCGGTCGACGACCGGTTCTTCTCCCACCGCCGTGCGCAGCGGGCCGGAACCGCGACCGGACGCTCGGCAGGGGTCGTCGCACTGGTCTGATCCTCGGCGTGTCGCACCGGGTCGCCTGCTTGACAGGTTGCTAGCGTGACCGTGCAGGACATGTCAGATTCCGCAGGATGGAGTGACCGCGATGGCCGGAGCGCTGCGCAAGACCATGCTGTACCTCGGGCTTGCCGACGACCGTGGCGAGCACGAGCAGTATGTCGACGAGTACGACGAGCCGGAGGCGACGATGGTGGACGACTTCGAGGCCGAGGTGACCCCGCTGCGCCCGCAGTCGGCCCCCTCGCGCCCGATGACCGAAACTCACGCGGCCCCGGCCCATGAGGGCGACATCCGCCGGATCAGCACCATCCACCCGCGCTCGTACAACGACGCGCGCAAGATCGGTGAGGCCTTCCGCGCGGGGACCCCGGTGATCATGAACCTCTCCGACATGGACGACTCGGACGCCAAGCGCCTGGTCGACTTCGCCGCGGGGCTGATCTTCGGGCTGCACGGCGCGATCGAGCGGGTGACCAACAAGGTCTTCCTGCTGTCGCCCGCCAGCGTCGAGATCGCCGGTGGCGTGGAGCGGCCGGGCGAGACCTCGCGCGGCAGCTTCTTCAACCAGAGCTGACGCGTGCGCATCATCCTCGGGGTGCTCCAGGTCGCTGTCCTGCTGTTCATCCTGGTGCTGTTCGCGCGGCTGGTCCTGGACTGGGTCCAGGTCCTCGCCCGTGACTGGCGCCCCCGGGGTGCGGCACTGGTGGTCGCGGAGGCGGTGTACACCGTCACCGACCCGCCGCTGCGCTGGCTCCGACGGATCATCCCGCCGCTGACGTTGGGCTCGATCCGGCTCGATCTCGGGTTCATGGTGCTGGTGCTCGGCTGCTGGTTCCTGCTCTCCATGCTCGGGGTTCTGGCCTCCAGCGTGTAAGACCTGAGCACAACACGTCCCTCGGGACGTGCAGATACGTGATTGTCCGATACGGTGAGCCGAGGTGGTCGGCGGACTACCACCGGCACGACCCAGTTCGACAGAAGGTGACGACGATGGCACTGCTGACTGCAGACGACGTCCTGAACAAGAAGTTCCAGGCGACCAAGTTCCGAGAGGGCTACGACCAGGACGAGGTCGACGACTTCCTGGACGAGGTCGTCAACACCCTGCGGGAGACCCAGGCCGAGAACGACGACCTCAAGGGCAAGCTGGCCGCCGCCGAGCGTCGCATCGCCGAGCTCAGCCGTGCGGGCGCCCAGTCCGCGCCCGCCGCCGCTCCCAAGCCGGAGCCCGAGGCGGAGAAGCCGGAGCCGGCGCCCGTCGCCGCCGCGCCGGCCGTGCCGACCACCCCCGCGCCGGTCGTGCAGGCCACCGCTCCGGTCCAGCCGCAGCGGCAGAGCGAGCCGGAGTCCGCCACCGGCATGCTGGCGCTGGCCCAGAAGCTGCACGACGACTACGTGCGCTCCGGCCAGGAGGAGGGTGACCGTCTGGTCACCGAGGCCAAGACCCAGGCGTCGCGGATCGTCCGCGAGGCGGAGGAGACCTCGGCCCGGACCCTCGCCCAGCTCGAGGAGGAGCGATCGATGCTCGACCGCAAGATCGACGAGCTGCGGGTGTTCGAGCGCGACTACCGCACCCGTCTGAAGAGCTACCTGGAGAACCTGCTCGGCGACCTGGACAACCGCGCCTCCGCGCTGCCGCCCCGCGGTGGCCAGGGCGCGACCCCGTCGACCAACATCTGATCGACAGACTCCTCGTCACCTCACGACACACCACGCCCGCTGGCCGGGCGTGGTGTGTTGTGCGTTGTGGGTCCGGCACATACGCTTCGCGGACTCACCCGAGAGAACAGGACGGCGCCCCGTGGCCCTGAACGAATCGCTTGACGCACGCCCCACGATCCCCGACCTGACCGACGCCGCGGAGCGGTTCCCGGTCCGGGCCGGCGAGGACCCGTGGACGCCGGAGGAGGTGCAGGCGATCGCCGACGAGCTGCTCGCCGAGCTGGACCGCCTCACCGCCGAGCTGGCCAGTGCCGACCAGGAGCTCAACGAGCTGCTGCGCAACTCCGGTGACGGCGCGGGCGACGACCAGGCGGACAGCGGCTCCTCCGCGCTGGAGCGGGAGCACGAGCTGACCCTGGTCAACAACACCCGGGACATGTTGCAGCAGACCACCCGCGCCCTGGAGCGGATCTCGGCCGGCACGTTCGGGCGGTGCGACTCCTGTCACGAGGCGATCGGCAAGGCCCGGGTGCAGGCCTTCCCCCGGGCGGTGCTCTGCGTGTCCTGCAAGCAGCGCGAGGAGCGACGCTGAGCGCTGCGTAGACTCCTGCCCGATGTCGACGAACCCGCCCCCCGCGCCCACCTCGGCCGTCCCCGCTCGTCGGGCCCGTCTGGTCTGGCTGATCGCCCTGGCGGTCGGCGTCCTGGTCCTCGACCAGCTCACCAAGGCCTGGGCGCTGTCCGGTCTGGAGGAGGGCGTCCGGCACCCTGTGCTCGGGGACGCCCTCGGCATCCAGCTGCTGTTCAACCCCGGTGCGGCGCTCGGCCTGGCCACGGGCACCACCTGGCTGCTGACCCTGATCGCCCTGGTGGTGATCGTGGTGATCGTCCGGGTCTCGCGGCGGCTGGGCAGCACCGGCTGGGCGATCGCGCTCGGCCTGCTGCTCGGCGGTGCGGTCGGCAACCTGATCGACCGGCTGGTGCGTGAGCCGGGCTTCGGGCGCGGGCACGTGATCGACTTCATCGCCTACGGGAACCTGTTCGTGGGCAACGTCGCGGACATCGCGATCGTGGTGGCCGCCGGTCTGCTGATGATCCTGTCGTTCCGTGGCGTGCGGCTGGACGGGAGCCGCGAGGACGCGGCGGCGCAGCACGTGGCCGAGCCCGAGCCTGTCGCTGAGCAGCCGGTCGCCGAGGGGCCGGTGGACACCCCGGCCGTCGAGTCCCCCCGCGACCGCGCCGATGGCTGAGGTCCGCAGCTTCCCGGTCCCCGACGCGCTGGCCGGAGAGCGGATCGACGCCGCGCTGTCCCGGATGCTGGGGCTGTCCCGCACCCGGGCCGCCGAGCTCGCCGAGGCCGGGCACGTCCGGGTGGACGGGGTCGAGGTCGGCAAGTCCGCTCGGCTGACCCCGGACGGCTGGCTCGAGGTCGAGCTGCCCGACCCGGAGCCGACCGGGCCCGTGATCGTCGCCGAGGACGTGCCCGAGCTCCGGGTGGTGCACGACGACGCCGACATCGTGGTCGTCGACAAGCCGGTCGGTGTCGCCGCGCACCCGTCGCCGGGCTGGACCGGGCCGACCGTCGTGGGTGTGCTGGCCGCGCGCGGCTACCGGATCGCCACCAGCGGATCGGCCGAGCGCCAGGGCGTGGTGCACCGGCTGGACGTCGGCACCTCCGGCCTGATGGTGGTCGCCAAGTCCGAGCACGCGTACACCGTGCTCAAGCGGGCGTTCAAGGAGCGCACCGTGGACAAGATCTACCACGCGCTGGCCCAGGGACATCCGGAGCCGACCACCGGCACCATCGACGCCCCGATCGGCCGGCATCCCGGCAACGACTGGAAGTTCGCGGTGGTGGCCGACGGCAAGCCCTCGGTCACCCACTACGAGGTGCTCGAGATGCTGCCCGCCGCGTCGCTGTGCGAGGTGCACCTGGAGACCGGGCGCACCCACCAGATCCGGGTGCACTTCTCCGCGCTCCGGCACCCGCTGGTCGGCGACCTGACCTACGGTGCCGACCCCACGCTGGCGGAGAAGGTCGGGCTGTCCCGGCAGTGGCTGCACGCCATGCGGCTCGGCTTCGACCACCCCGCCACCGGCCAGTACCTGGAGCTGACCAGCGAGTACCCGGCCGACCTGGCCGCCGCGCTGGAGACGCTCCGCGACTCCTACCGCTGAACCGCCGGGCGTGCCCGGGGGTGTCGGCGCGGGCACCTAGGATGGTCGGCATGGCATCGGCTGGCGACGGATTCGTTCATCTTCACGTCCACACCGAGTACTCGATGCTCGACGGCGCCGCCCGGATCGGTGAGCTGCTGGACGAGGCGCAGCGGGTCGGGCAGGACGCGATGGCGATCACCGACCACGGGTATCTGTTCGGCGCGTACGACTTCTACGCCCAGGCCCGCAAGCGCGGGATCAAGCCGATCATCGGCGTCGAGGCCTACGTCACGCCGGGCACCAGCCGCCTGGACCAGACCCGGGTGCGCTGGGGCGAGGCGCACCAGGCCTCCGACGACGTCTCCGCGCGCGGCGCATACACCCACATGACGCTGCTGTCCCGGACGACCCAGGGCATGCACAACCTGTTCCGGCTCGGCTCGCTGGCCTCGATCGAGGGGCAGATGGGCAAGTGGCCGCGGATGGACCGCGAGCTGATCTCCCGGTACTCCGAGGGCCTGATCGCGACCTCCGGCTGTCCGTCCAGCGAGATCCAGACCCGACTGCGCCTCGGGCACGAGGCCGAGGCGCTGCGGGCCGCCGGCGAGCTGCAGGACATCTTCGGCAAGGAGAACTTCTTCATCGAGCTGATGGACCACGGCCTCGACATCGAGCGCCGGACCATCAAGGGCCTGCTGAACATCTCCGAGCAGATCGGCGCCCCGCTGGTCGCCACCAACGACCTGCACTACACGAAGAAGGACGACGCCCACGCGCACGAGGTGCTGCTGGCCGTGCAGTCCGGCTCCACCCTGGACGAGCCGACCTACGACAACGGCGGCTCCCGGTTCGCGTTCAGCGGCGACGGCTACTACGTCAAGACCGCCGAGGAGATGCGCCGCACCTGGTCCGAGCTGCCCGAGGCCTGCGACAACACCCTGCTGATCGCCGAGCGCTGCGAGGTCGAGTTCCCGACCGGCGCGAACTTCATGCCGCGGTTCCCGGTGCCGGACGGCGAGGACGAGAACTCCTGGTTCATCAAGGAGGTCGAGCGCGGTCTGCACAACCGGTACCGCGACGGCATCCCGGACGACGTGCGGCGCCAGGCCGACTACGAGACCGGCGTCATCGTGCAGCTCGGCTTCTCCGGCTACTTCCTCGTGGTCGCCGACTTCATCGAGTGGGCCAAGAACCAGGGCATCCGGGTCGGACCGGGCCGTGGGTCGGCGGCCGGGTCGATGGCCTCCTACGCGATGGGCATCACCGAGCTCGACCCCCTGCGGCACGGCCTGATCTTCGAGCGCTTCCTCAACCCGGAGCGCGTCTCCTGGCCGGATGTCGACGTGGACTTCGACGAGCGCCGGCGCGGCGAGGTCATCCGGTACGTCACCGAGAAGTACGGCGACGACCGGGTCGCCCAGATCGTCACCTACGGCACCATCAAGGCCAAGCAGGCGCTCAAGGACTCCTCGCGGGTGCTCGGCCTGCCGTTCGCGATGGGGGAGAAGCTGACCAAGGCGATGCCCCCGGCCGTGATGGGCAAGGACATCACCCTGGGCGGCATCTACAACCCGGACGACCCGCGCTACCCGGAGGCGGAGGAGTTCCGCCAGGTGGTGCAGGCCGACCCGGAGGCCCAGCGGGTGCTGGAGACCGCCCGCGGCCTGGAGAACCTGAAGCGTCAGTGGGGCGTGCACGCCGCCGGCGTGATCATGTCCAGCGAGCCGCTGCTGGACATCATCCCGATCATGAAGCGCCCGCAGGACGGCGCGATCATCACCCAGTTCGACTACCCGACGTCCGAGGGCCTCGGCCTGATCAAGATGGACTTCCTCGGGCTGCGGAACCTGACGATCCTCGACGACGCGCTGCGCAACATCGTCATGAACGACAAGCCGGCGATCGAGCTGGACGAGATCGAGCTGGACGACAAGGCCACCTACGACCTGCTGGGCCGTGGTGACACCCTCGGCGTGTTCCAGCTCGACGGCGGCCCGATGCGTGCGCTGCTGCGCCAGATGCGCCCGGACAACTTCGAGGACATCTCCGCGGTCATCGCCCTGTACCGCCCCGGCCCGATGGGCATGAACTCGCACACGAACTACGCGTTGCGCAAGACCGGCCTGCAGGAGATCACCCCGATCCACCCCGAGCTGGCCGAGCCGCTGGCGGAGGTGCTGGACGGCACCTACGGCCTCATCGTGTACCAGGAGCAGGTGCAGAAGGCCGCTCAGGTGCTGGCCGGCTACTCGCTCGGTCAGGCGGACCTGCTCCGCCGCGCGATGGGCAAGAAGAAGAAGGAGATCCTGGACAAGGAGTTCGTCCCCTTCGAGGCCGGCATGAAGGAGCGCGGCTACTCGAAGGGCGCGATCCAGGCGGTCTGGGACACCCTGGTGCCCTTCGCCGGGTACGCCTTCAACAAGGCGCACTCCGCGGGCTACGGCGTGGTCTCCTACTGGACCGCCTACCTCAAGGCGAACTACCCGACCGAGTACATGGCCGGTCTGCTCACCAGCGTCCGCGACGACAAGGACAAGTCGGCGCTGTACCTGAACGAGTGCCGCCGGATGGGCATCACGGTGCTCCCGCCGGACGTGAACTCCTCCGACGCCCTGTTCACCGCCGTCGGCGCGGACATCCGCTTCGGCCTGACCGCGGTCCGCAACGTCGGCGCCAACGTCGTGACCGAGATCGTCCGGGCCCGGCAGGAGAAGGGCGACTTCACCTCCTTCACCGACTTCCTGGACAAGGTCCCGGCGGTGGTCTGCAACAAGCGGACCATCGAGTCGCTGATCAAGTCCGGCGCCTTCGACTCCCTCGGCCACGCCCGGCGGGCCCTGCTGCTGGTGCACGAGCAGGCCGTCGACTCGGTGATCGGGGTGAAGCGCAAGGAGGCCGAGGGGCAGTTCGACCTGTTCGCCGACCTCGGGGGCGTCGACGACGGTCCGAGCTTCGCTGTCCAGGTGCCCGATGTCCCGGACTGGGACAAGAAGCAGCGGCTGGCCTTCGAGCGCGAGATGCTCGGCCTCTACGTGTCCGACCACCCGCTGTCCGGCCTGGAGCACGTGCTCAGCGCCGCCGCGGACGTGCCGATCGCCGTCCTGATGGCCGACGAGGACCGCCCGGACGGGTCGACGGTCCTGGTCGCCGGGCTGATCACCTCCCTGCAGCGCAAGATGTCCAAGCAGGGCAACCCGTGGGCGGCGGTCACTCTGGAGGACATGGCCGGCTCGGTCGAGATCATGTTCTTCGGCGAGACCTACCTGGCGTACTCCACCGTGCTGTCCGAGGACGCGGTGATCGTGGTCCGCGGGCGGGTGCGCCGCCGCGACGACACCATGCAGCTGCAGGCGATGGAGGTGTCCCTGCCGGACGTCTCCGCGGTCGCCGACGCACCCGTGGTCGTCACACTGCCGGAGTCCCGGGCGACCGTCCCGGTGGTCGACCGGCTGCGCGAGGTGCTCACCACCCACCCGGGGGTCAGCGAGGTGCACCTGCGTCTGACCCGGCCCGGCCGGGCGACGGTCATGCGGCTCGACCCCGGTCTGCGCGTCGAGCGCTCACCCGCGCTGTACGGCGATCTGAAGGCGCTGCTCGGCCCCAGCTGCCTGGCCCCGAGCGTCGCCGCGCCGCTCTGACCCGAGCGGCGCCCCCGTGGTGCGGTCGGCGGGTGCGTCCGTCCTCACCCGGTGGCGTCGTGCCGTGCCGTGCCGCGCAGGATCGTCGCCTCGGCGCCGTGCCGCGCGGGATCGGCACCTCCGGGGGCGAGCCGATGGCGTGCCGTGACCCCGCGGGATCGGTGCCGTCTCGCCACGCCCTTCCCCGAGATCGGTACCTCCGCAGTGAGATCGGTGGCACGGGTACCGATCTCGGCGCACAGGTACCGATCTCGGCCCGGGCCGAGACGAGAGCGTCCCGCAAGCCGATCGTGCTGACGGGCGGAGTCGGGTGCAGTCCGCGTCCGCCGGTCAGCCGATCGGGATGTTGTCCGTCCGTCGGCTCGATCGACGCGGCGCCGTCCCTGTACCGGGTCGGCCGACCTGATCGCCGTCCGTGCGGCGGGTCAGCCGACCTGGGCGCCGTCCGTGCCGGCGGGGGAGTCGACCTCGACCGTGTCGCCGCGGTGCAGCTGACGGCCGCGGCGCTGCTCGACCTCGCCGTTGACCCGGACGTCGCCGTTCTCGATCAGGGAGCGGGCGTCGGCGCCGGACTCCGCCAGGCTGGCGAGCTTCAGGAACTGGCCCAGGCGGATGACGTCATCGGAGATCGGCACGGTGTCCACACCGCACATCCTGCCAGGCCCGGTGCCGCGGGCCGGCGCGCGCCCCTGACACGGTGCGGGTCCGGGCCACCGGCCGGACGCCCCGATCCTGGACGTCCCGGTCGGGGTGTCGCACCCACCGCCTAGACTCGGTCGGGTGATCTCCCGGATCGACCTGCGCGGTCGCACCCTGACCCGTCGTGAGCTCCTCGATGAGCTGCCCCGCCCCGAGGTGGACGTGGAGGCCGCCACCGAGGCGGTGGCTCCCCTCCTGGCCGACGTGCGCCATCGTGGCGCCGACGCGCTGCGCGACCTCGCCGAGCGCTTCGACGGGGTGCGGCCCGAGCACCTGCGGGTCCCGGCCGACGCGATCGCCGACGCGGTGCGCGTCCTGGACCCCGAGGTCCGTGCCGCCCTGGAGGAGACCATCCGCCGGGTCCGCACGGTGCACTCCGCCCAGCGGCCGAGCGACTTCACCGTGCAGGTGGGCCCTGGCGCGCAGGTGCGACAGCGCTGGATCCCGGTGCGCCGGGTCGGGCTGTACGTGCCCGGCGGCCTGGCCGTCTACCCGTCGTCGGTGATCATGAACGTGGTCGCGGCGCAGGAGGCCGGGGTCGGGGCGCTCGCCGTGGCGTCCCCTCCCCAGCGGGACAACGGGGGGCTGCCGGACGCGGTCGTGCTGGCGACCTGTGCGCTGCTCGGGGTGGACGAGGTCTACGCGGTCGGCGGGGCTCAGGCGATCGGCATGCTGGCGCACGGCGCCGACGAGTCGGACGGGTCCGTGCTGTGCGAGCCGGTCGACGTGATCACCGGCCCGGGCAATGTCTACGTGGCGGCGGCCAAGCGCCTGGTGCGCGGGGCGGTCGGGATCGACGCCGAGGCGGGCCCCACCGAGATCGCGATCCTGGCCGACGGCACCGCCGACGCGGTGCACGTGGCGGCGGACCTGGTGTCCCAGGCCGAGCACGACCCGATGGCCGCGTCCGTTCTGGTCACGCCGTCGGTGGAGCTCGCGATGGCGGTGCAGGCCAAGCTGGTCGACCGGGTGCAGATCACCCGGCACGCCCAGCGGGTGGCGCAGGCGTTGGGCGGCCGGCAGTCGGCGATCGTGCTGGTGGACGACCTCGAGGCCGGGCTGGACGTGGTGAACGCCTACGGTGCGGAGCACCTGGAGATCCAGACCGCGGGGGCCGCGGCGCTGGCCGAGCGGGTGACGAGCGCCGGAGCGATCTTCGTCGGGGCGTACTCGCCGGTCTCGCTCGGTGACTACATCGCGGGGTCGAACCACGTGCTGCCCACCGGCGGGTGCGCGCACTTCTCCTCCGGCCTGGGTGTGCACTCCTTCGTGCGGGCGGTGCAGGTGATCGAGTACGACGCCGACGCGCTGCGCGAGGTCTCCGGCAAGATCGTGGCGCTGGCCGAGGCCGAGGGCCTGCCCGCCCACGGCGAGGCGGTCACCGCGCGGTTCTGAGCGGCCGGACCCTCATCCCACCCCGAGCACCAGCGGCAGCACCTCCGACGCCCCGGCCCGCCGCAGCAGGCGCGCCGCGACGGTGAGGGTCCAGCCGCTGTCCGTCCGGTCGTCCACCAGCAGCACCCGTCGGCCCGGCAGCCCGGCTGCCGCCGCGGGGGACAGGTCCAGCTCGAGTCGGCGTGCGACCCCGGCCAGCCGGTGCGCCGAGTTCACGTCGTGCCGGCCGGGCTCGCTGCCGGGGACCGGCCGGATCGCGCCGACCACGGGTACGCCCAGGTGGCGTGCGACGCCCTCCGCCAGGTGCCGGACCAGTGCGGCGTGGCCGACCGACTCGACCAGCACCACGCCCTCCGGCGGTGCGGGCCAGTCCCAGGCGTCCACGGTCGCCAGCACCGGACCGCGCAACTGCGGCGGCAGGCCGTCCGGCACCGGGGCGCCCGGCGCGAACAGGTCGCGCAGCAGCCCGCCCCACCCCACCGAGTCCATCCGGGCCACCGCGCGGCCCGGCTCGGGGCGCTCGTCGGCGGCGATCCGTCCGGACAGCTCGACCCCGAGCGTCGCCATCCCGGAGGGCCACTGGCGGCGTGGTTCGACGGACACGCCGGCGGCGGACAGCTGGTCGCGGGCCGCGGCGACCTGCTCGGCATTCGGCGTGCTGCCCGGGGTGCGTCCGGTGCAGGTGTCGCAGCGCCCGCAGCGCCAGTCGACGCCGTCGGCCAGGTCCGGGTCGTCGAGCGCCCGGCGCAGGTGGGCCATCCGGCAGTCGTCGGTGGCCAGGTAGTCGAGCATCGACTGCTGCTCGGCGCGCCGGGTGGCGGTCACCCGGGCGTACCGGTCGGCGTCGTAGCTCCACGGCCTCCCGGTGGCCTCCCACCCGCCCCGGACCCGGCGCACGGCGCCGTCGACGTCCAGCACCTTGAGCATCTGCTCGAGCCGGCCGCGGCGCAGGCTGACCCGGGGCTCCAGCGCCGTGGTGGACAGCGTCCCGGCGTCCCCGAGCGCGTCCAGCGCGGCGCGAACGTCCGCCTCGGGCGGGAAGGCGGTCCCGGCGAACCACTCCCAGATCGCCCGGTCCTCGCGCCCGGGCAGCAGGACGGCGCTGGCCCGGCCGCCGACCGCCTCCGCAGCACGACCCGCGCGACCGACCTGCTGGTAGTAGCTGATCGGTGAGGACGGGGCGCCGATGTGCACCACGAAGCCGAGGTCCGGCTTGTCGAAGCCCATCCCGAGGGCGGAGGTGGCGACCAGCGCCTTGACCCGGTTGGCCAGCAGGTCGGCCTCCGCCTCCTCGCGCTCGGCCGGATCGGTCTGGCCGGTGTAGACCCGCACGTCCAGCCCGGCGGAGCGCAGGTGCTCGGTCACCTGCCCGGCGGCCGCGATGGTCAGGCAGTACACGATCCCCGAACCGGTCATGGCGGGCAGGTTCGCGGTCAGCCAGGCCAGCTGGGCCGCGGTGTCCGGCAGCGGCACCACGGACAGGTCGAGGCTGGACCGGTCCAGCGGGCCGCGCAGCACCAGGACGTCCTGGTCGCGGCCGGTGCCGAGCTGCTCGGCGATGTCTGTGGTGACCCGGCCGTTCGCGGTGGCAGTGGTCGCCAGCACCGGGATCCCGGCGGGCAGGTCGGCCAGCAGGGTGCGCAGCCGGCGGTAGTCCGGCCGGAAGTCGTGCCCCCAGTCGGAGATGCAGTGCGCCTCGTCCACCACGACCAGTCCGGCGTCGGCGGCCAGGGCGGGGAGCACCTCGTCCCGGAACGCCGGGTTGTTCAGCCGCTCGGGGCTGACCAGCAGCACGTCGATCCGGCCGTCGGCGACCGCGGCGTGCACCTCGTCCCACTCGGTCACGTTGGCCGAGTTCAGGGTCGCGGCCCGGACCCCCGCCCCGGCCGCCGCGGCAACCTGGTTCCGCATGAGCGCGAGCAGCGGTGACACCAGGACGGTCGGCCCCGCGCCCCGGGCCCGCAGCAGCGCGGTCGCGACGAAGTACACCGCGGACTTGCCCCACCCGGTGCGCTGCACCACCAGCGCCCGGCGGTGATCGCGCACCAGCGCCTCGACCGCGTGCCACTGGTCGTCCCGCAGGGCCGCGTCCTCCCGGCCGACCAGCCGGCGCAGCACCGTCTCCGCCTCGGCACGCAGGTCGTCGCCGGCGGAGGGGTGCTGGTCGGATGGGGTGCTCATGGTCCGCGAGCCTAGGTGCGCGCACCGACACCGGCAGCCCCGTCGGCGCGGCCGGGGACCACGGCGGGACGTCGTCCGCTGTGGACAGCCGGAGCCGGGCGATCCCGTCGGCCGGTGGACACCGCGGAGGCCGGTGCGCGGTGCGTGGATACCATCGCTCCGTGACCGTCTCACCCGACCCCGTGACCGCCGCGTCCAGCGTGCCGGTGCTGCCGGTGCGTCCCGAGCTGGCCGGTGAGGCGCCCTACGGCGCCCCGCAGCTCGACGTGCCGGTGCTGCTGAACGTGAACGAGAACCCGTACCCGCCGTCCGCGGCCGTGGTGCGCGAGATCGCCGAGTCGGTGGCCGCGGCGGCGCACGGCCTGAACCGCTACCCGGACCGTGAGTTCCTCGACCTGCGCGCGGACCTGGCCGCGTACCTGGCGGTGGAGTCCGGCGTCCGGCTGCCCGCCGAGCAGATCTGGGCGGCCAACGGCTCCAACGAGGTCATGCTGCACCTGCTGCAGGCATTCGGCGGACCCGGCCGGACCGCGGTGTCCTTCGCCCCGACCTACTCGATGTACCCGGAGTACGCCCGGGACACGCACACCCGCTGGGTCGCCGGGCGGCGGACCGAGGACTTCGACATCGACCCGGCGAAGGCCCGTGCCCTGCTGGCCCGCGAGCACCCGTCGGTGGTGCTGCTGACCAGCCCGAACAACCCGACGGGCACCGCGCTGTCCCTGGACACGGTGCGCGCGGTGCTGGACCAGGCCGCCGAGGTGCCCGGCGGATGCGTGGTGGTGGTGGACGAGGCCTACGGCGAGTTCCGGCGCGACGGCGTGCCCTCCGCGCTGACCCTGCTGGCCGAGTACCCGCACCTGGCGGTCAGCCGCACCATGTCGAAGGCGTTCGGGCTGGCCGGCGCCCGGATCGGCTACCTGGCCGCGAGCCGGGAGCTGGTGGACGTGCTGCGGGTCGTCCGGCTGCCGTACCACCTGTCCGCGGTGACCCAGGCCACCGCCCGTGCGGCCCTGCGGCACTCCGCTGAGCTGATGGCCCAGGTCGGCTCGTTGCGCGCCGAACGGGACACCCTGGTGGCCTGGCTGCGCGCGCAGGGGCACCGGGTCGCGGACTCGGACGCGAACTTCGTGCTGTTCGGGACGTTCCCGGACCGGCACGCGATCTGGCAGGGTCTGCTGGACCGGGGGGTGCTGATCCGTGAGGTCGGCCCCGACGGGTGGCTGCGGGTGTCGGTCGGCACCCCGGACGAGACCGCGGCGTTCAAGGCCGCGCTGACGGAAGTGGTGGGGCAGTGAGCGCACGGACCGCACGGATCGAGCGGACGACCAGCGAGTCCAGCGTCGTGGTGGAGGTGGACCTCGACGGCACCGGCCGGACCGAGATCAGCACCACCGTGCCGTTCTACGACCACATGCTCACCGCGCTGGGCAAGCACTCGCTGATCGACCTGACCGTCCGGGCCACCGGCGACACCGACATCGACGCGCACCACACCGTCGAGGACGTCGCGATCTGCCTCGGCGAGGCCCTGCGTGAGGCGCTCGGCGACAAGCGCGGCATCTCCCGGTACGGCGACGCCACCGTCCCGCTGGACGAGGCGCTGGCCCAGGCCGTGGTGGACGTCTCCGGCCGGCCGTACCTGGTGCACTCCGGTGAGCCCGCGGGGCAGGAGTACCACCTGATCGGCGGCCACTTCACCGGCTCGCTGACCCGGCACGTGCTGGAGTCGATCGCCCACCACGCCGCCTTCACCGTGCACGTGCGGGTGCTGGCCGGCCGCGATCCGCACCACATCGTCGAGGCGCAGTTCAAGGCGCTGGCCCGTGCCCTGCGCGCGGCCGTGGCCGTCGACCCGCGGGTGGACGGCGTCCCGAGCACGAAGGGCGCGCTGTGACCGACCGGAACGATGACGACCTGTCCCGGATCGAGATCCCCGACGACCTCTCCGGTCTCGACGACCTGGGCGGCGACGTCCCGGACGACCTGTCGGGACTGGAGGAGGCGGCGGCGCCCGGTGAGCCGACCATCACCCTCCTGGTGACCCAGGTCGCCGAGGCCAAGCCGCTGGCCGCCGCCTGCTCGCTCGCCGGGATCGACGTGGACGCCGTGCCCTCGCCGGTCGGGGCGCTCGCGGTGCTCCGGTCGGCGCCGAAGGCGGCGGACGCCACCGAGGCCGCCGCCGCGTTGTCCCGGATCCTGCCGATGGCGCCGGTGCTGCTGCTCGACCGCCGCGGTGGCCGGATCGCCGCCAGCCGGTGGAACGGCGGGGAGCACGAGGACGACCTTGCGGCGGGCCTGGTGCTCTCCGGGGCGCCGGCGGAGTTGGAGGACCTGCTGCTCGGCAGCCGGACGGCCGATCAGGTGCCCGGATCGGTGACCAGCGTCGGGATGTCCCGGTGGGCCGCCATGCGGGCGCTGTCCGCCGGGCGCCGCAAGCGGGGCAAGGACTGAGACGCCGTCCGGCCGACGCCCCGCGCCGGTTAGCCTGGGGGCGTGCCTCAGCCTGATGTCGTCGTCCTGGACTACGGATTCGGAAACGTCCGCTCCGCGGTGCGCGCCCTGGAACGGGTCGGTGCCGCGGTCGAGCTGACCGCCGACCCCCATCGCGCCGCGGAGGCCGACGGACTGGTGGTGCCGGGCGTCGGTGCGTTCGCCGCGGTGATGGCCGGGCTGCGTGGCGTGCGCGGCGACCAGATCGTCGACCGCCGACTGGCCGGCGGACGTCCGGTGCTGGGGATCTGTGTCGGGATGCAGGTCATGTTCGCCCAGGGCGACGAGCACGGGACGCTGACCGACGGGCTGGGCGAGTGGCCGGGTCTGGTCGACCGCCTGGAGGCGGAGGTGGTGCCGCACATGGGCTGGGCCACCGTCGAGCCGCCGGAGGGCAGCCGCCTGTTCGCCGGGGTGGAGGACGAGCGGTTCTACTTCGTGCACTCCTACGCCGCGCGGTCCTTCCCGCTGGAGCAGACCGCCGACCCGGACCGGTTCAGCCCGCCCCGGGTGACCTGGGCGGAGCACGGCGGCCGGTTCGTCGCCGCGGTGGAGAACGGACCGCTGTCCGCCACCCAGTTCCACCCGGAGAAGTCCGGTGACGCCGGGGCCGCGCTGCTGCGGAACTGGGTCACCACGCTGTCCTGATCGTGTTCGTCCGCCATCCCTGAGGAGTTCCATGACCACCGACCGCCTGCAGCTGCTCCCCGCCGTGGACGTCGCCGACGGACAGGCCGTGCGCCTGGTCCAGGGCGAGGCCGGCTCGGAGACCTCCTACGGCGACCCGCTGTCCGCGGCACTCGACTGGGAGGCGGGCGGCGCGGAGTGGATCCACCTGGTCGACCTGGACGCCGCCTTCGGCCGGGGGTCGAACGCCCCGCTGCTCGCCGAGGTCACCGCCGACCTGACCGGTCGCGGGGTGCGGGTCGAGCTCTCCGGGGGGATCCGGGACGACGCGTCGCTGGAGCGGGCGCTCGGCACCGGTGCGGCCCGGGTGAACCTGGGCACCGCCGCGTTGGAGGACCCGGAGTGGACCGCCGCCGCCATCGCGCGGTACGGCGAGGCGATCGCGGTCGGTCTGGACGTCCGGGGCACCACGCTGGCCGCCCGCGGCTGGACCCGGGAGGGCGGTGACCTCTGGGAGGTGCTGGCCCGCCTCGACGAGGCCGGGTGCGCGCGCTACGTGGTGACCGACGTGACCAAGGACGGCACGCTGCGCGGCCCGAACCTCGAGCTGCTGCGCGAGGTCTGCCGCCGCACCGACGCCCCGGTGGTCGCCTCCGGCGGGATCTCCTCGCTCGACGACCTGCGTGCCCTGCGCGGACTGGTGGGCGAGGGGGTCGAGGGCACCATCGTCGGCAAGGCGCTGTACGCCGGGGCCTTCACCCTGCCCGAGGCGCTGGACGTCGCGGGCCGTCCGTGACCGGCCGGGAGCTCCCGCCCACCTCGGCGTTCTCCGGCGACGACGGCTCGGCGGATCCCGCGCTGCGGGCTGTCCTGACCGCGCACGCGACCGGGGACGCCGGGGTGCCGGAGGTGGTCGCCGCGCTGGCCGGGACCCGGGTGCTGGTGCCGGTGCTGGCGGAGAGCGAGAACCCGGTGGCGACCGAGGTCGAGCACCTCGCGGGCCACGCGCACACCGTCGATCGGCAGGCGTCCGCGGGGATCGTGGCGCTGCAGGCGCCGGACGGCCGGACCGCGCTGCCCGTGTTCAGCTCGGTGGCGGCGATGACCGCCTGGCGTGCCGACGCCCGTCCGGTGCCGAGCGAGATCGCCCGCGCCGCGCTGTCGGCGGTGGAGGAAGGCTGGGAGCTCCTGGTCCTCGACCCCGGCGGCCCGGTCACCGTGCTGGTGCCCCGCCCGGCGGTCTGGGCCCTGGCCCAGCAGAACGACTGGCAGCCCGCGGTCACCGGGGGAGGCGACGACCGGAGCGTGGTGCCCGAGGTGCGCGATGCGGTGCGCGCGGCGATCGGCGAGGTCGTGGCGGTGGGCGAGCCGGACCCGGTGACCGAGCCTGCTCCGCCGACGGCTCGGCGCTGGTGGCGGCGCGGGACGGCGACCCCGGTGCCGTCGGCCGCGCCCCCCGCGGTACGTGCGGTCGAGGTGGTGCCCGGCGAGCGGGCTGAGCTGACCGTGGAGCTGCATCTGGTGCCCGGCCTGGACCGCGGCACAGTGGACGCGTTGCTGCGCGCGGTCGGCGCCGCGCTGGCCGGCAGTGAGACGGTCACCCGCCGCGTGGACGCGGTGCAGGTGCGGCTGCGCTGACCCGAGGCCGGAGCGACCGACCCGAGGTCGAGGATCCGGCCCGGCGGCCGGACCGGCGCGGTCCGTTCAGCGGCGGCGTCGCAGCACGGACACGATCGGCAGGGTCACCGCCAGCGCGGTCCCGATCAGCGCGCCCACGATCTGCCCGCCCAGGATCACCCGGTTGAGGTCGAGCGCCGGCTGCCAGGAGACCTCGCCGTCGCGGACCACGTAGACGCCGAGCGGCCGGGTGTGGGTGGCGAACCCGCCCGCCCCGGCCCGGCCGGTCCCACGCGCCCGGCCACCGCCGAACGGCGGATGCGGGTGCCGGCCCGGACGTCCCGGTCCGCCGGGCCACCGCGGACCGCGGGCGTCGGCGCGCCGGTCCTCGGCCGTCCGGCTCTGGTCGTCGCCTGTCCGGCTCTGGTCCGACGGGTCGCCGACCTCGCCGGGCCCGACGTCGCCGGACCCGGCCTCGGCCAGGTCCCCGGCGGGCTCGGGGTCGCCGTGCCGCGGCCCGCCGTGCCCGTCGCCGAACCGCCCACGCCCACCGGCCCCGGCCCGGCCGTGCGCGCCGGACACCACGGCCACCGGGATGATCAGGGCACCGTCCTGCTCGTAGGCCTCGCCGAACACCCGGCGCACCGAGAAGCTGTCGCTGGCCGCCGAGGTGAGCGAGGACAGGTCGCTCGCGTCCTGCCCGGCGGTGGTGGATTCGTCCTGGCTCACGGGGATGCCTCCTCGGTCGGATCTCGGAGTCCCACCGTGGCACGGACCGTTCGCGGGGGCCAGCGCCCCGGGGGATCAGCCGTCGGAGCAGGCCACGGTCGGGACGAGAGCGGTCTCGTCCGCGAGGATCGTGCGCAGCGTGCTGACCGGCACCACGAAGCTCTGGCCGGCCTGGTTCTTGGCGTAGACCACCCCCACCACGGCGCCCGCGCTGTCCAGCACCGCGGAGCCGGAGCTCCCGGGCTCGACGGCGGCGTCGGTCAGCAGGACCTCGCCCAGATTGCTGTTCAGCGGGTCCGGGGTGCTGCCGATCACCCGGCCGCTGGTCACGGTGAGCTCGCCGCCCTCGGGGTAGCCGACCACGGTGATCGGGTCGCCGGGGGCCGGGTCCGCCTCGCCGAGTCGGGTCGCGGACGGCAGGGCGTCGGCGGTGCGGACCAGCGCGAGGTCGGACAGCGCCGCGGAGGCCGAGGTGGCGACGGTGACGTCCCGGCCGTCGTAGGTGCTCAGCTGCAGCTCGGCGGAGTCGGCCACCACGTGCCGGTTGGTGATCAGGGTGTTCTCGTCGATGGCGAACCCGGAGCCGGTGCTCACCGACCCGCACCCGATGTTCCGCACGCGGACCGACATCCGCTGGGCGGCGTCGAAGCCGTCCGGGGACAGGTTGCCGGTGGAGGAGGGCGCCGGCACCGGTGCACTCGACGGCACCAGGTCGGTCGGCGGCTCGCCGGGCAGGGTGAAGGAGGAGCAGCCGGTCAGCAGCAGGACCGCCAGACCGGCGAGTGCGGTGCGTGCCCTCATCCGCCGGTCCCGGTCGCGCCCCGGGCGAGTTCCTGCTGCAACGAGTCGTTCGCCGACTTGGCGCTGGCGCACAGGGCATCGACCTGGTCGCGGAACCGGACCAGGTCGTCCGGGTCGTAGGCGGCCGCGTCGTCGAGGTAGCCGAGGAGCTCCTGCTGACGGTTGATGCACTCGTTCAGCGAGGTGGCGACCGACCCGGCGGCCGCCGACACCCGTTCCTGGTAGTCGACCAGTTGGCGCTGGGCCTCGCGGTCGTCGCCGACCGCGGCCTTCTCGGCGGCGAGCTCGGTGACCCGCTGCTGCGAGGCGGACAGCTGCTCCTGCACCGTGCTCAGCTCGGCGACCGTGCCGTCGTGCTCGGTGCGCAGCTGTGCCAGGTCCTCGCCGATCGCACCGGCGTCGGACTCGACCTGCGCGGCGTAGGCGGCCCAGCGGTCGCTGCGCACCCAGAAGAACGCGGCCAGGGCGCAGGCGGCGACCAGGAGCACCGCGAGCACGATCGCCACGATCCGCAGCCCGCGGGACCTTGCGGGCGGCTTCGGCGCCTCGTGCGACGGGTGCGACGCGGGCGCGACGGTGTCCCCGAGGGCGGATGAGACCGGACCCCACGGGTCCTCGGCTCCGGCGGACGTCACCCGGCCAGCCTACGTGCCGCCGCCCCGCGGAGGGCGGCGGAGTCCGGCCGGGGTCCCGGAGCTGGGAGAATGACCGCTCGTGTCCCTCGGTTCCTACGGTCGCGTCCTGCGGCTGCCCGGCGTGCTGCCGCTCACCCTGATCGCCTTCGTCGCCCGGATCCCGCATGCGATGACCGGGGTGACCCTGACCCTGCACGTGGTGCTGTCGCTGCACCGCGGCTACGCGCAGGCCGGGGCGGTCGCGGCGGCGATGACGGTCGGGATGGCGATCGGCGCGCCGTGGCGGGGCCGCCGGGTCGATCGGATCGGGCTGCGGCGCGCGCTGATCCCGTCGGTGATCGTGTCCTCGGTGATCTGGGTGGTCGCGCCCCGGCTGGACTACGCCTGGCTGGTCGTCGCGGCGGTGGTGGCCGGCGCCTTCCTGGTGCCGGTGTTCTCGGTGGTGCGGCAGTCGTTGTCCGTGCTGGTGCCCGCCGATCAGCAGCGCACGGCCTTCGCCTTCGACTCGGTCTGCACGGAGCTGACGTTCATGGTCGGACCGGTGCTGGCGGCGTTCCTGGCGACCTCGCTGTCGACGACGGTGGCCCTGACCGTGGTCGGCGCCAGCACCGTGGTCGCGGGGGTGGCGCTGTTCTGGGCCGATCCGCCGACCACCTCCGTGCAGCGCGACGCCCGGCACGGCGGACCGACCAGCACACTCGCCGCCACCGCTGCGGTGCCCACCGCCGGGGCACCGGTCGCCGACCGGCGCTGGCTCACCCCGGGGCTGGTGATCGTGCTGGCCTCGGCGTCGTCCGTGGCGGTGCTGTTGAACGGCACGGACGTCAGCATCGTCGCGGCACTGGAGGACTGGGGCCGGGCGGGGTCGGTGGGCTGGGTGGTCGCGCTGTGGTGCCTGGGATCCGCGGTCGGCGGTCTGGTCTACGGGGCGAGCCCGCTGGAGCTGCACCCGTTGACCCTGGTCGCACTCTTCGGGCTGTGCACGCTGCCCGCTGCCGTCGCGCAGACCCCGGCCCAGCTCGGTGTGGCGATCGTGATCTCCGGCCTGCCTTGCGCGGCGGCGCTGTCGTCGATCAACGCCTCCCTGGTGCGGATGGTGCCGGAGCACCGCCGTGGTGAGGTGATGGGCTGGAGCGGCACGGCCAACACGCTGGGCGGTGCCGTGGGCGCTCCGGCGTGCGGAGCGGTGATCGACGCGCTGGGCGCCCAGGCCGGTTTCGGCTTCGCCGGGGGTGCCGGGATCGTGCTGGCCGGGACGGGCCTGGTCGCGATGGCGGTGGTCCGGCGGCGCGGGTCCCGAGCGGCCTGACCGTGCCGGCCGGTGCCTCAGCTGACCGCGCCGGCCGGCGACTCAGCTGACCGCGCCGGTGAACTTCTCGCCCGGGCCCTCGCCGAGCGCGTCCGGGAACGGCGAGGCCTCGCGGAACGCCAGCTGGAGCGAGCGCAGCCCGTCCCGCAACGAGCGGGCGTGCTGGTTGCCGATGTCCGGAGCGACGGCGGTCACCAGGGCCGCCAGGGCGTTGATCAGCTTGCGCGCCTCGTCCAGGTCCGTCAGCTCGGCGCCGGTGACGCCGTCGGTGTCGGGGGACAGGCCGCACTTCACCGCGGCGGCGCTCATCAGGTGCACGGCGGCGGTGGTGATCACCTCGACGGCGGCGACATCGGCGATGTCACGGACGGCGGCGGTGGCATCCGGGGTCTCGGTCATGGGCTGATCCTCACATGTCCGGGCATGCGGCCGCCCGTCCCGCGGTGGGGACGGGCGGCCGGACGCGCTCAGATCTCGGTGTCGCTCGGCTGGTCGACCGGGGCGCCGTCGTCACCGGCGGCGATTAGCTCGCGCAGCGTGGCGCCGAGTCCGGCGTCGACCTGGGTCCAGTACCAGAGGAACCGCTCCTGCACCCGGGCCACCGTCAGGCCGCGGTACTGCCCGACCAGCGTCTCGTGGAAGCGCTGCTTGGCCCCGTCGTCGAACACGTCGCGGTAGAGGGTGCCTGCCTGGCCGAAGTCGTCGTCCTCGGCGTGCAGCGTGGCCGCGGCCCGGACCAGCTCGCCGTCCGATTCCCAGGAGCCCTCGCCCGCGGCGGTGGCGGAGGCGACCGGTCCGCCGAAGCTGTTCGGCGCGTAGACCGGCACGTCCGGGTCGTTGAAGTCGTGCCGCTGGGAGCCGTCGGCGGTGTACGAGTGCACCGGGCAGCGGGGGGCGTTCACCGGCAGCTGGGCGTAGTTGGTGCCCACCCGGTACCGGTGCGCGTCCGGGTAGGAGAACACCCGGGCCATCAGCATCTTGTCCGGGGAGATCGCGGTGCCCGGCACCAGGGTGGCGGGGGAGAACGCGGCCTGCTCGATCTCGGCGAAGAAGTTGCGCGGGTTCCGGTTCAGCGTGAAGTGCCCGACCTTGATCCGCGGGTAGTCGCCCTTCGGCCACACCTTGGTCAGGTCGAACGGGTTGAAGCGGTAGGTCTTCGCCTCGTCGTAGGGCATGACCTGGACGTAGACGTCCCAGGTCGGGAAGTCGCCGCGCTCGATCGCCTCGTACAGGTCGCGACGGTGGAAGTCCGCGTCCTCCCCGGCGATCCGCTCGGCCTGCTCGGGGGTGAGCGCCTCCACGCCCTGCCGGGAGATGAAGTGGTACTTCACCCAGAACCGCTCACCGGCCGCGTTGATCCACTGGTAGGTGTGCGAGCCGTAGCCGTTCAGCGTCCGGGTGGTGGTCGGCAGGCCGCGGTCGCCCATCAGGTAGGTCACCTGGTGCGCCGACTCCGGGGACAGGGTCCAGAAGTCCCACTGCATGTCCGCGTCGCGCAGGCCCGAGCCGGGCAGGCGCTTCTGGGAGTGGATGAAGTCCGGGAACTTCATGCCGTCCCGGATGAAGAACACCGGGGTGTTGTTCCCGACGATGTCGAGGTTGCCCTCGGAGGTGTAGAACTTCAGCGCGAAGCCGTGCACGTCCCGCCAGGTGTCCGGGCTGCCCTGCTCGCCGGCGACGGTCGAGAACCGCAGCAGCATCTCGCTGGTGGTCCCCGGTTGGAACAGCGCGGCCCGGGTGTAGGCGGACACGTCCTCGGTGACGACGAACTCACCGAAGGCGCCGGTGCCCTTCGCGTGCACCACCCGCTCCGGGATCCGCTCCCGGTTGAACTGGGCCAGCTTCTCGACCAGGTAGTGGTCGTGCAGCGCGGTGACGCCGTCGGGACCGGCGGTCAGGGAGTGGGCGTCGGAGGCGACCGGCGTGCCGAAGCTCGTCGTGGTCGGGGAGGACTCCTGGGTCATGGGCGTTCCTTCCAGTCGTGGCGGGCCGCTGGCGGGCACGCCGGTCACCGGCCGGGCGAGTG
>NZ_JANZKP010000005.1 GCF_025642745.1 Cellulomonas sp. RIT-PI-Y
CTGGCATCGGCTCGGTGGGGGCCGATGCGGTGTGGGTCGGCTCAGCCGGAGTCGGGTTGGTGGGAGTAGCAACGGCCTGCGCCGGCTCGGCGGGAGCCGGCTCCGTGGTGGATGCCGCAGGCGGTGTCGCGGTCTCGGTCGGCACCGCGTCGGCACCGGTGGCCGCGTCGGTGGGGTCGTCCCCGGCGGCCTGCGCCGGGCGGGGAGTGATGGTCGATCCGTCCGTCGGCCCGGCCGTGCTGCGCAGGGACGGCCAGGAGCGAGCAGAGCTCGGGGCGCCCGCCGGGGTGCCACCGCTCGGGGCCGAGGGGGCGGCGTCGGCGACCGGCCAGGACCAACCCGGGGGAGCAGCCGGAACCGTGGCCCCGCCCGTGGAACCGGCGGAGTCCGCCGGGGCCGAGGGCGCGCCGGCAGGGGACGCAGGGGGCTCCTGCGCGTCGGACGGGCTGTCCGTCGTGGGGGCGGTCTCGGCCGGAGCGGGGTCCGATCGAGACAGGTCGGGCTCGCCCGCCGCGGGAGGGTCGGACGGACGACCAGGGGCGGTCTCGGTCGTGGGGGCGTCATCCGCGCCCGTGGCAGCGGCGCCGGTCGCGGCTGCAGTCGCGCCCACGCCAGCAGCGATCGAGCCGGCCGCACCGGCCGCACCGATCGAGCCGGCCGAGCCGCCCGCACCCCCGGAGCTCGCCCCGGTCGGCCTCGCGCCCACCGGACCCGCACCGCCCGCACCGCTCCGACCCGGACCGCCCGACGCGCTGGTCACGGAGGGCCACCGCCCGGCGTCCGCCGCATGGAAGAGCTCCTGCGCGTGCACCGGTCGCCACGGCTCCAGCTCGCGGACGACCTCGCCGGGGCTGTGCGGGCCGTCCTCGTGCGGTCCGAGCGTGACGGCGCACAGGGTGTCGAGGTCGGCCGGGACACCGGGGACGACCTCGGTGGGCGGTGCGGACGCGGTGCCCAGGGTGGGCGCGGCGGGCAGACCCGGATCGGGCTCCGTGAGCGGGTCGTCCGCGCCGGGCGTCTGCCACTCGGCGAAGGTCGGCAGAGCGCCGGTCGTCGTCGGCGGGGCGGGCCACCGGCCGGTGAGCGCCGCGTAGAGCACCCGAATCAGATCGATGGCGTCACGCCGACTGGCGGCATGGGCACGGGTGTCGGCGAGTCCGAGCAGGGCTCCCTCGACCGCGAGTCCGCGCAGGGTGACCCGTCCGGCGGGGGTGATCACGATGGAGCGGGGCCGCAGGGCCAGGTGGTGCAGGCCGCGGCGGCGCGCCTCCTCGAGCGCTCCGGCGACCTCACCGACGACGGCGCGGGCCTGGTCGGGTGCGAGCGGCCCGGCGGCGGCGAGGTCGGCGAGCGAGCGGCCCTCGACCTCCCCGGTGACGATGATGCCGAGATCCCCGTCCTGGGTGACCTGCAGGATGCGCGCGAGCCGCGGCTCGGTGACCAGGGCGGCCCGGCGAGCGGCGTCGAGGGCTGCGGCGGTGCGCGGTCCGGTGAGGAGATCGACCCGGACCGGGCGGTCCAGGATGGTGTCGGTGGCCGACCAGGGCTCGGCGCCGGGCACGTCGGGGACCAACGGTCGCACCAGCCGATAGCGGCCGCCGACGGTCGTCCCGGTCGACCCCCGACGGGCGCCGCCGGGAGAGGTGCCGGGGCGCTGCTGTGCCACGGGGGTCCTCCTCGGTGTGCTCGGTGCAGGGTGGTCGTTCCCGTCCATGCTAGCCAGCCGACCCGTGCGCGGCGGGGCGGCGCGGCCGGGCGATCAGCGCTTGAGCCGTCGCAGCAACGGGGCCACGGCGGACCGCAGCTCGGTGACGCGCAGTGCCACCAGGACTCCGACGTAGACCCCGGACATCAGCGCACCGCCCAGCACGCAGGCCAGCAGGGCGTCGGCGAAGCTCTGCACCGGGCCGAGGACGGCCAGCAGCCCCAGGCCCGCCGCGGCGGCGAGCACGGCGGCGATCAGCGCCTTCACGTGGGTCTGCAGGACACGGCGGCCGTCGATGCCGTGCAGTCGCCGCCGGATCAGCACCACGGCGACCGCGGCCCCGATCCAGTACGACAGCGCCATCGAGGCACCGGCCGCGGCGACCCAGGACGTCCGGTCGAGGGTGAAGCGGCCGAGCACGGTGCCGGCGACCACGATCGCGGCCATCAGGACCTGGATCGGGAACATCGACCGGGCGTCCTGATAGGCGTAGTAGATCCGCTGGCAGAGGGACCAGACGCCGAAGCCGGTCAGGCCCAGCACCATCGGGACGACCACCTGGGCGAGCGCGTGCACCGCGGCGTCCGGCTGGCCGACGATGAGCAGCCGGCTGAGTGGATAGGCGAGCACGGCGATGCCGGTGGTGCCCAGCACGGTGAACAGGCCGACGGTGCGCAGGCCCAGCGAGAGGTCCGCACGCACTCCCGGGACGTCCTCCGCGGCGGCCTTGGCGGACAGCCGGGTGAACAGGGCGGTGGCCAGCGACACCGTGACCAGCGAGTGCGGCAGCATGAAGATCAGGAACGCCCGGTCGTAGATCGCGTTGCCGGCCGAGCCCCCGTCGCCACCGGCCGCACTGGCGACCACGCTGATCGCCCACACGCCGACCTGTCCGACCAGCAGCCCGGCGAAGGTCCAGCTCGCGACCCGTCCGGCGGAGCCCAGTCCGGAACCGCGCAGTCCCCAGCGCGGGCGGTAGCGGAAGCCGCTGCGATAGAGCGGGATCAGCAGGATCAGCGCCTGGGCGACGATCCCCAGCGTGGCCGACCCGCCGAGCACGACCGTCTGCGCGGTGGACCAGGTGTCCAGGTCGGTGGCCTGCTCGACGCTGCCGAACAGCCGGGAGAACAGCAGGATGCCGCTGATGAACACCAGGTTGTTGACCACCGGTGCCCACATGTACGGCCCGAACGATCCCCGGGCGTTCAGCACCTGGCCGAGCAGGGAGTACAGCCCGTAGAAGAACACCTGCGGGATCGACCAGAACGCCAGCGCGGTGGCGATCGCGGTGGTGCGTGGATCGGCGTAGTCCGAGTACACCCGGACCCACAGCGGCGCTGTCATGGTCAGCAGCAGGGTGAGTCCGCCCAGGAACACGATGCCGACCGTGAGCAGCTTGTCGACGTAGGTCTGCCCGTCGGGACGCCGGTACGCCCGGACCACCTGGGGGACCAGCACCGCGTTGAGCACGCCGCCCGCGATCAGCAGGTACAGCGTGTTGGGCAGCTTGTTCGCCACCGAGAACGCGTCGGCGACGTTGGTGACCGTGCCGATCGCCGCGCCGAGCAACGTGATGTTCAGGACGCCGAACAGCCGGGAGACCGCGGTGCCGGAGGCCATGATCGCCGACGCGCGCCCGAGCCGGACGGTCGAGGCCGCTGCCTCCTCGGTCGACGCGCTCGCGGGGTCGGGGGCGTCTTGGCTCATCAGTCGTCCTTCGTGGTCTCCGCCGACCCTTCGGCCAGCACTCGTGCCCCCCGGCGTGTGGTCTGCCCGCGGCGCACGGTGCGGTAGATGCCGAATGCGAGTCCGGCGGCGAGCAGGGCACCGATCACGATGGTGCCGACGCTCTCGATCGTGGGCGCCACCCGCAGCGAGATGGTCTGCGGCGTCGACAGCTCCCGGCCGTTCTCGGCGATCAGCGAGACGTCGACGTCCACGTCGCAGTTGGCGGTGGCACGCAGGGTGAGGACCACCGGGGTCTCCGAGTCGGCGGCGACCGGCACCAGCGGCGATCGGGTGGTCTCCAGGCAGCCCTTCTGCGGGCGCAGCTCGACCCGGACCGTCGCGTCCTGATCGAGCTCGTTGCGCACGTTCACGGTGATCTGGGAGGACGAGCTGATGACGGTGAACTGTTCGTTGAGCAGGACGGACAGCCCGCTCTGCCGAGCGGTGGCCTGGGCGATCGCGGCCTCGACCGCGGCGGCCCGGCCGTCGGCGTCGGCGCGCCAGGCCACGGACAACGGGGCCAGCACATCGGTGTCCAGTCCGCGCAGCAGCGTGGTCGGGTCCTCGACCACGCTGGCGAAGTCCTCGGCCGACTCCCACTGGGTGGCCAGCGCGTTCACCCAGGCGGGGGTGAGCTCGGCGCTGTCCCGCTCGGTCTGCGGCAGGTCGGCCCGGGTGCTGCCGGTGACCTCCCCGGCTGCCTGGGCCGCGACCAGCTCGCTGATCGAGGTGCTCTGCACCCACGGCGCGGACTCCAGGGCGGTGAGCTGCGCGTCGGCGGCACTGCTCTGCGGGCTCCAGTCGCGCGGGGTGGTGATCAGCACGTAGCTGCCGCCGGAGTCGTCGCCGCGGGCGATGACGGCGGTCTCGGCGAGCATCCGCTGCGCGGCGACGGCCGGGCTGCTCCCGGCCTGCACGGCGTCGGGGTCGGTGAGCAGCTCCGACAGCTGGGTGTCCGGGATCAGCGCGGTGACCGCGCCGCCGTCCGTCTGCACCGTGGCGGGGGCCGAGGCGGTGCCGGAGTCGGAGGAGGGCATCGACCCGGTGCCGGCGACCAGGGCGGCACCCTCGCCCTGCGCGGCGGCCAGCTCGGCGGTGTCCTGGTCGAGGACGGTGTTCGAGCCCCAGAGCAGACTGCTGGAACCGGTGAGCAGCTCGTCGGTCGCGGCCGTCGACGACGTGAGCGCCTGGCTGAGCAGGTCGGTGCTGCCGGAACGGCCGGAGTGCGCCAGCGCGGCGAGATCGGGATCCCCCCAGGGCAGGCGCAGCACCTCGCGGTCCGCGCCGGCGGTGGTGAGGGCGTCGGACCAGGCCCGGTCGGCCCGGCTGCCCGCACTCACCTGGCGGAGCAGGGCGGGGTCGACGGCCCAGGACACCGACTCGTGCTCGGCCGTGGCCTGCAGCAGCCGGTTCAGCCGCCCGCCGGAGGAGGTCAGGGCGTCCAGGCCGCTGTCGGTGCTCCCCGAGTCGGCGGTCGGATCGGCGGTGGGGGTGTCGGCGGGCGTCTCGGTGGCGGACGCCGTCGGGGCGCCCGTCGCGCCCGTCGTTGCGGTGGCGGTCGGGGTGGGCGTGGGCTCTGGCTCGACGCCCTCGTCCTCAGCGGCGGTCGGGGTGACCGCCGGCCCGGTGATCGGGGTCAGGACGCTGACCTGGGTCGGCGTGACCTCCGCGTCGGAGTTCCACAGCAGGAAGCTGCGCTCGATCCCGACCCGGCTGGACCCGTCGCCGACGTCGACCGTCAGCCCACGGGGCCCCCAGGCGTCGGAGGTGCGCGACAGCCCGATGGACCGGGACGGGACGGTGATCGTGACCGAGGCGGTCCCGCCGGGCGGGATCGGGGTGTCCAGGGTCTGGGTGGCGGCCACGTCGCCGTACGGTCCGCTGTCGGTGCTGCTCGCCCACTGCTCCAGCTGCTCCCGGGTGGACATCCGGTAGCGGTAGATCCGGACCGACGCCCGCGGGGAGGTGATCTCCTCGTCGCCGTTGTTCCGCAGGGTGACCGTGACGGTCAGGTCCTCGCCCGGGTCCAGCACCTGCGGGGTGATCGCGGTCAGGCTGACCGCCACCGGCAGATCGTCGCTGGACGGCGCGGCGCTCGCGGGGACGGCGACCAGGCCGGCCAGTCCGAGAGCGACCAGCACGGTGAGCAGCAGCGCCGACCTGCGACGCCTCGGGGCGACCTGCCTCATGCCCCGCCGGCCAGCACCGCGGAGGCGGTCTCGGCCAGTCGACGCTCGTTCGGGTACGCCAGCCGGGACGGCAGTTCCGAGACCGGGACCCACGCCGCGTCCTCCGCCTCACCGTCGGGGTCGTCCTCGACGGTGAGCTCGCCGCCCACGGCGCCGAGCAGATAGTGGTGCACCATCTTGTGCACCCGGCGGTCGTCGCCGGTGAACCAGTAGTCGATGACCCCGAGGCGCCGCACGATGGTGCCGATGATGCCGGTCTCCTCCGCGATCTCGCGGACCGCGGCCTCCTCGGTGGTCTCGGTGCCCTCCAGGTGACCCTTGGGCAGGCACCACTCCAGGCGACCGGCGCGGTTGCGACGGGCGATCACCGCCGCCACGTGCACGCCGCCCGCGACGCGGACCACCAGGCCACCGGCGGAGGTCTCCTCGACCACCGGGAGGGTCCCGCGGGACCGGGTGCCGCGCGGGTCGATCCGCAGCGCGTGACCGCCCGGGGGCGCGGGGATGCCGGCCGGGGGCATGGCTCGGGTCGGCTCGGGCATGCGGCCACTGTAGCCAAGCCACCTCGGCAATAGGCGGGAGCGGCGATCTGGCAGGCTTGGACACCGTGTCCGACCCTCAGAACCCCGACGACTCCCTGGCGACCCTGCGCAAGCGGGCGTTGACCGTCATCGCCGAGCTGGCCCCCGCCGCGCTGGAGCTCGGTGAGCTGTTCCGCGCCGCCGGGCACGAGCTCGCCCTGGTCGGCGGCCCGGTCCGTGACGCGTTCCTCGGCCGGGCCAGCGCGGACCTCGACTTCACCACCTCCGCGACCCCGGACGAGTCGGAGCGGATCCTGGCCCGGTGGGGCGACGCGCACTGGGACATCGGCCGCGAGTTCGGCACCATCGGCGCGCAGAGGCACGGACGCGGTCGCGGCGACGACGTGGTCGTGGAGGTCACCACCTACCGCACCGACGCGTACGACCCGGCCTCCCGCAAGCCCGAGGTCGCGTTCGGCGACACCCTCGACGGCGACCTGTCCCGCCGGGACTTCACGGTGAACTCGATGGCGATCCGGCTGCCGGACCTCACCTTCGTGGACCCGTTCGACGGGTTGAGCGACCTGGCGCGCGGCGTGCTGCGGACACCGGTCGACCCGCGGCAGTCCTTCGACGACGACCCGCTGCGGATGATGCGCGCCGCCCGCTTCGCCGCCCAGCTCGGCTTCACCGTGGACGACGCGGCGCTCGCGGCCGCCACCGACATGGCCGAGCGGATCACGATCGTCTCCGCCGAGCGGGTGCGCGACGAGCTGGTGAAGCTGCTGCTGTCCGCGAACCCCCGTGCCGGCCTGCGGGTGCTGGTCGACACCGGTCTGGCGGACCGGGTGCTGCCCGAGCTGCCGGCGCTGCGGCTGGAGATCGACGAGCACCACCGGCACAAGGACGTCTACGAGCACTCGCTCACCGTGCTGGACAAGGCGATCGCGCTGGAGACCGGCCCGGACGGCGCCGTGCCCGGCCCCGACCTGGTGCTCCGGCTGGCCGCCCTGCTGCACGACATCGGCAAGCCGCCGACCCGCCGGTTCGAGGACGGCGGTGGCGTGAGCTTCCATCACCACGAGGTGGTCGGCGCCAAGATGACCGCCAAGCGGCTGCGAGCGCTGCACTTCGACAAGAACACCGTGAAGCAGGTGTCCCGGCTGGTCGAGCTGCACCTGCGGTTCCACGGCTACGGCGACGGCGCCTGGACCGATTCCGCGGTGCGCCGCTACGTCACCGACGCCGGTCCGCTGCTGGAGCGGCTGCACCGGCTGACCCGGTCCGACTGCACCACCCGCAACCAGCGCAAGGCCCGGCGGCTGTCCGAGGCCTACGACGACCTGGAGCAGCGGATCGCGGAGCTGCGCGAGCAGGAGGAGCTGGCCTCGATCCGGCCCGACCTGGACGGTTCGCAGATCATGGCGATCCTGGGCATCCCGCCGGGGCGCGAGGTGGGTGCGGCGTACCAGCACCTGCTGGAGCTGCGGATGGAACACGGCCCCCTGGGCGAGGAAGCGGCCCGCGAGGCGCTGCTGGCGTGGTGGAGCGAGCGGCAGCAGGGCTGAGACGGTCAGTCGTCGCTGAAGTAGGCGTCGGGGTCTGCGGGGTCGAAGTCGGCGAAGTCGTCGGGGGAGAACTGGCAGGGGCCGATGACGTGGATGTTGAGGAAGAACGGGCCATCGTCGGTGTCGTCGTCGGTGACGGTGGGGCTGAACCGGATGGCGACGCCGTCCTTGCTGATCTGCAGGGAGGGTGAGACGCGGTAGTCGAGCTGGTCGCGGTCGATGGTCCACCCGTGGTCGAGGAAGGCTTGGGCGATGGGTTCGACGAGGTGGACGGTGCCGGGTGGCTCGGCCGGGGTGACCGTGAGGAATCGGCTGGGGGTCCAGTGGATGGTCTCGGGAGCTTCCGTCCAGGTGCTGGTTGCACCGGCGCAGGCAGACCAGTCGTTGTCCCGCCGCTGGTCGAAGTTCAAGTCGAAGTTCAAGTCGGGGAAGGTCTCGCGGGCGTGGGTGACCACGGCATCGGCGAGGGTAGTGGTGTAGTCGTAGGTGCGTTCGGCGTCCCGATCGCGCACCTGCGCCGACGGGCGGTGCGCACACCCCGTGAGCAGTAGGGCCAGCGCCACCGCTGCGGCCAGGATCCGACCTCGGGGCCGGATGGTGGGTCTCGGGTCCCGTTCAGTCATCGGTGAAGTAGGCGTCGGGGTCTGCGGGGTCGAAGTCGGCGAAGTCGTCGGGGGAGAACTGGCAGGGGCCGATGACGAAGATCTTGAGGAAGAACGGGCCATCGTCGGTGAGGTCGTCGGTGACGGTGGGGCTGAACCGGATGGCGACGCCGTCCTTGCTGATCTGCAGGGAGGGTCTGACGCGGTAGTCGAGCTGGTCGCGGTCGATGGTCCACCCGTGGTCGAGGAAGGCCTGGGCGATGGGTTCGACGAGGTGGACGGTGCCGGGTGGCTCGGCCGGGCTGACGATCAGCTGGCGGTCGGGGATCCATTGGATGGTCTCGGGAGCTTCCGTCCGGCTGCTGGTCGCACCGGAGCAGGCAATCCAGTCGTCGTCGAACTTCTGGGTGTAGTTCAGGTCGAAGGTGAGCTCCGGGAAGACCTCCCGCGCATGTGCGACCACCGCGTCGGCCAGAGTGGTGGTGTAGTCGTAGACCCGCTTCGCGTCCCGATACCGCACCTGCGCCGACGGGCGGTGCGCACACCCCGTGAGCAGCAGCGCCAGCACGGCGAGTGCGGCCACGACCCGGCGCCGCGCGTTCACGGCACGTCCCGGGTGGCCGGAGTGAAGGCGGGGTCCTGCATCGGGTGCTCGTACTGCGGGTCCATCAGGCCGAGGGCGACGGCGTCCCGCCGGTCGGTCCACACCGAGACCTGCCCACCGGTCATCACCTGCTCGATGTTCTGCCACGCGTCGGTCTGGGTGTCGAACACCTTGCTGTGTGAGTCGAAGCCCTGGAGGATCGGGCTGGTCGGGTCGGTGCGATCGGTACGGCCGGTCTCCAGGCGGGTGATCCCGGCGAGCCGGTCGGGGTCGGCGCCGTGGCCGAGGATGCCGCCGTTCTTGCCCTGGGTCAGCTCGATGAAGTCGCCGGGGGCGGTCATGGAGTAGCGGGGGGTGTCGGGGGCGGCGTAGTCCTGGATCGAGGTCACCCCGGGTCCGGCGCCGGCGGACTCGATGTGCACGATCCGGTCCACGACCATGCCCTTGGCTTCGGCGGCGCCGACCACCGAGCCGCCGTAGGAGTGCCCGGCCACGGTGATCGTGGCGCCGGTGACCGCCCGTACCCCGTTGGCGAAGGACGCCAGCTTCGGGGCGATGCACGTCGCGTAGATCGACAGGGGTGCTTGGTAGAGCTCGGGCGGCATCGGACCGCCGAGGTAGGTGATCACGGCCAGGCTCTTGCCGTTGTCCGTGACCAAATCCCAAGCACGGGCCCGTTGCTTGTCCATGTTCCCGAACTCGGTCCCGGTCCCGCCCAGCAACACCGCGACGTTGGGGGCACCGGCATGGCCCACCAGCTCCCCGAACTGCCCAAGTGCCGGGTCGAACAGCACGAGCTGGTGCCCGGTGACGATGACGGGTCGACCGTCGGCATCGATGGTGTCGACCTTCTCGGTCAGCAGCCCGTCGTACCAGGCCCGGCTCACCTGCACCGCGCTCAGCTCGGTCAGCAGCTCGGCCCGCTCGCGCAACGCGGACGTCTGGTGGTTCCCCTCGCCGGCCTCGATCAGCTCCAGCAGCGCGGCGATCCGGTCGTCCGCCTCCGTCCGTGCGGCGATGACCGCGATCCGGTTGGCGTCGATCCGGGTCTGCAACGGCATCCCGTCCAGGTTGCCGACCAGGCCGGGGTGGAGCCGGGACAGCATCGCCAGCTCGGCGGCGTCCAGTCCCGCCGTGGCCGCGACGATCGCCGCGATCCGCTGGTCGGTGTCCCGGATCCGCATCGCGGCCACCAGCTGCGGGTACCGGGCGGCGAGCGCACCGGTGGTGTCGGTCCGCATCAGCCGGATCGCGAGTCGGGGGCACGCGGCGAGCAACGCCTCGAACTGCTCGGCGGTCAGTTGTTCGGCCAGCCACCGTGCCGCGGCGTCCCCTGGTGCGCCGTCGGGCAGCGTCTGGACCCACTCCGCCATCGCGGGGGTGGAGCGCGCGAGCAGGTCGACCGGTGCGTCACTGGTGAGTCGCCCCGCCCCGGACCACAACGGCGAGACATCCGCCTGGAGGGCGGCGATCATCGCGTCGTCCAGGCTCTGTCGCTCCCAGCCGAGGCGGTCCAGGACGGCACGGTGGTCCAGGACCTCCTGCTCCCAGCGCTGGACCGCGAGCAGCGCCAGGCGCCGGTCGTCCTGGTCCGGATCGTCCTGGCGCTGGATCGCATGCCAGGCGTCCTCGGCGCGCTGGAGCGCACGCTGGGCGTCCGCGAGGTCCTCGTGGGCGTTCTGCGCCCGGGTGCGGATGCTGTACAGGGTGTGCAGGTAGGTGTTGATCGCCTCCGCCCCGCGCCGTTCCTGCGATTCCAGGGCCGTGATCCGGGCCCGCCGGGCGGCCACCGAGGCCCGCCAGGCGTCGGCGCTCTGCCCGGTCCAGGTCGCCTCGGTGCGATGGGCGACCGCGCCGATCTGCTGGCCGATCTCGGTCAGGGTGTCGAGGTGGTGGGCGAGTCCGAGGACCAGATCCTCCAGCGCGTCCGGGTCTCCGGCACCGGGGTCGTCCGGGGTCCAGGCGCTCATCGCGCGGCCTCGACCCCGGTGGTGGACCGGGTGGCGGCCGCGATCCGGCGGTCGGCGTCCTCGATCAGTTCGCCGCTGCGCCGGATCTCGTCCCCGGCGGTCCAGAGCGCGGCGGACAGGGACCGGCCGGCCTGCGCCTGCCACGACAGCCAGGACTCCAGCGCCGTCTGGACCCGCGGCGACCCGCAGTCGGCCGCGGACAGGTCCAGACCGACCCGCGCGGACCAGTGGTGCAGCTCGGCCTGCGCGGATCGAGCCTCGGCGTCGTCGAGTCGGAGATCGCTCATGGCGACCACCGTCGTGGCGATCAGGCCCGGACGGGGCCGGACCGATCAGATCTGAGTGGTGCCCGCCCGGAATTGAGTGGCACCGCTCAGGTCAGGCCGCGGCCCCCACCGGGTTCGGCTCCGTCGCCCGGGTCCGGTAGAGCACCCCGACCGCCAGGTACGCCACCGCCAGCACCGCGAACACCGGCCGCGACCACCCGGTGTCCGGCAGGGTGAACGCCCCGAGCGCCGCCGCCCCGACGAAGGCCGCGTTGTAGAGCACGTCGTAGAGCGAGAACGCCCGGCCGCGGAACTCGTCGGCGGTGTCCCGCTGCACGATGGTGTCGACGGCGATCTTCGCGCCCTGGGCGGCCAGGCCCAGCAGCAGCGACCCGGCGATCACCGCGGGCCAGGCCACCGTGAACGCGAGCAGCGCCTGGGTCACCGCGGCGAGCACCATGCAGGCGGCGATCCACGAGTGCGGGCCGATCAGCGGGGACACGATCGGGGTGACCACGATGGCCAGGGCGAAGCCGATGCCGGTGGCCGAGCCGATCACGCCGAAGGTGAGCAGTCCCTGCCGGGTGTCGGCCGGGTCGGACAGCAGGTTGCGCGCGATCAGGATGCTGGCGATGAAGACCACGCCGTAGAGGAAGCGGTGCACGGCCATCACGCCCAGTGCACGGCCGGGGGTGCCGCGGCGGACCAGGTAACGGGCCCCGTCGGCGAAGCCGTGGGCGATGGTGCCGAGCCGGCGACCGATCTGCCGGGCGCCGGCGATCACGTCGGGGCCGAGGCGGTCGGGGCCGATCCGGCGGGCGAGCAGGGACGCGCAGACCATCACGACCGCGGCCAGCAGCAGGATCACGAAGTCGCGGATCGAGGTCTGCGGCAGGATCAGGCTCAATCCCAGGCCGATGCCGGTGCCGAGCCCGTTGCACAGGGTGCCCAGGGTGGGGGTGATCGAGTTGGCGGTGAGCAGCAGCTCCCCGGCGACCACCCGCGGCTGGGACGCGGACATCGCGGCCAGCAGGAACCGGTTGACCGACAGGGTGACCAGGGCGAGGACGTAGACCACCGGGTTGACCCCGACGGTCAGGATGACGGTGCCGATCACCACCGCCAGCACCGCGCGGACCAGGTTGCCGATCAGCAGGACCTGACGCCGACGCCAGCGGTCCAGGAGCACGCCGGCCCACGGCCCGACCAGGGTGAACGGCAGCAGCAGCACCGCGAAGGCGGCGGCGACCCCGGTGGCGGTCGTGGCGTTCTCCGGGGAGAAGAAGAACAGCGTGGCCAGTCCGGCCTGGAACAGCCCGTCGGAGCACTGGCTGGTGAGGCGGACGACCAGCAGCTTCCGGAAGTCCACCAGGGGCCAGAGCTGCTTCAGATCGGAGACCACCTGCACGGCGGTCAGGGTAACGGGTCCCGGTGGTGGGGCAGCGGTCCGATCTCGGGTCGCACTTACCCGGTCCGGGCGACGGCACCCACAGGACCGGACGTCCGCCCACTCAGATTGCCCGGATCTCCACCTGGACACCACTCAGATCGTCCTCGGAAAACGCTCAGGCCTCACGGACGAATGCGGTTTCACAGCAACGCTTCGAGTGCTCGATCACTCGCCCCCTGGAGGACCCCATGACGACATCCGCCGCACCCCGGCACCGCCGTGCGGGATCGTCGTCGCGCGCCTGGGCCCGGTCGGCGGTCGCGGCCCTGATCGCCTCGGCCCTGGTCGCCACCGGCATCACCGCCGCACAGAGCGCGCCGCCCGCGATGGAGTTCCTGGTCAACTCACTGGGCACCACCGGGGACGCGTCCCCGGGCGACGGGGCGTGCGCCGACGCGAGCGGGCAGTGCACGCTGCGGGCGGCCATCCAGGAGTCGAACACCCTGAACCGGGCCGCCGGGGAGATCCGGATCGGCGTGGACCCGGCGTTCGCCGGCGGACGGATCGACCTGACCGGTGCCACCTCCACCTGGATGCGGACCACCAGCGTGGCCACCGGTGGGTCGATCGGCGGTGACGGCGGGGCGGTGTTCGAGGTGACGGCCCCGGTCGTCATCGACCTGGAACATCGGATCACTGCCGCGCCGGTCACCACCCTGGACGGACCCGGCGCCGCGGCGTTCTACCTCAACGGCCCGGACATCGAGCTGATCGGGGTGGACCACACCTACACCGGTGAGACCAGCTTCTACGTCGGACCGAACGCCTCCCGCGTGACCATCCGCGACGGTGAGGTGCAGACCGCGAACTACTACCCCGAGCGGTTCGTGGTGGTCCGGGGCGGTGCGAGCGACATCACGATCAGCAACTACGACATCACCGGGTACGCGTCCTCGGAGTCCGAGTGGGGCTGGGGGTTCGTGGACGGTGCGACCACCGCCGCGACGGCGGTGAACCGGCTGACCATCGACAACGTCCGCTATCACGCCAACCTCTCCGGGTCCTGCAACGGCTCGGACGCCACCGGCTGCTCCTCGACCCCGGTCCAGCTGCGGAACCAGCAGGTCAACGGCCTGACCTTCACGAACAACACGGTGACCAACTTCAACCGGGCCGCGGACAACAACAACCGGCTGCTGGACCTGCGCTCGGCGACGGTCGACGGCCTGGTCTGGTCCGGCAACACGATCGTCAACCCGCGGATCTACTCCGGTGAGGCCCTGATCGACTTCGGGGTGGCCGGGGTGGGGGCGACCGTCGGCAGCTTCTCGATCACCGACAACGTGTTCACCGACGTCACGGCTGCCAGCGAGGAGATGAACGGCCTGATCCGCCTCCCCGCGAACACGTCCATCACCGGTTCCGGCCTGATCGCGGGCAACACGTTCCTGGCCGGGGACGCGCAGATGCAGGCGATCTACTGGGACGGCCCGTTCTCGGACGCGGTGAACGTCTCCGCCTCCGGTGTGGTGATCGAGCAGAACCACTTCGACGGGTGGGGGGACAACTCCTCCCGGTCGACGATCCGGCTCTACCAGACCGGTGCGGTGACCGTCCGGCAGAACACCTTCGGCACAGCGACCGGGACCCAGGCCAACACCGTGACCGAGGAGGGCACCGCCTCCGGCTCGTACGCGACCACCATGCTCAGCAACTGGTCGTACGGCGCGAACGGGAAGCTGAACACCTGGTACCCGACCGCCCGGACCAGTGCGAACGTGCAGTCGGCGAACCTGACCGCCCAGCGCTGCACGATCGACCTGGAGGTCGCGCCGCCCAGCGATGCGACCAACAGCGCGGACATCACCGCGGCCCGCTACCCGGCCGTCCCCGCGACCCTGGACCTCTACTGGACGGCGGCCCGCACCGCGGAGGTGTACCTGGAGTCGGTCACCGTCTCCGCGAACGAGCGCACCACGCTGACCGTGGACCTGCCGCTGCCGGGCGACTCCCGTCTCGCGCACCTGCCGGACGGTGCCACCCAGCCGGTCGACCCCACGACCGGCGTGGTCTCGGGCGGCCTGCGGGTACAGACCCAGGACCCGAACGCGGGCGCGACCACCGCGTCCTCGCAGTTCTCCCGGGTCGCGCTGATCGACGGCACCTGCCAGCCCCTGCTGACCATCGACCAGGCCGACGACCAGAACGACCCCACCCTGGCCCGGGACCTGCACTACACCCTGCGCTCCACCATGCCGCTGGACCCCACCAGCCTCACCGTCGACGACGTCACCCTCACCGCCACGGCGACCGCCGACACCATCGATCCGGCCCGGCTGAACCCTCGCGTGGTCTCGGTGACCCCGGTCGAGGGCAGCGACGCCACGGTCTTCACCGTGATCGTCCGGGTGGACGACTCCGCCACGGTCACGGTGGCGCTGGGCGCCGACACCGTGCGGTCCGCACTCGGCCTGAGCAACTCCCAGCCCGCGACCAGCACCGACGACGCGATCACCTTCACCAACCCGCTGGTGGTGAGCCCGGCGAGGTTCACGCTCGTCACCGGCGAGCCGCACGGCAAGGACTACACGATCGGCATCCGCGCGGGCGCGCCGTCCCCGAGCGCGGAACTGGTCTTCACCAGCACCGTGGACCGGTCGGACGTGACCCTGTCCACCAGCGCACCGGTGATCGCCGTCGACGGGGAACGCACCGACCCGATCACCGTCACCGCGGCCGCGGGCGAGGTGCCGGCGAACACCCCGGTGCTCATCTCGCACACCGTGACGTCCGCCGACCCGGACTTCGACGGTCTGGTGGTCCCCTCGGTCACGCCGTACCTGTTCTCCACCGATCCCACGATCGAGATCACCAAGCGTGCCTACACCGAGGTGACCGACAGCTCCACACCCGAGCGGATCGAGGCGACCGGCACCCCCGCGTTGACCGGCGCCCGGCTGATGGACGGCCAGGCGGTCTGCTGGGTCTACACGGTCACCAACATCTCCGCCGACGACTGGGCCACCGTGCTGACCGACGTCGTGGTCACCGACTCGGACACCCGGCTCGGCACCGGCGGGGTGATCGGCACCGTCGCCAGCCTGGGGATCGGCGAGCAGCGCACGCTGTCCGCCTGCGCGGTGCTGATCCCGGCCGACACCACGGCGAGCACGCCGTGACCGCCCGGCGCGTGCTCCCGGCCGCGGGGGTCGCAGGCCTGGTCGTGGCCCTGCTGCTGGGTGGGACGCTGGCGCTCTGGGTGACCGGGACCACGGCCGGCGGCGGACAGGTGACCGCGGGCGACCTGGACCTGACGAGCGGGACGACCACCTGGCGCCAGACCACCCCGGGCGTCACCGAGACCAGGTCGGGGATCGTCGACGGCACCGTCCCGGCGGACTTCTTCACCATGCCGGGCGACGTGATCGAGGTGGTCCAGCCCGTCTCCGCGACGCTGCGGGGGGACAACATCGAGGCCGGGCTGACGGTGCGGTTCGCCGACCCGTCCACGGTCGCCCCGGACGTCGCGGCCGGCCGGATCGCGGTCGGCTTCGCGGTGCTGGACGCCACCGGGGCGCAGGTCGCACCGGCCACCGGCTCCGCCGCCCTGGGCGACACGGTCGCCGTACCGGGCCTGACGGGCGACGCCGCCGGGATCACCACCGACTGGACGGTGGTGATCCGGGTGGACGTGCTCGGTGAGTACGTGTGGACCGACGGCGCACCGATCGCCGCGGTGGGACTGTGGTCGGCCGGCGACGTGCTGGTCGAGCTCCGGCAGGTGCGGACCGGGGGAGCGGGATGACCCGGGCGCGCGGTCTGCGGACGCTGATGGCGGGCGGGGCCCTGGTCCTGGCCGGGGGGCTGGTCGCCCAGGCCCTGTGGTCCGCCGGGCAGCAGAGTCTCGAACCGCGGATGCGCACCGGCGCGGTGAGCTTCGCCGCGCAGGTCGGCCACGACGCGAGCACCCGGGTGGTGTCCACCGCGGGCGAGGCGGTCACCCTGACCCTGCCCGGCACGCAGGTCACCCAGGTGCTGGACCAGCTCGGACCCGATCCCGACCCGGTGTTCTGGCGGTTCCGGCTCACCGGCGCCGCGATGGGCATCACCGGTCTGGTCGCCGACGTGTCGGTGACCGCGCAGGTCGGCCCGGACGGCGACGAGCACGACCTGTCCGCCGGGGTCGCCCAGGAGGGCACCGTGCTCGCCGGGTCCGTGGTCAAGGTCTACCCCGCCGCGGCCGGCGGCGACTGCTCCGTCCTGCCCGCCACCCCTGAGGGGGAGGAGCACCGCAACGTGCTGGTCTACTCCGGCACGCAGCACCCGGTGCAGGAGGCCGGGGCCAACCCCGCCGGCGACCTGGTCACCAGCGAGTGGTGCGTCGCGATCGACTGGGACGACGACCCGGACGGGCGCTACGCCAACGAGGTCCAGGTCGCCGGGACCGCCGTGGACGGGAGCGTCAACCACGACCTCGACGCGTGGGAGAGCGCGGTCGCCTTCCCGCGGACGCTCGACCCGATCGGCGACTACGTCAATGACGCCTGGGTCCGGGCGCTCGCGGCGGACGGCACCACGGCCCGGGACGACGACTCCTGGCGCGCGGTGCTCTACCCGGACCCCTCCGCCGAACCCGATGTCGTCCTCACGATCGACCCGGCGATCACGAACCTGAACCCGCAGGTGGCGACCGGCGACCGACCGGTCCTCGCCCCATGAGTCCAGCACCCCGAACCCCCCTGCCCCGAGTCCGGGGCCATCAGAGAGGAACACCCGAGATGCACACCACCCCTGAGACCCCGGTCGTCGTCGTCACCGAGCAGAGGAGGCGCCGGACCGGCCTGCTGTGGGTCGCCGGCGGTGCCGCCCTGCTGCTCGGCGGCTCGACCTTCGCCCTGTGGTCGGCCAGTGACACGTTCGCCGGCGGCGCCGTCACGGCCGGTGACCTGAACATCGTCCAGGCCGCCGACACCAGCTTCTGGGACGTCTCCGCCGACCGGGCGGACGCCACCGCCACGGTGACCGGCACCGACGGGTCGCAGAAGGGCCACGCCGTCACCAGCATCGCCGACTGGCGGATCGTCCCGGGGGACAAGGTCGCCGCCTCGTTCTCCGCGGACGTGACGCTCGAGGGCGACAACCTGGTCGGCAAGCTGACCCTGGACGGCGCCGAGGCGAACAGCCTGGCCAACACCGGGATGACCTACACCTACGAGGTCTACCAGGCGGGCACGCTGGTGGTCGCGGAGACCGCGCTGCCGACGACGGCCGGTGCCTCGCTGCTGTACCTGTCCGCGCCCGGCACCGGCCAGGCGACCGGAGCCGAGGACGCCGACGGCACCACGGTGCTCGCGATGTCCGCCACCACGGAGGACCTGACGGTGGTGGTCTACGGCAGCTTCGACGAGGCGACCGCCGACCGGGACCAGGTCGCCGCCGTCGACACCCTGGCCGGACTGACCGTGACCCTGGAGCAGGTGCGCGACACCGGCGTGCAGTTCTCCTGATCACCGTGGGGGGTGGCCTGCGCGCCACCCCCCACCCCGACCGTCCGCACCCCGCGCCGCCGACCCCGAGAGGAGCACCGTGGCCCGATTCCGCAGCCCTCGCCGCTGGTACGACTCGCCCTGGCGGATCGCCGGACAGGCGGTGTCCAGCGCGCTGGTGATCGCCCTGATCGCCGTGGTCGTGGCCCTGCTCGGGGTGCCGAGGCTGACCGGCGGTGCCTCGCTCACCGTCCTCTCCGGATCGATGGAGCCCACGTTCGCGCCCGGCGATGTCCTCGTCGTGCGCGGCGTGACCGGCGACGACGTCTGCACCGACGTCGGGGTCGGTGACGTGATCAGCTACTTCCCCGAGCCGGGCGATCCGACGCTGATCAGCCACCGGGTGGTCGGCAAGAGCATCGGCGACGTCGGCGACGGCACCCGCTGCCGCCTGGTGACCCGTGGCGACGCCAACACCGCGGTCGACGCGCCGGTCTCACCGGAGCAGGTGCGCGGGGTGCTGCTGTACGGCGTGCCCAAGCTCGGCTGGGTCCGGCAGTGGGCGGGGGAGCACGTGCAGACGCTGATGGTCGCGGCGGCCGTCGCGCTGATCGGCTGGGGCGTGTGGTCCTCGACCCGGCGGCCGCGGACCCGGGTGTACGCGCTGCCCACCGGCCCGGACGGGGACGGCGGGGCCCCGGTGGCTCGGACCGGCACCGTGCCGACCTCTCCCACCCGGGCGGCGACCGCCCTCGACGACCGCGAACTGCGCGCCCGGGAGCTCGACCTGCACGCCCGCGAGCTCGCGCTGCGCGAGCGGGAGCTGGCGTTCGCCCGGCACCGCGCGGGCCTGGAGCCGTCCGGTCCCGGACCGGTTCTCGCGCCGGCCCCGACCGCCCCCTCGACCGTTGGACGTGACACCTGATGGCCGCCCGCACCCTTCTGCTGCCCACCGCGACCGGCGATCCGCGGGCTGTCCGCTACGACGACGGCACGCTGTCCGCGCGCGGCCGCGGGCTCGCGGGGATCCTCGCCACTCTGCTGCTGATCGGCGGCGTGGGGGTGCTGGCGGCCGCCGGGATCACCCCGACCACGGGCGGTTCCCGCAGCGGCGCGGTGGCCACGTCCGCCGCGCCGACCGGCGATCCCGCAGCGTCGAGCGGGGGCCGGGCCGCCACGAGCGCAGGCCGGACCGCCACGAGCGCGGTCCCGGCCGCCGAGACGGTCGCCAGCGCGATCGTCGCCGAGTGGGACGGGCCCACCGTGCACGTCGACTGGACCGGTCGGACCTATCGCACCGTCGAGGCGGACTTCGTCGGCGACCGGGTGGCGGTGCCCGGGGACCGGGTCTCCCGCACCCTCACGCTGCGCAACGACGGGCCCTCGGACGCGGTGCTGACCGTGGCGCTCGCGGTCGGTCAGGATCTGCCGGCCGGCACGGCGAATCCCGACCTCGCCCAGGCCGTCGAGCTGTTCTGGGACGTCGCGGGCGTCACCGGCGCCGAGCGGTTCGCCACCCTGCTCGACCGGACGACGCCGACCGTGGCCGAGGTCGCGGTGCCCCGCGGCGGGACCGCTCGGATCACCCTCGGCTTCGAGCTGCCCGCCGACACCACCGCCCACCTGAACGCGGCCACCGACTCCACGGCGTTGACCTTCCGGGTCGAGGCCCGGATGCAGGGCGACACCACCGTGACCCCCCGCTCCGGCGTGCTGGCGGTCACCGGGTCGCAGGTGCTCGGCGCGGTCCTGGTCGTGGTCGGCCTGCTGCTGGCCGGCTGGCTGCTGCTGCTGATCGCGCGACGCCGTCGACGGTGCGCGGACTGCGGTCGGCCCGTGCATCGTCGCGAGCGCGACTGACCGCTCAGAGCCGCCCGGAGGCCACCAGCGCCGCGACCACGATCCCGGCGGTCGCCAGGATCCCGCCGACCGACCCGGCCACGACGATCCCGGCCAGCTGCACGCCGCCCATCCGCTCCTTCCAGCCGAGGGCACGGGCCGGTTCCCGGATGATCCGGTGCCCGTCGTCGGAGGAGAAGCGGTAGTCGACCACCTGCTGCCCGTCCGGACCCCAGATCTTCTCGGAGGACCGCCGGATCGTCCGGCCCTGGAACTGCTCGGTGCGGGCCGACGCGGACAGGACCGGCAGCCCGGCGGACCAGGTGAGGTCGTCGTGGTCGTCCACGATGGTCAGGCGGTGGGTCGACTCGTCCAGCCGCACCCGGTGCTGGACCACGACGCGTCGGCCACCCGCGCCGAGCGGACCGTGCCAGTGGGCGTCGGCGAGCCGGATCCGGAGGTCGAGGCCCTCGGCGGTCGGGACCACCTCGTAGGGGGTCCCGGCGGCCCGGGCGGTGACGGCGGTGATGAGGTCGGCGGCTGTCGAGGTCACCCAGGATGGTCGCACGCGGAACGGCCCCGCCTCTCGTTCGTGAGAGACGGGGCCGTTCGTGCGTTCCGTCAGGGGCGAGGTCTCGCTGCGCTCGTCCTCACCCCGCGCCGGACTCCGGTCAGCGCTCGATGTCGCCGCGGATGAAGGCCTCGACCAAGCCGCGACCCTCCTGGTCCTCGTGCTGGACCGGCGGGGACTTCATGAAGTAGGTCGACGCCGACAGGATCGGGCCGCCGATCCCACGGTCCTTGGCGATCTTCGCGGCGCGGACGGCGTCGATGATGATGCCGGCCGAGTTCGGGGAGTCCCAGACCTCGAGCTTGTACTCCAGGTTCAGGGGCACCTCGCCGAACGCGCGACCCTCGAGGCGGACGTAGGCCCACTTGCGGTCATCGAGCCACGCGACGTAGTCAGACGGGCCGATGTGGACGTTGCGGTCGTCCTTCTTGCCCGCCAGCGGACCGTCCTGCAGGTTCGAGGTGACGGCCTGGGTCTTGGAGATCTTCTTGGACTCCAGGCGCTCGCGCTCGAGCATGTTCTTGAAGTCCATGTTGCCGCCGACGTTCAGCTGGTACGTGCGGTCCAGGATGACGCCGCGGTCCTCGAACAGCCGGGCCAGGACGCGGTGGGTGATGGTCGCGCCGACCTGGGACTTGATGTCGTCGCCGACGATCGGGACACCGGCGTCCTCGAACTTCTTGGCCCAGACCGGGTCGGAGGCGATGAACACCGGCAGGGCGTTCACGAACGCGACGCCCGCGTCGATGGCGGCCTGCGCGTAGAACTTGTCGGCCTCCTCGGAGCCCACCGGCAGGTAGGACACCAGGACGTCGACCTTGGCGTCCTTGAGCACCTGGACCACGTCCACGGCCTCGGCGTCCGACTCCTCGATGGTCTGCGCGTAGTACTTGCCCACGCCGTCCAGGGTCGGGCCGCGCTGCACGGTCACGCCGAGCGGCGGGACGTCGGCGATCTTGATCGTGTTGTTCTCCGAGGCGCCGATGGCCTCGGACAGGTCGAAGCCGACCTTCTTCGCGTCCACGTCGAACGCCGCGACGAACTGCAGGTCGGAGACGTGGTAGTCGCCGAACTGCACGTGCATCAGACCGGGCACCTTGCCCGACGGGTCGGCGTCGGCGTAGTAGTGCACGCCCTGGACAAGCGACGAGGCGCAGTTGCCCACACCGGCGATCGCAACGCGGATGGCAGTCATCCTCGCTCCTTCTGAGGTTGAGCCGCTGGGTCAGCACCCGCGGCGTTCGTGCGGTGATCGACCTGCTGGTCGGCTCCGCTGGGACGGGCGCCGCGGGTGCCGCGCTCGTGGTCGATGAGGTCGTCGAGCCAGCGGACCTCGCGCTCGACCTGGTCGAGCCCGTGGCGCTGCAGCTCGAGGGTGTACTCGTCCATCCGCACGCGGGTGCGGGTGAGCGAGTCGTGGATCAGCTCCAGCCGCTCGGTGAGCCGGGTCCGCCGGCCCTCCAGGATGCGCAGCCGGGTCTCGGCGTCGGTCTGCCCGAAGAACGCGAACCGGAAACCGAAGTTCTCGTCCTCCCACGCGGCGGGGCCGGAGGAGGCCAGCACGTTCTGGAACTGCTCCTTGCCGTCCGCGGTGAGCTGGTACACGATCCGTGCCCGCTTGCCGGACAGGGCGTGCGCCGGGGCCTCGGACCCGTCGGAGCCGGAGATCCAGCCCCGGGCGGCCAGCGACTTCAGGCACGGGTACAGCGATCCGTAGCTGAGGGCGCGGAACGATCCGAGCAGGAGGTTGAGCCGCTTGCGCAGCTCGTAGCCGTGCATCGGGGAGTCGTGCAGCAGCCCGAGGATCGCGGACTCGAGCACATCGGACCGTGCGCGCATCTGCCCTCCCTCGACCCTGAGCGCCCCGACCGGTCCGATCCGGACGGATCGAACCGAGAGCTCGACGTGATGTATCGAATTGATACATCGAGGACGATAGGGGACCGGGACGATCCGGGCAAGCACCCGGAATCGGCAGGGTGCGGCAGCCGCCAGGGAGCGAGCTGAGAGGATCGCGCGGGCTCGAAGACGCCTCGTAGCGATCGCGTGAAGGTCGGACCCGGACGGGTCACCCCGGTCGGCCGGCGGAACCCGCTCCCGCATACTGATCCGGGCCCGGCAGCCTGGACGGCGGGGAACGGCGGGGGACACCGAAGACAGGAAGGCACACCGTGGCAGGCACCAACCGACGGTCGACCGGCACGTCCGGCTCCCGCTCCGGGAGCGCGTCGACCCGGTCCACCAGCGCCCAGCGCACCGTGAAGGACCCGCGGGGCCGTCGGCGGCTGATCGACTACCCGCGCCGCGGCTACACCGGCTTCCGGCGCTGGATCCCGTCCTGGCGCTTCGTGGTCGGCTCGATCACCGGCTTCGTCTTCCTGTGCCTGGGCGTCGGCGTCGCCGCGTACGCGCTGACCGAGGTCCCGGAGCCGGACGCGTTCGTCGAGGACCAGACCAGCACCGCCTACTTCTCCGACGGAACCACGCCGATCGGCACCTTCCCCGGCCCGAACCGCAACCTGGTCGACTACGACTCGCTGCCGGCCTACGTCGGGCAGGCCGTGGTCGCCGCCGAGGACCGGACCTTCTTCGAGAACCAGGGCGTGTCGATCACCGGCATGGCCCGGGCGTTCTACAACAACATCACCGGCGGCAAGACCCAGGGCGGGTCGACCCTGACCCAGCAGTACGTCGAGCGCTACTACGTCGGATCGACCACCACGTCCTACCTCGGCAAGGCCAAGGAGACGCTGATGGCGATCAAGATCGCGCAGACCGAGACCAAGGAGCAGATCCTCGGCCGGTACCTCAACACCATCTACTTCGGCCGGGACTCCTACGGCATCGACGCCGCCTCGCTCGCCTACTTCGGGCACTCCTCCGCAGAGCTGACCGTGCCCGAGGCCGCCATGCTGGCCGGGATCATCCCGTCGCCGAACAACTGGGACCCCGCGGTCAGCCCGGACAAGGCCGAGCAGCGCTGGAACTACGTGCTGGACCACATGGTCGAGGACGGCTACGTCACCCAGGCCGACCGGGACGCGATGACGTTCCCGGCCGTCGTGCCCTTCGAGCGGTCGGACACCTACGGCGGCACCAACGGTTACCTGCTGCAGTACGTGAAGGCCGAGCTGATCGCCAACGGCGTCAGCGACGAGATCATCAGCTCCGGCGGCCTCAAGATCACCACCACCGTGGACGTCAGCGCCCAGCAGATGGCCGTCGACGCGGTCGGCCGGCTGCGCAGCGGTGAGCTGTCCGACGGCGAACAGCCGAGCGCCAACCTCAAGGTCGGGGTGGTCACCACCGATCCGGCCAGCGGCGGCATCGTCGCGATGTACGGCGGTGACGACTTCCTCGCCGACCAGTACAACCGCGCCACCTACGCGGTGCAGGCCGGGTCGACGTTCAAACCGTTCACCCTGCTCGCCGCGCTGGAGGAGGGCATCCCGCTCACCAGCCGGTACAACGGCAACAGTCCGCAGACCATCGACGGCTGGGACGGCAGCGCGGTCAACAACTTCGGTGGCACCGACTACGGGAACATCGACCTGATCAAGGCGACCGCGCAGTCGGTGAACACGGTCTATGCCCAGCTCAACCTGGAGGTCGGGCCGGAGAAGACCGCCCAGATCGCCACGGACTCCGGCATCACCACCCCGGTGAGCTCGGTGGCGTCCAACGTGCTCGGCGTCGACGACGTGAAGCCGGTGGACATGGCCAACGCCTATGCCACGCTCGCGGCCCAGGGCCAGCACCACCAGACCTACATGGTCCGGGAGGCCGCCTACCCGGACGGCGACGTCGCCTACAGCGGGGACAACCAGGCCACCACGATCTACAGCGCCGACGTCGCGGCCGACGCGACCTACGCGATGACCCAGGTGGTCCAGCAGGGTTCCGGCAAGACGTGGGTCAAGCCGCTCGGCCGGGAGATCGCCGGCAAGACCGGTACCTCCAACGAGAACAAGTCCGCCTGGTTCATGGGCTTCACCCCGAACGTCGTCACCGCCGTGGCCCTGAGCCAGGTGGGCGAGGACGGCAACTCCCGGGTGACGATCGACCCGTGGGGCGGCGTGAGCGAGGTCACCGGGTCGACCTGGCCCGCCGCGCTCTGGGCGTCGTACATGGAGCAGATCTTCACGCTGCCGCAGTACGCCGAGGAGCTGAGCTTCCCGGACCGCGCGAACGTCGGGGCGACCTCGGCGCCGGTCCAGACCGCGGTGCCCACCGAGGCGCCGACCGAGGAGGCGCCGGCGGAGCCGGAGCAGCCCGCCACCGTCGCGGTGCCGTCGGGGCTGGAGGGCCTGCTGTCCAGTGACGCCCAGGCGGCGGTGACCAACGCGGGCCTGGCCGCCCAGGTGGTCGAGCAGCCGTCGTCGTCGGTGGCCAGCGGCCGGGTGATCTCGATCAGTCCGGGCGCGGGCAGTCAGGTGGTACCCGGATCGGCGGTGACGATCGTGGTCTCCACCGGACCGGAGGTGGTCCCGGACCCGGCGCCGACGGCGACCCAACCCGCGGCCGACGCGGCCGACCCCGGGACCGGCGGCTGATCGGGTCCCGCGACCGTCGTCCGACCGGGTAGACTCGTTGGCTGCTGTGCCCTCACGTCGTCGCCATCGACGAACCGGAGGGCACGGTCACGCAGCTCGCACGTCATGTGCGAACCCTCCTGCCACGGAACGACCGTGGCCGCCGAGACCAGAGGAGGTGGGTATGAGCCTGCGTCAGTACGAGATGATGATCATCCTCGACCCCGAGACCGACGAGCGCACCGTCGCTCCGTCGCTCGACAAGTACCTGTCGGTCATCAAGACCGAGGGCGGCACCGTCGACAACGTCGACATCTGGGGCCGTCGTCGTCTGGCCTACGACATCCAGAAGAAGTCCGAGGGCATCTACGCGGTGGTCGACTTCTCGTCCACCCCGGCGACCGCCAAGGAGCTGGACCGTCAGCTGGGCCTGAACGAGGTCGTCCTGCGCACCAAGGTGCACCGCAAGAACGCCTGAGCGTCGGTGCACGCGGATAGCGTGCAACGGAACTCACCCCTTCACGAGCCCGAGGAGCACCCATGGCCGGTGACACAGTCATCACGGTGGTCGGAAACCTCACCGCCGATCCGGAACTGCGGTTCACGCCGTCCGGAGCAGCGGTGGCCAACTTCACCGTGGCGTCCACCCCGCGCACCTTCGACCGTCAGAGCAACGAGTGGAAGGACGGCGACACGCTGTTCCTGCGCTGCTCGATCTGGCGCGAGGCCGCGGAGAACGTCGCCGAGTCCCTGACCAAGGGCACCCGGGTGGTCGTCCAGGGCCGGCTGGTCCAGCGGTCCTACGAGACCCGTGAGGGCGAGAAGCGCACCGTCTACGAGATGCAGGTCGACGAGGTCGGCCCCTCGCTCCGTTACGCCTCGGCCAAGCTCACCCGGACCCAGCGGTCCGGCGGTGGCGGCGGCTTCGGCGGCAACGGCGGCGGCGGGGGCAACTACGGTGGCCAGCAGGGTGGCGGCTTCAACGGTGGCGGCGGCGGGGGCAACCAGCCCGCCGACGACCCGTGGGCCACTCCCCAGGGTGGCGGCGGTGGCGGCTACTCGGACGAGCCTCCGTTCTGATCCGCATCCGGGTGGCCTGAGCGCCACCCACCCCATTCACACCCCATCCCGGGGCATGGCAACGCCCCGGGCTCCAAGAGAAGGAGCACCACGATGGCCAAGGCCGTTGTCCGGAAGCCCAAGAAGAAGCAGAACCCGCTCAAGGCGGCGAAGATCGAGTCGGTCGACTACAAGGACACCGCTCTGCTGCGGAAGTTCATCTCCGACCGCGGGAAGATCCGCGCCCGCCGCGTGACCGGCGTGACCGTCCAGGAGCAGCGCGCGATCGCGCGGGCCGTGAAGAACGCCCGCGAGATGGCTCTGCTGCCCTACTCGTCGTCGGCTCGCTGAGAAGGAGCACCACCATGGCCAAGCTGATCCTGACCCACGAGGTCACCGGTCTGGGTGCCCCCGGCGACGTCGTCGACGTCAAGGACGGGTACGCCCGCAACTACCTCATCCCTCGCCGCCTCGCGACCCCGTGGTCCAAGGGCGCCGAGAAGGAGGTCACCGCGATCCGTCGGGCACGCAAGTCCCGCGAGATCGCGACCCTGGACGACGCTCGCGCCGTCCGCGACTCCCTGCAGTCCTCCGGCGTGACCGTGTCTGCCAAGACCGGTAACGGCGGTCGCCTGTTCGGCGCCGTGTCCACCGCCGAGATCGCCGACGCCGTCAAGGCGGCCGGTGGCCCGTCGGTCGACCGTCGCAAGATCGAGGTCGCCCAGCCGATCAAGGCTCTGGGCGAGTACGAGGTCCAGGTCCGCCTGCACCCCGAGGTCTCCGCCAAGCTGAAGGTCACGGTCGTCGCGGCCTGAGCCTTCGCCTCGCGGCAGCGCCCCGTCCCGGATTCCGGGGCGGGGCGCTGTGCTGCCCGGTGTGCGACTCTGGCGGTATGCCGACCACCTCCGAGCCGCACCGCACCGCTCTGGCGGCGAGCCTGAGCTCGGTGGGGATCGGGCTGTTCCTGCTCAGCATGGCCCTGGACGGCGCGGCACGGGCGCTGTTCCTGCTGGCCGGGCTGGCGTTCCTGGTCGTGGGCGGCGGGTGGTCGTTGGCGGCGTTGCAGCAGAAGCAGCGCGAGCAGCAGCCGCCGCCCGGGGACGACGACGGTCCCGGCCCTCGGCGGGCGGGCGACGAGTCCGAGGAGGACGCACCGGGGACCGACGTCACGCCCCGGTGACCATCCAGGCCTCGCCCCGGGCACGCAGGCCGGTGGTGACCGCCCGGGCCAGCATGAACACACCCGCGAACGCACCCCAGAGCCACGCCAGCCCGACCCAGCCGTCCGGCGCCCAGGCGTGCACCGCCAGCGCGCAGGGCAGGTAGACCACCAGGGTCACCATCCCGGCCCAGGCCAGATAGCGGCCGTCGCCCGCGCCGATCAGGACGCCGTCCAGGACGAACACCCAGCCGGCCATCGGCATCAGCACCGCGACCACCACCAGCGCGACGGTGATCGCGTGCCGGACGTCGCCCTCGGTGCTGAACAGCGCGGACAGCCACCAACCGCCCGCGCCGAGCACCAGGCCGAGCACCGCCCCCGCGCCGACCCCCCAGGTGAGGGTGCGGCGCAGCAGGGCGCGCACCCGGTCGACATCCCCGGCTCCGAGCCCGTGGCCGATCAGTGCCTGGGCGGCGATGGCCAGGGCGTCCAGCGCGAAGGCGGCGAAGCCCCACAGCGAGTTGACCACCTGGTGCGCGGCCAGCGCGACCGGTCCCAGTCCGGTGGCCACCCACACGGTGACCAGGATGGCTGCGCGCAGCGACAGGGTGCGGACCAGCAGCGGGATGCCGGTGCGGACCCCCACCACGATCCCGCCGGGAGCCGGCCGCAACGAGGCGCCGACCGCGCGGGCACCTCGGACCACCACGACGACCAGCACCGCCCCCATGCCGAGCTGGGTGATCGCGGTGCCCAGTCCGGAGCCCGCGATCCCGAGGCCAGCGCCGTAGACGAGGACGATGTTCAGTGCCGCGTTCACGGCCGCGCCGACACCGGCCACGACCAGGGGCGTCCGGGTGTCCTGCAGACCGCGCAGCGCGCCGGTGGCCGCCAGTACCAGCAGCATTCCGGGCAGCCCCGGGGCGGAGGCGCGCAGGTAGTGCTCCGCCTGGGTCGCGACGTCGCCGGTGGCGCCGAGTGCGGCGATCGCCCAGGGCGCGGTGACCAGTGCCAGGGCCGCCAGCGCCACGCCCAGGCCCGCGGCCAGCCAGAGGCCGTCGACCCCGGTCTGCAGCGCCCCGGCCCGGTCGCCGCCGCCGAGCTTGCGGGCCACCACCGCGGTGGTGGCGTAGGCGAGGAAGACGCACAGCCCCACCACCGTCACCAGCAGGGTCGAGGCGAGGGAGAGGCCCGCCAGCTCCGTGGTGCCCAGCCGGCCCACGACGGCCGAGTCGATCAGGACGAACAGCGGTTCGGCGATCAGCGCACCGAGTGCCGGGACGGCCAGACCGAGGATCTGGCGGTCGACGGTGGACTCAGAGCGTCCGGAACGTGAAATCGAGGTCAACTTTCTGGTGTCCACATCGGTGTACAGCGTTATGGCCGGTGAGAAGGGGCAGGTGAGCCCGGTTGCCCACAGTTCTCCACAGCTGTGTCCACGGGTTGTGGACAACCGTGTGCGGGCCGTCCACAGCCTTCCACAGACTCGTCCCCAGGCCCTGTGGACGACTCGCTTGTGCCGGGGATCGGCGGCACCTAACCTCGCGTGGGCGCCCGGCAGACGATGTGGGTGGCGCCGGGTACACCTGGTGCTCGGGCAGCACACGCGAGGCGGGAAGAGGTCCACTGTGTCGATCGACGAGCTGGAGTACGCGGCACCGGCGGACCCCGGTCGCGGCGGGAACAGCTACGACCGCACGCCCCCGCAGGACCTGAACGCGGAGCAGTCCGTGCTCGGCGGCATGATGATCTCCAAGGACGCGATCGCCGACGTCGTCGAGCAGGTGCGCGGCGCCGACTTCTACAAGCCCGCGCACGAGTCCATCTACGACGCCATCATCGACCTCTACGGCCGTGGCGAGCCCGCCGACGCCGTCACCATCGCCGACGAGCTGACCAAGCGCGGCGAGATCGGCCGGATCGGCGGCGTCTCCTACCTGCACACCCTGATCAGCATGGTGCCCACCGCCGCCAACGCGGGGTACTACGCCCGGATCGTGCGCGAGCGGGCCGTGCTGCGCCGCCTGGTCGAGGCTGGCACCAAGATCGTCCAGATCGGCTACGCCACCGAGGGCGGCGACGTCGACGAGCTGGTCAACAACGCCCAGGCCGAGATCTACGCCGTCTCCGAGCGCCGCACCACCGAGGACTACCACCGCCTCGGCGAGGTCCTTGGCGGCACCGTGGACGAGATCGAGGCCGCCGGGCACCGCGGCGACGGCATGACCGGTGTGCCCACCGGGTTCGCCGACTTCGACCGGCTGACCAACGGCCTGCACCCCGGCCAGATGATCATCATCGCCGCCCGCCCGGCCATCGGTAAGTCGACGCTGGGCATCGACATGATCCGTTCCGCCTCCATCAAGCACAACATGGCGTCGGTGGTCTTCTCGCTCGAGATGAGCCGCAACGAGATCACCATGCGGCTGCTCGCCGCCGAGGCCCGCATCGCGTTGCAGAAGATGCGCACCGGCCAGATGGGCGACGAGGACTGGCAGAAGCTCGCCAGCACCATGGGCCGGATCTCCGAGGCCCCGCTGTTCATCGACGACTCGCCGAACATGTCGCTGATGGAGATCCGCGCCAAGTGCCGGCGCCTGAAGCAGAAGCACGACCTGAAGCTCGTGATGATCGACTACCTGCAGCTGATGAGCTCCGGCAAGCGCGTCGAGTCCCGCCAGCAGGAGGTCTCCGAGTTCTCCCGGGCGCTCAAGCTGCTCGCCAAGGAGCTCGAGGTGCCGGTGATCGCGCTGTCCCAGCTGAACCGTGGTCCCGAGCAGCGTGGCGACAAGAAGCCGCAGATGAGCGACCTGCGTGAGTCCGGGTCGATCGAGCAGGACGCCGACATGGTGGTCCTGCTGCACCGCGAGGACGCCTACGAGCGGGAGTCCCCGCGTGCGGGCGAGGCGGACCTGATCGTGGCGAAGCACCGTAACGGGCCGACGGACACGATCACGGTGGCGTTCCAGGGGCACTACTCGCGGTTCGTGGACATGCAGGCCTGAGGTCGACTGCCGGGCCAGCGCGGTCAGCGCACCGCCGCCCGCCACCGGAACCGCTCGACCAGACCGCCGAACCCCGGCACCCGGCCGAGCAGCGCCAGCAGCCCGGCCCCGAGCGCGCCTCCGAGCACGTTGCACAGCAGGTCGTTCACGTCCGCGACGTGCCCGCCGCCCAGCAGGTGCGCGGTGACGTACTGGGTCACCTCGATCGCCAGGCTGCACGCCGCGGCGACCGCCGTCACGCGCCACCACGACCCCGGGGACAGGACGAGGCCGAGCAGGATCCCGAGCGGCACGAACACGGCGATGTTCATCACCGCGTCGCCGGCCTCGTAGTCGACTAACGGCGACAGGACATCGCCTCGGGCGAGGTGCCATTGCCCAGATCGGACAGTAGTCCTCGTGCTGGGGAAGAGGAAGTCCACGCCGTATAGACGCTCTGTCCCGCTGCTCGTGAGCAGTTCGCGCGAGTGCCAATGTCGTCTGTCACGCCTCGGCGGCGATGACCCGCAGCGCCGTTGCACCAGGACGAGCGCTGGCAGATCCGCCGATCAGCCGCTCTGTTCGACGACAGGGCACGCGTTCACCAGCGGCTCCGCAGTGCTCGAACCACAACGAGCGTTGTCACGCCACGAAGCCGAGCACCGTCATTGGTCGAGAAGGTCCGGCCGGCAGAGGTGGCAGCGTGATCGATGCTGGGCGTCGTCCATCCCGGCCGCGGCGACTGTCGTCAGCATCAGCCGCCGTGCTGCGAGAACCGCTGACTGAGCGTCCAGCTGATACTTGACCCGGCCGCGCTTCTCGTCGACGTGGATGAAGATCGTGTGCCCACCGGTTCTGCTGCCACTTCCGATGAAACGCATTCCAAGGGGAGCTGCAGGTGCGGTGGTGCTCTGCTGCGCGTGTCCCTCGCCGCTCAGGTACGCGTCGTAGTGCTCCAGACGGTCTCTGAGGCTTTTCATGCTCGGCACGTCCGAATCGAACTGCCTCAGCGCGTCATGGTCGCCGTCGAGTACGCGCTGCGCGCCGCGCTCCACGTTGCGGAGAGCGTCGATTAGTACGAGCGACAGAGCGTCGCGCTCCCCGATCGAGTTCATCGGGTCGTCGTCGTCCCAGTTTGACTCAATCGCCCGGTCGGTCCGGACAGCTGCAGAGAACCACAGGTGGGCCCAGGACGTTAGTTGTGTCATGAGTGGACCGCTGACCAGCGAAGTCTGTTCCATCAACGTCGACTCCAAGTAATCGCGAGGCGTCTGGCTTGCTGGACGGATACTGCCCCCTGGACGCCGTTCCTGGGCGGCAGCTTGTTCATATCGCGCGTCGGACGTAGCGGCAGAGCCCCTTGCTTGGGGTTCTGATCTGCCAAGGAGTCTGATCGATCATGGCGAGACCACCGGTGATGCCGGTGGAGGAGAAGGTCCGGATCGTGCTGTCGGTCCTGGCCGGTGAGGTGAGCGCGGCCGAGGCCGCGCGCAAGGCGAAGGTCTCCGAGCAGTAGGTCGGAAACGGGAGGCGGCAGTTCCCTGGAGTCCGGCCGTGCGGGACTGGTTGCGGGGAGCTCCCGCCCCTCGAGCGGTGAGCAGCAACTGGAGGCCGAGGGTGCCGACCTGACCCAGGCTCTGGGTTGAGGCCGCGGTCGAGCCGCGGGTGTGGAAGAAGTCCGCAACCTCCCCCGCCACCGGTGCCGTCGGCGAAGTGTCAGCAGATGAGTGATACCCAGCCCTACTGGAGGCCGCGCGTGGTTCGATGCCCGCATGGGTTACGAAAAGCGTCTGTTGATGGAGGCTGAGGAGCGCGGCTTCAACTCTCTCGACGGCGCAATCTGCACGGAGCACATCACCGACCCACACCTCCTCGAAGCGATCGGACGCCGGGTCCCCCATGCGACTTGCGTTGTCTGCGAGCGCTACGGCTCCGAAGATGGCGAGCAGTTCGCGGTTGGGCTGGATGACCTCATGGGGCCCGTGGTCGACGCGATCCGATTCCTGTTCGAGCCAGCGGACACCCTGCCTTGGGACTCGGAGGACCACGTGTACGTCGGCCCGGTCCGCGACGGCTTCGACGTCATTGAGACGGTGTGTGCAGGCGCCCTCGAGGATTCCGCGTTCGACCGGATCATCGAGATGATGGCCGCGTCGCTGCATGGCGACGAGTGGACGTCCTTCGGCGCACCCGGGCAGACTGAACACCTCGAGTTCGGGTGGGAGAGGTTCTCCGAGACCGCTAAGCACTCCTCGCGGTTCGTGTACGTCGGCGACCCAGGCAACGACCGTGAAACGCCGGGCACGTCAATGCTGGCGTTCTTGCACCAGCTCCGGGTCTACGTGGACGGCAGTCTCGACCTCGTGGAACCGCTCCCCAAGGGCTCTATGGTTCACCGCGGACGTCTCGTCGAAGGACGCGGCGAGGTTGCCCCAACAGCCGCGGCCCTGGGTCCGGCGCCGGAGGATCGAGCCGCGGCGAACCGCATGTCGCCTGCCGGAATCTCGCTGATGTACGCGTCGCAGGATCCGCAGACCGCGATCGCAGAGATCGCGGCGCACGGCCCCAAGCCGCGGGCGCTCGTCGGCGGGTTCCGTACGACGAGGCCGCTCCAGGTCCTCGACCTCACCAAGGCGCCGAAAGTGCCGTCGATCTTCGACGTTAGCTCGCGCGCGGAGTACGTCATGGCGCAGTTCCTTCACGACTTTGTCCGCACCGCCACCGCTCCTATCATCCCGGACGGCCGCGAGCACGTCGACTATGTGCCCACCCAGGTGGTGACCGAGTACCTGCGCTGGGCGCCGGAGACGCCGCTCGACGGGATCGCGCTTCCGAGTGCGCAGTCGGAGAACCGAGCGAAGACGTACGTGTTCTTCTTCGGCCCGGCCGACGTGGTTGACGCCGGCGCCGAACGCCAGACGCCGCGGTCAAGCTTCTTGAACTGGGAGGAGTCCGACCCTGTCTTCACGTTGGACTCAGACGACGTCGAGTTGTGGGACGTGGTGCGCAGCTACGACGCCAAGCGCGCTTCTCGGTGGGCGTGACGGCGACGAGAACAGCACGTGCTGGGCCGGGCGCTCGGTGTGCCACGGCGTGACGGCTCACCTGTTCCTTCGACGCGATGCCGAAACTGGCGCGTGCGGTCGCCGCGACTTGGTGACGTTCGTCCTATCGGTCGCCGGTGCCCTCGGCGCCTAGGCAACCGGACACCACGAGGGAGCCCGCGATGCGCCCGTCGACCAACGCTCCGACGAGCCACCCCACCGCGCCGCGAGTCCACCAGGGCTGCCCGAGCAGAAGCATGGAGGCGACACCCGCCAGCGCCCAGGCCAGCACAAACCGCGACTAGAGCCCACCCGTTCAGCAAGACGACTTGGAACGTGAACGTATCTGCTGGCTCCCGACGGACGGTCCTCTTCACCCGGATGGCCGCGCTGCGCGTCCCAGGTCTAGCTGCCGCCTATGTGCCGACGCCGAGTCGACGACCTGGGACACAGTCGCCTCTTCCTCGAGGCGAAACGAAGGTAGTGGAGTGAAGTGTCCCGCCTTGTCGTGCGTCTCGGTGCGCCGCGTCCATGGGTCTCTCCAGTCAGAAGTTCCGCCAGGTGCACGGCCCATCTCGTGGTGATGGCGTCGAGTTGCGTCGAAGTGAAGCGGGAAGCCGCTAGTTTTGGCGCATGGGTACACCGGACGTGGTCGTGTCGCGTGACTTGGCGCCACCGGTCCCAGACACGGCCCTCACCGCGGCGCGTTCGGAGCGCGGCCCCCGCCTCGCGGCGCGCAAGGTGATTCAGACCTATGACGCAGACGAGTGGGAGGTCTTCATCGAGGAGTGGGCCATTAGTCTCGAACCTACGTACGCACAGGTCAGGCGATTTGGCGGCCCCGGCGATCGCGGTGTCGACGTCGCTGGATTCATGAGCGATCGTGGCTTTGAAGGCGAGTGGGACTGCTTCCAAGGAAAGCACTACGACAAAACCCTCAAGCCGTCACACGCATGGCCTGAGATGCTCAAGACCTTCCTGCTTCCCGTGAAGTACCCGCGCTACAAACTCCCACGCCGATACCACTTCATCGCGCCTCGTGGGCTTGCTACGAGCTTGGCCCATCTTGTGTCGACCCCGACGGAATTGCAGCGGGAGTTCATCGCGCAGGTCGAGAAGCCAACGGCGAAGCCGTTCAAAGACCTCGATGAAGCCAGCCGCGGATCGGTGCTGGAACTCGCGCGTATCACCGACTTCGGCATGTTCGGGACGGTTGAGGTTCTGCAACTGATCAAACAGCACGGCACGACTGGGTACGCCGCAGCTCGGTTCGGCGGTGGGCTGCGTGAGCGGCCCCGGCCACCGCTTCCCCCGCGCGAGTTGCGAGCCGACGAGATGGGATACGTTCGCAAATTGGTCGACGCGTACCAGGAGCGGTACCTGACGACCGACAGCGTCGAGGCGGTTGAGGGGCATAAGAAGGCTGGTGCCCACTTCAGGCGCCAACGAGAGTCATTTTTTCGCGCCGAGGCGCTGCGAAGCTTTGCTCGGGACAGCGTTCCTCGCAACACGTTCGAAGGACTGCAGGACGAAATTTTCGACGCGGTTGTCGAGACAGTCGAAGGTGAGCACGCGGACGGATTGGAGCGTCTGCAGAAGACGCTAGAGCTCGCCGTCACAGCGCAGCTGAGCGCGAATGCGCTGATCCACGTAACCGAGCCGGCCGACCGGCGAGGCATCTGCCATCAACTGGCGAACGACGATCGCCTGACGTGGGTGGTCGCAACGTGAACGAGATGCTCAACAGCCCACTCGAAGTCGGGGTGCGCGTCGTCGCGACGCTGACGGCGCTGTACCCGAAGCACGCAGACCTCGCGCGCATCGTCTTGCTTGACCACGTCGTTCTTCACAGCGCCGACTTCCATGGCGAGGACAGCCTTCACCCGCAGGTTCCAGGAAGAGTGGCGGAACTCGGGGTTAAGCGCGAGCTTGTTCAGCAAGGCATTCGTCTCATGGGAGCGCGAGGGCTGGTCGTGCGCGAGCTGAAAACTGCGGGCCTCTACTACATGGCAAGCGAGGACGCGCGCCCCTTCCTCGACTCTATCGACGCCCCGTACCTCCGGCGACTGCGAGAAAGAAGTGCCTGGGCGGTGAATGAGTTTGGAGGGATGCGTGACGACGCGATCCGCATGCGGTTAGGAGACACTTTCGGACGTTGGGCTGAAGAGTTCGAGCCCGTCGCTGAGGATGGATCTCATGGTTGATCGGCTTCGCCTCGTCCACCTCACAGTCGTCGGCGCGGCGGTGGCACCCGCCACGATCGAGTTCGGCGACCATCTGACGGTCGTTCACGGCGCGTCCGACACTGGGAAGTCCCACGTGTTCGACCTCATCCACTACGTTTGCGGCCTCGCCAAGGCGATCGAACTACCCCCCGAAGGCAAGGGGTACCAGTACGTCCACCTCGGAGTGCGGACCGAGTCTGGAATGGCAGTGACGTTGGTCCGGGACATTTCAGGAGGGTCAATCGGGGTGGTGCACGGAGACCTCCGCCAACTGACCACCGATCCGATCGAACGCACGCTGGAGCCCCGACACGTATCAGCGAACCCGGACAGTGTCTCCCGGTACTTGCTGTCTCTGGTCGGTATGGACGAACTCGTCGTGCGCAAGAACCAGTACAACGAGACGCGGATTCTCCAATGGCGCGACGTGATGCACCTCACTGCCGTGGGCGAGGAGAGCATCCTGTCCAAGAGATCTCCGATCGAGTTCGGACAGCACTCTGACCGACCCGTAGAGTCGGCGATCTTCCGGCTCTTCATCGAGGGCAGAGATGACTCCGGGCTCGTCGCGATCCCTAAGGAGGCGGACCTCAAACAGATCTCAGCGAACCAGCTCGAAGTCCTCGACCGGCTTGTCACGAGGCTTGAAGACGAGCTGAAGAATGCCGCGCCGCTTGACCAGCTTCGCGATCAACTCACGCGCTTGAACGTAACGATGCGGCAGGCGGGTCAAGACGTGGAAGAACTCAGCGCCACGCGCGATCAGCTCGTCGATGAACGCTCGGCTGTTAGAGAGAGGCTTGTGACGTTTCGCGCGCGACGCGACGAACTGGCCGACCTGCACGCACGGTTCAAACTCCTCAACGCCCAGTACGACTCCGACCTGTCGCGTCTGGAGATGGTCGCTCAGGCGGCCGATGTCCTGGCGAGGGACGACGGAGCGGACTGCCCGTTCTGCGGTGCGGAGCCGACGCACCAGCACTGGCCGAGCGTTGACTTTGCCACGACCGACGAGGTCACGTTCTCGGCCGCGATCGAGTCGGAGATGACCAAGATCGAGATCCTGCGGGGCGACCTTCGCCAGGCGATCGACGCCATCGAATCGGAGCGCGTCTCAACGGAAGCCGAAGTGGCGGCCGGCGAGGACCGTACCGTCGAGCTCAAGCGAGAGATCTCCCGGCTAGATGGTGCGATGCGGGGACCGCGTGCGGAACTCGCGCCGCTCATGGATAGTCGCGCTCACGTCGAACGGCTGATCGAGACTCACGCTCGGCTGTCGGACTTGCTGGTGTTTCGGGCATCGGTCGCGCGTGTCGAGCGACCGAAGACCTCTGCGGAGGTGCCGATTTCCTCAAGCGACCTCAGGATGTTCGACGGACTCGCACGAGAGGTGCTCCGGCTCTGGACATTCTCCGAGGACAGTGTCGTGAACTACTCGACGCGCGATCGCGACCTCGTCGTCGACCAGAGGCTCCGAAGAACACGAGGAAAGGGCGTCCGCTCCATCCTCCACGCGTTGTTCAACGTGGTGTTGGCGCAGTACTGCCTCGAGCGGAACTACCGACACCCGGGTTTCCTGATCCTCGACTCGCCGATCGTCACCTACCGCCAGCCTGGTGAGCCTGAGCCGGGCGGAGAGGACGAGACGATCGGCTCCAACGTTGTCGACGCGTTCTACTCGTACCTGCAGGACGGCTTCTCGGGACAGTCGATCATCCTGGAGAACAAGTCGCCGCTGTCTCCCCTGCCGCCCGGGAGTCAGGAGTACTTTTTCGGCGGTCAGACAGGTGAGTCGAAGCGAAGCGGCTTCTATCCGACCGCCGACTAGCACCTGATCCACTGCCTTGAGGCCGCGACCGCCGTGCTCGCCGAGGTCGCGACGCAACCGCTCCAACTTGTGACCAGGAGGTTGTCGGCGTTGGCGATTGAGCGAGATTAGGGAGGAGGGCCTCGACGGGTGCTGCCTCGCAGCGCACGCTGGAGCGACTAGCCAGCACCTGGCCCACACGTGACTGGCGTGACGGGTGTGAGGGAAGAGGCGCCCCTCCCAGAACTACCGATCGAGTGAGTCCCAGAACGGCTGACGTGGCCAGTGGACTTCCTGCCAAACCCGAACCCCGGCAGCCGGTGCCGGGCAGCGCGGTCAGCGCACCGCCGCCCGCCACCGGAACCGCTCGACCTGACCCCGAACCCCGGCACCCGGCCGAGCAGCGCCAGCAGCCCGGCCCCGAGCGCGCCTCCGAGCACGTTGCACAGCAGGTCGTTCACGTCCGCGACGTGCCCGCCGCCCAGCAGGTGCGCGGTGACGTACTGGGTCACCTCGATCGCCAGGCTGCACGCCGCGGCGACCGCCGTCACGCGCCACCACGACCCCCGGGACACCACGAGGCCGAGCAGGATCCCGAGCGGCACGAACACGGCGATGTTCATCACCGAGTCGCCGAGCTCGTAGTCGACCAACGGCGTCAGGACGAGGGAGTCCGACCACCGGCCGTCGTGCGCCGGCTTGTCCAGGAAGATCGGGAAGACCGTGTTGGCCACGATCCCGGCGGCGTAGACGCAGAGCGCGAGCGCGACCGCGGCGCGGGGCACGGTGAGCCGGTCCCGGCGGTGCAGGGAGCGGAGCAGCACGGCGAACGCCACCGCTGCGATCGGGATGACGACCGGCAGCACCGGGACCTGACGGAACACGCGACATCTCCTCCTGTGACCCGCACGAGCCGGGCCGCCTCATCGACCCGGGTCACGATGCCGTCCGGGCGATCCGCGCGGCATCCACCCCGGGTCGGACCCGCAGGGGGACCGGAGGACCAGAGCCGTCGACCGGGGTCCGGCACGGTCCCGGACAGCGGTCGGCCCGGGACCGTGAGCGGCCGCTCACAGGGAGCGGAGGGTCCCTTCCAGGTCGCGCTCGGCGTCCCGGTCGCTCTGCACGCCGGCGGCGAGCTGCGCGAGGGCGAAACCGGTGACCTCGGGGAGGTAGATGCCCATCCCGGCGCGGCCCTCGTGCTGGTAGACCTCGACCGGCGCGGGCGGCACGGAGGCGTCGACCACCTGCTTGATCGCGGCGACCACCTCGGGCCGCAGCCGCGCGATCCGTCGGGCGAGGTCGGCCACGAAGTCGTCGATCTCGTCGGCCGGCAGTGCGCGGTTGATCAGGCCGTAGCGCTCGGCGAGCTCGGCGCCCACGAGCTCGCCGCCGAGGATGAGCTCGAGTGCGCGGGCGCGGCCGAGCAGCCGTGGCAGGTTCACGGTGCCGCCGCCGCCGGGCAGGATCTGCTGGGCGGTCTCGGGCTGGGCCTGACCGGAACGGCCGATCGCGGCGAACCGCAGGTCGAGGTAGGTGAGGAACTCGTTGCCACCGCCCCGCGCCAGCCCGGCGAGCTTGCCGATGGTGACCTGGGGGAGGTCGCGCAGCTCGACGTTGAGGGCCTCGAGCGGGTTCAGGTCCGCAGGGACGTCGACACCGGGTGCCGCGTCGGCGAACTCCTGCAGCGCGGTGGGCAGCGCCTCGAGGTCGGTGAGGAACCGCAGGTCGCCGTGCGCGCTGAAGAACTCGTCGTCCGCGCTGTCGAAGACGATCACCCGGATGTCGGGGTCGTGGCGGACCCGGTGCGCGAATGTGCGCAGCGAGGCGAGCAGGGTGCTGTCCATCAGGTTGAACGGCGGGTGGTCCAGCGTGGCGGTGGCGACGCCGTCGGCGATGGCGATGCGCAGGCCGGTGAGGTCCTGATAGTTCATGGGTGCTCCTCGTGCGTGCCCGTCCTGAGTCTCAGGACTGCGAATGACGCTGAGTGTCACAGTAGATACGGGGTACCGAAACGGCAACTCCGTTACGATCGACGCATGATGAGCAGTGGCGCGTCGATCCGGGACGTGGGGCGGCATGCGATCCGGCTGAGCCTGGCGCGGGTCGCGTTCGAGCGGTTCTGCCTCCAGGGCTTCGGCCAGGTGACCTTCGACGAGCTGGCCGAGGCGGCCGGGGTCTCGCGGAGCACGTTCCTGCGGCACTTCCGGACCAAGGAGGACGCGGTCCTGTTCGTGTTCGACCCGGTCGGTGCGACGGTCGCCGCGCGGATCGAGGCCGGTGACGAGGCCGGCGCGGCCGTCCGGGCGGCGGCGGACCTCCTGGTGCGGGACGTGCCGGAGCTGCACGCGGTGCTGGAGCTGGTCCGGGACACGCCGGAACTCCGGGCGGGCCTGTCGGCGAAGCGGGAGCACTGGCTCGCCACCGCGCTCCCTGTGGCGCTCGCCGCGGCACCGGACGCGGACGAGGTGGTCGTCGAGGCGCGGCTCGCGACGGCGCTGGCCTGCTTGGACGTCGCGCTGCGACGGTGGGGGGCCGGCGACCACGAGGAGCTCGGCGCGCTCCTGGACCGAGCGCTCCCCGTGGCCGGCTGAGTCGATCCGGCCGAGAGGTCAGGTCGTCGGCGTGAAGCGCTGCGACCCGGTGACCCGCAACAGCTCCAGCCGCTGGCCGTCCTCGCTCCCCGGTGCGGCGGTGTAGACCACGATCCGCAGATCGCTGCCCGGCACGGTCAGCACGTCGCAGTCCAGCGTGATCGGGCCGACCGCGGTCCGGGTCATCGTCTTGCGGCTCGATCGGTGCTCGGCGACCCGGGCCTCGGCCCAGCGTTCCGCGAAGTCGGCCGACTCCGCCCGCAGCGCGTTCACCAGTCGTTCCAGCGCCGGATCGCCGGGGTAGCGGCCGACGGCGGAGCGCAGGTCGGCGACCAGGTCGCGGGCGAAGTCCTCCTCGTGCGCGGGGTCGAACTCGATGCCCGGGTGCCCGGTGGTGAACATCCGCCAGACCAGGTTGCGCTCGATGCCGGTGTAGCCGGCGGGGTCCGAGCCGAGGGACGCCCACAGCGGGTTCCAGAGCAGGATGTCCCAGGCGGCGTTGAACACCCCGAGCGGGACGTCGGACAGGCGGTCGATCATCCGCTGGACTCCGGGGGTGATCTGCTGCGGGACCAGGCCGGGGTCGGGCGGGGCGGCGCCGCCGACCCGGTACAGGTGGTCGCGTTCGGCGTCGGTGAGGCGCAGGGCGCGGGCGAGGGCGCCGAGCAGCTGCGGCGAGGGGTGGGCGGCGCGGCCCTGTTCCAGACGGACGATGTAGTCGACGCTGACCCCGGCGAGGGCGGCGAGCTCCTCGCGGCGCAGGCCACGGGCACGTCGGCCGGTGCCGGCGGGCATGCCGACGTCCGCCGGGCCGATCCGGTCGCGCCAGGACCGCAGGACGGTCGCGAACTCGCTCACCGGTCGATTGTGGCCCCGCGGCCGCCGGGCTGGGTGGTACTGGCGGTCCCACCGTCGACCGGGGCCTGGGGATCCTGGCTGGGTCCGCGCACGCTGGAGCCATGACCACGACACTGATCACCGGGGCCAATCGGAGCCTCGGACTGGAGACCGCTCGCCGCCTGATCGAGGCGGGCCACACCGTGTACGCCGGGATGCGGGACCTCGCGACCGGCGACGAGGCACGACGGATCGGGGCGCACCCGGTGCAGCTCGACGTGACCGACCAGGTGAGCGTCGACGCGGCGCTCGGCGCGCTGCCGGAGCTGGACGTGCTGATCAACAACGCCGGGGTGCTCGGCACCTCCTTCGGCGTGGACGACCTGGACGCGGCGGCGATCGCCACGGTGCTGGACACGAACGTGGTCGGTGCCGTCCGGGTGACGCAGGCCGCACTGCCGCTGCTGCGCCGGTCGGCGAATCCGGTGATCGTCAACGTGGCGTCGGGGGTGGGCTGGCCGCGGTTCCTCACCACCGAGGGCACGGACGAGTTCCCGATCCCGGCGGTGCCCTACGCGACGTCGAAGGCCGCCGTGATCGCGATGACCGTGCAGTACGCCAAGAACCTGCCGGCCTTCCGGGTGAACGTCAGCGACCCGGGGTACACCGCGACCGACTTCAACCGGCACAGCGGGCACCAGACCGTCACCGAGGGGACCGACGCCACCGTGGCGCTCGCCCTGCTCGGGCCGGACGGGCCGACCGGGGAGTTCCACAACCGGCACGGGCGGATCGACTACTGAGCGGGGTGGTCCCCTGACCGGGGGCGGTCGGCCGGTGTGAGAGCCTCGTCCCGATGAGTGGCGTCCTGGTCGGCTTCGCGATCATCGGCGCCGTCATCGGGACGGGGTACGTGGTCGGGCGTTCCGGCCTGCTCGGATCCCAGGCGCAGTACGTGATGAGCCGGCTGGTGTTCTTCGTCCTGATGCCGTGCCTGCTGTTCCACACCCTGGCGACCGCGGACGTCGGGACGTTGTTCTCGGCCGCGCTGTGGGTGTCGCTGATCGCGGCGGGCGCGGTCGCGCTGGGCACCGGCCTGGTGCTGCGGCTGGTGCTGCGCCGGTCGGTCGTGGCGACGACGGTCGGGGCGCTCGCGGCGAGCTACGTGAACGCGAACAACATCGGCCTGCCGGTGGCGGCGTACGTGATCGGGCGGACCACCGCGGTGGTGCCGGTGATGCTGTTGCAGCTGGTGGTGATGGCGCCGATCGCGCTGACGATCCTGGATGCGGCGTCGTCGCCGGGCGGGGCGGGGTGGCGGCGGGTGCTGCGGCCGATGCTGAGCCCGTTGATCGTGGCGTCGTCGGCGGGGCTGCTGTGCTCGGCGACCGGGGTGCGGCTGCCGGATCCGGTGCTGGAGCCGTTCGGGCTGGTGGGCGGTGCCGCGGTGCCGGTGGTGCTGCTGTCGTTCGGATGAGCCTGCACGGGGCGCCGCCGCTGCGGGACCCGGCGATCCGGACGGACGTGCTGCTGGCGAGCGGGGTGAAGCTGCTGGTGATGCCGGTGGTGGCGTTCGTGCTGGCCCGGTACGCGTTCGGGCTGGACGCCACGGAGACGTTCGCGTTGACCACGTTGGGGGCACTGCCGACGGCGCAGAACGTCTTCAACTACGCGCAGCGGTACGACGCGGCGGTGCCGGTGGCGCGGGACGCGGTGCTGCTGACCACCGTGGGATCGGTGCCGGTGCTGGTGGTGATCGCGGCCCTGCTGCACTGAGCGTTCAACTTATTTGAAAGTTGAGCCAAGGGAAGGTTAGCCTAACCTCGGCGCCGCCGATCTGCGCCGATCCCGCGCGACGAGAGGACCCTTCCGCATGCGCACCACCCTGTCCCGACCCCGTGTCCTGGTGGCCACGCTGGTGGTCGGTGTGCTCGCGCTCAGCGCGTGCGGCTCCTCCGGTGACGACACCGCCGAGACCTCGACGGCCGACAGCTCCGACTGGGAGACGGTGACCATCGAGCACGCGCTCGGAGAGGCCGTGATCACGGAGAAGCCCGAGCGGATCGTGACGCTGGGCCAGGGCTCCGCCGAGACCGCGATCGCGCTGGGCACCGTGCCGGTGGGCATCGAGGAGTACGCCTGGGGCAGTGACGACTCCGGCTACCTGCCGTGGATCCACGAGGCGCTGACCGAGTCCGGCGACGAGCTGCCCGAGCAGTTCACCGGCAGCACGGAGCTGGACATCGAGGCGATCGTCGCGCTGGAGCCGGACCTGATCCTGGCGCCGTGGTCCGGGGTGACGCAGGAGCAGTACGACGTGCTGACCGATATCGCGCCGACCGTGGCCTACGCGGAGGAGCCGTGGGTGATCACCTGGCAGGAGCAGATCGAGGTGATCGGCGAGGCGCTCGGCCAGCAGGACGACGCGGAGCAGCTGATCGCGGACATCGACGACGAGCTCGCCTCCGCCGCGCGCCCGGAGTACGAGGGGATCACCTTCTCCTACATCTACAACACCGGCCCGGGGTCGCTCGGGGTGTTCTTCCCGGGTGAGCAGCGGGTGGCGATGGTCTCCGCGCTTGGCCTGACCGTGGACCCGGTGGTCGAGGAGCTGCGCCAGTACGAGGTCGAGGGCACCGACTCGGCGTCGATCGGGCTGGAGAACGCGGACAAGCTGTCCGACTCGGACCTGATCTTCACCTTCTACTCGGACGAGGCGAACCGGACCGAGATCGAGTCCCAGCCGCTGTACCAGCAGATCCCCGCCGTGCAGCGCGGCTCGGTGGTCGCGCCCACCGACCAGCCGTTCGTCACCGGGTCCTCGATCATCAACCCGCTGACCGTGCCGTGGACGCTGGAGCGGTTCGTGCCGCTGATCGACGAGGCCGTCGCGCAGCTCGACCAGTGAGCCGCCGCACGAGCTCCGCACGCGCGGCGACGGTCGTCCTCGCGCTGGCGGGGCTCGTGCTCGCGGTGGTCGCGAGCCTGTTCCTGGGGGGCAGGACGACCGACCCGGCCGCGGTGGTCGATGTGCTCACCGGTGGGCAGGACGACTACCTGGCCGCGGTGCTGGACGCGCGGATCGACCGGACGGTGATGGGGCTGCTGTGCGGGGCGGCGCTCGCGGTGGCGGGGGTGGTGATCCAGGCGATCACCCGCAACCCGCTCGGCGATCCCGGCCTGCTCGGCGTGACGGTGGGATCGGGGGCAGCGATCGTGACGGCCGCGGCGATCACCGGTTCCGGGATCGGCAGCCGCTCGGTGTGGGTGGCCTTCGCGGGGGCGCTGGTCACGGTGGTGGTCGTGTACGCGGTGGGAGCGCGGTCGGCGTCGGGCAGCGTAGTCGCGCTGCTGCTGACCGGTGCGGTGGTGTCCGCGGTGCTCAGCGCCTACATCCAGGCGATGATCCTGACCAGGCCCGGGGTGTTCGACTCCTTCCGGTTCTGGGTGATCGGGTCGCTGGGCGGGCGGGACCTGGCGGTGGCCGGGTCGATCGCACCGGCGTTGGTCGCCGGGCTGGCGCTGGCCCTGGTGCTGACCCCCTCCCTGAACAACCTGGCGCTGGGCGAGGACGTGGCGACGTCGCTGGGGACGCCGGTCGCCCTGGTCCGGGCCGGGGGCATCCTGGCGGCGGCGTTGCTGGCCGCGGCGGCGACCGCCGCGGTCGGGCCGATCGCGTTCGTCGGACTGGTGGTGCCGCACCTGACCCGGTCGCTGGTGGGGATCGACCACCGCTGGCAGGTGCCGGTCTCCGCGCTGCTCGGCGCGGGGCTGCTGGTGGTGGCGGATGTGGTCGGCCGGCTGGTGGCCCGGCCGGAGGAGATCATGGTCGGCATCGTGACCGCGCTGGTCGGCGCGCCGTTCCTGCTGGTCGCGGTACGACGCGGCTGGGCGACCCGATGAGCGGGCTGGTCGAGCGCCGCGCGCTGGTCTACTGCGCGCTGACCGCCGCCGCGCTGGTGGCGGTCGCACTGGCGACCCTCACGCTCGGGAAGCTGGGCATCCCGATCGCCGAGCTGCCCTCCGCGTTGTTCGGCGGAGCGGACGCCACGACGACCTTCGTGCTGGAACGGCTGCGCGGTCCGCGTCTGGTGACCGCGATCCTGGCGGGCGCGCTCCTCGGCGTGTCCGGCGCGCTGTTCCAGACCGTGACCCGCAACCCGCTGGGCAGCCCGGACGTGATCGGCCTGGGTGCCGGGGCGGGTGCGGGGGTGGCGATCACCGCGCTGGCCTACCCGCTGGTGCCGTCGTCGATCGGCGCGGTGCTGGGTGCCGGGGCGGCGACCGCGCTGGTGTTCGTCAGCACGGGCCGGGGCTTCCGGTCGCCGAACCGGACGATCATCGCCGGCATCGCGGTGGCGGCGCTCGCCTACGCCGTGACGCAGTACGTGGTGAGCACGCAGCTGCGGGACGCGGCCTCGCAGCTGGCGGCGTACCTGGTCGGGTCGCTGAACGCGGCGAACGGTCAGGACGTGCTGGTCACGGCGATCGCCGTCGTCGTGGTCCTGCCGCTGGCGGCCGCGCTGTCCCGGGACGTGTCGCTGCTGGAGATGGGGGACGACACCGCCTCCGGGGTGGGAGTCGACCCGCACCGCACCCGGACGCTCGCGGTGGTGCTGTCGGTGCTGGCCGCGGGGGCGTCGGTGGCGGCGACCGGTCCGGTGTCGTTCGTGGCACTGACCGCACCGCAGATCGCCCGGCGACTGATCGGCACCTCGGGTGCGAGCATCCTCCCGTCGGCGTGCACCGGTGCGCTGATCCTGGCGCTCGCCGATCTGGCCGCCCAGCAGGCGCCGGTGGTCGCCGGGCTGCCGGTCGGCGTGCTGACGCTCGGCGTCGGCGGGCTCTACCTCGGCTATCTGCTCGTCCGCGAGCACGCGAAGGGACGACTGTGACGCTGCGGATCCAGGACGCACAGCTCGGCTACGACGGTCGGGTGGTGAGCGACGACCTCGACTTCACCGTGCCGGAGGGCGAGTTCACCGCGATCGTCGGCCCGAACGGCTGCGGGAAGTCGACGCTGCTGAAGGCGCTGGCACGCACGCTGCGGCCGATGGCGGGGCAGGTGCTGCTGGACGGGGCGGAGGTGCGCACGCTGCGCCCGAAGGCCGCCGCCCGGCGGATCGCCGCACTGCCCCAGCACCCGGTCGCGCCGGAGTCGTTGCGGGTGCGGGACCTGGTCGCCCGCGGTCGGCACCCGTACCACTCGCTGCTGCGGCAGTGGCTGCCGGGCGACGCCGAGGCAGTGGACGCGGCGATGGCGGCGACCGGGGTCGTCGACCAGGCGGACCGCCTGCTGACCGAGCTGTCCGGCGGCCAGCGGCAGCGGGTGTGGATCGCGATGGTGCTGGCGCAGCAGACCGACTACGTGCTGCTGGACGAGCCGACGTCCTTCCTGGACCTGGCCCACCAGATCGAGCTGCTGCACCTGTGCCAGGACATGCGCGACGACGGCCGGACCGTGGTGGCCGTGCTGCACGACCTCAACCAGGCCGCGCGCTACGCCTCCCGGCTGGTGGTGATGCACGAGGGGCGGATCGTCCGGGAGGGTGCGCCGGCCGACGTGCTGGACGCGACGCTGGTGCGCGAGGTGTTCGGCATCGACGGGGTGATCGAGCGCGACTCCCAGAGCGGGGCGCCGATGATCACCGTGCGAGGTCGTCGCGCTCGCGCTTGAACCGCTCCCACTCACCGGGTAGCCGGGCCTCGATCAGCCAGCCCATGTAGTCCCGCATGTTCCGGACCCGCTCCCAAGACCGGCCGCCCTCCTGGACCAGCGGCAGCGTGTCCTGGGCGAGGCGCCGCTGGTCGTGCAGGTACGCCTGTTCGGCGGCCAGGAACCCGGCCCAGACGTCGCCGTCCATCCGGAAGAAGTGCGCGCGCTCACCCGGCCGCCGGACCCGCCGGACGAACCCGCGGCCGACCAGCTGCCGGGTGTAGGTCGACACCGAGCCGCGGCTGATGCCCAGCTCGGTGGCGAGCTCCTCCGCGCTCACGCCGTCGGACTCGTCCAGCAGGAGGTAGCCGGCGATCAGCCCCTCGATCCGGGATCCGCCGCCGCCGGACCAGTGGTCCGCGAACCGGGTGACGAAGGCGGTGCGGGGGTCGGGGGCGTGCGCGGGCATGGGGGTAGTGAACCACTGGGCGGGGATGTCGCCGCAGGTCCGCGACCGGTCGTTCGTCGAACCGGTTCCTCAGACGTGCGTCGCAGGTACGGAAAAATGGGCGACATCGACTCTTGCGCGTCGGTTCGGGGATCATCTACTGTCGAACCGGTTCGCAACTGAGGAGGCAACGTGGCCACCATCGGAGATGTCGCACGAGTCGCGGGAGTGTCGCGGAGCACGGCGTCCTACGCCCTGTCCGGCAAGCGTGCGATCTCCGAGGACGTGCGCCGCCGGGTCGAGGAGGCCGTGGCGTCGCTGGACTACACCCCGAACGCCGGGGCCCGGGCGCTGGCCACCAACCAGACGATGGTGATCGGGCTGCTGGCCCAGTTCCTCCCGGACGAGTTCGCCCCCGCGATGCTGCAGTACATGCTCGGCGTCTCGGACACCGCGCGGGAGCTGGGCTACGACATCCTGCTGGCCACCGACGCGGACGGGACCCGGTCGCTGCGCCGGATGACCGACTCCCGGATGGTCGACGGCGTGGTGCTGCTGAACGTCGCGGACCAGGACGAGCGGCTGCCGATCCTGCGCGCCGCCCGGCAGCCGGGGGCGCTGGTCGGTCTGCCCGAGGACTGCTCCGGGGTGGACGTCTTCGACCTGGACTTCGAGGAGACCGGCCGGCTGATGGTGGATCGGCTGTACCGGCTCGGGCACCGCGAGCTGGTGCTGGTCTCGCAGCCGGAGCACGTGGTCGAGCGCGGCGGCGCGTACGTGTGGCGGTTGCAGAACGCCGCGCACGAGGCCGCGAAGGCCCGGGGGATCACCCTCACGTCGGTGCACGCGGCATCGAGCCAGCCCGCGGTCGGACGGGAGCTGTCCGCGCTGCTGGACGCGCATCCCAGCGCCACCGGCCTGCTGATCAACAACGAGGCCGCGGCGGCCGCGCTGCCGTCGGTGCTGCACGAGCGCGGGCTGTCCGCCCCGCGCGACCTGAGCGTGATCGGGCGGTACTCGGACGAGTTCGCCCGCACGTTCTCGCTGCCCTTCTCCTCGGTGGAGTCGGCGCCGGACCGGCTGGGGCGGATGGCCGTCCGGCAGCTGGTGCGCCGGATCGAGGGGCAGGTCGGACCGGGTGAGCCGCACGTGGTGCGGTTCGTGTCGCCCGAACTCGTCGACCGGGGCAGCACGGGGGCGCCCCGGACCGCCGGGGCCTGACCCGGCACACCGGCCCGCGCCGACGCGGGCCGTCCGCACACAGTTCAAGGGAGAACTCGCATGCAGAGCATGAGGCGCAAGCCCGTCACCGTGCTGACGGCCGCCGCTGCGGTCGCCGCCCTCGCCCTGGTCGGCGCCTGCTCGTCCGGCGGCTCCGGCGGCGGCTCGTCCACCGCGTCGTCCGGCACCTACACCTGGTGGGACCCGTACCCCCAGCACGACAAGAACTCCGACTGGGAGCAGCGGGCGCAGCGCTGCGGCGAGGACGCCGGGGTCACGATCCAGCGCACCGCCTACGACACCACCGCGCTGACCAACCAGGCGCTGCTGTCCGCGCAGGAGGGCACCTCGCCGGACATCATCCTGCTGGACAACCCGGCGGTGTCGACGCTGGCGGACACCGGGATGCTCACCACCACCGAGGAGCTCGGGCTCGACACCTCGGAGATCGACGAGAACCTGCTCGCGGCCGGAGTCGTCGACGGGGAGACCTACGGCGTCCCGATCGGCGCCAACACGCTGGCGCTCTACTACAACAAGGCGGTGCTGGACGCGGCCGGCGTCGACCCGTCGACCCTCACCGACTGGGACTCGCTGACCGCGGCGCTCCAGGCGGTGACCGACTCGGGCAAGAAGGGGATCACCTTCGCCGGGATCGGCACCGAGGAGGGCTCGTTCCAGTTCCTGCCCTGGTTCTGGGGCGCGGGGGCCGATCTGACCGACCTGGACTCGCCGGAGGCCGTGCAGGCGCTGGAGCTGTGGACCGGCTGGGTGGACGCGGGCTACGCGCCGAACTCGGTGATCCAGAACTCGCAGAACACCACCTGGGAGGAGTTCCTGACCGGGGACTTCGGCTTCGTGGAGAACGGCACCTGGCAGGTGAACAGCGCCGCGGAGGCCGGGTTCGAGACCGGCGTGATCCAGCTCCCGGCGATGGACGGCGGGGTCGCCCCGGCACCGACCGGCGGTGAGTTCATCGTCGCGCCGGTGCAGCAGGACACCGACCGCTACGACGTGACCCGGCAGATCGTCGAGTGCATGACCACGCCGGAGGGATTCGTCGACACCGCGAACACCTTCGCCTACTACATCCCGCCGACCGAGGCCGGTCAGGAAGCCCTGCTCGCGGAGAAGCCCGAGCTGGAGACCTGGGTGGAGGCGGTGCGCAGCGCCAAGGGCCGCACCAGCGACAACCTCGGCACCGACTACCCGATGATCTCCGAGGCGCTGTGGACCGCGGTCCAGAACGCCCTCTCCGGGGCGCAGACCCCGCAGGACGCGCTCGCCGCGGCACAGACCGAGGCCGAGACCGCCACCAGCTGACCCGCGCAGTCGAGATCCGATCGAAGGACGTTCCATGACCACCCTCCCGACCGCCGTCGGGACGCGCCAGAGCGCCGGGGGGTCGGCGGGTCGCGCACCCGCCGCCCCCTCGGGGCCGCGCCGCCGGCGAGGACCGAACGCCAGTCAGTGGGCAGCGGTGGGGTTCGCCGCCCCGCTCCTGGTCTACCTGGTCGTCTTCTACGCCTACCCGCTGTGGCGCAACATCGACCTGAGCCTGCACGACTACACGATCCGCGCGTTCGTGCAGGGCGACCCGGAGTTCGTCGGCCTGGACAACTTCGCCGACGTGTTCTCCTCGCCGCTGTTCGGCACCGCGCTGTGGAACACCGCGGTCTTCACTCTGGTGTCGATCGCGTTCCAGTTCACCATCGGGCTGGCGCTCGCGGTGTTCTTCCGGACGTCGTTCCGGCTGTCCGGGGTGCTGCGTGCGCTGTTCCTGGTGCCGTGGCTGCTCCCGCTGATCGTGTCCTCGTCCACCTGGGCCTGGATGCTGAACAGCGACAACGGCATCGTGAACTCGGTGCTCGGGGCCTTCGGCATCGGGCAGATCAACTGGCTGACCTCGCCGGACACCGCACTGCTGGCGGTGACCATCGCGAACATCTGGCTGGGCATCCCGTTCAACCTGGTGATCCTGTACTCCGGGCTGCAGAACATCCCCGGCGACGTGTACGAGGCGGCTTCGCTGGACGGGGCGAGCGCGTGGCGGCAGTTCCGCAGCATCACGCTGCCGCTGCTCCGTCCGGTGTCCGCGATCACGATCCTGCTCGGCCTGATCTACACGCTGAAGGTCGTCGACGTCATCTGGATCATGACCACCGGCGGGCCGGCGAACGCGTCGACCACGTTCGCGGTCTGGTCCTACCGGGAGGCCTTCGGCACCGGACAGCCCGACTTCTCGCCCGCGGCGGCAGTGGGGAACATCCTCATCCTGGTCGCGCTGGTCTTCGGGTTCCTGCACCTGCAGCTGCAACGCCGTCAGGAGGCGTCATGACCTCGTCCCGTCCCTGGTGGAAGACCGCACTCGGGGTCCTCTTCACCGCGGTCATGCTGTTCCCGGTCTACTGGATGGCGAACGTCTCCCTGACCCGGACCGGCGACCTGCGCTCGGACCCGCCGCACTGGTTCCCGTGGAACCCGACACTGGAGGGCTACCGGGCGGTGATCGCCCAGCAGCTGCCCGCGCTCGGCACCAGCATGCTGGTCGGGCTGGGCTGCGTGGTGCTGACCGTGCTGATCGCGGCACCCGCCGGGTACTCGATCGCGCTGCTGAGGCTGCGGGGTCGGGGGCCGCTGAACTTCCTGCTGCTGGTGGCGCAGATGATCCCGGCGGTGGTGATGGCGATGGGCTTCTACGCCATCTACGTCCGGCTCGGCCTGCTGAACACCATCCCGGGGCTGATCGTCGCGGACTCCACGGTGGCGGTGCCGTTCGGCGTGCTGCTCTACACCGCGTTCATGTCCGGGATCCCGCGCGAGCTGCTGCAGGCGGCCCGGGTGGACGGCGCCGGCACCTGGCGCACCTTCACCTCGATCGTGCTGCCGATCAGCCGGAACTCCACCGTCACGGTGTCCCTGTTCGCGTTCCTGTGGGCCTGGTCGGACTTCATCTTCGCCTCGACCCTGAACCGGAACGGCGACCTGATCCCGATCACGCTCGGCATCTACCACTACATCGGCAACAACACGACCCAGTGGAACGCGATCATGGCGACCGCCGTCGTGGCCTCGGTGCCGGCCGCGGTGCTGCTCGTGCTGGCCCAGCGCTACGTCGCCGCCGGCGTGACCGCCGGAGCGGTCAAGGACTGACCGTCTCCTCCGACCCGAAGGACCCTTCTGTGACCCAGTCCAGCACCACTGTCCCCGTCCGACCTGCGCCGCGGCCGGGACCCGCCGACGCCCGCCCGGTGATCCCGGCCGGGGACGGGGTCCGGCGCGGGCTCGGGCTCGGTGAGGTCCGTCTGACCGGCGGCTTCTGGGGCGACCTCCAGGACACCAACGCGCGGGCCACCCTGAGCCACTGCCTGGACTGGATGGCCCGGCTGGGCTGGCTGGCGAACTTCGACCGGGTGGCCGCCGGGACCACCGGACCGGAGCGGCCGGGCTGGGAGTTCTCCGACTCGGAGGTCTACAAGCTGCTGGAGGCGATGGCCTGGGAGCTGGCCCGGACCGACGATCCCGCGCTCGCGGACCGGTACACCGCGCTGGTGGACCGGGTGGCCGCGGCCCAGGACGACGACGGCTACCTCAACACCTGCTTCGGCCACCCCGGCCGGCCGGACCGGTACACCGACCTGTCCGGCGGCCACGAGCTGTACTGCGTGGGGCATCTGCTCCAGGCGGCGGTCGCCCGGTTGCGCACCGCGGGGGAGGACCTGCTGGTCCGGGTCGCCCGGCGCGCGGCGGACCACGTCTGCCGCGAGTTCGGCCCCGACGGCCGTCAGGCGATCTGCGGGCACCCGGAGATCGAGGTCGGTCTCGCGGAGTTCGGCCGGGCGCTGGGCGAGCCCCGGTACACCGAGCAGGCCCGGCTGTTCGTCGAGCGGCGCGGCCACGGCACGCTGCCGCCCCGCCCGCTGCTCGGTCCCGGCTACTTCCAGGACGACCAGCCGGTGCGCGAGACCGAGGCCTGGCACGGGCACGCGGTCCGGGCGCTCTACCTCGCGGCCGGCGCGGCGGATGTGGCGGTCGACACCGGGGACGAGGACCTGCTCGACGCGGTGCGGCGCCAGTGGCGGCACACCGTCGAGCGGCGGACCTACCTGACCGGCGGCATGGGCTCCCGGCACCAGGACGAGGGGTTCGGCGACGACTGGGAGCTGCCGGCGGACCGGGCCTACTGCGAGACCTGCGCCGGGATCGGCTCGACCATGGTGTCCTGGCGGCTCTACCTGGCGACCGGCGACGTCCGCTACGCCGACCTGATGGAGCGCACCTTCTTCAACGTGCTGGCCACCTCCCCGCGCGGCGACGGGCGGGCGTTCTTCTACGCGAACCCGTTGCAGCAGCGGGTCGCCGGGCAGGACGTGCTGCCGGACGCGGAGAACCCGCGCGCCGAGGGCGGGGTGCGGGCGCCCTGGTTCGACGTGTCGTGCTGCCCGACCAACGTGGCCCGCACGCTGGCGTCCTGGCACGCGTACGCGGCGTCGGTCGACGGTGACCGGTTCACGGTGCTGCAGTACGCGGCGGGGGAGTGGGACGTGCGGCTGGACGGCGGCGGACGGCTCGCGGTCCGGGTGTCGACCCGGTACCCGGACGACGGCGCGGTGCGGGTCGAGGTGCTGGCCGCGCCCGAGCGGGCCGTGACCGTGCGGCTGCGGGTGCCGGAGTGGGCCGGGAACGGCGTGGGTGACGGTGCGGCCGCCACGCTGACCGGCGTCGACGGGGTGACCCGGACCGTGGCCCCCGGCTGGGCCCAGTGCACCGCCGAGTTCCGGCCCGGCGACACGGTGGTGCTGCGGCTGCCGACCGCTCCCCGTCTGACCTGGCCCGACCCGCGGATCGACGCCGTGCGCGGCTGCGTCGCGGTGGAACGCGGACCGCTGGTGCTGTGCCTGGAATCGCCGGACCTGCCGTCCGGCATCGCGCTGGACCAGGTGCGACTGGACCCGGCCGTGCCGCCCCGGGCGGAGGGCGACGGCGCCCTGGTGCGGGTCCGCACGGTCGGCGCCCGGGTGGAGTCGTTCCCGTACACGCCGGTTCCCGCACGCCCGGCGACCGGAGAGGAGATCGACGTGCGGCTGACGCCGTACCACCGCTGGGCCGAGCGGGGGCCGTCGACCATGCGGGTCTTCCTCCCGGTGACCTGACGTGCCCCGCGCGCCCGTCGGCACCGAGAAGCCAGTTCCTGTCGCCGTCCGGGCGGATCGGGCGACAGCGCACGGCTTCTCGGCGCAGCGGCCGCCCGTGTCGATCGAATCCAGTCGAAGGAGACCCGATGACCAGCCCCGTCCGATCTGATTCCCCGGTGCGCGCCGAGGGCACCCGCCTGATCTGGCGCGGCGGCGGGGAGACGCTGGTGGTCGAGCCGTGGGGGCCGGACGCGGTCCGGGTGCGGGCCACGCTGATGGGCGACGTGGTCGACTCCGAGCACGCGCTGCTGCCGCGGTCGGAGGTCCCGGCCGATCGGGCCCGGGTGGAGCTGCGTCCGGACGGGGCGACCCTGATCAACGGCGGGCTGCGGGTCGAGCTGCGCGCGGCGTCCTGGTTCCACGAGCCGGTCGGCTACCCGCGATCCAGCTGTGAGCTGGCGTTCTACGACGCCGAGGGTCGACTGCTGCTGCGCGAGCTGGACCGGGGCGGGTCGCTGGACCTGCAGGCCCGCCGGTTCCGGCCGCGGCTGGGCGGTGACCTGGAACTGACCGCCTCCTTCGAGTCCGACCCGGCGGAGACGTTGTACGGGATGGGGCAGTACCAGCAGCACGTGCTGGACCTGAAGGGGTCGACCTTCGAGCTCGCGCACCGCAACTCGCAGGCCAGCGTGCCGTTCGTGCAGTCCAGCGCCGGATACGGATTCCTGTGGAACGACCCGGCGATCGGACGGGCCACCTTCGCGCGGAACCGCACCGAGTGGTACGCGGAGAGCACCCGGCAGCTGGACTACTGGGTGACCGCGGGGTCGTCACCGGCCCGGATCTCCCGGGCGTACGCCGACGCCACCGGGCACGTGCCGATGATGCCGGAGCGCGGGCTCGGATTCTGGCAGTGCAAGCTCCGCTACCGCAGCCAGGAGGAGCTGCTCGCGGTGGCACGGGAGCACCGGCGGCGCGGACTGCCGATGGACGTGATCGTGGCGGACTTCTTCCACTGGCCGCACATGGGCGACTACCGGTTCGAGGACGAGTTCTGGCCGGACCCGGCGGCGATGGTGGCCGAGCTGACCGAGCTGGGCATCGAGCTGATGGTCTCGGTGTGGCCGCAGGTCGCGCTGGACTCGGAGAACTACGCCGAGCTGCGGTCGGAGAACCTGCTGGTCCGGGCCGAACGCGGACTGGACGTGCAGATGGCCTTCCAGGGCCCGAGCGCCTTCCTCGACGTGACCAACCCCCGGACCCGGCAGTGGCTCTGGGAGACCTGCCGCCGGAACTACGGCGCGCACGGCATCCGCACCTTCTGGCTGGACGAGGCCGAGCCCGAGTACGGGGTCTACGACTACGACGCGTACCGGTACCACGCGGGGCCGGCGCTGCGGGTGGGCAACCTGTACCCGCAGCTGTTCGCCCGGGCGTTCTGGGACGGTCAGCGGGCGGACGGCGAGGACCAGGTGGTGAACCTGGTGCGCTGCGCCTGGGCCGGGAGCCAGCGGTACGGGGCGCTGGTCTGGTCCGGGGACATCTCCTCGACCTTCGAGGACCTCGCCCGGCAGATCACCGCCGGGATCCACATGGGGGTGGCCGGCATCCCGTGGTTCACCACCGACATCGGCGGCTTCCACCGAGGGGACGTCGATGACCCGGCGTTCCACGAGCTGCTGATCCGCTGGTTCCAGCTGGGCGCGTTCAGCCCGGTGATGCGCCTGCACGGCGACCGGCTGCCCTACGAGGACGTCACCGCCGCCGACGGCTCGCCCCGGCTGCGGACCGGAGGGCCGAACGAGCTGTGGAGCTTCGGCGAGGAGGTGTACCGGGTGCTGGCACGCTACGTGCACCTGCGGGAGTCGATGCGGCCCTACCTGCGCGAGGTGATGCGCACCGCGCACGAGCAGGGACAGCCGGTGATGCGCGGACTGTTCCACGACTTCTCGGACGACGACCGCGCGTGGACGGTGGACGACCAGTTCCTGCTCGGTCCCGACGTGCTGGTCGCGCCCGTGCTGGCCGCGGGGCTGACCGAGCGGGAGGTCTACCTGCCCGCGGGTGCGCGCTGGACCGACGTCGCCACCGGCCGGGTGCACGAGGGCGGGCGGACCGTGCCGGTGGCGGCGCCGCTGGACGTGGTGCCGGTGTTCCTGCGGGACGGCGCGCTGCCGGAGCTGGTGGGCCGCACCGCGGCCTGACGGACGAGAGGAGGAACGACCGCACCGGGCACATCCGGCACGTCGTCACCGGCGTGCCCCCACGAGAGAGGTACTCGATGAAGAGCACATCAGTCTCCCGACGGGCAGCGATCGCGCTGCCCAGCGTCCTGGTCCTGACCCTCGGTTCCCTCGGCGGCGCACTCGCGCTGCCCGCGACGGCCGCGACCCCCGATCCCGCACTGCACTGGACGATGGACGAGGTGGTGGACGGCACGGTCGCCGACGCCTCGGGCCACGGCCTGACCGGCAGCGTCGCCGGGACCACCTCCTTGATCGACACCGGCGACGGCGGCACCGCGCTGGACCTGGCGGGCGGAGCGGCCGGCGGGTACGTCGCCGTGCCCCGCGGGGCGCTGGAGGGCGCCACCGATCTGACCGTGTCCACCCGGATCCGCTGGGACGGCACCGGCGGCTCCTGGCAGTGGGCCTACGCGCTGGGCACCGACACCTCGCGCTACCTGTTCACCACGCCGTCGACCAACGAGGGCAGGCTGCGCACCGCGATCACCCAGGCGGGCGGTTCGGCCGAGTCGCAGGTCACCGGCAGTGCGGCGCTGCCCAGCGGTCGGTGGGCCACCCTCACCACCACGCTCGACACCACCGCCGACCGGCTGACCACCTATCTGGACGGGGTGGCGGTCTCCTCGGCGGCGACCTCGCTCAGCGCCGCGGACCTGCTGACCGCGACGGCGAGCGGTGCCGGGTTCGTGGGCAGGTCCTTCTACGCCGACCCGCTGTTCGACGGCGCGGTCGACGACTTCCGGATCTGGCACGCGGCACTGTCCGCCGAGCAGGTCGCCGAGGTGGTCGGCGGTGAGCTGCCCGCCCTGACCGGACTGAGCAGCGACGAGTTCACCGCACGGACCGTGGTCGGAACCGCGCCGGAGCTGCCGGACACCGTGCGCGGCACGTTCTCCGACGGCTACGACCGGGACGTCCCGGTGAGCTGGGACCCGATCGATCCCGAGCGGTACGCCCGGACCGGGGAGTTCACCGCCACGGGCACCGCCGCGGGTCAGGCGGTGTCCGCGCAGGTCACCGTGCACCGGGGTGAGCTGCGGGTCGATCTGGGCACCGACACCGGGGAGTTCCTCGGCGGCGCCTCCGGCCTGCTGTACGGGCTCTACGGCGACGGGATGCCGAGCGACAACCTGGTCGAGGGGATGAACGTCCGCTCGGTGGCCACCAAGGCGCAGGACGGCGCGCAGCACCCCGGCTCGGACGCGCTGGAGGTGGTCGGCTCGCTGGCCGACACCACCGACGGGGACGTCTACCTGCGGGTCACCGACTGGTACCGGGGCTTCCCGTACCAGTGGCCGGGGGACACCCCGGAGGAGAAGCTCGCCGACTACGCGACCGTGCTGGACAACCAGCTCGACATGATCGCCACGCTGCCAGACGAGGACCGGGACAACCTGGTGATCGAGCCGTTCAACGAGCCCGAGGGCAACATGTTCGGCACCGGTGAGTGGAGCCTGGACGGCACCTCCTGGCTGGACGACCCGACCGACTACTTCGCCGCCTGGGACCGCACCTACCGCACGATCAAGGAGCACTTCCCGGACATGCGGGTCGCCGGTCCGGGCACCAGCGTGCTCTTCGACCAGGTCGAGGGCTTCCTGGCGCACACCGTCGAGGCGGGCACCGTGCCGGACATCATCACCTGGCACGAGCTGACCCATCCGGAGGCGATCCGGGACTCGGTGGCGACCTTCCGCGGCTGGGAGGCCGGGGTGTTCGCGGGCACGTCCCACGAGGGCACCGAGCTGCCGATCAACATCAACGAGTACGCCTTCAACTACCACACCTCGGTCCCCGGCCAGATGATCCAGTGGATGTCCGCGATCGAGGACACCAAGGTCGACGCGATGATCGCGTTCTGGAACATCAACGGGAACCTGTCCGACTCGGCGGTGCAGTCCAACCGGGGTAACGGGCAGTGGTGGCTCTACAACGCCTACGCCCAGATGACCGGGCACACCGTCGAGGTCACCCCGCCGAACCCGGGGCAGAACTACACCCTGCAGGGCCTCGCCACCCTGGACGAGGAGCAGGCGATCTCCCGGACGCTGCTCGGCGGCGGCACCGGCTCCGCGCCGGTCGACCTGGTGAACGTGCCGGCCGACGTGTTCGGCGACCAGGTGCGGGTGACCGTGCGGGAGATCCCGTGGACCGGTCAGCTCGGCGACTCCGCCCAGCCCCGGCACCTGGCCGAGCTGACCCTGCCGGTGGTCGACGGCACGGTGGCCCTGGACTTCGGTGGGGACACCCTGCCGGCCCTGGCCGAATCGTCGGCGTACGAGCTGGTGGTCACCCCGGCGGGCTCCGGCGCGACCACCACGGCCACCCCCGACCTGTGGGAGGCCAGCTACGAGGCGGAGGACGCCGCGCACTCCGGCACCGGCTACAGCCGGAACGGCCCGGAGGGCTCCCCGCAGGACGTCGGCAAGTTCTACACCTCCGGCGGCTACGACGTCGGCGGGCTGCGGACCGGGTCGGACGTGGTGCTGGACTTCACCGTGGACGTGCCGCAGGACGGCAGCTACGACCTGTCGGTGTTCGCGAACAGCCTGAACACCTACGGGCTGGTGCAGGACCAGGGGCCGACCAACGTCTTCCTCCGGGTGGACGGCGCGGCCGAGCAGGAGCTGTTCCTGCCCCTGGGCTACAAGTGGGTGGTCTGGGACCACACCGACACCACGGTCGACCTGACCGCCGGGACGCACACGATCAGCCTGGCCGCCCGGGGTCTGGACGGCGGGGCCACCGTGGGCGACGCCATCGTGGACCGGATCACGCTCGCGCTGGCGAACCCCGACGCGGGCACCTCGGTGTACGAGGGCGAGCTGGCCCAGCTGGCCGACGCGCGCACCGACTACACGGTGGGCGACTCCGGTGCCGGTGTGGCCGACCTGGCCGCGGGTGGGACGGCGACGTTCTGGGTCTACGGCCCGGAGGACGCCGAGGCCGCCCTCGGGGTCGACCTGGCCGGGGACGGTGCGGGCACCCTCGCGGTGAACGGCTACGACGTCCTGGACCTGGCCACCGGGGACACCGTGGCCGCGCACCTGCGCGGCGGGGTCAACAAGGTCACCGTCACGGCGGGGGCGGACGGGCTGCGGCTCGACCGGCTCACCGTCGGCGCCGGCGAGGGCCTGCTGACCGGCACCGAGTACCAGGCGGAGGACGCCGCGCTGTCCGGGGAGGCCCAGGTCGTCGACCTGTCCCTGGCGGAGGGCGGCCAGGCGGTCGCGGGCATCGGCGGGGAGCCGGGCAACGACTCCACGCTCACGTTCACCGTGGCGGCCGAGGAGTCCGGTCCGCACGCGGTGGTGGTGCGGTTCTCCAACCCGGAGCAGGTGGACGGGACGCACTACAACCCGAACCCGGTCGCCCGGCACGCCGACATCTCGGTCAACGGGGGCGAGGCGCAGCGCGAGCTGTTCGTGCCGACCTTCCACCAGAACAACTTCTGGGAACGGACGATCGTGCTGGACCTGGACGCGGGGGAGAACACGATCGCCCTGCGCTCCGAGGAGGCCACCAACTGGGACGGCGTGACCTACGCGTCGCAGACCTGGCTCGCGGACTACAACCTGCGCGCGGACGAGGCCCCGATCGTCGACCGGATCACCGTCTCCCCGCTGGCCGCGACCCCGATCGTCGTCGAGGCGTGGCAGTCCGGCACGGTCTACGACCGGGGCGACACCGTGCGCCATGCCGGGGCGACCTGGCTGGCGAGCTGGTGGACGCAGGGCCAGACCCCGGGGGACCCCTGGGGGCCGTGGCAGGAGATCGCGGCGACCGGTGACGGCACCGCGGTGTGGACGGCGTCCCGGATCTTCACCGGCGGCGAGATCGTCGAGCACGACGGCCAGCGCTACACCGCCCGGTGGTGGACCCGGAACCAGGTGCCCGGGGACCCGAACGGCCCCTGGGCGCCGCAGTAGGGCGGACGGCGGTGGGGACGGTCGTCGCGGCGGCCGTCCCCACCGGCGCTCACACCTCGATCACGAAGCTGTTCAGCGAGTCCGCGGGCAGCACCGGCTCCACCACCTGATCGCCGACCGTGATCTGCACCGGCATCTCCTCGGAGGTGTCGTTCTGCATCACGACCACCAGGGAGCCGTCCGGGTTCCGGAACGCCAGCTGGTTCTCGTAGCCGGAGTAGCTCAGGGTCGGCACCAGGCGGGCGCCCGGCTGCACGTAGTGGCTGACGTGCTTGAGCACGACGTACTCGTGCGTGTACTCAAAGCTCGCGGTGGCCGGGTCGACCACGATCAGGGAGTTCTGCGACCAGCCCCACCGGCTGACCCCGCCGCTCTCGAGCGACAGGTTCCAGTACTGGTAGGCGCTGGCGCCGTTGTTCAGGAAGTCACGCATCAGACGCCAGGAGTAGCGGGCGTAGCGCCAGTCGTTCCTGCCGTCGCCGCACTCCTGTTCGGTCTGGTAGATCCGCAGTTCGGGGTGGTCGCGGCGCAGGAACGGCACGATCGACTTGCCGTGCCACTGCACGCCGATGCCGGTGATCGCCGCGGCGGCCTCGGGGTCGGCCAGCACACCGTCGACCAGGTCGACGTCCGGGCGTTCGACGGTGCCGAGGAAGACCTCGACGTCGCGCTCGCGCATCCTCGGCCCGAGGTGGCGGATGAAGGCGGCCAGGCCGGCGGGGGTCCAGGTGCACGACGGGTAGGGCTGCGCCGAGTTGAACTCGTTCTGCGGCATCACCATCCGGATGTCGATGCCGAGCGCGGCGTAGGCGTCCACGAACCGGGCGAAGTACTCCGCGTAGGTGGCCAGGTGCCGCTCGTCCTGGATGAAGGAGTCGGTGCCCTCCTGCTGGACCTGGTCGGCGCGCAGCCCGTTCTCGACCCCGTCGACCCACGGCTGGGCGGAGGCGTAGTGCCCGTTGGTCTTCATCCACTGCGGCGGCACCCACGGCGAGGCCCACAGCCTGAGGTCGCCCTGCTCGGCCTGCGCGGACCGGATGAACGGGATCAGGGTCTCCCGGTCGTTCTCGATGCTGAAGTGCTCCAGTGCGAAGTCACCCGGCACGTCGTCGTAGGAGTAGTAGTCCCGGGCGAAGTCGTTGGCGCCGATCGGCATCCGGCCGATCGTGAAGTTGCCGCCGACACCCGGCGCGTAGAGCTCGCGGAAGATCCCGGAGCGCTGCTCGTCGTCCAGGTGCGCGAGCGAGGTCCAGCCCAGCTCGTTGAAGGTGGCGCCGAAGCCCTCGATCTCCTGGCGTTCGTCGTCGAGCTGGACGAAGACGTCCGGGATGCGGGTGATCGGCCCGGGGTCGACCGTGCCGAGGTCCCGCCAGCGCTCGCGCTCGGTCGTGCTGGTCCAGCTGGTGATCTTCATCGAACACTCCCACGTCGTCGTCGGACCCCTGCTACCTACTGGTCGATAGGTAACGGTAGCCCCGATCCCGACCAGGCGGAAACCTGCTCACGGGCATGTGTACGCTCGTACACATGTCCGTGACGACCTCCCCGGCCACCGTCGACCGCCGGGCCCGCGCCGCCGTCGCCGCGCTGTTCCTCACCAACGGCGCCCTGTTCGCCAACCTGATCCCGCGCTACCCGCAGATCAAGGCGGAACTCGGCCTTGGCAACGCCGCGTACGGGTTGGCGGTCGCGGCGTTCCCCACCGGGGCGATCGTGGCCGGCCTCGGTGCGGCGTGGGCGATCCGGCGTCTCGGCTCCGCCCGGGCCGCGGTGCTCGGCACCCTGGTCACCGCGCTGGGGGTGTGCGCCGCCGCCGTCGCACCGACCGTCGGACTGTTGATGGCCGCCCTGTTCCTGGCCGGGGCGATGGACGCGATCACGGATGTGGCGCAGAACGCCCACGGTCTCCGGGTCCAGCGCCGGTACGGCCGGTCGATCATCAACTCCTTCCACGCGGTGTGGTCGATCGGCGCCGTGATCGGCGGGTCGATGGCCGCCGGTGCGATCGCGCTGGACGTCCCGCGCGGAGTGCACCTGGCCGTCTCGGGCGCGCTGTTCTCCGTGGTCGCCCTGGTCGCGCTCCGGTTCTGCCTGCCCGGCACGGACGGCGACGACGACGCGACGGCCGGTCCCGGCCAGCACGGCGATCGGGTCGGGGCGTCGCGGGGCAGGATCGTGCTGGTCCTCGCGGCACTGGTGCTGATCGCGACCGCCGGGACCCTGGTCGAGGACTCCGGCAACTCCTGGGCCGCGATCTACCTCTCCGGCTCGCTGGGCGCCGCCGCCGCGGTGGCCGCGACCGGCTACATCGCGCTGACCGGCGCGCAGTTCATCGGCCGACTGCTCGGCGACCGGTTGGTCGACCGGTTCGGTCAGCGTGCGGTCGCCCGGACCGGCGGCGTCCTGGTCGCGCTCGGCATGGGCTCCGCACTGGCGTTCCCGTCCGTGCCCGGCACCGTCGCCGGGTTCGCGGTCGCGGGGTTCGGTGTCGCGACCCTGGTCCCGGCCGCCATGCACGAGGCGGACGAGCTCCCCGGGTTGAAGCCCGGCACCGGACTGACCGTGGTGTCCTGGCTGATGCGGCTCGGGTTCCTGGCGTCACCGCCGCTGGTCGGACTGGTGGCGGACGCGAGCAGCGTCCGGGTCGGACTGCTGGTGGTGCCGATCGCCGGACTGATCGTGGTGCTGACCGCGGGGGTGTTGCAGGGCCGTCGCCGCTAGCGGCTCTCCGGGTCGTCGCCGAAGGCGCGGACCTCCTGCTTGCAGCGGCAGGAGTCGGCGATCCGCGCCGCCCAGTGCAGCGCGGTCTCCCGGTCCGGGACGTCGAGCACGGTGTACCCGCCCTCGAGTCGTGCGGTCTGCGGGTAGGTCCCCTCGGTGACCACGCCGTCCTTGTCGACCAGCACGGGTGGGATGCTCTCGTCGATGCCCCCGCCGAACACCCAGACGCCGGCCGCCTTCGCCTCCCGCACCACGGCGTGCGACGCGTCGACGACCGCCTGGAACTCGCCGTCCGGGATGTCCATCTCCCCGCTCGGGAAGGAGATCAGGTAATGGGTCATGCGCCCATCGTGCTCCGCTACGCCAGGATCTGCACCGCGCGGATCAACGGCCCGATCACGACCAGGTACATCAGCCCGAAGAACACCCCTGCCGTCACCGTGTATCCCGCCGCGGTCGCCGGTGCACCGGGCTGCCGCAGGTGGGCCACCAGCTTCAGGACGATCCGCCACGGCCGCAGCACGTCCCAGCTGTTCAGGCGCAGATTCCGCCCGAGGTAGATCCCGAACGCGGCCAGGAGCAGCACCAAGCCGGTGACGATCCGCACCTCCGCGCTGGTCAGGGGTTCCACCGCGTCGAACCGCACGGCGACGTAGCCCAGCTGCACCAGGAACACGTTGAACAGCATGTTCAGCACGCCGGACATCGCCAGCGACAGCACCAGCAGCAGGTCGAACCACTCCGGCACCCGCTCGCCCGGTCGGCGATGGTTGAGGTTCAGCTCGGTGATCAGGTAGCCGGCATTCGGCAGGAGCAGCAGCCAGACGCCGAGCAGGATCGCGCCCAGGACCACGATCAGCGCCGGCGGCGCACTCGCGGCGAGCAGCACCGCCAGCACCAGCACGGCCGCCAGCAGGACCAGCACCGGGGCCACCGACAGACCGACGTTCAGGAGCATCGGGCGGTAGAGCCGGGTGCGGAACAGCCAGGATCGCAGCAGGACCAACGCCACGGCCAGCACGTTCATCCCGACGATCCCGACGATGCTGTCGTTGAGGAGCATCCGGCCATCGTGCCGGAGGGCGGGACTACGCGCTCAGCAGCGCCGCGCCCGCGCGGCTGCCCACCAACGCCTCGAACCACACGGTCTTCCCCACGCCGGGATGCAGGTCCACACCCCAGGTCGACGACAGCATGTCCACGATCCGCATCCCGTTCCCGCCGGGTCGCCCCGGACTGGTGGGCCGGACCACCGGGAGCGTGGTGTCCGTGTCGGTGACCGCGACGCGCAAGGCGTCGTCGTGCATCCGGGCGCAGACCGAGATCGGCGCATGGTTGCCGGTGTGCACCACAGCATTGGTGAGGAGCTCACTGGTGAGCAGCTCGACGGTGTGCTCGGTGGCGGGGCCTGCGTGCACCCGACGGGCGAGGGAGGCGGCCCAGTGCCGGGCACGTGCGATCGAGGAAGGGTCTGCGGGCAACAGCAGTCGCTCGGACATTCTGGCTCCTTTCGCGGTCGCAGTGCTCTCCCAGGGTGACGCCGATCCGTCGGGTGTGCATCCCGGCGCCCGGGCTCAGAACCCTTCGGGGGGCGGGGCGACCCGGATCCGCGTGATCCGACGCCCGTCGACCTGCACGATCTCCAGTCGGTGACCGTCGATCGGCACGCTGTCGCCGATCTGTCCGAGTCGGCCGAGCCGGGCGATCAGGAACCCCGCGACGGTCTCGTAGGGGCCGTCCGCCAGGGCGACGCCGGTGAGCTCGGCGAACTCCTCGATGCTGAGCCCGGCGTCGTAGGTGCCCGGGGCGCCCTCGTGGTGCTCGGGGCCGGAGGACCCCGCGATGTCGTACTCGTCCCGGATCTCCCCGACCAGCTCCTCGACCAGGTCCTCCAGGGTGACGATGCCGTCCGTGCCCCCGTACTCGTCGACCACCACCGCGATGTGCACGCCCTCGCGGCGCATCCGGGACAGCGACGGGAGGATCTTGTTCGTGCCGGGCAGCGCGACGATCTCCCGCATCGCGTCCCGGACGGTCCGTGCGGGGTCGCGGGCGTCGATCAGGTCCCGGATGTGCAGGAAGCCGAGCACGTCGTCGAAGTCCTCACCGATGACCGGGTAGCGGGACCACGGCTGGTCGCGGACCTCGTCCAGGGCGTCGCCGAGCGTGAGGCCGCCGTCCAGGAACCGGACCTCGCCACGGGGCCGCATCACCTCGGCGACGGAGCGGTCGCTGGCCTCGAACACATCGCCGAGGATCCGCCGCTCGTCCTCGGGCAGGCCCTGATGGGCGATCACCAGGTCGCGGAGCTCGGCCTCGGACATCTCCTCGCTGGTGGCGGAGGGGTCGCCGCCGAACAACCGGACCAGCAGATTGGTGGACCGGGACAGCAGCCAGATCACCGGGCGCATCAGGGTCGCGAACCGGTCCAGCGGTGGTGCGACGGCCAGGGCGACCTTGGCCGACGACTGCAGGGCGATCCGCTTGGGCACCAGCTCGCCGAGCACCAGGGACAGATAGGCGATCACCAGGGTCAGCAGCACCAGGGCGATCGTGGCCGCGGGTCCGGCCGGGACGCCCAGCGACTCGATCACCGGGGCGAAGTCGGGCGCGATCGTGGAGGCGCCGTACGCGGCGGAGAAGAAGCCCGCGACCGTGACGCCGATCTGCACGGCGGCCAGGAAGCGGTTCGGGTCCCGCGCCACGGCGGCCACCCGTGCGCCACGGGTGCTCTGCCGCTCCATCCGGTTGATCTGGCTCTCCCGGAGCGAGACCAGCGCGATCTCCGTCCCGGCGAACACGCCGCCGATCAGGATGAAGAGCAGGACCAGGGCGATGTTCGCCCATGTCTCGGAGTCCATCAGCGGTGCGCTCCCCCCGGTCGGGCGGCGCACCGCACGGGACTGAGAGGCGGTGAGGTCGACATGCACCGATCCAAGACGGTCCGCACCGGATCTGCACGCCGAATCACCCCCGTGCGACACAGCCGGTTCCTAGGCTGCGGATGTCGGCGACGCCATCGGTGGCGGCGCCCCGGTCGTCAGGGGTCTGGATGCGGTCTCGGGTGGTGGCGGTGCTGGTGGCCGTCGTTCTGGTGGGGTCGGTCGCTGCGTGCGGCGGGGACGACGGCGACGACCGGCAGCAGGTCGCCGAGGCGCTCGCGGCGGCGCTCACCGACGGGGACTTCTCCGACGTGCCGCTGGCGGGTGCGACCGGGCAGGAGGCCGCCGAGCGCCGGGAGGCCGTGATCGGCGGGATGACCCCGTGGCAGCCGACGGTCACGGCCGGGACGGTCGTCGACGGTCAGGACGACGACAGCGCGGGTGTCACGCTCCGCTACACCTGGGACCTGGACGGAGCGGCCTGGACCTACGACACCCACGCCGGGCTGACCCGGGTCGACGACGAGTGGCGGGCCACCTGGAGCTCCATGCTGCTGGCCCCGGACCTCAGCGACGCCGAGGTGCTGACCGTGCAGCGGGCCTACCCGGAGCGGGCGCAGGTGCTCGGGGCCGGGGACGCCGTCATCGTGGAGAACCGCCCGGTGAACCGGGTCGGGATCGACAAGACCCGGCTGACCGCCGACCAGTGGGACGGCGCCGCCCGCCAGCTCGCCACCGCCCTGGAGATGGACCCGGACGCCTACGCCGCCCAGGTGGCGGCCGCCGGGGAGAAGGCGTTCGTCGAGGCGATCGTGATCCGGGACGGCGACCCGGACTACTCGACCGGTGAGCTGACCACGCTGCCCGGGGTGATCGCCACCACCGACACCCTGCCGCTGGCGCCCAGCCGGACGTTCGCGCGGCCGGTGCTCGGATCGGTGGGCCAGGCGACCGCCGAGCTGATCGAGCAGTCGGAGGGCGCGCTGGCCGCCGGGGACCTCACCGGGCTGAGCGGGCTGCAGCGGCAGTACGACGACCAGGTGCGCGGCACCCCCGGCGTGACCGTGCTCGCGGGCGAGCGGCTGCTGTTCAGCACTGAGCCGCAGGCCGGCGAACCGCTGCGCGTGACCCTCGACCCGACCGTGCAGACCATCGCGGAGAACGTGCTGTCCTCGACGACCGAGGGCGCCTCGGCGCTGGTCGCGATCCGGCCGTCCACCGGGGAGATCGTCGCGGTGGCCAGCGGCCCGGGCGGGGACGGCACCTCGACCGCGACGCTCGGGCTGTACGCGCCGGGATCGACCTTCAAGGTGGCGAGCTCGCTGGCCCTGCTACGGGCGGGGCTGACACCGGACAGCCCACTGGAGTGCCCCGCCACGCTCACCGTCGACGGGCGTGAGTTCCAGAACGTGCCCGGCTACCCGACCGACCGGCTGGGCACCGTCACGCTGCGCACCGCGGTGGCGAACTCCTGCAACACCGCGTTCCTCGGCGCCCGGGACACCGTGGACCAGGCGGCGCTCGCGAGTGCCGCGCAGTCGCTCGGGATCACCGAGGCCGACCTCGGGTTCGCGGCCACCCTCGGGTCGGTGCCCACCGAGTCCGACGGGACGGATCACGCCGCGTCGCTGATCGGGCAGGGCCGGGTGCAGGCCACGCCGCTGGGGATGGCGACGGTCGCGGCGTCGGTGGTGGCCGGGCACCGGGTGGTGCCGCAGCTGGTGGTGGGTGCGGGCACCGCGCCGGCCGACTCCGCCCCGCCGCTGACCGCGGAGGAGGCCGAGGCGCTGCGGTCGATGATGCGGTCGGTGGTGACCGAGGGCGGGTCGACCTTCCTGCAGGACGTGCCGGGCGCCGAGGTGATCGCGAAGTCCGGCACCGCGCAGTACGGCGACGGCGAGCAGGCGCACGCCTGGATGATCGCGGGCCAGGGCGACCTCGCGGTGGCGGTGTTCGTGGAGACCGGCACGTCCGGCGTGGACACCGCGGGGCCGCTGCTGGAGGCGTTCCTGACCGCGATCGCGTGAGGATCGGCGCCGGTCACGCGGCGAGCGGGTGAAATCGGCGCCGACCCCTCCCGTCCGGCCCGGCCCGCTCCTACAGTCAGATCCGTCAGCGACAAGGCAAACCCTCCGCAAGGCGGGGACGCAAAGCCACGGGACCCACGGGGTCAGCCGGGCTGCCGAACGAAGGATGTGCCCCATGGACCCGCGCGGATACTCCGAGCCGATCGACGGCGACCTGACCGAGCGTCTGGCCTCGCGCCTCGGCTCCTGGAGCCGCCTGGCCGCCGGTCGCCTGGCCGAGGTCCCGGCCCAGGGCCCCGCCCGCGCCTGAACTAGAGCTCGCCGACCTTGCGCAGGTAGCGCATCGCGGCCCAGCCCACCGGGATGCGCAGCCAGTAGGTCAGCACCCGGAACAGCACCGCCACCGACGTGGCCACACCGGGGTTGACCCCGACCACCGCCAGCGCACCGCCGAGCGCGAGCTCGGTCGTCCCCACACCACCCGGGGTCGGGGCGACCGACCCTGCCGTGTTGCCGACCAGGAACACGATCGCGACCTGCACCAGCGACAGGTTCTGCCCGAACGCCCGCAGGCAGACCTCGAAGGCGAGGACGTAGCCCAGCGTGGTGAGGGCGTTCCCGGCGATGCCGAGCAGCAGGCGGCTGGGCTGGCCGACGACCTCGATCAGGCGCGGCCAGGTCTGCTGCAGGGTGGGCACCGTCTTGGCCGCCACCCACTGCCGGACCCGGGGCACCAGCATCAGCGCGGCGATCAGGCCGACCAGGATCCCGATCGCCAGCACCACGGTCGGGGAGATCGTGAACCGCTCCAGCTGGTTGGTGCCCGACGCCACCGACAGCACCAGCAGCATCAGCAGCGTCACCACGAACTGGGAGACCTGCACCAGCGCCACGGTCGCGGTGGCCAGCGCGCCGGACACCCCGCGCTTGGTCAGCAGGCGCAGGTTGAGCGCCGCCGGACCGATGCCCGCCGGTGCCGCCAGGGCGACGAAGGTCGCGGCGGACTGGGTCACCGTCGCGCGCCAGAGCGGGATCTTCTGCGGGGCGAACGCGACCAGGGTCAGCGCTGCGCCGAACAGCGTGCTCATCCCGAACGCGAACGCGAGCAGGCTCAGCCGCCAGTCGGTCTCCGCCAGCGCGTCCAGGATGGTCTGCAGGTTGATCGTGGTGAGCAGCACGATGACCGCGGCCACGGTCAGCAGGATGGTGATCAGGGTGCGCGCCCCGAAGCGGTTCAGCGCGACCGGCTCCACGTCGGCCTGCGGCAGCCGGGCGACCAGGGCGGACCGCAGCTCGGCCAGCACCTGCTTGTGCGCGCGCAGCTCCTCCCGGGTGCGCTGGGGCAGCGCCACGGTCTGCAGCAGGGGGCCGATCGCGGCGATGTCGCCCTCGTCCAGCACCGCGACCGCGGACTCCAGCGCCCGTGCCGGGCCGACCCGGAGTGCGAGCAGCGCGACCATCTGGGTCCGGTCCATCCGCTGGGCCAGCTCGGAGGAGGCGACGTCGCCCTGCTCCCAGCCGATCAGCCAGACCTGGGGCGCGCCGTCGGCGTCCCGTCCGAGCAGCACCACGTCACTGGTCAGCGCGCGGTGCGCCAGCCCGGCCTCGTGCGCGGTGCCGAGCTGCGCCCAGATCGCGCGCAGCGCCTCGTCGTCGATCGCGTCCGGATCCAGGTCGGCCAGCGGCACCGCGTCCGCGACCCGGTCCTGGACCAGGATCATCGACGCGTCGGCCTCGGAGACCGCGTGCAGCTGCGGTGCCCGGACCCCGGCGGCGGAGGCGGTGTAGCTCAGCAGCGCCGAGCGCTCGGCGGCCTGGCGCAGGGAGACCGTCGACCGGCCGTCCAGCCCGCGCAGCCGGATCGAGCGCCACAGCCGGGACAGGAAGCCGATCACCTGACGGTCGCCGTCGTAGATCAGCACGTCGTACTGCGACCCGGTGACGGTGGTCATCTCGTACACGCGATGGTCGGAGTACCGGGCCATGCCGCGGGCCGCCGGGGTGCCCGGCTCGTCGTCCGGCACCGGGGAGTCGTCGGTGGGCACGGCGTCCGGCACCCGCACCAGGAGCTCCGGGTCGAACCCGGCCCGGCGGATACCGGCGACGAGACTGCTGCCGTACGCGCGCTCGGACCGGACCCCGGACACGTACCGGGTGGCGAGGCCGCCGGCCCGGCCGATCAGCAGCGAGAGGCCGATCCCGGTGATCGACACCGACCCGGTGATCACCATGATCCCGATCGCGACCCACACCAGGTTCCACGACCACAACACGGTCCGGCGGCGGGTGCGCGGCCCGGTCGCGGTCAACAGTCCGGCGATCAGGGCGATGTAGCCCGGGACGGTCACGGTCCAGGTGCCGCCGAGCCGCACCGACAGCCCCGCGACCAGCTCGTCCGATCCCAGGTGCTCGACCAGCCAGAGCACGGTGGAGGACGCCAGCACGGAGGCCACCGCGGCGGCCACGCCCTCCAGCATCTGCCGGCCGAGCCGCCGGAACGCCAGCTCGATCAGCACCGCCGTCGGCACGAAGAACGTGACGACGCTCTCCAGCAGCGCGGTCGGTACCACCAGCAGGTCCTGCAGCAGTGAGGCGACGCCCTCGACGTCCTCGGCGACGCCGGAGGTGGTGTTGTGCGCGTAGGTCGCCAGCACCATCACCAGCACCGCACCGACCAGGCTGAGCACCACGCCCAGCAGGTCACTGGGATGGTGGACCCGGTTCTCCGGGGTGTCGACGATGCGTGTGTGCGACGCCGGGGCGGCCTCGCCGTCGGACCGCCCGGGCGCCGCCGGCGCGCTGGTCGGTGCGTCGGACATGGTTCGGAGTGTAGGCAGCCGTCGGCCGCGGCGAGGGGAGGACGGTCCGCTCGCGCGCGATTCCGTCCTTGCGACGGAGTTCCCGCCCCGCCGGGGTCATCCCCGAGGAGGATGCGCCGTCCCCGTGGTGCCCGGAACCGTCCCGGGCTAGCGTGACCAGCGCAGGGAGCGCCCGCTCCCGGCGGACAGGAGGCACTCAGGTGGACGTGAACGGACGGATCGCGACCCTGCTCGGCCGGGTCTGGTGGATGCCGGTCCTGCGCGGGGTGCTCCTGGTCGTGCTCGGTCTGCTGATGCTGGTCGAGCCGCTGCGCACGCTGAGCGCCCTCGGCTGGATCTACGGCATCTTCGCGGTGGCCGACGGCCTGGTGGTGCTGGCCCAGGCGTTCCTGGTCCGCCGCCGTCCCGGCCTCGGCTGGTGGGTGGCGGAGGCCCTCGTGTCGATCGCCTTCGGCCTCCTGATCATGGCGTGGCCCGGCCTGACCGCCCTGGTGCTGTTCTACCTGCTCGCGCTCTGGGCGCTGGTGGTCGGCGTGATGGCGCTGATCGTCGCGGCCACCCAGTTCCGCGCCCGCGACCTCGGCTGGGTCGGCACCCTGATGTTCGGGCTGATCGCCTTCCTGTTCGGGGCGATGCTGGCGATCCAGCCGCAGGAGTCGCTGACCGTGGTGGTCGCGATGTTCGGGCTGTTCGCCCTGGTCGGCGGCGCGGTGATGATCGTGGCGGGGTTCGTGACGCGGTCCTTCGGCCGGCAGCTGCGGGCGTTCACCGAGTCCGCGGAGTCGGCGGGGACGGTCAGCTGATCCCGAGCGCCGCCAACCACGCCGCGGGGATCAGCGCGTAGCCCACGAAGGCGACCACGTCGAGCAGCGTGTGCGCCACCACCAGCGGCATCACCCGCCGTCGGCGCCGGTAGTACTCGGCGAACACCACACCCATCACGGCGTTCCCGATGAACGGCCCGATGCCCTGGTACAGGTGGTACGAACCGCGCAGCAGCGCACTCGCGGCGATGATCGCCACCGGCCCCCAGCGGAGGTCGCGCAGCCGCTCCATCAGGTAGCCGACCACGATCACCTCCTCCAGCAGCGCGTTCTGCAGGGCGGAGAGCAGCAGCACCGGAACGGTCCACCAGGCGCTGTTCAGGGCCGAGGCCTGCACCTCCACCGTGATCCCGATCGCGCGGCCGATCGCGTACAGCGCGAGGCCGGGGATGCCGATCACGGCGGCCAACCCGACGCCGACCCCCAGGTCGCGCAGCGGGCGCGCCCGGTCCAGTCCGATCCGGCGCAGCGAGCTCCGGCCGTTCTGGGACAGCAGGTACAGCGCGAGGGCGACCGGGATCAGCGCGAAGCCGATCGACAGCAGCTGGTAGGTCAGGTCCAGGTACGGACGGGACGACTGGCTGGTGTTCAACGCGGTCGACTGCTCGCGCAGCGACGTGTCCGCGGTCAGCCGCGCGACGATGTTGACCAGGGCGTAGACCCCGGACTTGCCGAGCGACAGACCCAGGACGATCCAGATCTCCACCCCGATCCGGCGTCGGCGGGCGCGCTCGGAGGGCTGCGGGACGGCGGTGGTCGTCACGGCCGGTGCGACGGCGTCGGGCTGGGACACCTGGGCAGGGTACGACCGGATGCTCGGAGTTCGCTGGACGGACGCCGGAAGGCCGCTCAGCCGCGCAGCGCCGCCGCGGCCGCCTGCACCAGCGCCGGATCGGTGACCGTGTACCCGGCGTCCCCACCGCCACCGGGACCGCCGTCGGCCTGCACCGACCGGCTCGCCGACAGGTGCACCGCGTGCACCCCCGCCCCGACCAGCGCGGGGACGTCCCCCGGCCGCACGCCGCCCCCGGCCATGATCTGCACCCGGCCGGCCGCGTGCGCCACCAGTGCGGCCAGTCGGTCGATCCCGTCGGCGGCACGGGCGGCGCCGCCGGAGGTCAGCACCCGGGTCACGCCGGCCTCGGCCAGCAGGTCCAGGGCGGTCAGCGGGTCGGCGACGGTGTCGATGGCGCGATGGAAAGTGACCGGGAGTCCGTCGGCGGCCTCGGTCAGCCGGCTGAGCAGCGGGAGGTCGATCTGCCCGTCGGCGGTGAGTCCGCCGACCACGACGCCGTCGGCCCCGGAGGTGCTCACCAGACGGATGTCCCGGATCAGCACCTCGGCCTCGTGCTCGGCGTAGGTGAAGTCGCCCGGTCGGGTCCGGATCAGGACGTGGATCTCCGGGGCGGGGCGGGCGGCACCGCGCAGGAACCCGCGTTCGCCGAGCACCGTGCCGAGCATGCCGGCTGAGGGGGTGAGCCCCCCGGTGGCGGCCAGCCCCGCGCACAGCTCGACCCGGTCGGCCGCGGACTCGGCGGCGATCCGGTAGCCGACGGGGTCCTGTACGGCGATCTCCAGGGCAACGGTCACGGGGGTCCTCCAGCAGCGGGTCGACGTCGACTGTTCGACATCATGCCGCAGCGGGAGGACCCCGTGGGGTCAGCGGAACCGGCGCAGCCGCAGCGAGTTCGTGACCACCAGCACCGAGGAGAAGGCCATCGCGGCCCCCGCGATCATCGGGTTCAGCAGTCCCAGCGCGGCCAGCGGGATCGCCGCCACGTTGTAGGCGAAGGCCCAGAACAGGTTCTGCTTGATGATCCGGAGCGTGCGCCGGGACAGCCGGATCGACTGGGCCGCCGAGCGCAGGTCACCGCGGACCAGGGTGACGTCGGCGGCCTCGATCGCCACGTCGGTGCCGGTGCCCATCGCCAGGCCGAGGTCGGCCGTGGCCAGGGCGGCGGCGTCGTTCACGCCGTCGCCGACCATCGCGACCCGGGCGCCCGCACGCTGGAGGGCGGTGACCCGGTCGACCTTGTCGGCGGGCAGCACCTGGGCGATCACGTCGGTGTCGTCGATGCCGACCTCGGCGGCGACCCGGCGGGCGGCACCGGCGTTGTCGCCGGTGAGCAGGACCGGGCGCAGGCCGAGCGCCCGCAGGTCATCGACCGCCTGCGCGGAGGTCGGCTTGAGCGGGTCGCGCAGCACCAGGGCCGCGCGGGCGGCACCGTCCCACGCCGCCATCACCGCGGTGGCGCCGTCCTGTTCCGCGGCGGCGAACCCTGCGGCCAGGCCGTCATCCACGGTGATGCCCTGCTCGGACAGCCAGCCCGGCCGGCCGACCAGCACCCGGCGGCCGAGCGTGATACCGGTGTGCGGCGCGCGCACGACGCCCTCGACGCCACGGCCGGCGTGGTTGGCGAACTCGTGCACGTCCAGATCGGCGGTGTCCGCGGCGCGGGCGATCGCCTGCGCGATCGGGTGCTCCGACCGCGACTCGACGGCCGCGGCGAGGCGCAGGAACTCGTCGCGGTGCTCGTGGCCGCCGACCGCGATCACGTCCACCAGCTCCATCCGGCCCTCGGTGAGGGTGCCGGTCTTGTCCAGCACGACGGTGTCGATGGTGCGGGTCTGCTCCAGTGTCTCCGGGCCCTTGATCAGGATGCCCAGCTGGGCGCCGCGCCCGGTGCCGACCAGGAGGGCGGTCGGGGTGGCCAGGCCGAGGGCGCACGGGCAGGCGATGATCAGCACGGCGACCGCCGCGGTGAACGCCGCCTGGGCCGAGCCGCCGGACAGCAGCCAGACGGCCAGCGTCCCGACGGCCAGCACCAGCACCACCGGCACGAAGACCGCGGAGATCCGGTCCGCCAGTCGCTGCACCGGCGCCTTGCCGGTCTGGGCCCGGGTGACCAGGCGGCCGATCTGGGCCAACCGGGTGTCCTCGCCGACCCGGGTCGCCCGGACGACCAGATGGCCCGAGGTGTTGAGGGTGGCCCCGGTGACCTCGTCGCCGGGGGAGACGTCCACCGGCACCGGCTCACCGGTCAGCAGGCTGGTGTCCACCGCGCTGCTGCCCTCGACCACGATCCCGTCGGTGGCGACCTTCTCCCCGGGCCGGACCGCGAACTCGTCGCCGGCGGACAGCTGCCCGATCGGGACCCGGCGTTCGGTGCGCCGGCCGTCCGCGCCGGTGACCAGCAGGGCGACCTCCTTCGCGCCCAGGTCGAGGAGCGCACGCAGCGCGTCCCCGGCCCGGCGGCGCGAGCGGTGCTCGGCGTACCGGCCGGCCAGCAGGAAGGTGGTGACCACGGCCGCCACCTCGAAGTACAGCTCCGGCATCCCGCCGTGCGAGTCGGCGGCGGGCCAGAGCGTCGGGGTCATGGTCATGCCGAGCATCCCGGCGCCGCCGAACAGCAGCGCCCACAGCGACCAGCCGACCGCCGCGATGATCCCGATCGACACCAGGGTGTCCATGGTCGAGGCCCCGTGGCGTGCGGCCCGGGCGGCGGCACGGTGGAACGGCCAGGCCGCCCAGGTCGCCACCGGGAGCGCCAGCACGGTGACCAGCCACTGCCATCCGGTGAACTGCAGCGCCGGGATCATGCTGAGCAGCACCACCGGCACCGACAGCACGGTCGCGACCCGCAGCCGGCGGCGCAGGTCCGTGCCGCGCTCGTCGGTGGGGGCGGAGGTGTCCTCGTCCGGGTCCATCTCGTGACCCGGGGCCATGGTGTGACCGGACAGCGCGTGCTCGGCCGGGTCCATCCCGGGCATGGCTCCGTCGTGGTGGCCGTCGTGCGCGGGGGCCGCCGAGCCGGTGCCCCCGGTGACGGTGGCCTCGTAGCCCGCCTTGCGGACCGCCTCGACCAGCGCCTCGGCGTCCGGCGTCTCGCCGTCGACCGGACGCAGCTCGACGTGGGCCGACTCCAGCGCCAGGTTCACCGTGGCCTGTGCGCCCGGCACCCGGTTGAGCCGCTTCTCCACCCGGGCCACGCAGGACGCGCAGGTCATGCCCTGCACCGCCAGGTCGACGGTCCCCGTCGGTGCGACGGGGAAGGGTGTCCCGGCTGTCACAGCAACGATCCCTTCGGGGTGACGGCGTAGCCCGCCTCGTCGACCGCCGCGGCGATCGCGGCGTCGTCCAGCGGGCCCTCGGACGTGACGGTGACCGGCGACGAGCCGCCCGCGACCAGGTCGACCCGGACGTCCTGCACGCCGGGCAGCGCGGTCAGCTCCTCGGTCACGTGCTTCACGCAGTTGCCGCAGGTCATGCCGTCGACGGAGAAAGTGGTGGTGGTCATCTCGATGTCCTCTCGGGGTGGGATGTCAGCTGCGGACCAGGCGGGCGATGGCATCGGCGGCCTCCTTGACCTTGGCCTCGCCCTCCTCGGGCGACGTCCGCGCCGCGTCCACCACGCAGTGGCCGAGGTGGTCCTCGACCAGCGCGATGCTCACGGACTGCAGCGCCTTGGTCACGGCGGCGACCTGGGTCAGGACGTCGATGCAGTAGACGTCCTCGTCGATCATCCGGGCGATGCCGCGGACCTGGCCCTCGATCCGGCGCATCCGCTTGGCGTAGTCGTCCTTGTTCGGGGTGTAGCCGTGCATGGGTGCCTCCTGGCTGCCGGGTCGACAGCAGGAACGCTATACCCCCTAGGGGTATTCCGGCACCCCGCCGGCGGAGGTCACCGGCAGGTGCAGCGTGAACGTGGTGCCGACGCCTTCGGCGCTGGTCACCGTGACCCCGCCGCCGTGTGCCCGGACGATCGCCCGGGTGATGGTGAGCCCCAGACCGACCCCCGGCACCGCGTGGCGGACCGCCGTGGACGCGCGGAAGAACCGCCCGAACAGGCGATCCAGCTCCTCGGCCGGGACACCGATCCCGGTGTCGGCGACCGCCACGGTCACCTCGTGGTCGCCGGAGTCGTGTGCGGGGCCGGCCGACAGCGTGACCGTGACCGAGCCCCCGGACGGAGTGAACTTGACCGCGTTGGAGATCAGGTTGTCCACCGCCTGCCCGAGCCGGCCGGTGTCGCCCCGGACCAGCGGCACCCGCTCCGGCACGTCCGCGACGATCGCGACCCCGGCCCGTCGACCGGCCGGTGCGGCCGATTCCACCGAGGCGGCGATCACGGTCCGGAGGTCGACGTCGCTCAGGTCGAGCGGCACACCGCCCGCGTCCACCTGCGCGGTGAACAGCAGGTCGTTGACCAGGCGCAGCAGGCGGCGGGCATTGCGCTCGGCCACGTCGATGTACCGGTCCTGATCCTCGGTGAGCGGGTCGTCCCGCAGCAGGTCGAGGTGGCCGAGGACGGCACTGACCGGGGTCCTGAGCTCGTGGGAGACTGTGCCGACGAATTCGTTCTTCACCCGCTCGGCCTCGTGGACCTGGGTCTGGTCGGCCGCGACGAACAGGTATCCGACCACCCGCTCGTCCTCGTCCTGCCGGGCGGTGCACGCCACGAGCACGGGCACCGTCGAGCCGTCCTGCCGCAGCCAGGTCCACTCGCGCACCTCGGCCCGCCCCGGCCCGACCGCACCGATCAGCGCGTCGAACGCGGTGCCGCCCGCCGGGCGGGGGCGTGCGGCGATCTCCTGCGGGTCGATGAACTCCAGCACCGAGCGCCGGCCCTGGGTCTCGGCCGGGGCCGGTCCGAGCAGAGCGGCCGCGCCGGGGTTCCAGACCTGGATCAGGCCGGAGCCGTCGGTGCCGATGACGGCCTGCTCGGTGACGGCGTCGAGCACGCTGCGGGTCAGGCGATCGGCCGCCCGGAGCCGGGCCTCGCCGGCACGCAGCGACACCACCGTCGACCGGACCTGGCGGGCGACCTCGTTGATCGCCAGTGCTGCGAGCGCGTAGACGAACGGGCCGAAGATCGTGCGCCACACCTCCCGGCCGCCCGGCTCGGCGCGCCCGAGGAGGAAGGGCAACGCCAGGGCGAGCGAGGTGGCCAGCGCGGCGACCGCGGCGAACCGGCGGCCGGGCTCGGTCGCGATCCACACCACGGGCAGGACGAGCATGGGCGTGAAGACCGAGGTCGCCCCGCCGGTGCCCACCCGGAAGAACCCGATCGCGAGGACCGACAGCAGCGGCACGACCAGCACCCAGGAATCCCCGTCCAGGGCCGGGTCGTGCCGCGGATGGCGGCGGGTGGACCACGCGGCGATCACGGTCGCGACGACCTCGATGCCGACCCCCGCCAGCAGCGAGGGGGTGTGATCCAGGTGGGTCCCGGGTGCGGCCGCCACGATCGTGGTCGCTGCGGCGAAGGCGATGACCGTGGGCAGGTGACGGGTCATCACCGACAGCGTGAGCCCCGCGGTCGACCCGGTGGCCGCGGATCCTGCGGCCTCGGCGCGGCCGCTCATGACAGCACGCGGCCCACCAGCACCACCAGCGCGGTGGCCAGCGCCGCCACGAGCGCCTGGACCGGCAGCCGTCGCTCCAGGCGCCGGTCGCGGTCGAGCTCCCGCTGGAGCTCGAGGTCGAGCTCGGGAGCGGGCGCGGGGGCGAGCGGGCCGGCCGTCGTCGGACGGGTGGGTCCCGGCCGGGGCTCGGGGTCGGTCCCGGCCGGCGTGACCCGGACGTGCCGTCCGGTGTGCGGTGTGGTCATCCCAGTACCCTCCCGATCTTCTCGGTCTTCTCCCAGGCGGTCGACGCGCCCCGGATCTCCCGGTAGAACGCGTCCACCGCGACGGCGCACTGCAACGGCCCGTACCCCACCAGGTAGACCAGGACCGGGGTCAGGAAGCGGCCCACCCGGGTCGGCTCGATCAGACGTGCGATCCAGGCGCCCACCATCGCCAGCGAGACCCACAGGTAGACCACCACTGTCCAGATCACGTGCCCGGCCGGCGTGAGCTGCAGGCCGAAGACGCCGGGAAGCCGCTCCTCCAGCAGTCCGGGGAAGAACGCGGTGACCATCACGGCCACCGACAGCAGCCCGGGGAAGAGCAGCGCCTGCCACCAGCTCGCGCGGGCGACCACCGGGTCGAGCTGCAGGCTGAAGACCACCGCGAACAGGTAGAGACAGGCGGCGCTGATCCACAGCGCGCGGAAGGCGACCTGCGCCAGGGGGTGGTCGAGGGCGAACAGTCCCAGGAAGGCCAGCGGCACGACCACCATGACCAGCGGGAGCACCAGAATGCTGAACCACTGCAGGGCGAAGGTGGCGCGGCCGAGCCCGGGGTGCTTGCCGTGCCGGAACCACAGCCACCGGTAGCGCCGGGTGACCTGGAGGTTGCCGCGGGCCCAGCGCAGACGCTGTCGCCACAGCGCGTCCACCCCCTGGGGTTCCTCGGCGAGGACGACGGCGTGCGGCTCGAACACCGCCCGCCGGCCGTGCAGCTGGGTTTCGAAGGTCGTGATCGTGTCCTCGGCGAGGGTGTCGGTGTCGATCAGGCCGCCCAACGCCTCCAAATTCGCGCGGGAGTGCAGTTGAGCGCCTCCGGCCAGGCAGGCCATCGCCGACACGACGTTCTGCGCGCGCCGGGCGGCCAGCTGGCCCAGGACGTATTCGAAGGCGATGAACCGGGTCAGGTAGTTCTTGTCCCGGCTGCCCTCCCGGATGTAGGCGGTGACCGCACCCACGGCGGGATCGGCCAGGTGCCGGGTCATCTTGCGCAGGGCGTCGCGCTCGTAGATCACGTCGGCGTCCATGACCAGCACCGCCTGCATCCAGTCGTCCTCCAGGGCGGTGCGCAGGCCGTGGTTGAGGGTGTGCGCCTTGCCCTCACCGCCGTTCTCGCGCCGGAGGTGGCGGACCGAGCCGGGGTAGAGCCGCTCGCGGTCGCGCACCACGTGCGGGGTGTCGTCGGTGCTCGCGTCGTCCACCACGTAGATCCGGAGCGCCTCGCGCGGGTACTCCAGCTGCATCAGCCGGTCGATGGACGCTCCGACCACGGCGCCCTCGTTCCACGCCGGGATCAGCACCACCACCCGGGGGAAGAACGGCGCGGCCTTCCGGTAGTGGTTGACCCGGCTGTGCAGGGCGACGAGCACGAACTGCACCGCGGTCGACACCACCGGGATCAATCCGGCCGCGATCACGGCGAGCAGCAGCACCGCCAGGATGGTGCGGAGCGTCTCTGTGGTCCCGGGGCTCACGCCAGCACCTCCGTCAGCGTGCGCCGCACCCAGGCGTAGCGTCCGACGTCGGTGGCGATGTGACTGTCCGTCGCCGCCACCAGCGCGATCCCCGCGGCATCGGCGATCCGGAGGGCACGGGGTGCCGGGCAGCGCCACTTCTCGTTCACCTCGAGCACGGCACCGGAACGCGCCAGGGACGACGCCCAGCGGTCGAGCTGCGCGTCGTCGAGATCCGCCTCGGACAGGCCGACCTTGGGCAGGATCGAGAAGCAGTGCGCGACCTGCACGTGGGCGGCCCGTCCAGCCGCGTGCACGACCGCCCGGTCCAGGGCGTCCAGCAGCCGGTCGAGCAGGCGGTGCGGGTCGCCGCCCTCGGCCAGGTGGCGTGCCGTCCGGTGCGGCGTCCAGGGGCCGTCCGGGCCGGGGAACTGGTGGTCGGCCACCAGGACCGCGTCCACCCCGAGGTCGCCGGCTGGGAGGCCCAGGGTCCCGCGCTCGTCCAGGATCTTGGTCTCCACCCCCGTGGACACCCGCAGTCCCTCGGGTGGGTCCAGCTCCCGGACCGCCCGGACGAACCCGGGCAGCCAGGTGGTGGTCGCGCGGACGTGCTCGACCATCCGCAGCTCGGTCAGACCGAGCGCGGCCGCGGCCGCGAGGTTCCCGGCCGGCGTGCTGTGCGCGTCGTCGGAGAAGGTCGAGTGCACGTGGTGGTCACCGGTCAGCAGGTCGGCGCTCACGGCTCCTCCTGGTGGGCGGCGTACGCCGAGCGCAGGATCTCGCCCGGCGGGCAGAACACGTCCTCGAGGAAGCGGACGCCGGCGATCTCGTGGAACGGGAGCCGGGCGGGCAGCGGACGACCCAGGGCGAGGTCCAGCGCGAGGGCCGGCAGATCGGCGCCGGCCGCGATCGTCAGGGGCAGCGCACCCGGGAACCTCGGGTTGACCTCGAGCAGCGCAGGTCGGCCGGCGACGTCCCGCCGCAGCTGGACGTTCGCGACCCCGACCAGCCCGATCGCCTCGGCCGTGGCAGAGGCGGCCTGTTCCAGGTCGTGGTCGCGCACGGTCATCCCCGCGATCGAGACGCCCGAGTCCACCCGGGAGCGGGTGCGGGGCACGGCGGTCACGACCCGACCCGAGGCGTCGGCCAGGACGTCCACCGAGTACTCCTCGCCCGGCAGCAGCTCCTGGACGATCAGGGTGGGATCGGGGGCCAGGGCACGCAGGGTGTCGCGGTCGGGCACCTGGCGGACCCCCCGGGAGCCCGATCCGCTGCGCGGTTTCACGATCACCGGGAACCGCCAGTCGGCCTCCGCCGCCGACCCGTCCAGCACCCGGGTCTCCGGCACCCGCACCGAGGGCGCACACCGCGCGGCGAGTGCGGCCTTGTCCAGGCAGAGCCGCAACGTCTCGGTGGCCGGCGCGGCCAGGGTGGTGCCCGCCGTCCGGAGGTCCTCCCGGGTGTCGGCGAGCGGGAGCAGTTCGGCGTCGACGGTCGAGAACAGCACGTCGATCCGGTCCACGGCGCAGAGCTCGCCGATCGCCTGCGCGAAGCCGGGCTCGGCACCGGGCGGCACGAGCCGGCGGCGGTCGGTCGGCACCAGGTAGAGCCCGGCGGCCCAGCCGTCCATGTCCGCCGCGTACACCTCGACCCCGGGCCGTCGCAGCAGCGAGCGCAGCACCGCCACCCCGGCCGGCCCGCCGACGCCGGTGACCAGGACGCGGGTCATCCCCGGTCCTCCAGCTCGGCCCGCCGGCTCGCACCGGTGGCCTGGCTGCCCTCGGCGCGCGCGACCTCCACGGCGTCCCGGACGATCTCCAGGGGCTCGACCGACGTCCCCTCCCCGAACCGCGACCAGTAGCGCGCCGTGGCCAGGACGAAGTCGGGCGCCAGGTAGCCGCGGATGCCGGACTGGGTCGCGAAGCAGTCCAGGAGGGCGAGCTTCGCGTCGGTGAAGCCGTCGATCGGCACGAAGCGGCTCGGCCGGAAGTCGACCGTGGCCGACGGACTCTGATAGCACGCCACCGTCCGCACCCGCCGGGTGGCCACCATGGTCGCGTCGTGCACCGCCCGGTGGTCCTGATGACGGTCGTGGTGGCTGTGGGTGTAGACGATCCCGGGCTCCACCTCCGCGACCACCCGTTCGATGATGCCGACCGTCGGCTCCGCCCCGGGGATCTCGGTGTCGGTCAGGTCCTCCAGGAACAGCCGCGCCCCGAGCTGCTCGGCGGCCGCCAGGGATTCGTGCTGGCGATCGGCGGCCGCACCGCCGCGTGCGCCGTGGGACAGGGTGAGCAGCACCAGGGCGTCCCCGGCGGCGTGGTGCGCGGACAGGATCCCGCCGACGCCGATCTCCACGTCGTCGGGATGCGCCCCGATCGCCAGCACGACCTGTCGCGGGCTGGCGGAACGGGCGGCACGGCTGCGGAGCGCCAGACGCTGCACCACGTCGACCAGGTCCGCGCCGGGCACCGGTTTGGTCAGGAACTCGTCAGCCTGCTGCCGGAGCGCGGCGACGGCGTAGTCCACCGAGACGTGGGCGGTCATCACCACGACGGCCAGCGCGGGACTGCGGGAGCGCAGCAGGGCCAGCAGCTCCAGCCCGGTCATCCCGGGCATCTGGATGTCGGTGACCACCACGTCCGGGTCGAACCGCGTGACAAGGTCGGGCGCCTCGGCGGGATCGCCCAGCGCCACCACCTCGCATCCGGCGCGCTTGCGCAGGACCGTCGCGGTGTACGACAGGACGTCCGGGTCGTCGTCGATGACGACCACGCGTACTGGATCCATCATTCCCCCTGCACCGCCGGGTACGGCCGACGGTCGTCTCGACCGGCAGCGGACGGAGCCGATCGATGTGGCGTCATCGTGGCCCGATGCGGCGTGGACCGCATCCGGGGTGCTCTGCGCCGAAGGGGTGGACCTCGGCGCCCCGGGCTCACGCGACAGTCCCGGATGCCGATGTCACGGGCGGAGCCGGACACCCGGTCCGCCGCACCCGGACGAAGGAACTTCTGCGATGACGCTGCGTCGAGGCGCTCCCCCCGTCGGCACGACCCCGCCGCCCGCCGCCCGGGAGAACGTGGTGGCCGCCCAGTTCCGTCCCGAGCGCCGGGGCGTGACCTTCGGCCTGCTGGGGATCGGGGCGGCCGCGGGCCTGCTGGTCGGCGCCGTCTGCGGGGTCGGCAGTGCCACGGCCGCCCAACGGGCCGACCGGGACGCCGTGCACGCGGAGAGCGTGCGGGTGGCCGAGCTGGACAGCGCGGTCGGCGAACGCGCCGATCGGCTGGACGACCGGGAGGCCGACCTGGACGCACGCGAATCCGATCTGACCGAGCGGGAGACGACGGCCCAGACCGCCGAGGACGCGGTGAGGGCCGCCCAGCAGCAGGTCGACGAGCAGCAGGCGACCGTGGACGCGGCCACCGCCGCCGTGACCACCCGGGAGAACGACGTCACCGTGCGGGAGGACGACGTGACCGCCCGGGAGGCCGCCGTGGCCGCCGCGTCGACCCGGACCGGGAGCGGCGCGTCCACCACGACGACGACCCAGGCGGCCGCACCGGCGGCCGGGGCGTCGACCTACTACAAGAACTGCGACGCGGCACGGGCCGCCGGTGCGGCTCCGGTCCACAGCGGCGACCCCGGATACCGCGCCGGGCTGGACCGGGACGGCGACGGGATCGGCTGCGAGTAGGGCCACGACCGGCGCAGGACCGGCCTCGGCCCACGGCTCAGGCCAGCGCCCGCCACTCCTCGCGCCGCCGCTCCTGCTCCGCCGGGTCCGGCACCGGCAACGAGGCCAGCAACCGCCGGGTGTAGTCCTCCCGGGGCGCGCCGAGCACCTGCGCCCCGGTGCCCTCCTCGACCAGCCGGCCGTGGTGCAGCACCGCGATCCGGTCGGCCAGCAGGTCCACCACGGCCAGGTCGTGGCTGATGAACAGGCAGGCGAAGCCGAGCGACTCCTGGAGCTCGGCGAACAGCTCCAGCACCCGGGCCTGCACCGACACGTCCAGCGCACTGGTCGGCTCGTCGGCGATCAGCAGCTCCGGGTCGAGGGCGAGCGCCCGGGCCAGGGAGGCGCGTTGCCGCTGTCCGCCGGACAGCTCGTGCGGGAAACGGTCGCCGTAGGAGCGGGGCAGCTGCACCGACTCGAGCAGATCGTCCACGGTGGACCGCGCCTCGTCGACCGTGCGGGCCCGGCCGTGCACGATCAGCGGCTCGGCGACGCACTGGGCGATGGTGAGCAGCGGGTTGAAGCTGGTCGCCGGGTCCTGGAACACGAAGCCGATCCGGCGGCGGATCGGCCGGAACGTGCGCTCGCGGACCCCGTTCATCTCGGTGCCGAGCACCCGGAGCGAGCCGCCGGACACCGGGGTGAGCCCGGCGATGGCGCGACCGATGGTGGTCTTGCCGGAGCCGGACTCGCCGACCAGGCCGAGCACCTCGCCGGGCCGGATGGCCAGGGAGACGCCGTCGACCGCGCGGAATCCGGGCCGACGGAACCGGCCGGGGTAGACGATCTCCAGGTCGGCCGCCTCGACCACCGGGGTGCTCGCCGCCCAGTCGGCGGGCCGGGCGGCGGCGCGGGCCTCGGCGTGCGCGGTGCCGGTGCCGATCCGGGGGACCGCGTCCAGCAGGCGGCGGGTGTACTCGTGCGCGGGGGCGCTGAACAGCTGCCGGACCGGCGCCTGCTCGACGATCTCGCCCTGGTACATCACCGCGACCCGGTCGGCCAGGTCCGCGACCACGCCCATGTTGTGGGTGATCAGCACGATCGCGGTGCCGAACTCGTCCCGGCAGCGGCGCAGCAGGTCGAGGATCTCCGCCTGCACGGTGACGTCCAACGCGGTGGTCGGCTCGTCGGCGACGATCACGCCGGGGTCGAGCACCAGGGCCTGGGCGATCACGATCCGCTGCTTCTGCCCGCCGGAGAACTCGTGCGGGTACTGGTCGATCCGGTGCTCCGGGTCGGGGATGCCCACCCGGCGCAGGATGTCGATCGCGGCGGCCCGGGCCGCCTGGCGGCCGAGCTTCCGGTGGGCGCGCAACCCCTCGATGATCTGCCAGCCGACGGTGAACACCGGGTTCAGGGCGGTGGACGGCTCCTGGAAGACCATCGCGGCGTCCCGGCCGCGCACCTGGCGCAGCGCGCCGCCGCGCAGGCTGACCACGTCGTGCTCGCTGGAGCCGTCCTTGCTGGTCAGCACGACCGCGCCCCGCGTGGTGGCGGTGGACGGCAGCAGGCCGAGGATGGTCTTGCTGGTGACGGTCTTGCCGGAGCCGGACTCGCCGACCACGGCCAGCACCTCCCCGGCACCCACCTGCAGGCTGACGTCGTCGACGGCGCGGACCGTCCCGGCGTCGGTGGCGAAGGAGACCGACAGGTTCTCGATCCGGACCACGGGGCCGCTCATCGGGCTCCCCCTTCCAGTTCGGCCGCGTGCCCGGGCAGCGCACCGCCGGGGACGACGGAGGTCTGTGCCGTGCTCGCGGTGTCCCCGGACACCTCGGCGGCGCGGCGGCGGGTGCGCAGTCGCGGGTCCGCCAGGTCGTTCAGCGATTCGCCGACCAGGGTCATGCCGAGCACCACCAGCACGATCGCGATGCCCGGGAAGGTCGCGGTCCACCAGACGCCGGAGCTGACGTCGGAGATCGCCTTGTTCAGGTCGTAGCCCCACTCGGCGGCGGCGGTGGCCTCGATGCCGAAGCCGAGGAACCCGAGCCCGGCCAGGGTGAGGATCGCCTCGGAGGCGTTCAGCGTGATGATCAGCGGCAGGGTGCGGGTGGCGTTGCGCAGCACGTGCCGGAACATGATCCGGCGGTGACCGGCGCCGATCACCCGGGCCGATTCCACGAAGGCCTCCGCCTTGACCCGCACCGTCTCGGCCCGCACCACCCGGAAGTACTGCGGGGTGAACACCACGGTGATGGACAGGGCGGCCGCCAGGACCCCGCCGATCATCGACGACTGGCCGCCGCTGATCACGATCGCCAGCACGATGGCCAGCAGCAGGGACGGGAAGGCGTAGACCGCGTCCGCGATCACGACCAGCACCCGGTCCAGCCAGCCGCCGAAGTAGCCGGAGACCAGGCCGAGCAGCACGCCGATGAACAGCGACGCGGTCACCGCGATCACGATCACCAGCAGTGCGGTGCGCGATCCCCAGATCACCCGGGACAGCACGTCGTAGCCGCCGACCGTGGTGCCGAGCAGGTGCTCCGACGACGGCGGCTGGGTGGCGCCGAACAGGCCGGTGTCCGGACTGCGCAGCTGGCCGTAGCCGTAGGGCGCGAGCAGCGGGGCGAACAGCGCGGCCAGCAGGAAGATGCCGGTCAGGATCAGCCCGGCGACCAGCATGCCGCGCTGCAGGCCGACGCTCTGCCGCAGCTGATGGACGACGGGAAGCTTGTTCCAGCGCATCAGTACCTCACCCTCGGGTCGATCAGCGCGGCGATCACGTCGACCACGAAGTTGCTCAGCGCGACCACGATCGCGAGCATCACGACGATGCCCTGCACGGCCACGAAGTCGCGGGCCTGGAGGTACTGCGACAGCTGGAACCCCAGACCGCGCCACTCGAAGGTGGTCTCGGTCAGCACCGCGCCGACCAGCAGCATCGCCACCTGCATGCCGACCACGGTGATGATCGGGATCAGCGCCGGGCGGTAGGCGTGCTTGCGCAGCAGCCGGGACTCCCTGACGCCGCGGGACCGGGCGGCCTCCACGTAGCCGGAGCCGAGGGTGCCGATCACGTTGGTGCGCACCAGCCGCAGGAACACCCCGGCGGTCAGCAGGCCGAGGGCGATGGCGGGCAGCACCGCATGCTGGAGCACGTCGGCGACGATCTCCCCGTTCCCGGTGCGGAGGGCGTCGATCAGGTAGATGCCGGTGGGGTGGTCCAGGCGCCGCATGGCGAGCTCGGAGCGGTTGGACGCCCGCCCGGCGACCGGGAGCCAGTCCAGCTGCACCGCGAAGATCAGCTTGAGCAGCAGTCCGGCGAAGAACACCGGGGTGGCGTAGCAGGCGATCGCGAACACCCGGAGCAGCGCGTCCGGCACCTTGTCCCGGAAGTACGCGGCGACCAGGCCGAGCGGGATGCCGACCAGGAAGGCGACGATCAGCGCGTAGAACGCCAGCTCCAGCGTCGCGGTGCCGAAGGTGGTCAGCACCTCGGTCACCGGGCGGCTGTCCGAGAGCGTGGTGCCCAGGTCGCCGCGGAACAGGTCGCCGAGGTACTCGACGTACTGGGTGAGGATCGGCCGGTCGTAGCCCGCGGCGTGGATGCGTTCCGCGAGCTGGTCGGCGGGCAGTCGTCCGCCCTGGGCTGCGGTGATCGGGTCGCCGGTGGCCCGCATCAGGAAGAAGACCGTGGTCACCAGGATGAACACGGTGGGGATGATCAGCAGGAAGCGGATCAGGATGTAGCGCCCGAGACCGCCGCCGGAACGCTTGGGCGGGCCGGACTTCGGGACATCGACCGTCGTGGGGTCGAGGGTGGTGGACGTCATGTCACTCCTGACAACGCCCCGGGGCGGGCCGCACCGTGTGCGGCCCGCCCCGGGACTGAGGGATCAGCTACGGCTCAGCGCGCCGTAGCGGAACTTGAAGGACGCGTCGAGCGTGTTCTCGGCACCGGAGATGTCGGTGCCGGTCACGGCGACCTGCGCGCCCTGCAGGTAGGGCACCGTGGACAGGTCCTGGGCGACCAGGCCCTGGATCTGCTCGATCAGCGCGGTGCGCTCGTCGGCGTCCGGGGTGACCGCCTGCTGCAGGATCAGGTCGTTCACCGTCGGGTTGTCGTAGTGGTTGCCCAGGAAGTTGTCGGTCAGGAAGAACGGGGTCAGGTAGTTGTCCGCGTCCGAGTAGTCCGGGAACCAGCCGAGCTGGTACGCCGGGTAGACGTCCGAGGTGCGGTCCTTGGCGTACTGCACCCACTCGGTGGTCTGCAGGTTCACCGTGAACAGGCCGCTGGACTCCAGCTGGTCCTTGATCAGCGCGTACTCCTCGCCGGAGGACGGGCCGTAGTGGTCGTTCGAGTACTGCAGGTTCAGCGTGACCGGGGTCTCGACGCCCGCGGCCTCCAGGGCTGCCGTCGCCGCGTCCGCGTCCGGGCCGCCCTCGTGGTCGCCGTACAGGTCCTTCAGCGACTCGGTGGCGCCGGTCAGGCCCTCCGGCACGTAGGAGTACAACGGGGTGTAGGTGTCCTTGTAGACCTGCGAGGCGATCTCCTCGCGGTCGATCAGGTCGGCCACCGCCTGCCGCACCGCCAGCGCCTTGGCCGGGTCGGCCTCCGCGGTCGTGTTGCCGAACGGCTGGGTGTCGAAGTTGAAGACGATGTACCGGATCTCACCGCCCGGGCCGTCGACCACCTGGACGTCGTCGTTGCCCCGCAGGTCCTCGATGTCGGTGGCGGACAGCGAGCGGAACGCCACGTCGATGTTCCCCTCCTGGATGTCCAGCTTCAGGTTCGAGGCGTCGGTGAAGTACTGCACGTCCACCGCGTCGTTCTCCGGCGCGCCGAGCAGGCCCTGGTAGTCCGGGTTGGCGGCGTAGCTGACCAGGTCGTTCTGGCTGTAGTCGGTGATCGTGTACGGACCGGCGAACGCCTGCCCGTCGACGATGTCCTGGTCCGGCGTCAGCGCGTCGGGGGAGAACACGTCCTCGTCGACGATCGGGCCGGCCGGGCTGGACAGGATCTGCGGGAAGACCTGGTCGTTCTCGGTCTTCAGGTGGAAGACGACGGTGGTGTCGTCCGGGGCGTCCACGCTGTCCAGGTTGTAGAGCAGCGAGCCGGGGCCGTTGCCGTCGTCCGCGCCGGACTCGAAGATCGACAGCTGCCGGTCGAAGGTGAACTTCACGTCCGAGCTGGTCAGGTCGTTGCCGTTCGCGAACGTCAGGCCGTCCTTCAGCGTGACCGTGTACTCGGTGGGGCTGGTGAACTCCGCCGACTCGGCGATGTCCGGCTCCACCTCCGGGCTGCCGAACGGGGTGTTCATCAGGAACGGGTACACCTGGTTCATCACCGCGAAGGACCCGTTGTCGTAGGAGCCGGCCGGGTCGATGGTGGTGATCTTGTCGGTGGTGCCGATCAGGATCGAGTCGCCCCCGCCGCCTCCGCCCCCGGTGCTGTCGTCGTCGCTGCCGCCACTGCCGCAGGCAGCGAGCAGGAGACCGGCGACCGCCAGACCGGCGGTCGGGGCGATCAGGCGTCGGCGCGGGTGGTGCGCTGTCATGGTGGTCCTCGATTTCCGTGTCGTATCCCCTGGACCGTCGACGGCCGGGTCCGACAGCGGTGCCGGTCGGACGACGACGGGTGACGCACGTGTCACACAGATGCCTGTGACGTGGGGCACAGGAAAGCACAGCGAGCCGCGGATTGGTACATCCCTGTGTTAACGGGATGTTTCGGGATCATCCGGGCGCAGGTCAGGTGCCGGTGACCGGTGAGTAGCCGGTGGGGCCGGACGAGGAGGTCGCGAAGGCCAGCCAGCCCAGTCGGGTGACCGGGACCAGGCCGACCCGGATCGCGGACACCGCGAGCTCACCGGGTGCCAGCGGCACTGTCGGTGTCCGGGCACCGGGCTGGTCCGGCTGCGCGTTCACGTGCACCGACACCACGTTCGGCAGCGCGTTGATGCCGGTCCCGACGAGTGAGGTCGCCGTGTCGACCGCCGAGGTCACCGTGCCGATGAACGCCGCCTCCGCGCCGCTGAGTCCATAGAGCGTGCTGGTCAGCGAGGTGGCGAGGGCGGTGCGGATCAGCGGCACCAGGGTGGGCATCAGGGTGTTCACCGCGGTGCAGACCGCGGCGGTGGTGACGCCGCAGGAGTTCAGACCCGACCAGGTGACGGTCCCGGTCCCGGCCGCCAGCGTCGCCAGGGTGCCGGACGCGGTGATCTGCAGTGTTCCCAGACTCACGGCTGAGTTGAGCAGGGTGAGCGGCACCGTGACGACCAGGGTCGCGCTGGCGGAGTCCAGCGCGCTGCGGGCCGTCGAGAGCACCTCCGTCCGCTGGCCGGCGAGCAGGGTGCCGACCGAGGAGACCGCCGACCCGAGCGTGGCGGTCGTGAGGACCTCGCTGTTCGGCGGCCGGCCGTTGAGCCCGGTGGTCGGATCGGTGAGGGCGGCGAGGTCGACCACCGTCGTCCCGGTGGCGAGGTCCAGCGTCACGGGGGTGCCGGTCCCGAGGGTGCGGCCGGTCAGGGCGCTCACCGCCTGCGGGAGGTTCGCCGAGGTGGTCAGCGTGGCGGTCGGCGTGCCGACGCCCACCAGGGTGAGCAGGCCGCCGGGGCCGGTCAGGACACCCAGCGTCGCGTTGCGCAGGCCCGTGACCACCGACCCGCCGGCCGACAGCGCGGACTGCAGTGTCGCGGCCGCAGAGTTCATCCCGGTCGACACCGCAGCGAGTGCTGTCGACCGCTCCTCCAGCCGGAGGTGCGCGACGCCGTAGTCGCGGGTCACGGTCCCCGCACTGAGGCAGCCGTCCTGCACGATGCTGGATCCCACCGCCCCGATCCGCAGCCGGATGTCGGTCAGGTCCGCCGCGGCGCCGCTGCCGAGTCCGCCGGCCAGCAGCGTGCTGCCGGCCAGGGTGCGGACGTCCACCGAGGCGACCTCCGGCAGTCCCGACCCCGGCGTCCGGGTGCCGGCGCTGACCACGCCGGAGTCGGAGACCGCCCCGGCCGCCCCGGCCGACACGCCGGTGCTGGTGGCGCGCGCGTACTGGGACAGCAGACCCGCCGCCGCGCCGTCCGCCAGCGGGACGGTCAGCGGGGACCCGAGGTCCAGGGCCGCGGTGCGCAGCGCGGAGACCGCGACCGGGTTCGCGTAGGCGTGGTCGCCGAGCGAGGTCGCGGTGGCGGGGGAGGGCAGCGACCCCGAACCGGGGTTCCGGACCAGGAGCGGCACCAGGGAGGCGGTGGCGTCGGTGGACCTGCCGAGCAGGGCCCCGGTGAAGAACTGGCCGCGCGCGCTGGTCCGGTAGAGCCCGGTGTCGCACCAGGTGGTCCGGGTGGACATCGCGGTGTGCACGTACTCCCCGTCGGTCCAGGCCGCATCGGTCAGCTCGGCCCGGGCCGGTCCGGATCGCAGTCCCCACACCGCCACCAGCAGGGACACCAGCCCCAGCACGACCGCGACGGACGCGGACCGGGTGCGGATCACGACCGCGTCCCGCCCACGCGGGGCGACCGGTGGCGGCGCGCGCGGCTGCGGTCGAGCAGGACGGCGCCGAGCAGCACGGCCAGCACGGCCCAGGCACCCGGTCGCAGGTCTGCTCCGGTGGTCGCCAGCCCCGGCGATCCCACCCCGCCGCCGGTGGTGCCGGTGGCGGTGGTCGTGCCGCCGGGCAGCTCGGCGGCGACCTCGTCGATCACGGCCGAGTCGCCGAACGCGTCGAACCGCAGGCCCAGGGACATCGTCTGGCCCTGTGCCTCGTCCGGCAGGTCCTCCGTGACGTCGATCCGCACCTCGACGTCCTGCGGGGCGTCGACGCTCAGCCGGCCCACCGCCTCGCGGTCGTGCCAGATGGCCCCCTCGACCGGAGGCAGCCGGATCTCACGGGCTCCTCCCGGGCAGCCGCCCGCGCCGTCCCAGCCCGCGTCGCACAGCACCAGGGTGATCCGGACCGCGTCGTCGAGCTCGACCAGCGCGCCACCGGCGATCACGCTGACCCAGAGCCAGCCGTCGGCGGAGTCCGCGCCCTGCGGCGGTTGTGCGCTCGTGGTCACGCGCCAGGTCAGGCTGGTGCCGGGGGAGAGCGGCCACGGACGGTCCGTCGGGAGCGACGACGTGACCCGCAGGACGTCGTCGCCCACGGAGTAGCCGTTCCGGGGCGGCATCGCCGGCGGTGCCGGGGACGGAGCGGCGGAGGCGGGGCCCGGCGTCGGCAGCACCACCACCGCGACCGCCAGCAGGGCGATCGCCGCCACCGAGCGCGCGGACCGCCCGGACCTCCCTGACCGCCCGGCCGGCATCCGGTGCCCCCGCGTCGAACGGGGCCACAGCGCCCACAGCACCAGGCCCGCGATCAGGCCGGTCAGCGCGGCCATCGTCGTCGGCTGTTGCAGGCGCACCAGGGCATACCCCACCCCCGGGGCGGCCGCGATCACGCGGCGGACCTCCGTCACGTCGTACGGGAACGGGTCCTCGGCGTCGTTCGCGTCCCCGCGCAGGTGCAGCCGGACCGTGCCCGGCCCCAGCGGTTCCACCGAGGTCACCCGGTGCGTCACCGGCAGCGGACCGAGCGGCGAGGCGACGGTCACCACGTCACCCACCCGGACCTCGGACGCGGGAACGGTCCGGACCAGGGCCGCGGCGCCGGTCGGGATGGTCGGCGTCATCGAGCCGGTCCGGAACACGATCACGCCCAGGTCGAACACGATCACCAGCACGATCGCCAGGGCGCAGATCGCGCCGAACGCCGCCGCGACGGTCAACAGCACCTCGCGGGTCAGATCGGCGACGCGCCGCCATCCGTTCCCGGGCAGGGCGGTGGCGCAGTGCGAGCCAGACATCTCCCGGTCACGAGCTCGTGGTCACGACGTTCCAGACCGGCGTGACCGTCTGGCCCTGGAGCGTCGCGGCGGTCGACGTGTCCGGCATCGTGATCTGGAAGCACAGGTCGACCGGGGTACCGCCGGTGGTGTCGTCCGGTGCGGCCAGGATCGTGATGCCCTCGGTGCCGTTCGCGGTGAGCGCCGAGGCGACCGGGACGATCTCCGTCCCGGTCCCGGCCGCGATGCCGGCGTCGTTGCAGGACGCCTGCGGCACGCCCGATCGGACGTGGTAGGTCAGGACGTCGAACAGCTCGGTGCTGGTCCCGGCCCCGGCCACCGCTCCGTTGAGCACCGCCGTCCCGCCGATCGAGCCGGGTGCCGCCCGCAACTGCATGGGCGCGTAGATGACCGCGCCGGGTGACAGCGACGCCGCGGCGACCGTGAAGTCGAGTCGCCCGGCCGAGGCGGCGGTCTCCCGGTTCTGGAAGCTCTCCCCGTCGTAGACGTTCTGCTCGACCTCGAAGACCGAGGTCCCGATCGGGGTGTCCCCGTCGGCTCCGCCGAAGATCCACTCGGTGTCGGTCCAGGCCGCCAGGGTGACGGCGGCGCCGACCCCGAGGACCCCGGCTGCGGCGAGCCCGGCGCGCAGCCGGCTCCCGGAGCGTCGTCTGCGGTCGCGGTGATCGACCGTGGTGATGGTGGACGCGTCGTCTGTACGCATGGATACCCCCGGATCCATCGGCGCATGCCCCCTGCATCCGCCGTCCACCGGGATGACGTCATCGTCCTCCCGGAGGCGCCACAGCACCCCCTGCTCGCTGTGACGCCCGGTCAGCATCGACCACGACCGGGCCGTTGTGCAATCACACAATGACGATTGCCCGCTTTGTGCATTTCTCCTCGGCGTGTCGGAGGAAAGCGCTTGCCGCGAGCGCGGCGGCGTCGGGTCACGAGCCGGAGTCGTGGTTCGCCCTGCGGTCCGCCCCGCGTCGCTCGGACCCGTCCTCGGCCACCCGCGCGCGCAGCCGTGCCCGGGCCCGGCTGACCCGGCTGGTCATCGCGGACACCGAGCACGCCAGGACCTCAGCCGCCTCGGTGCAGGTCAACCCGGCCACGACGGTCAGCAGCATCGCGTCGCGCTCGGCCCGCGGCAGCGCCGCCAGGAGGTCCTGCACCTGTCCGGCGGCCACCAGCGACTCGGCCGGGTCGTCGGTCTCCTCCCGGCTCGTGAGCGCCGCCCTGACGGCCAGCCGATCGCGCCGGGCGGCGGAGCGCCGCGCGTCACGGAGCTTGTTGCGCGCCACGCCGAACACCCAGGCGCGACGGCCGTCCAGGTCCCGGGGAATGTCCGCCCACCGCTGCCAGACGGTGGCGAAGGTCTCCGCGACGACGTCCTCGGCCGCGACGGCACCGATCCGGCGCGCGGCGAAGGCGCGCAGCTCGGCGTGGCAGGAGCGGAAGCACCGTGCGAACGCCTCGGCGGCGTCCTCCTCCGGGGCGCGACCGGGACCGGGTGCCGCCTTCCCTGGTCGCTGCATCCCGTGCCACCCCGCGTCCCCCGCGTCCCCCGCGACCCGTCGGACGCGTGGGACCCGTTCTGCCAGCTGCTCCGGGGGCGCGCCCGGAAAGCGGCGGACGATGAGTGGTCAGCCTGGTTCTTTGAGGGGTGCGGACCCGGCGGTGAGTGGTCGGGCCCGGAGGATGAGCGGCTGGACTGGGTGCCGGCGCTCAGGCCGGCGGGGTCGCCTCCGCGGCCGCCCGTGCCGCCCGGGGCAGCGCCGACAGCACCCGGTCCAGTGCCGCGTCGTCATGGGCCGCGGACAGGAACCAGGCCTCGAACGCCGACGGCGCCGCGTACACCCCGTCGGCCAGCAGGCTGTGGAAGAACGCGGGGTAGCGCCAGGACTCGGACGCGAGCATGCCGGCGTAGTCCCGGACCCCGCCGTCGACGCCGAACACCGTGCTGAACAGGTTGCCCGCCACCTGCACGGTGTGGGCGACCCCGGCGGTCGACAGCGCCTCGTGCACGGCCGAACGCACGGTGGCGGAGGCGGCGTCGACCCGGGCGTAGACGTCGGCGTCGGCGGCGCGCAGCGTGGCCAGACCCGCGGCGGTGGCCACCGGGTTCCCGGACAGCGTGCCCGCCTGGTAGACCGGGCCGACCGGGGCCAGGTGGTCCATGATCGCGGCCGGACCGCCCAGCCCGGCGACCGGCAGCCCGCCGCCGATCACCTTGCCGAACGTGAGCAGGTCGGGGTTCCAGCCCTCGGGCCGGGACTCCAGGCCCCACCAGCCCGCGGGGCCGACCCGGAAGCCGGTCAGCACCTCGTCCTGGATCAGCAGGGCGCCGTGCGCGTGCGCGATCCGGGACAGACCGGCGTTGAAGCCGGGGTCCGGCGGGACCACCCCCATGTTGGCCGGGGCGGCCTCGGTGATGATCGCGGCGATGCTCGGGCCGTGCTCGGCGAACGCGGCCTCGACCGCGGCCAGGTCGTTGTACGGCAGCACGATCGTCTCGGCGGCGACCGCGGCGGTGACCCCGGCGGATCCGGGCAGCGCCAGGGTGGCCACCCCGGAGCCGGCGGCGGCGAGCAGCGAGTCGACGTGCCCGTGGTAGCACCCGGCGAACTTGATCACCCGGTCGCGGCCGGTGACCCCGCGGGCCAGCCGGATCGCGGTCATGGTGGCCTCGGTGCCGGTCGACACCAGGCGCAGGCGCTCCACGGCGGGGACGCGCTCGCGGACGGCCTCGGCCAGCTCGATCTCGGTCCGGGTCGGCGCCCCGAAGCTCAGCCCGCGGTCGGCGGCGGCGTGCACCGCGTCCAGCACGGCCGGGTGGGCGTGGCCGAGCAGGGCCGGGCCCCAGGAGCCGACCAGGTCGACGTACTCGCGGCCGTCCTCGTCGGTGACGTACGCGCCGGTCGCCGAGGCCAGGAACCGCGGGGCACCGCCGACCGAGCCGTAGGCCCGCACCGGGGAGTTCACCCCACCGGGGACGACCCCCCGCGCACGCTCGAACAGCTCCTCGTTCGTGCCGGTCATCGCCACTCCTCCCGCAGCCAGTGGGCGAGCTCGACCGCCCAGTAGGTCAGCACCTGGTCCGCCCCGGCCCGCCGGATGCCGAGCACCGACTCGGTGATCGCCCGCCGCCGGTCGATCCAGCCGTTCGCCGCGGCGGCCTCGACCATCGCGTACTCACCGGAGACCTGGTAGGCGGCGACCGGCACCGTGCTCATCGCGGCCACCTCGGCCAGCACGTCCAGGTAGGGCCCGGCGGGCTTGACCATCACGACGTCCGCGCCCTCGGCGATGTCCAGCTCGACCTCGCGCAGCGCCTCGCGCCGGTTGGCCGAGTCCATCTGGTACGTGCGGCGGTCGCCCTCCAGCGTGGACTCCACCGCGTCCCGGAACGGGCCGTAGAACGCGGAGGCGAACTTCGCGGAGTAGGCCAGGATGCCGACGTCCGGGCGTCCGGCGGCGTCCAGGGTGTCCCGGATGACCGCGATCTGGCCGTCCATCATCCCGCTGGGCGCGACCATGTGCGCCCCCGCCTCGGCCTGGACCAGCGCCATCTCCGCGTAGCGCAGGAGACTGGCGTCGTTGTCCACGCTGCCGTCCGCGGCCAGCACGCCGCAGTGGCCGTGATCGGTGAACTCGTCCAGGCAGAGGTCCGCCTGGACCACCAGCGCGTCGCCGACCTCGGCCCGCACGTCCGCGATCGCGCGGTTCAGCACGCCGTCCGGGTCGGTGGCGCCGGAACCGACCGCGTCCCGCACCGCGGGCACGCCGAACAGGTTCACCGCGCTGATCCCGGCCGCGGCGGCCTCGGCCACCGCGCGGCGCAGCGAGTCGCGGGTGTGCTGGAGCACGCCCGGCATGGACACGATCTCGGTGGGCTCGGTCAGCCCCTCCTTCACGAACACCGGGAGGATCAGGTCCGCCGGGTGCAGCCGGGTCTCGGCGACCGAGCGTCGCATCGCGGGGGTGGCCCGGATCCGGCGGGGGCGGACCCGGCCGGGCTGCGCGGCGACTCCCGCGGCCAGCGCGGCAGCGTCGGGACGGGTGGGGTCGATGGTCATGACGGCTCTTCCTCGGCGGAAACGGTGGCGATCAGAGCGGCGACCAGGCCGCTCGGCGACTGCTCGGCGGCGACGGCGGACACGGTGAGCCCGGCCCGGGTCGCCTCGGCGGCGGTGGAGTCGCCGATGCCGATCAGCCGGACGCCGTCCGGGACCGGGCCGAGCATGTCGACCAGGTTGCGGGCGGTGCTGCCGGAGGTGAGCAGGACGGCGTCGATCCGCCCGTCCGCCCACTCCCGGCGGGTCTCCGGCTCGGGCATCGGGCCCGGCACGGTGCGGTAGGTGGTGACCACGTCGACCGCCCAGCCGTGGGCGCGCAGCCCCTCGGCCAGGGTGTCCGCGGCCAGGTCGCCGAGCGGCAGCAGCACCCGGCGCGGTTCGGGCTGGGAGTCGACCGCCGGCCAGGCGCGCAGCAGCGTGCGGGCCGAGGACTGCCCGGTCGGCACCACGTCGACCCGCACTCCGGCGGAGCGCAGCGCCCGGGCGGTGGAGCCGCCGACCGCGGCCACCCGCACCGCGGACAGCAGCTCGACCAGGTCGGTGCCGGTCTCGTCCGCGCGGTCGACCAGCACCGGCACGGCGGCGGCGCTGGTCACGCCCACCCAGCCGTAGTAGCCGGCCTGGATCGCGAGCAGGGTGTCGTCCAGCTCGGTCGGGTCCTCCGGCGGGACGGTCTGGATCAAGGGGACGACCACCGGCTGGGCCCCGGCGGCCAGCAGCGCGATCACCAACGGGTCGGGGCCGTCGGTCTCCCGCGGGACCAGGACGCGCAGCCCGGTCAGCGGACCCTGCGGGGCGGGCACCAGGCCGGTCTCCGGGATCATGCGCTCAGTCCGGTCAGCTCGGCGGCCCCGCGGGCGAGCAGGTCCTCGGCGACGCGTTCACCGAGGGCGGTGGCCTCGGCCGCGTCCACCACCGGGTCACCGGTGAGCGGGGTGCGGTCGGTGTGCCGCAGCCGCTCGGCGCCGTCCGGGCGCAGGGCGACGGCGGACAGGGTCAGGGACGAGGCCGCACCGTCGGCCGCCGGGTCGGCGGTCGTCAGCGGCTCCAGGTGGGCGTAGGCCCCGATCGGCGCCGCGCACCCCGCCTCCAGCCGGGCCAGCAGTGCCCGCTCCGCGAACGCCGCGAGCCGGGACGCCGGGTCGTCCAGCAGGGAGAGTGCCAGCGCCAGCGGACTGCCCGACCCGACCTCCTCGGACCGGACCTCCACCGCCAGTGCGCCCTGCGCGGGCGCCGGGGTCATCACGTCGGTGGCCAGGGTGTCGCTGATCGCGTCCAGACGACCCAGCCGGGCCAGGCCGGCGCGGGCCAGCACCACCGCGTCCAGGTCGGCGGCCTCGCCCAGCGCCCGGGCCAACCGGGTGTCGACGTTCCCGCGGATGTCGACCACCCGCAGATCCGGCCGGGCGGCCAGCAGCTGCGCGGCGCGGCGCGGCGACCCGGTGCCGACGGTCGCGCCCTCGGGCAGGGTGAGCAGGGTCAGGCCGTCCCGGGCGCACAGCGCGTCCCGGGGGTCCTCGCGCACCGGCACCGCCGCCACGGCCAGACCGTCGGCGGCGGCGGTCGGCAGGTCCTTGAACGAGTGCACCGCGACGTCGCAGCGGTCGGACAGCAGGGCGTCGCGCAGCGCGGTGACGAACACACCGGTGCCGCCCAGGCTGGTCAGCGAGCCGGTCAGCCGGTCGCCGTCGGTGCGGATCCGGACCAGCTCGTGCGGCCCGGCGCCGAGCCGGGTGAGCGCGTCGGCCACCTGACCGGTCTGCGTCAGGGCGAGCTGGCTCGCACGGGTTCCGACCCGGACCGGTTGGGGCATGGGGCCAGTCTCGGTCACCGATTCGTCCTTGTCGAAGCCGGGGTCTCCGCCAGCGCCGCCGCCACGCGCCGAGCGTCGGGGACCACCGAGGCGAGTCCGTTGCCGGAGACCCAGGCGCCGACCACCGCCAGCCCGGGCACCTCGGAGACGGCGTCGCGGACCCGGCGCACCGTCTCCCGGTGGGCCGCGCTCGGCACCGGCAGCCCCTGCCGCCAGGTCACCCGGGCCGAGTCCCGCAGCCGGTCGCGGTCCAGCGGCACCCCCAGGATCGACGACGCGTCGCGCAGGGCGACGTCGGTCAGGCCGTCCAGGTCCTCCGGCACCGCGGGGGCGCCCTCGCCGGCCCGGCCGTAGGACAGCCGCACCACGTGACGGCCGGGACCGGCCAGCCGTGCCAGCCAGCCCCACTTCGCGGTCGCGTGGGTCAGCGCCTTGGCCGTCACCTCCGGCACGTCCTTGGCGACCAGGACACCGGTGCCGCGCGGGTGGCCGTCCAGCTCGGGGGCGTCCAGCACCAGGGTCGCCAGCACGATGTCCGCGCCGGGGTCGGTGTGCAGCCCGGCCAGCTCGGGGGCGACGTCGGTCAGCAGGTCGGTGGCGTGCGGGGTCGCGACCACCAGCCGGAGCGCGGTCAGGGTGCGGCCACCGGCCTCGACCCGGAACCGCGCGGCGCCTGCGGCCCGGTGCACCGCGGTCACCGGCACCTCGCAGCGCAGCTCGCCGCCGTGCGCCCGGAGGTCGTCGACCAGCGCGTCCACCAGGGTGTGCAGGCCGCCCTCGATCGAGTGCACGGCGGACCCGGCGGGGGCGTTCGCCCGCAGCGCGCGGACGGCGAGGCTCAGCGCGCCCTCGGCCCGGGTGGACGCGACGAGTCCGGGGGCCACGGCGTCGGCGGCGATCGACTCCGGTTCGGCGGCGTGCACCCCGGCCACCACCGGACGGACCAGGCGGTCCAGCACGCGGCGGCCCATCCGGGCACGGACCAGGTCGCCGAGCGTGGTCACCTCGCCCTCCGGACGGATGCCGTGGGCGGCGGGCAGCAGCCGGTCCAGCGCGGCACGCAGCGACCCGGACCAGCCGATCGTGCGGCGGACGTCGGCCGCGAACGGATGGGCGGGGATGCCGAGCAGTCCGGTGCGGGGCAGCGGACCGGCGCCGCCGGACAGCCGGACCCAGGCGCCGTAGGGCTCCGGCGACACGACCCGCGCGGTCAGGCCCAGCTCACCGGCCAGGTCGGCGACCGCACCGCCGCGCGTGGCGAAGGACTCGGCGCCCGCGTCCAGGGTCAGGCCGTCGACCTCGTGCCGGCCGACCACACCGCCGGGGGACGCCCAGGCCTCCAGCACCACCGTGCGCAGACCCGTAGTGGCCAGCTCGCGGGCGGCGACCAGACCGGCCACCCCACCGCCGACCACGATCGCGTCCCAGTCGTCGGTGACCTGCGTCATCACGTCCTTCTTCCTCGTCCTCCGTGGCCCGTGCGGGCCCTGCTCTCCCGTGCCGGCCGGTGCGGCGGGAGGGACTCACGGCCCGTCAGCGCCCGATCGCGTGCACCAGGGCGACGACGCGGGTCAGCACGTCGGGATCGGTGGTCGGCGGTACGCCGTGACCGAGGTTCACCACGTGCCCGGGGGCGGTGGCCCCACGGGCGACGACGTCCCGGACATGCGCCTCCAGCACCGGCCACGGCGCCGCGAGCAGGGCGGGATCGATATTCCCCTGCACCGGGACGTCGCCGCCGAGCCGGTGCAGCGCCTCGTCCAGCGGGATCCGGTCGTCCACGCCGACCACGTCCGCGCCGACGTCGCGCATCGCGGCCAGCAGCTCGCCGGTGCCGGTGCCGAAGTGCACCCGGGGCACGCCCAGGTCCGCGACACGGGTCAGGGTGCGGTGCGAGGCCGGGGCCACCGACCGGGTGTAGTTCTGCAGCGACAGCGACCCGGCCCAGGAGTCGAAGAGCTGCATCGCGCTCGCCCCGGCCAGGATCTGCGCCCGCAGGAACCGTCCGGCGACGTCGGCCGCCCAGCCGGTCAGCCGGGCCCAGGTCTCCGGGTCGCCGTGCATCAGGGTGCGCGCGGCCAGGTGGTCGCGGGACGGGCGCCCCTCGACCAGGTATGCGGCCAGGGTGAACGGCGCACCCGCGAACCCGATCAGCGGGGTCCCGCCGAGCTCGGCCACGGTCAGCGACACCGCCTCGGAGATCGGGCGCAGCGCGGCCTCGTCCAGGGACTCGGCGGGGTGGTCGGCCAGCAGGCGGTCCACCTCCGCGGCGGTCCGGACCGGTGCGCCGAACACCGGTCCCACCCCGGGCTCGATCCGCACGTCCACGCCGGCCAGCTTCAGCGGGACGACGATGTCGGAGAAGAAGATCCCGGCGTCCACGTCGTGCCGGCGGACCGGCTGGAGGGTGATCTCCGCGGCCAGCGCGGGCGTCAGGCAGGCCTCCAGCATCTCGGTCCCCGCCCGCGACGCGCGGTACTCGGGCAGCGAACGACCGGCCTGGCGCATGAACCACACCGGGCGCCGCGAGGGCGTCCGGCCCCGGTAGGCGTCGATCAGCGGGGCGGAGCCGGTGCGGCCGTCGACCAGCGGGTGGCCGGCGGGCAGACCGGTCCCGTCGGGCAGGCTGGGTAGCGGACGTGACGGAGTCGACAGCGCGGAGATTGGTCCGGTCCTTTCCTGGAGTGATTCAATCGTAGCCGTGGTGCTGCTCTCGCTGGCAGCGAGCCATCAGGATCTCGATCTGTCCGTGCTGGAGCGGTTGTCCGCCGAGGCGCACGCGGTCGGACGGGATGTCGTGAGTGGACTCGCGCCCATCTCCGGTGCTGTCGTCCTCGCGACGTGCAACCGGTTCGAGGTGTACCTGGATGTCGACGACGCCGCCGACCCCGACGCGATCGACGCCGCAGCCGTCGCGGCCACCCGGGTGGTCGCAGAGCGTTCCGGCTACTCCGCTGATCACGTCGCCGGGGTGCTCTCCCCGGTCAGCGGCACCGGCGTCGCCGAGCACCTGTTCGCCGTGGCCTCCGGGCTGGAGTCGATGGTGGTGGGGGAGCGGGAGATCGCCGGGCAGGTCCGCCGGGCGCTGAGCTCCGCCCGCCGGGACGGCACCACCACCTCCGGGTTGGAGGGACTGTTCCAGGCCGCCAGCCGGACCTCCCGCGCGGTCGGGTCGCAGACCGGACTCGGGGCGGCCGGCCGTTCGGTGGTCGGGGTCGCCCTGGATCTGGTGGAGCCGGCGCTGCCGGACTGGTCCACGGTCCGCTGCCTGCTGATCGGCACCGGGTCTTACGCCGGGGCCAGCCTCGCCGCGGTCAAGGCGCGTGGCTGCACCGACATCACCGTGTACTCCGCCAGCGGCCGCGCCGGGCAGTTCGCCGCGGACCGGGGCGTGGACGCCGCGATCAGCGACCTGGCCGGAGCGCTGCCGGGCATCGATCTGGTGGTGGCGTGCTCGGGTGCGGCCGGATCACTGCTGGACGCCGACACGGTGCGCCGCGGTGCGTCCGGTCCGCTCGCGGTGGTCGACCTGGCCCTGCAGCACGACGTCGACCCCGAGGTGGGCACGCTGCCGGGCGTGACGCTGGTCGGCCTGGCCACCGTCGCCGAGCACGCCCCGGACGGCACCTCCGCCACGGTCGCCGAGGCCCGCCGGATCGTCGCCGAGGAGGTGCACACCTTCGAGGCCGAGCTGCGCACCCGGGAGTGGGACCCGCCGGTGGTCGCCGAACGCCGCCGGGTGATCGCCGAGCTCGCCTCGGTCAGCGCGGGCCTGCCTCCCCGGTCCGCACGAGTCCTGCGCCGACGGGTCCGCACCGCGCTGCACAAGCCCACCGTCCGGGCGCGGACCGCCGCCCGGTCCGGGGACACCGCGAGCTATGCCGCGGGCCTCGCGGAGCTCGCCGCGATCGACGTGGTCGCCCTCGTCAGCGGCGCCGGCGCAGGAGCCGCCGTCCTCGGCTGACCGCCGCCCCGCCCCGCTCCCGCCCCCGCCGATTGCGGAGAAGTCGTCGCCCAAATCGCCCGAAAGGCCACACGTTCTTCGCACTCGACCTGGCGGGACGGGCCCGCGTGGGGGACCGGTCAGTCGTCGAGGTGCCGGACCAGGTCGGCCGCGAGGCCGGTGTAGGCGCCGGGGGTGAGGGCCGACAGGCGCTCCGCGACGTCGGCGGGCAGACCCAGTCCGGCGATGAACCCGAGCATGTCCGCCGCCGTCAGCCGACGACCGCGGGTGAGCTCCTTCAGCCGCTCGTAGGGGTTCTCCATCCCGGTCACCCCGGCGACGGCGGCGGCGCGCATCGCGGACTGCACCGGCTCGCCGAGCACCTCCCAGTTCTGGTCCAGCTCGGTGGCCAGCAGCTCGGTGTTCACCGACAGCGCGGACAGGCCGCGGCGGACGTTGTCGACGGCGAGCAGCGAGTGCCCGAACGCCGGACCGATGTTGCGCTGGGTGGTGGAGTCGGTGAGGTCGCGCTGCAGCCTGCTGGTGACCAGGGTCGCGGACAGGGTGTCCAGCAGGGCGCAGGACAGCTCCAGGTTCGCCTCGGCGTTCTCGAACCGGATCGGGTTCACCTTGTGCGGCATCGTCGAGGACCCGGTCGCACCGGCCACCGGGATCTGCACGAAGACGCCGCGGGAGATGTAGGTCCACACGTCGGTGGCCAGGTTGTGCAGCACCCGGTTGAACCGGGCGAGGTCCGCGTAGAGCTCGGCCTGCCAGTCGTGCGACTCGATCTGGGTGGTGAGCGGGTTCCAGGTCAGTCCCAGGTGCTCGACGAAGGTTCGCGACACCTCGGGCCAGTCGGCACCGGGGACCGCCACCACATGCGCGCCGTAGGTGCCGGTGGCCCCGTTGAGCTTGCCCAGGTACTCGGCGCGCTCGATCCGGCGCAGCTGCCGGCCCAGGCGGTGGGCCAGCACGGCCAGCTCCTTGCCGAGGGTGGTCGGGGTGGCGGGCTGACCGTGGGTGAGCGCGAGCATCGGGACGTCGGCGTGCTCACGGGCCAGGTCGGCGACCTGCGCGACCAGGGCGGAGGCGGCGGGGAGCCACACGTCGCGGACCGCGCCGCGCACCATCAGGGCGTAGGACAGGTTGTTGATGTCCTCGCTGGTGCAGCAGAAGTGCACCAGCTCGCCGAGGGCGGGCAGCGCGGTGCCGGCGGCCGCCGCCAGCCGGCGCTTGAGGAAGTACTCGACGGCCTTCACGTCGTGCACGGTGGTGCGCTCGATCTCGGCCAGCTCCGCGATCTCCGCGGCGCCGAAGCCGGTGACGACGGCACGGAGGTAGGCCCGCTCGTCGTCGGTGAGGGCGGGGGCGCCCGGCACGACCTGGTGCGTGGTCAGGTGGATCAGCCACTCGACCTCCACGTGCACCCGCTCGCGGTTCAGCGCACCCTCGGACAGGTGGTCCACCAGCGGGGCGACCGCCGGTCGGTACCGGCCGTCCAGCGGGCCGAGGGCGAGCGGCGGGGTGACCTCCGCGAGGGTCACGCGGGCGGCGGGCTCCTGAGGCATGGTCCGCATCTTTCCATGCCGGTGACCGGCGACCGGTCCTGCGTGCGGGGGCGGTTTCACCCGCACTCCTCACGTCGGTGGCCGATCGGACGATGAGCACGGCACGCCCGGGGTCGTGACGGTGCCACGCGGGCAGTACCACGAGGGGGGACATCTGATGGTGGGACTGTTGCGACGGCGGACGACGGTCGAGGACGAGCGCGACGCCGCGGGGCACGGTGTGGACCGTGAGCTGCACGCGCTGGACGCGGTCGTCCGCGCGCTCGGCGAGCACGCGAGCACCGGCGGCACCCGTGAGCTGCTGGACGCGATCCGGACCGGGCTCGACTTCGAGTACGCCTCGGTCTGGCGCGTCGACGAGTCGGTGCAGGCGCTCGTGTTCGAGGACCAGTGCGGGGAACTGTCCGCCGAGCTGACCCGGATGTCGCCGTCGTTCCAGATGCCCAAGGGCGTCGGGCTGTGCGGGGTCGCCTGGGAACGCGACACCGTGCTGCCGATCGCGGACCTCACCCAGGTCGAGCCCAACTGCTCCCGCGGCCAGGTCTTCCTGCGCGCGGGCGCCCGGGGTGCCATGACCATGCCGCTGTGGCGCGAGGGCACGGTGATCGCGGTGGTCGAGCTGCTGTCGCGTCGCCCGCGCGCCGAAGGCCCGGACCAGGTCGCCGTGCTGAACATCCTCACCCGCACCGTCTCCCAGGTGCTGGCCGCCCGGTTCGCCGAGCGGGAGATCGCCCAGGTCGCACGGGATCAGAAGGCGGTCACCACGTCGGTGACCCGGGTCGGCGCCTGCCAGGACGAGGAGTCCGCGCTGCGCACCGCGCTGGACACCGTCCGGGAGGAGTTCGGCTGGGAGTACGGGTCCTACTGGGCGGTCGACCCCGAGTCCCGCGTGCTGCGGTTCGGGGTGGAGTCCGGCACCGCCGGTGCCGAGTTCCGCGCGGTGACCCTGTCGGCGAGCTTCGCGGAGGGGGTCGGCCTGGCCGGTCGCGCCTGGCGGGCTCGGGACCTGGTGTTCGTCCGCGACCTCGGTGAGCTGACCGACTGCGTCCGGGCGCCGGCGGCACAGCGTGCCGGTGTCCGCTCCGGGGTGTGCCTGCCCGTGGTGGTCGGCGGCGAGGTGGTCGGGACGATGGACTTCTTCACCACCGAGACCATCGATCTGAGCGAGAGCCGCCGGGGATCGCTGCGGAACGTGGCGAAGCTGGTCTCCCAGCGGCTGGACATCCTCCGGGCCTCGATGCGGGACCGCGGCGCCGCCGACGCCCTGCTCACCAGCGTGGCGCGGCTGTCCGAGAGCGCCGGTGAGGCGCTCGCCGTGGCGGAGGAGGCCGTGCAGCAGACCGCGGCGATGGCCGATCAGGTCCGGGTGCTGGAGGCCTCGTCGGCCGCGGTCGGGGACGTGATCCGGGTGATCTCCACCATCGCCGACCAGACCAACCTGCTGGCGCTGAACGCGACCATCGAGGCGGCCCGGGCCGGTCAGGCGGGTCGCGGCTTCGCGGTCGTCGCCACCGAGGTCAAGGAGCTGGCCGGTGGCACCTCGGTGGCCACCAGCCGGGTGGAGCAGCAGGTCGCGGACATCCAGGCGAACACCACCGCGGTGGCGGAGGGGATCGAGTCGGTCAGCAGCACCATCCGCCGGATGGACGAGGTCCAGGCCCGGATCGGCGAGGTGCTGGACGAGCAGCGGCAGATGGCGCGCAGCTTCCAGATGGCCTGAGCGGGCCCGGAGAGGCCGGGGCCGTCAGTCCTTGCGCGACTCGGGGATCAGCACCGACAGCACGAAGCTGACGATCGAGACGATCAGCGCCCCGATCACCGCCGTGCCGAAGCTGTCGATCCGCAGGCCCCAGTCGGTCTGCTCGGTGATCCACGCCGTCAGCATCAGCATCAGGGCGTTGACCACCAGGGTGAACAGGCCGAGCGTGAGGATGTAGAGCGGGATGCTCACCACCTGCACGATCGGCTTGACGATGGCGTTCACGATCCCGAACACCAGCGCCACCAGCAGGATGATCCCGATCCGGCCACCGGTGGTGGTGGCCCCGACGATCTCCATCCCGGACAGCAGGATCTCGGCCAGCCAGAGGGCCACACCGCTGATCAGCACGCGCACGATGAATCTCATGGCCCGATGGTGCCATTCTGTCGGTCGTGAAGCACGTGCCACTGCGCCCCGCCCTGTCCACGCTGCCGCCCTACGTGCCCGGTGCCCGGGTCCCGGTCGGGGCCGCGGCCTACAAGCTGTCCTCGAACGAGAACCCGTATCCGCCGCTGCCGTCGGTGGTGGCCGCGATCGCGGACGGCGCGGTGGACGTGAACCGCTACCCGGACATGTACGCCACCGAGCTGACCGACGCGGTGGCCGTGCACCTGGGCGTGCAGCCGGACCAGGTGGTGGCGGGCTGCGGGTCGGTGGCGGTGCTCGGGCACATCCTGGCGGCGTTCTGCGACGCGGGTGACCAGGTGGTCTACCCGTGGCGGTCCTTCGAGGCCTACCCGATCGCGGTGACGCTGGCCGGGGCGGAGTCGGTGCAGGTGCCGACCGGCGACGACGGGCGGCTCGACCTGCCCGCGATGGCCGCCGCGGTGACCGAGCGGACCCGCGTGGTGCTGGTCTGCACGCCGAACAACCCGACCGGCCCGGCGGTGCACGCGGCCGAGCTGGACGCGTTCCTGGCGGCGGTGCCCCGGAACGTGCTGGTGGTGCTGGACGAGGCCTACGTGGAGTTCGTCCGGGACCCGCAGGCGCCCGACGGGCTGGCGGTGCTGGCCGCGCACCCGAACGTGGTGCTGCTGCGGACCTTCTCCAAGGCGTACGGCCTGGCCGGGCTGCGGGTCGGCTTCGCGGTGGCGGACGCACGCCTGGCGGCGGGGATCCGGTCCGCGTCCACCCCGTTCGGGGTCTCGCACCTGGCTCAGCTCGCCGGGGTGGCCTCTTTGCGCGCCGCGGACGAGCTGCTCGACCGGGTCGACCGGATCGTCCTGGAGCGGGCCCGGCTGCTGGACGGGCTGCGCGCGCAGGGCTGGGACGTGCCGGACTCGCAGGCGAACTTCGTCTGGCTGCCGCTCGGCGACGCGTCCGCCCGGTTCGCCCAGGAGGCCACCGAGGCCGGGGTCCTGGTGCGGCCGTTCGCCGCGGACGGCGTGCGGATCAGCGTGGGCGAGCCGGAGGCCACCGACCTGGTGCTGCAGGTCGCCGGGCAGTTCCGTCGTTAGCTGTCGGGTGGGACCGTTACGCTGCCCACCACCAGGGCGATTCTCCGGTCGAGCCGCAGTGCCGCGATCGCCCTCTCGCGCGGTCACGCCGCCGGGACAGCACGAAGGGTGGTCCTTTGACCGACAGCGCTGACTGGCCCGCGCCTCCGCACGACTTCGGGGACCCCGCCGACGGCGAGCTGATCCGGCTGCTGCTGGTCGAGGACGACGACGCCGACGCCGTGCTCGTGGCCGAACACCTGGACGACGCCGGGCTCTCGGTGCGGACGGAGCGGGCACGCTCGCTGACCGAGGCGGTCGACCGTCTGGACGTCGACTGCGTCCTGCTGGACCTGGGCCTTCCGGACGCGCACGGGCTGGACGCGCTGAGCACCCTGCTGCACGCCGGAGCGCCGGCGATCGTCGTGCTCACCGGGGACATCGACAGCGACACCGGCCTGCAGGCGGTGGCCGCCGGGGCGCAGGACTACCTGGTCAAGGGCGAGGTGGACGGGGAGCTGCTGAGCCGGTCGATCCGCTACGCCGTGCAGCGCCGTCAGCTGCAGGCCGCCGACCGCGAGCTGTACCGCTCCCGGATCCAGGCCGAGGAGACCGTGCGGTTCGAGCGCGCGCTGCTGCCGCGTCCGGCGGTCCGGGACCGGCATCTGGAGGTGCAGGTCGGCTACCGCGCGGGCCGCGCCGGGGTGCTGGGCGGCGACTTCTACGACGTGGTGGAGCTGGCCGACGGCAGCGTGCTCGCGCTGGTCGGCGACGTGTGCGGCCACGGACCGGACGAGGCGGCGCTCGGCGCGGTGCTCCGGACCGCCTGGCGCACCCTGGTGCTGGCCGACACACCGGTCGATCAGCTCTTCCCCATGGTCGAGCGGGTCCTGATCTCCGAGCGCAGCCGCCCGGAGATCTTCACCACCGCGTCCATGGTGCGGATCTCCCCGGACCGCCGGGCCGTCGACCTGTACCTCGCCGGGCACCCGGTGCCGCTCTGCCTGGGCGACCCGGCCACGGGTCAGCCCTCGGAGCTGCTGCCGAACGACCGCCGCGGCCGGGCGTGGGGCATCCCGCTCGACGGCGCCTGGGAGCCGGCCCGGCTGGAGCTGGGCGACCGCTGGCGGCTGATGATGTACACCGACGGCGTGCTGGAGGCGACCATCGCCGGGCGCGGTTCGGAGCGGCTCGGCAAGGACGGGCTGCTGACGGTGGTGGACGAGGCCCTGGCCGCGGGCTCGCGCGATCTGGTGGAGGTCGTGCTGCACGAGGTCCGCGCCCGGCACGGCGGTGAGCTGGTGGACGACACGGCGCTGGTCGTCGTCGGCTGGGACGGGGTGACCACGGCGTGACCACCACCACGCTGCGCAGCCGGCTGTTCCGCGCCCTGACCGCGGGCGGCATCGTGCTGGCGCTGATCGTCGCGGGCGCCGGTGTCGCGGTCTGGAAGATGATCGACCGGCAGACCCAGGTCGCCGACCGGTACTTCGCGGTCATCACCGCGGCCGACAGCGCTTACACCCGCCTGGTCGACGCGGAGACCGCGGTGCGCGGCTACGCGATCACCGGGTCGGAGGTCACCCTCGAGCCCTACCAGCGGGTCGACGACGCCCTGGACGCGTTCGCGGCGGTGGCCGAGAACCGCAGCGGCCGGATCTCCCCGCAGGTGCAGGAGGCCGCGCAGGCGGCGATCGACGCCGCCGAGTCGTGGAACGAGGAGTTCGCCGAGCCGATCATCGCCCAGGTGGCCGCGGAGGGCCCCGCGGCGGTCGGCGCGGACGAGATCAACTCCGGGCAGGTCGAGTTCGACCGGACCCGCGCCGCGGTGCAGGACTACCTGGACCTGCTGCGCGAGCGGCGGGACATCGCCTCCGGCGAGCTGGACCAGTGGACCCAGCTGGTGGTGCTGGCGCTGTCGCTGCTGGCGGTCGCGGCGGTGGTCGCCGCGGGCCTGCTGTGGCAGACCCTGCGGCGCTGGATCACCGCACCGCTGAACGCCCTGGCCGAGGACAGCCGCGCGGTGGCCTCCGGCGATCTGCACCACCGGGTCGAGACGACCGGCCCGGGCGAGATCGCCGCCCTGGCGGCGGACGTCGAGCGGATGCGGCTGAGCCTGGTCGAGCAGCTGCAGGCGATCGAGGCGTCCCGGGCCGAGGTGGCGGACGCCCACGAGCAGCTGACCGAGCAGGCCGAAGAGCTGCGCCGGTCCAACCGGGACCTGGAGCAGTTCGCCTACGTCGCCTCGCACGACCTGCAGGAGCCGCTGCGCAAGGTCGCGAGCTTCACCCAGCTGCTGCAGAAGCGCTACGGCGGGCAGCTGGACGAGCGCGCGGACCAGTACATCGGCTTCGCGGTGGACGGGGCCAAGCGGATGCAGGCGCTGATCCAGGACCTGCTCGGTTTCTCCCGGGTGGGCCGGCTGGGCGGTGAGGTGGTGGACGTGCCGATGGGCGCCGCGCTCGCGGACGCGCTGGACAACCTGGGCGTCCTGGTCGAGGACAGCGGCGCGACGGTCCAGGCCGAGGACCTGCCGGTGGTCAGCGGTGAGCGCGGGCTGTTGGTCCAGCTGCTGCAGAACCTGGTCGGCAACGCGATCAAGTTCCGCGACCAGGACCGCGACCCGGTGGTGCGCCTGACCGCGCGCCGGGTCGGCGACGACTGGGAGTTCGAGTGCCGGGACAACGGCATCGGCATCGACGCGCAGTACGCGGAGCGGGTGTTCGTCATCTTCCAGCGGCTGCACCCCAAGGACGTGTACGGCGGCACCGGCATCGGGCTGGCGCTGTGCAAGAAGATCGTCGAGTACCACGGCGGTCGGATCTGGCTCGGGGAACCCGACGGACCGGGCACCAGCATCCGCTGGACGCTGCCCGCGGCGGGGCCCGACGAGGCGCCGGCACTGCCCGGCGCGACGGAGGAGTGAACATGGCGGGCAAGGTCATCGACGTGCTGCTGGTGGAGGACGACCCGGGCGACGTCCTCATGACGCAGGAGGCGTTCGAGCACAACAAGGTCGCCAACCGACTGTCCGTCGTCCCCGACGGGGTCAGCGCCATGGAGTTCCTGCGCAAGGAGGGCGAGCACGCCGACGCCCCGACTCCGGACCTGATCCTGCTGGACCTCAACCTGCCCAAGATGGACGGCCGCGAGGTGCTGGAGGCGCTCAAGGGTGACGAGGCGCTGCGGCGGATCCCGGTCGTGGTGCTCACCACCTCCGAGGCCGAGGAGGACGTGGTGCGCTCGTACTCCCTGCACGCCAACGCCTACGTGACCAAGCCGGTCGACTTCGACCGGTTCATCGAGGTCGTCCGGCAGATCGACGAGTTCTTCGTCGAGGTGGTGCGTCTTCCCCAGCGCTGAGCCGCCGTTCGCGGGATGCTGGCCCCATGGACGACAGTTCGCGCAATGAGGTGCTCGCCTGGCTGGGCAGCGGGATCGGCATCACGATCGCGGTCGTGGTGTGGCTGGTGTTCTTCATCGCCTACGTCCGGATCATCCAGAAGGCGGGGTACTCCGGCTGGTGGATCCTGATCGGCCTGGTCCCGGTGGTGAACGTGATCATGTTCCTGGTGTTCGCGTACTCCCGGTGGCCGGTGCAGCGGGAGAACGACGAGCTGCGTGCCCGCCTCGGGGTTCCCCCCGGGTACTGACCGGATTCCCGGATCCCACGACCGCGCCGCGCCCATCAGGCTGGGTGTCGCGCGGTTGTGGGATCCGCACAACGTGTCCACGGGAGTCTTGACGACCCCTTGGCCCACGGACCTACGGTTGCGTAGCCTACGGTGGCGTAGGTTGGACGACGTCCCGGACCCGGGGCGCCGACGCAGGCGAAGGAGAACCGCGTGCACGACAGCGGACCGCTGACCGACGACGGGCTCGTCCAGTTGCTCACCCCCATCGGGGAGCGGGTCGAGCACCCCGACTACAGCCCGCGGGTGGCACACCTGGACGCGGACGCGCTGCGCGGCATGTGGCGCGACATGGTGCTGGTGCGCCGCTTCGACACCGAGGCGACCTCGCTGCAGCGCCAGGGCGAGCTCGGGCTCTGGGTGCAGAGCCTGGGCCAGGAGGCGGCGCAGATCGGCTCCGGTCGCGCGCTGGCCCCGCAGGACTTCGTCTTCCCGTCCTACCGCGAGCACGGCGTGGCCCACACCCGCGGCCTCGACCTGACCCAGCTGCTGCGGCTGTTCCGCGGCATCGACCACGGCGGCTGGAACCCGGACGACTACAACTTCCACCTCTACACGCTGGTCATCGGCTCGCACACCCTGCATGCCACCGGCTATGCGATGGGGGTGCAGCGCGACGGAGCCGTCGGCACCGGCGACCCCGAGCGGGACACCGCGGTGGTGACCTACTTCGGCGACGGCGCGACCGCCCAGGGCGACGTGAACGAGGCCCTGGTGTTCTCCGCGGTGAACAACGCGCCGCTGGTGCTGTTCTGCCAGAACAACCAGTGGGCGATTTCCGAGTCCACCGTCCGGCAGGCCCGGGTGCCGCTGGCCGACCGCGGTCTCGGCTTCGGCGTCCCCAGCGTGCGGGTCGACGGCAACGACGTCCTGGCCTGCTACGCGGTGACCGCCGAGGCGCTGGAGCGGGCCCGGTCCGGCGGCGGCCCGACCTTCATCGAGGCGTTCACCTACCGGATGGGTGCCCACACCACCTCCGACGACCCGACCCGCTACCGGTCGGCCGCCGAGGAGGACTACTGGCGTCAGCGCGATCCGATCGACCGCCTGACCGCCTACCTGACCGCCGCGGGCGAGCTGCCCGACGACTTCCGGACCGCGGTCCAGGCCGAGGCCGACGCGCTGGGCGAGCGCACCCGGGAGTTCACCCGGTCCCTGGGCCGCCCGGGCACCGGCACGATGTTCGAGCACGTCTACGCCACTCCCCACGCCATCGTCGACGCGGAGCGCCAGTGGTTCGAGCGCTACGAGTCGTCCTTCATCGGAGGTGCAGCAGAGTGAACGCGCCGAGACCGCAGAAGATCACCTTCGCCAAGGCCATCAACACCGGCCTGCGCCGCGCGATGGACCGCGACCCCAAGGTCATGCTGATGGGCGAGGACATCGGCGCGCTCGGTGGCGTGTTCCGGGTCACCGACGGACTGGCCAAGGACTTCGGCAGCGATCGGGTGGTCGACACCCCGCTCGCCGAGTCCGGCATCATCGGCACCGCGATCGGCCTGGCGCTGCGCGGCTACCGCCCGGTGTGCGAGATCCAGTTCGACGGCTTCATCTTCCCGGGCTTCGACCAGATCACCACCCAGCTGGCCAAGATGCACTACCGCTCCCGCGGGCGCCTGAACCTGCCGGTCGTGATCCGGGTGCCGTTCGGCGGCGGGATCGGTGCGGTGGAGCACCACAGCGAGTCCCCGGAGGTGCTGTTCGCGCACACCGCCGGTCTGCGGATCGTCAGCCCGTCCAGCCCGGCGGACGCGCACGTGATGATCCAGCAGGCGATCGCCAGCCCGGACCCGGTGATGTTCTTCGAGCCCAAGGGCCGGTACTGGGAGAAGGGCGAGGTCGACACCGAGGCCGACCCGCTCGCCCCCGCCGCCGGTGCCCTGCTGGACTCCGCCCGCGTCCTGCGCGCCGGCACCGAGGTCACCCTGGTCGCGCACGGTCCGACCGTCGCCACCGCGCTCAAGGTCGCCGAGTCGGCCGCCGCCGAGGGTCGCAGCATCGAGGTGGTCGACCTGCGCGCGATCTCCCCGCTGGACGTGACCACGGTGGCCGAGTCGGTCCGCCGCACCGGTCGCTGCGTCGTCGTGCACGAGGCCCCGGTGCTGTACGGCACCGGCGCCGAGGTCGCCGCGCGGATCACCGAGGAGTGCTTCTACCACCTCCAGGCCCCCGTGCTGCGGGTCGGCGGCTTCCACTCGCCCTACCCGGTGGCCAAGCTGGAGCACGAGTACCTGCCCGGCCTCGACCGGGTGCTGGACGCCGTCGACCGCGTCCTCGCCCACTGAGCTGCTCGTTTCCGACAAGGAGAACCTGTGCCGTCCTACCAGCAGTTCAACCTCCCCGACGCCGGTGAGGGCCTGACCGAGGCCGAGATCGCCGCCTGGCACGTCGCCGTCGGTGACACGGTCGAGATCAACCAGACCATCGTCGAGGTCGAGACCGCCAAGTCCCTGGTGGACCTGCCCAGCCCGTACGCGGGCGTGGTGGTCGACCTGCTGGTCAGCGAAGGCGAGACCGTCGAGGTCGGTGTGCCGATCATCGTGGTGGACACCGACCCGCAGGGCGCGGGGCAGCCGTACGTGCGCGGGGGAGGCACGGCCTCCGCCGGACCGGTGACGCCCGCGCCGCAGTCCACCGCCCCGACGGCCGAGACCGCTGCTGCCGAGACCGCCGCGTCCGGCACTGCTGAGTCCGGCACCGCTGCGTCCGGCACTGCTGTCGAGTCCGAGGCCGCCGGGGGTGCGGTGCTGGTCGGCTACGGGACCGCCGAGGCCCCCAGTCGCCGTCGCGTGCGGTTCACCTCCGCCGAGGGGGACCCTGCCGTCGCCGCCCCGGCCTCCGGCACCGGCACCACCGGT
>NZ_JANZKP010000050.1 GCF_025642745.1 Cellulomonas sp. RIT-PI-Y
AAAACAACACGGAGACCTTGGACGATTTCCTTAACGTCGAGCTCTGCAAGCACGCGATCGGGCCAATCACTCACTTTTACAGCAACCGCGAACCAAAACGTCTACAACACCCAACAGACCTACAAGGTCTACATCAAAGACCTCACCACTAGCACGATTATTCAAGCCTGCTACAACAATTGGGGTACTACCGCCAACGGCTACACGTGCTCGGCAACGATCGCCGTTCCCGACGGACAGACGCACGTCTACCGCGCGGTGGTGGCGAGCTACACCGATTCGACGAAGAACATCCAGGCCACCAGCAACGGCTTCTCTGCCCCCTCAGCCGGAGGCCCGACCCAGCCGAACGAGACGTCGGGCGGTTCGAACCCGTCACAGTCGTGCTCACAGCGTTGCCACGGCGACCCGGTGAACAGCGTGACGGGAGAGTTCTTCGAGAACTCCACCGACCTCGCCTCCGCGAGTGGTCTGCTGTCTCGGGAATGGTCGCGCTCGTACGGTGTGACTCGTGCGGACGAGGGGTCCGGTCTGGGCTACGGCTGGTCGTCGGGCTACGACCTGCAGCTCACTCCGTCGGGTGGTAACGATCTCGCGACGTCTGCGTGGATCGTGGTCGAGCAGGAGAACGGCTCGGTGGTGACCTTCGCTGCCGATGGTGCGGGTGGTTTCGCGGCGCCGTCCCGGGTCCTGGCGACCCTGGAGCGCAGCGAGGACGGCACCTACCGGTTCGTGCGTCAGCAGTCGCAGGTGTTCGTGTTCGACGCCTCGGGCGTGCTTCTGCGGGTCGAGGACCTCAACGGCAACGCGGTGTCCCTGTCTTACGACGAGGACGGCCGGCTCGTCTCGGCCACGGACTCCCGCGGCGGCGCTCTCTCCCTGGGGTGGACTGACGGCCACATCGTGCAGGTGACGGACCAAGCCGATCGTTCGGTGTCGTACTCCTACTCGGCGGCCGGCGACCTGACCGACGTCACGCTGGCTGACGGGTCAACGCTGGCCTACGCGTACGACAGCGCGCACCGGATCACGTCGATGACGAACGCTGGCGGTGGCGTCACGACGAATGTCTACGACTCGTCCTCGCGCGTCACGAAGCAGATCGACCCGTTGGGTCGGGCCATGACCTTCGTCTACGCCACCGGGCAGACGACCATCACCGATGGCGCCGGGTCGGTGACCGTGGAGAAGTACACCGACGGTCAGGTACTGTCCGAGACCACGGCGTCCGGGACCGCGCAGGCGGCCACGACGACCTTTACCTACACGGTGACCAACCAGGTCGCCACGGCGAAGGACGCAGCGGGCAAGACCACGAGCTACGGCTACGACGCCTACGGCAACCTGATCTCGACGACCGACCCGCTGGGTCGGACCACAACCGCGACCTACAACGCGTTCGGTGATCCGCTGACGCAGACCGGCGCCGATGGTGCGGTGACATCGTTCACGTACGACGAGCGTGGCAACGTGCTGACACGCACGGATCCGGGTGGTGCGGTGACGACGTTCACGGTGAACGAGGACGGGTCGGTCGCCACGGCGACGGACGCGTTGGGTGCGGTGACATCGTTCGCCTACGACGCGGCGGGGAATCTGGCGTCGTCGACCGGGCCGGACGGTGCGGTCTCAGCTGCGTCGTACGACGCAGCAGGGAACCTGACGTCGGCGTCGGATCCACGTCAGGTGGGTGCCCCGGCGGGCGCGTTCACCTCCTCGTACACCTACGACGCGGCGGGCCGGATGCTGTCCGCGACGGACGCGACAGGCGCTCAAACGGTCTTCGCGTACGACGCGGTGGGCGATCTGGTCGCCTCGACGGACGGTGAGGGCGCACGCACCTCGGTGGAGTACGACCTGGCCGGTCAGGTGACCGCGATGGTCGATGCCACCGGTGGACGCACGACGTACACCTATGACGGTGCCGGCCGGGTGGCCAGCACGAGCGCCCCGGGTGGTGGCACCACGACCTACGGCTACGACGCGGCGGGCAACCAGACCTCGCTCACCGATCCGCTGGGGCGGGTCACTGCGTGGGAGTACGACCTGCTCGGTCGCGCGGTCGCGGTCGTGTCCCCGTCGGGGGCACGCACACTGACGACGTACGACGCGGTGGGGCAGGTCACGAAGGTCACTGCTCCCGACGGGACGGTCACGGCCACGACGTATGACGCGGCGGGCCGGGTCGCGTCGGTGACGGACGCCGACGGGCGGGCGATCACGAACACCTACGACACGGACGGCCGCCAGACCGCACTGACCCGCGCGGACGGATCGACCCTGACCTGGGCGTACGACGCGGTGGGGCAGCTGGTCACCGCGACGAACGCCGACGGGCAGGCCACGGCCTACACCTACGACACGGCCGGGAACCTCACCGGCCGTACGACTGCTCTGGGCACGACCAGCTTGGGCTACGACCTGGCCGGGAACCTGACGTCCCAGACCGCCGCTGACGGCACCGTGACCACGTACGCGAACGACGCCGCGGACCGGGTCACCGGCATCGACTACCCCGACACCACCCCGGACGTCACCTACGCCTACGACGCTGCGGGCCGACTGGTCTCGAGCACAGACGGCGCCGGGACCTCGACCCGGTCCTACGACGACGCAGGTCGCCTGACCACCGAGACCCGCCCAGGTGCGCAGGTGGGCTACGAATGGGACGCCGACGGGAACCTGACCGCGCTGGTCTACCCCGACGGGACCCGCACGACCTCGACCTATGACGTCGCCGGGCAGCTGGACACTCTCACCGACCCGGTCGCCGGGACGTTCGACTACGACTGGTCCGCGGACGGGCAGGCCGCCCGGGTCGCGTTCCCCAACGGGGTGGTCACCGACATCGAGCACGACGCGACCGGCCTGCTCAGCGACTCGACCACCACCGACGCGTCGGGCGCGACCTTGCTCGACCTGGCCTATGAGTACACCGACGCGGGGCTGCTCGCCGAGCAGACCACCACCCGCGCCACCACCACGGTCGCCTCGCAGTACGGGTGGGACGCCCGCGGCGTCCTGGACCAGGTCACGGGGAACCTCGCCGGGGACGTCTCCCTGACCGCCGGCGGGCAGATCACTTCCCTGGAGGACGGCACGACTCTGGCCTACGCCGACCACGGGACCCTGGCCACGACCACGAGCACCGACGGGGTCGCGACGACCTACACCAGCGATGCCCGCGGCAACCGCACCAGCGCGTCCACCGGCGAGCAGTCAGACACCTACACCTGGAACGCCGCCGACCGCCTCATCGCCGCGGACCTCGACGGCGTCGAACACGCCTACACGTACTTCGCCGACGGACTGCGCGCCACCAGCACCGAAGGCGCCAGCACCGTGGACTTCGTCTGGGCCACCCAGACCACGGTCGCCGAACTGCTCACCGATACCACCCACCGCTATGTATACGGCGCCACAAGCGCACCGATCGCCCAGATCGAGCCCGACGGGACCGTGATGTACCTCCACGGTGACCTCACCGGCAACATCCGCGCTGTCACCGATGCGAGCGGCGGCGTTGTCGCGGCCTCCGACTACAGCGCCTACGGCACGGAGCATCCCACCAGCGACCCCGCCGTGGGCCAGGTCAGCCAGGTCACTGCCTTCGGGTACGCCGGTGAGTACACCGACACCACCGGCCTGATCTACCTGCGAGCTCGCTACTACGACCCCGACACCGCACAGTTCCTGAGCATCGACGCCCTCGTGGACCTCACACAGAGCCCATACGGGTACGTCAACGGCAACCCGCTGCAGCTCATCGACCCGCTCGGGCTTTGGGGGTGGAACCCGGTCAACTGGACTGGGGATGAATGGCGAACGATCGGCACAGTTGCTGGCGTCGTAGCGGCAGGCGTGACGATTGCTGCCGCCACAGTGGCTACCGGGGGTGTCGCGTTGGGCGTGGTGGCGACCGGACTGACTACGCTGAGCATCGGCAGCACCGCGGTAGGCGCCGTCTATGACTGCTCTTACGATTGGAAGAGCACCGCGTGCGGTTCGGCCGTAGCCCAGACCGCCCTTTCCGCAGCCGGAGCAGCCGGTTCGGCATCTACCAACGGGACAGCTTGGACGGCCCGACACGTAAATGATGCATCCCGAGTCGCCGCGCGGCGTGAGTGGGCGTTGTGGGAATCACTGGGCAACTTGAACATGCAGACAACTCACCCAACACGGCTCCTCGGTAGCTGCGTAGAAAAATGACCACATGAGCCAGGACCTGCGGACTGCCGTCACGCTGGCATTCTTCATCTTCGCCGCACTGGTTTCCATGGTGACAACAGGGGCGGTTGTAGTCCCCGCCAGTGCTGCGACCTCCATACGCGAAAGAAGATGGCGATGGGCCCCCACCATCGTGCTCGTTGCCGCATGCGTGGCCATCACGCTCCTGCCGTGGTGGCCGAGCAAATTGGTATGCGGTCTTGCCGCAGCCCTCTCCCTGATTGCACTCGGGACCCAACCAAAGCCAGGCATAGAGTCACCCCACAGAGGGCGGCGCGCCGCCGCCAGCAATGACACGCGATCAGTAGCTCGACTGACGCTTGTAGCTGCATCGATAATCATTCTGGGTCTTGGAATATTCTGGTCTTTCGCAAATACTACGATATAGCCAGAGTCTTACGATGTTCACAGAAAATCACGTCGACGCCGTTCAGAGATGGGCGGCACGTGGGGTCGCTGTCACCCTGGAATTGTCGGTGGCATCTACAACGCGCGTCCATGGGGAGAGTTACGGGCTCTTCGCGATTCGTGATGTTCGCGGCCTGCGTGCGCGGGTTCGTGACGCCGGTGACGACCAGGACCTCGATCTCGGTCTACCAGGCCTCGAGGCTCACGACCTTCGTGAATCGGATTCGCTGACCATAAAAAGAGCCGCTGCGGCCGAAAGAGCAGCAGCCACCGCTTCAGGTTCGCTCAAGCGAATGACGGGCTCTGCTGCGCGTGCCGCCGCCGACAGGACGTCACTGGTCGCAGACGCTTGGTCCGTGCTGCAGATGTGCGGGGAGGTGCTTTGTGGGATTGGCGCAGCGCACTGAGTACCGACCCATCAGCGAGAGCGCGTTGACGCTGGCGATCATGTCGGCGCTTCTGACCACCTTCTACCGTGCTTTCCACCGCAGCGAGGGTGGCTCGGCCAAGCAGACAGCTGCCGCGGTGATCGACCGGGGCTGGGGGCCATCCCCCGACCCGGATGTGCGCGAGAGCATGGCCGTGGCACTCTGCCAGTTCCTCACGTTCGCGGGGGCCGCTCTCGGTACCGCGATCGGTCTGCCGTGCATCGCACTCGCAGCGTCCGTTGACCACACTCTGGGCCTGCGTCTGCTCGCGACAGCGCTGAGCGTGAGCGCCCTGCCGCTCCTCGGGCTGTCCCTCGTCTGGGCTCTCCGAGCAGTCCGTGGCACCCAATCGATCCGGGCGTGGCGCCAGGCACAGACCGGCCCCTTCGTCCCCGATGCGGCCTCGCAGCCCAGGGACATCGACCTCGCGCTCACCACCATCCCGTGGGCCGCCCTGTCGGCACTGATCTGGGCAATCGTTCTGTAGCACGATGACTCCCAGCCGAAGCCGTACCCCACAGACGAAGAACGTCGATCCCCCACGCACGACGCCGACTGATCTGGACCCGCCACGCCCGATCGTGGCCGTCTACACCTGGCTCACGACAGCCGTTTGGACGTTGACCGGTACCAGGTTCGAGGGCGAGACCCGCGGAGAACGGGCGCGGCGATCGGTCGAAGCTGCTTTCGGTAGCCCGCCGGACGTCGAACTGCGTACCCCGGTCGTTCAAGGCGGAGCACTGCTAGCCTCCATCCCGGCTTTCGTGATCGCGGTAGTCGGGGCCGCCTGCGGTGCAACATTCGGGGGTGACCCTTGGTTCCGGGCAACGCTGCAGGCAGTGGCCGTGTGCGCGACCTGGAGCGCCGTCGCAGGCGTGCGGGCCCTGTTCAGCCGACGCGACTGGATCCGGTGGCGTACCGCCGGGCGGCCTTCGACCTGGCGGCGTTCGGTCCTCGCCACCCCCGGCAACCGGGACCTCGTCTACTTCGCAGTCCTCGCCGTGCTCTTCGCGTGGTTCGTCCGCTTGTCGTTCGATGCTTCCCTCAGCTACGCGTACTGATCAGAGTCAAGCGCGCGACCCGAGTCGAAGGACAGCCGGAAGTAACGCCTTTTTCGGACGTTGGCTGACGAATCGCCATGCCCTGCGGGACCCATCGAATCGATCGCTCCCGCAATGTCGGTAGTTCGCGCTAGCGTCGTCGTGCCGCAGTAATTCACCCGACTGGGTGCTTGCCGACGCAGGGAGTGGAGCTTCATGGCCGTGGACATCGCCCACGTGGTGCAGCCGGACGCGGACGCGGCGAACAGCGCGCCCGATGAGGGCAACACGCCTGTGTCTCCCAAGCGGCGGATGCGGCGTGTGCTGATCGCCGCGGTCATCGTCGCGGTCGTGGCTTGCGCTGGGGTCGGTACGGTGATCGCGATCCAGAACGCTCAGCGCCGAGAGGCGATCACCGCGTACGAGGGCGTTTCGGCAGAGCTGGCCGAGCGGATCGCGGCGGTTGATGAAGCGACGGATGACGCGGCTGGCCTGTTGGACCTTGGAGGCCAGGTCACCGATCCCGGGACGCTGAAGTCGCTGTCCGCTGCGCTGACCGCCAGCGAAGCGATCACCCCGGCTCCGGACACCAGCCCCAACGCTGCCTGGCGGCAGTGGGCCACCGAGAAGATCACCGCCGGCGCTGCGGGGCTTGAGGACCGAGTGAACACCGCCCGCGGCGCGGCGGCTGCGATCACCGAAGCAGCAACCGCCGTGCGTGAGTCCCACCAGTCGTGGCAGCTCGATCGGGCCACCGCGGCCCTGCAAGCCGCGCGCGAGCAGCTCAACGCCGGGATCACCGAGGGCGAGGCCTTGCTGATCAGCTCGGACGGCAAGGTCCTGGACAACACCCCTCGGCAGAGTCTGCGTGACCTGATCGACCGGGCAGCCGCCGCACGAGACCAAGAACTCTCCGAGAACCCGACGGCAGATGAACTGAACGCCTTGGCCACCAATCTCGGTGCCCGTACCACGGAGCTAGCGACTGCCCGCCAGGCGGTCACCGACGCTCAGGCAGCATGGCAGACCGAACAGGACCGGGTTGCAGCAGAGGCTGCCGCGGCGTCCGCCCGGTCGAACACCGCAGGCAGTTCGGGACGCAATGGGAAGAAGACAACCAGCGGCGATGCCGGCACCACCCGGCGCAACAACAGCTCGAGCGGTAGCCAGACCGGGGGCACGACTGGCACGACCAACCAGCCACAGGACAACCGCAGCTGGGAGGACATGTTCGGCGGCAGCAGCAACGCCGTGTGCGGCGATACCAGCGGTCAAAGCTGGGATTGCTGAGTCTGTAGATGCGCTGATCTGACGCCCCGGTCGACATGGCTGGGGCGTCAGTCGTCTCCTGCTTGCTCGATATCGCACCGGCCACGCGTGCTCGCTAGAGGCGGGGCTCGGGTGAGCGCCGCCGCCTGGCGGTGTCTCCCGAGCGTTCGCGGAGGTGTGTATGCGTGTGTGGTCGTGGTGGCCGGGATGGAGGGCCCGGAACACTGAACCTCGAGCACGAGCCAGCAGTTGCTCCCCGTCCCGACCTGTCGTTGGGCGGGTTCGTCACCGGGTGGCTGCGGGAATGGCGGTGATGGCGATCACCGGCGGCCTGCTCGCCTCGGGCACGAGTGGCGCGGCGGTCGCCGGTGACGCAGGCCGGGTGTCGGCGGGTCAGGCCATCGCTGGCGGCCGAGCGGCCGGGGATGGGTGGCTGATCAGCGGGGTGACGGGCTCCGGGTCGGCGTTCTTGGGACCGTTGCCCGATCCGACGGGTGGAGCGGACTGGGTGTGGTGCATCAACCTGGGCCTGAACCCGCCGTCGGGTGCGGTGAGCAGCGAACGGGTCACGGGGCAGGATGCCGCCGCTATGGCGTGGCTGCTGGACCGGCTGCAGTACGACCCGGCGTCGATCGGAGTCGGCGACCGTGCCCTGTCGAACGCAGCGGGTTCCTACTTGGTGCACATGCACTACGACGAGGGCAACAAGGGCGGGGTCAGCGGTGAGGCTCGCAAGGCTGCGCTGCAGGCCGCCGCTTGGCCGGGTCTGACCGCGGAGGCCGACCGGCTGTGGGCTCTGGCGACGTCCTCCACGAACCTGACGGCGCAGACCGAGGTCCAGACCTACGACCTCGGCACCCAGCGCACCGGCTCGATCGGCAACATCGGGATCCAGAACGGCAGCGGCGAGTGGATTCCCGGCATCGACTTCACGGCGACTCTCACCGAGGGAGCGGTGTTCGACACCAACGGCAACGGACAGGTCGACGAGGGCGAGACCGGAACGTTCAACGGAAAGACCTCCAGTAGTCCCGTGAGCTTGCGCTGGGTCGCTGGGCCCGGAGCGCACGACGTCCAGTTCAAGACCGAGTACCCGATCACGTGGGCGACGCTCGAAGCTCTTCGCGCAGGCACCGGCGTTCAGGACAGTCTGCGACGTGGAGCGGACGACCCGGAGGTGTTGGGCTCTACCGGTGTGCGGTTCCGTGCGGTGGGTGACTTCCGTCCGCAGGGTGTCTCGTCCGCTCCGGCCGTGGTCGCTGCGGGTCAGGTGCTGACGGATTCGTTCGTGCCGGCCGCTGCCGAGGGTGATACCTGGGTCGTGGTGGACAGCGCCCCGGTGCCGGTGACGTACGCGTGGGCGGTCTACGACGTTGGCACAGTCCCGGTCCCGAACTCGGATGCGACTCCTTCGGGTGAGCCGGTGTTCTCCGGCACGGCGGTCGCGTCGGGTCCGGGTGTGGAGCTACACCAGGTGGCCGGTGCGGCTCCGGCGTCGTCGACGTACGTGTGGGTGTGGTCGACGTCGAAGGCGTTGCAGCCGGAGGCGAGCGCGGACTACGTGCGGGACGAGGTCTGGTCGGATGGGACGAAGACCGACGAGACATCGATCGTGCGGTGGCAGATCGAGCATGCGTCGCTGACCCGGGAGTACAACATCGTCCCCGGGGGTCGGGTGTTCGACACGATCACGATCTCGGGGCTGCCAGACGATCACGGGCAGTTCGCCGGCCTGGACCGGTTCGCTGCCGACGTCCCGGAGGCCACTGTCAGCGTGTACGGGCCTTTTGAGTCGCGTCCGGCCACCGTCGAGATTCCCGAGGGGGCGCCGGTGTTCTGGCAGGACACCCTCTCGGCGGTCAACGGCGTCTTCATGGTCGGGTGGGACGACGAAAACCCGATCATCGCGCCGACCACCGCAACGTACGAGGCCGGGGACTACTTCGTGTTCGTGTACTCCTTCGCCGGGGACGACCGGGTGGAGGCGTACACCAGTCCGGCCAACGACTTGGGTGAGACGTGGTTCATCGCCGGGAACCCCGATTTGCCGCCGGTCCCGGAGACGCCGGGGCTGGTGACCGAGGCCGCGGTGTACGCCTCGGACAGCGGTGAGCCGACGTCGATCCCGGTGGCCGGGGACTCGACGAAGGACGTGATCCGACCGCAGGACGGTTCGGTGTTCGGGTCCGGGTCGACGGCGGTCTCGCGGCTGTACTTCGCGCCTGCCGGCACCGACCTGGTGTGCTCGGAGGACCAGCTGGTGCACACCTCGGCGCCGATCGCGCTGGGCGATGCCGAGCAGTACCTGACCGACGCGTACACGACTGCTGCTGGTGAGGCGGGCCGGTACGGATGGGTGGAGACCGGCTACCGGCCGGACGGGTCGATCTTCGAGCGGGGCACGTGCGGTGAGGCCTCGGAGACCTTCGACGTCGTCGCGGTGTCCACCACGCTCGGGCACGAGGACACCAACGGCGATGGTCTGGCCGGCGCCGGAGACAAGCTGTGGGACGACATCCACCTGGTCGGTACCCTGCCGGCGGGCGCCAGCGTTGACCTGTCCTCGACGGTGTACGAGCTGACCGCCAACCAGGCCACCTGGGGTGACGCGCCGATCAACACCGGCGCGGGGAACATCACCGTGGCGGCGGACGTGTGCACCGAGGCCGCCGTCTACACCACGCTCACAGTCGACGGGAAGGTGACGAAGGCCGGGACGTACTCCACTAACCGGTTCACCGTGCCGTCCGCCGGACAGCGGGTGATCGGTGCGCTGACGATGGTCGAGACCGCGCAGATCACTGTGGGTGATGAGTCCCGGACGGTGACCGGTCAGTGCGGTGCGCCGGACGAGTCGGTCGGCCCGGTGTACTTCGGGTCCGGTGGCGGAGGCGGTGGCGCGAGCGCGCAGCAGCTCGCCATTACCGGTCTGTCCCGGATGGGGCTGATCCTCGCGGTCGGCCTGGTGCTCGCCTTCACCGGTGGCGGGCTTCTGCGCTGGTCGGACCAGCGCAAGCGCCGCGCCGTCGGTGAGCTGACGGCCTGAGCGAACGGGAGTCCGTGGACCGCACCGTGCCGGTGCGGTCCACGGACTCCCCTCCTATCCCGGCCCGCCGTTCCGGATGCTGCAGGGCCCGGGGATGGCGGGGATCTCACCGATATGCGGGAGCGATCTGATGATGTGGCGTGCTGACCTGCCGTTGGAGTCGTTGCCGGAACGGCTGGGCTGGCCGGTGGTTGCCGGGCTGATCGTGATCGCGCTGGTGGCCTCGGTGGTCCGGAAGGTGCGGATGCTCGCGCGTCGGGACCCGGTGAGGTGGTTCGACACTTCCCAACGCGCGGCGGGCCGGTCCCTGGCCGGCGGGCGGTGCGAGTACTCGGCGCGGGTCACGCCGTGGCGGCGGTGCCGGGCGCGCGCGGACCAGGCCGACCACTTCTACCCGTGGTCGCGCGGTGGGGCGACGTCGATGTCGAACCAGGTGGCCGCGTGCCGGTGGCACAACCAGACCAAGGGTGCCCGGTGGCCCTCTCCCCTGCTCGCCTGGGTGATCGCGCGGCGCCGGCGCGGGTACTTCCCGGCCGGCCGCGCCCGTCGACCCGGACAGCGGTACCGCCGCCGGCAGCGCCGCTGAGCCCGGACGCAACACCGCCCCCTACAGCCTCGAGGAGAAGCGATGATCGACCAGAACACCCCGCGGACGTCTCAGACCTCCGCACCGGAGGACACCGACCGTCCCGACCGTACTGACGCACAGTCTTCTACCCCGGACCGGCCGGAGCCCGTGACCGTGTTCTCTTCCCCGCATTGTCAGGCGTGCGCCGCGACGAAGCGGTCCTTGGACAAGGCCGGCGTGCCGTTTGAAGCGGTGGACCTGGGCGACCTCGACCCGGCCGAGCGCGAGCAGGTCGTCGCCGGGCACACCACGGCACCCATCGTGCATGCCCCGGGCATCGGGACATGGTCGGGCCATCGGCCCACCCAACTCGACGCGCTCATCGCGCAGCGCCGCGCCGCCAGTGCCCCCGGAGCTCCGGGACTCGCCGGTCCGGCCTGATCCTGGGCCGGTGTCTGCACCGTCCGGCTCCTCGCCGCAACAGCCGGCGCTGCCGGGGCTCGCTGCCCTGTCCGGGTTGTCGAGCGAGGCTGCACCTGACGACGTCAGCGGCGCAGACGACAGACGCCGGCAGCTTCTGGCTTCGGCCGCTCGCACCGACACGGTTCGGGATCGGTTCTTCTCCCACGTGGTCCGCGACGGGGCGGACGGGTGCTGGTGGTGGACCGGGGCGGTGGCATCGGCAGGGCATGGCCGGTTCTGGGTCGCTGCCCGGACCGTGGTGATCGCGCACCGATTCGCCTGGCTGATCCACCACCCGGGCGAGGCTGAGCTACCCGGACTGCTGGCCCACGAGTGCGACAACCCGCTGTGTCAGAACCCCACGCATCTGCATCCCAGCGACCCGGGCGCGAACCGGCGCGAGTGGGCGGCACGCCGCCACAGGATCGGTGGTCCGTTGCGTGACGTGCGCGGTGCGCGCGAGCGCGCCCTGGCGGTCCGGGCCGCTCTCCTGCTCGGTCTGGACATCGGCGATGCGCTCGACGCGGGTCTGCGGCCGGTGGACGCCGGGCAGGGCACCCTCTTCGATCCACCATAGCCCGCCTGTTCTGATCGGACCGTACCCCATTTGCTGTCAGACCGAAGACGGCCGGAAAGGCTCGGTGGAGACCACCCGATCCCTTGTTGTAGCAGGGATACACGAGCGGCGTTCTGCTCATAGCAGCGCACCGATGACACCCCAGTTCGCGACCCGGACACCACCTGACCGTGACGTCGAGCACGGCATGAACATCGTCGCTGCTCGGGTAGCTAAGAGGCGCACAGTGTAGGCCAAATGGTGGAAAATGATTCAACAAGGCCGTCACTGCGCTAGCTTGACCCTCATGGCCCGGACTCTGGAACCCTCGAATGTCGTCGTTGACTTTGTGACACGCGTCAAGGACGCGAAGTCCCGCAGCGACGTCGAGTACAACTCGATACCCACCACGGACCCCAAGAAGCTGACTCGTCAGCGCGGCCTGGTGTGCGACCTCGCGTTCCGGCTAGGAGGCGAGTGGGAAATCTTTCAGCACCGGTGGCATATCGCGGTAATCTCAAAGGCGCCCTCTAGATTCGTCAGTTCTTTGCAGAGCGACCTTGACGCCGCAATTGCGGCGCTTCCTGGTCGCGGCATCGTGCCTGGATTGAGCTCTTTCCAGCCAAAATACCCAAAGCGACTTCCTTCGGACACGATCGAATCCTTGCTGGATACTTCTGGACGCAACATCACGTTCCCCTCGGTCGATCGATGGAAAACCGCTGCGTCCCGCGACTTTACGAGCACGTATAGCAGCAGAGTTGCTCGCATCGCGAACACTCCAGAAGATGCCTGCGTCCTCGAGCTACTCAAGGCAGTGCGTAACTTCCTCGCCCACGGGAGCAAGCAAAGTCGCGCAACCTTGAACGCGTGCATCGCCTCGCGACCAGCCTCGAGTCAGGGCCCGGGCCTCGTCGGACCGTCGAATGCCGGGTTGGCGCGAGGCGGAGTCAAGAGCGTTCGCGATGTTGGCGTCTATCTCCAAGGCCGCGCCGCTCAGGGGATGCCGCGGAGGATGACCGTTCTGACTGACCGCCTCGAAGCCATCGCCTTGACTCTCAACTAACTACAATCGCCTACTGCGTTACTACAGCGAACAACAAGTGTTAAATCGCCCATAGCACGATAAGCCGTTCTCGGTTATCAAGCTCGAAGCAGACGAGAAGAGCTGCCGTGCACTCGAGGGTCGGTAGCCCGGCCGAGCCGACGACACCAATAGGCGGGTGAGAGGCACGCCAAGCGTTCGACTTGGACGGCTATCCAGGACGGCACAAGCCCGCTCAAGCAACGCTCGGGTGTTGGTACGTGGTCGACGACGCGGCCCGATGCGGGTCGGGGCGCGACCACGCTTGGTCTCGGTTTGTTGGCTCCAAAGACGCGGCACTGCTGTAGGCGACCAGCGCGTTCTGCACCGCGGTCTGCCATGTCGCGTCGGGGCGCAGGTACGCGTTGCCTGCGTCTGCCGCCGCGGCCCCGAACATCGATCCGGCGGCGTCGATCGCGTCTTGGTTCAGCGACGGGACGACGTCGATGGCGATGGACTGCGCGGCGTAGACGAGGCCCTCGACGGTGCTCAGGTCGCGTCCGGTGGTGTGTTGCTCGACGATCTCGCGCACCAGCGGCCGGGCGCTGTCGACCGCGGTGATCACCGCGGCCTGGCCGTGTGCGGTGGCGAGTTCGGCGGGGTCCTTGCTTCCCCAGGCCGCTTGCCGGGTCAGGGCTGCGGTGCGGGGTCCGAGCAGTTGCCAGGCGCGTGCGGCAGCGCTGTGGCCGGCCGGGTCGTCGTCGAAGCCGAGCACCAGGCCGTCCAGGTTGCCGCCGCGGGCGTCGGCGATCTCGGCGAGTTGTGCGGAGGTCAGGGCGGTGCCGCAGGGCGCCAGGCCCACCACCCCGGGGCCGGCGGCGGTGACCGCCGCGGCGTCGAGCGCGCCTTCGACGATCACGGGCGTGGCCCCCAGGGCGAGGGCGTCGCGGGTGCGCGGGGTCAGGCCGGCGATGGTGCGGGACTTGTCGAACAGGTCGGTGGCTGGGGTGTTGAGGTACTTGGGTGTTTTCGGGTCGGTGATCTGCGGGTTGGCGCGGGCGGTGAAACCGGCCAGGCGCCCGGCGGCGTCGTAGAGCGGTACGGCCGCGCGGTCGCGGAACCGGTCGATCAGGGTGCCGCGTCGCGAGTGCGTGGCCAGGCCGGCGTCGAGGAGTTCGGTGTCGGTGAACCCGGCCGCGCGCAGGTGGTCGCACGTGCTGGTCCACCCTGCGGGGGCGTGCGCCGGCGTGACTACTGCGAGCTGGCGTTCGGCCAGATACTCCGGGACCCAAGATCCGCGTTCGGCGGCCTGCTGCTGCCAGTAGCTGTAGGCGGCCTGGTTGACCTGGGCGAGCCGGCCGAGTCGCTCGGGGTGGACGCTGGTCCGAGGCGGGGTGGGCTGTTGCCAGTCGGGTTCTCCGGGGACCTGGATCGTGTAGCCCGGCTCCCACAGCACGGGCCCTTCGCCGTCCTGAAAGTCGATGGTCGGGTCAGGCTCGTGGTCGACAGGTTCTGGTTCGTCGAGTGGCCGCCAGGTGTGGATGGCGCGTGCTTCGGTGCGGGTCAGGGCGGTGACCTCGCCGGGGTCGAGGTCGGACCAGTCGAAGTCGGGATCCGCGTGGTTGTCCACGCGGGGTTCCCAGCGGGCGGGCATCGGTGGGGTCGGGGCACCGTCGAGCCGGTTGAGCTGGGCGGCGACCAGCTCTCGCGCCCGCGCCTGGAAGCCGGTGTCGGGTGTGGGGCCGAGCGGGTGGGGTGCGTCGATGCTGAAGGTGTCCCGGTAGGCGGCCACGGCCAGGGCGGCGCGCTCCCATGCGGCGGCGCCGTCGGGGTCGAAGTCGGGGTCGGGTTGGATCGGCAGCTGGTCGACCCAGTCGGGGGCGTCCGGGTCGAGAATCTGGGTGCGCAGGTGCTCGGTGCGGGCACCGATCAGGGTGGTCGCTTGGCGGGCCATGTCGAGGATGTCCGCGGGGCCGTCGGTCACCGGTGGTGTCAGGCCGGTGACCCAGTCTGCTGGTGGACCGGCGGCCAGGTGCGGGCGCACGATCGCGGAGTTGAGCGTCCAGTGCGCCAAGCTCGCGGCACTGCGCACCTGGGCGTCGTCGGCGGCGTCGGGGTCCGCTGGCGCGGTGTCCGAGTCCGGGGCGTCCTCGAAGGCAGTGGCGTCGACGCGCCGTGGGCGGGCCGGAGCGTGAGCGTCGGCTTCGCTGCTTCGGGGGTCGTCGTGCCGGCCTGGGGTGGCCTGCATCGTTCGCCGCGTCTGGGCGGCGAGGGCGGGTGCGTCGCCGAACACCGCGAGTTCGCCCTGGACGGGTTCGGTGCCGCGGTGGTGGGCCAGCGCGAGTAGGCGCCTGGTCCGGTCGGGGTCGAGGGCGTCGGCGCGCGCGAACGTCGCGACCAGGGCCGTCCAGGCGCCCTCGTCGGTCCAGTACGCCTCGGCGTGGTCCGGGCGATGCAGATCGGTCAGCAGTGCGCGCAGGCGGGCCTCGGCGGCGAGGTGGACGAGGTGTTCGTGCTCGGCTGCCAGGGTCGACAGGGAGCTGGTGCGCTCGGTCTCGGCCTCGGTGACCTCGTGCGCGGTGGACTGTGCCGTGGTCGCCGACAGTGCCCTGCCCAGGACGGTGACCGCGGTGTGCTCGACCGGGCGGAGCGCCCCGTCGGGGTCGGGGGCAAAGGCCGGGGTGTGTTCGGCGCGCAGTTGGTCCGCGTCGGGCATCGCGCACCACACGTGGTTCGCCCCGCGTGCCCTGGTCATCGCGACGTAGACCAGCTCGCGGGTCATGTGCGCGCCATCGGGGATGACCAGGTGCGCCTCGTCGACGGTGATGCCTTGGGCGCGGTGCGCGGTCAGGGCGTATCCGAGTTCGCCATGCCGGCGCAGGTAGGACGCCGGCAGGGTGATGCGGGCTCCGGTCTCGTGTTGTCCGTCGCCGGTGATGCGCCGGCACACCGCTTGCCCGGTGATGGTGATCTTCTCCAGGCGCAGTAGGTCGCCGTTCTGGATTGCGCGGCCGTCGGTGTCGGTGATCTTGCGCTTGTTGCGGCGGGCGATCAGCAGGTCCCCGGCCCCGGCGTCGGCTCGCCCGCGCAGCCGCACGAGCCGGGTGGTGTCGACCAGGCCGGCTGCGCGTCTTTCGAGGGTCGCGCGGGTGTTGAGGTCGGTGAGGTTGTCGTTCGTGGCGACCAGCAGCACCGCGTCGACCCCACGGGCCAGCGCGGACTGGGTCGCGGCGTAGGCGCCCTCGAGCATCGATTCGCCGGCCCCGTCGTGCACCCACCCCGCGTCGGCATACGACCGCGGTCCCCCACTCCCCCGCTCCAAGGTCTCCTCATCGGTCTCGACGAAGACACCGAGGTCGCCGGCGCGTAGCCGGCGTGACACCTCACGCTGCCAGGGGTCGATGAACCGGAAGATCGACGTCAGCTCGGCGGTGTGTCCGGTGCGTTCGAGTCGGCCGAGGATCCCGCCGGCGCCGACCGCGTCGAGCTGTGCCGGGTCACCGATCAGGACCATCCGCCCGCCGGCCGCGGTGACCTCGGCGCGCACCAGGTCCAGGTCCGCGGTGGTGGCCATCGCCGCCTCGTCGACGATCACCACCGACCCGGCCCGCACGCTCACGGAGGCGTCCTGCGCCTGCGCCTTCGCGAGGGTGCGTGTGGCGCGGGCTCTGGCGGGCAGGGTACGGGCGGTGGCGCGGCGGGTGCGGCAGGTCTTGATCCAGTCGGCCCGCTTGGCCTTTGCCTGCGGGGTGTTCGCGGTGATGAAGGATGCCAGGGTCGTGGCGTCCACGCCGTCGAGTTCGCCGCGTAGCACCGACGCGGCGCGCGCCGACGGTGCCAGGGCGAGCACGCTGCCCGTCCCGTGTGCCTTGGTCCACAGGTGCACCAGCGCCCGAAGCGACGTGGTCTTGCCAGTGCCCGCCGGCCCGACCACCGCCGCCAGACGCGACGGCGCGCACGCCAGATGCTCGACCGCCGACGCCTGGTCCAGTGCGAGGCGGCGCCCCTGCCCGGCGTCGAACCCCGCCAGCGCCTCCCTCACCTGCTCTGGGTCCAGGGCACCGGTCGCTTCCGCCGGCAGAGGGGCGGTCGCGGACTCCTGCAGCCGAGCCTCGGCGTCAAGCACGCGGCGTGAGCTGAACACCCGCCGGTGAGTGGGGTCGAACACCGCGTGGTCCTGATCGAGGACGGCCGCGGTGGCGTTCTGCGGGACCTGGTACCGCGTGGGGGTCAGCGGCACGCACAACGCGAGAGCGGCGTCCGCGATCGCGTTGGTCAGCAGCTCCCGGTCTCGGGCGTCGGCTCGCAGGAGCCGGGTCAGCCGGTCAGCTGCGGCCAGCGCCCCGCCCCGGGTCCAGGTGGATCGGGTGGTAGCGAGGTCCTCGTGCACGAGCGCGGCCAGGTGCCCGGTCACCTGGTCGGCGACGTCACCGCCGGTCTCGGCCGCACCCGCACCAGCCGCGGCGAGGTAGCGGGCGACCTCCCCGGCCTCCACGTCGGCAGGGGCGACGTGTTGCGTGTAGTCCGTCGCCCGTTCGGCGAGCACCAGCCGGGCCAGGGCGTCCAAGGTCGCCGGGTCCGACGCGATCCGCCGGACCGCGACCTGCCGCACCGGGTGACCGACGCTGGCCGCGACCAGTTCGGCCGGGTCGGTGCCGAGCGCGGTCAGCTCCGATCGCCACCGGCGCGTCAGCGTCGACAGGGAGTCCGGGGACTTCTTCTTCGGGGTGCGGGTGCTCGCCCACGCCGAGAGCTTGAGCGCGTCGACGACCTTGCGCGGCGGAGCCACACCGCCGTGCTCGGCCGACCACGCGCCGGTCAGTTCCGCCAGGCGCGCGCTGACCGCCTTGTCCCGGGAACTGAACGCGTCCACCAGGTGCGCGTCGACACCGGCGGCGTCCGCGACGACCGCCTTCGAGCTCACCCCCTCGCGTGGACGCTCGGTGAACTCCATGCCCAGGCGCTCGTGCAGCAGGTCCAGCAGCAGGTTTTCGTGCCGCTCCGACGCGGCCACCGTCGAGCGCAGGAGCGCCTGACCGTCGATCGTGCGCCACACACCATCACGGGCGCGCTGGACCCGGTTGGCCACGGCGACGTGGGTGTGCAGGTGCGGGTCGCCGTCACGGGACTCGAAATGATCGAACGCCGCCGCGACCAGACCCCGCGTCGTCTCCACCGCAACGCCGTCCCGGCCGGAGCGGGTACGCAGAACGTCGCGCTCGATCCAGTCGAGCGTCATGCCCACCGACTCGGTGTGCGCGTCCCAGATCTGCCGCCGGGTCTCCTCGTCGGCCACCGCCCACAGCAGCGACACCGACTTCGGGATCCGAAACGTCAAGTCGAAGCCGTTGACGACCTGCGAGTCGGGTGCCGGAGTGCGGCCGAGCGCGGCACCAGTGATGGGGTGGGCGAATTGGTGGAACAGCGTGATCGCCTCGGCGCGACCGACGCTCGTGCCGTCGTCCAGGCCAATCCCCGTGAGTCCGGATCCGCGCCACCGACCGGGCCATGTGCCATCGGCGAGGTAGTACCCGGCTGGGCCCTTCACGACGCCGTCGGCGGTCTGGCAGGTGTCGAGCAGGTAGGAGGCCGAGCGCATCACGGTGACGTTCATTGCCATGATGCGTTCCCCTGCCTCTCGATGGCCTCACCAACTGACGGTTCGTCCGGGCCGGAGCCCTCGTACCTGGTCGGCAGCTGCTGCCGGTCAGCGCCTGTCAGGTGAGCGGCAAGCAACGCCTGAATACCCGGCCGGGTGAAGCCTTCAGCTCCGGTGCTCAGGAACAAGTGCCGCACAAGCCGGGCCAGCTGGCGGGCATCGTGCAGAGCCCCATCGCGCTGAGCGATCAATCCGTCCACTCGCGCAGTGAGCGCGGTGATGTGAACGCGGACCGCCTCGACCTGCGCGGCCATGCGCGGCAGCTCCGCATCCACCGACGCCCGCACCCGCTCCAACCGGGATTCTTCGGCGTCCAGTCCCGAGACCGCCCGACGACGACGGCCACGGACACTCTCCGCCTCCGTCCGCGTGCGCCGGTACTCGGCCGCGACCTTCCGACCGCGGGTCGATGCCCGGTACCGAGCCGCCCTGGCCCGTGCGGCACACGCCGGCGAGCAATACAACGCGTCCGCTCGTCGTGCGGCATCGACAGCGCCGTCACACGATGGGTTCGCGCATGCGCGTCCGGCGGAGGCTTGCGCTGCCAGCGCATCGGCCGCGGGCAAGGTGGCGTCAGGAACTCTCACGTCTGACCACCCGTCGACAACCGCTTCGTTGGACACGGCGATATCCCCAACCGCTCCAACGGTGGAACGGCAGTGCACCCGGGGGAAAGTCGTGCACCACGCCTCCGCTGGCCGAGCTCGCGAACAGCGCCCCGACGACTGTCGGAGAGGCCGGCTGCTTGAGGCATCGGTCGGTCCGCAGCCTTCTCCACTCCGCCTACCGCACGGCCCGAGGTCGACAACGGGCTATGCATGAACGTTGGGCACAAACTCCAGCGCCGCACGGTTGAGCGCGACTAGACTTATGCCCTCCCACCTGGGGTGTTGTCAGTACATACCCCCTCTGGTGCCTGTACGACCACGGAGGTGCTGTGCCCGAGATCGCCGACTGGCTGTTCGCCCCCGTCGCATGGACGACGAAGCTGATCGACGGCGGCTTCGCGGCGGACCTGGGTGGCGTCGCGGGACTCTTCATCTGGGCGTCGACGATCGTGTTCGCCGTATCGGTGATCGTCGCGTTCACGATCTACACGGTCCTGCTTAATCTGGACCCGTTGATGGAGCGGATCGCGATCTGGTCCATCCGCGGTGGCAATGTCGTCACGATGCAGCGCGCCGCCTCACGGTACGTAACCACGCGCTCGATACTGGCTCGCCTTCGACGCCGCACCGGCGTCGCATCGGGGTCCGAGCCCGACCCTCCCGAGAGTTTGCGCCCTTGGCTCACGGGGCGTCAGCCGATAGGGGGCCGCCTGGTGCGCGCACTGCTCGGTGTACCAGCCGCCATGACGCAAGCTTCCCGCTTCATCATGCACTGGCTACGCACCCCAGTTGGTCTCTACCTGGCGCTCGGCTCGATCTGGGTCGCACTGCGTCCGACAACTGCTGTCTCTGCTGCGGGCGACCAGCTTGTGAAGTTCTGGCACAGCATCTCGGAGCCTGCCGGAGTGGCCGTGGTGGCTGTTCTCCTCACCGCAGCTGCTGTCGCACTCGACCACGGGCTAAAGTCGCGCACGCGCGGACGCAACGCCTTCCTACAGAGCCAAGCAGCGACTGCTGCTGCAGCACTGGAGCAAATCAGCGCCATCGCCGTTGACCTGCGGGATTCCGTCCACGCACTCGTAGACAACCATGTCGCCCTTTATTCGAAGATTGTTACTAGCGCTGTCGAGCACGCTACGGAATATCGGTGGACGGTTCGGAATGGAGAAGTTACCAAGAAGCACAGCGTCACTAGACCGTGGCACTTACCCATCAACCGGCCGAACTGGCGGCACGACCGACCACTCAGCGAACTGGTCTACAGCTACCCTCCCCTAGAAGCGCTTCAAAGGAACGAGGAGCATCTACTCGCCGACATCGTCCGGATACGCGACGCCGTCGGAGACTGGGACCGCTACTGGGCTATCCGCCGTCAAGCGCCGTCGGCCGCTCGGGGCCCACTTTGGGAGCTGTGCCCAGCGGGCGGAAGAGCCATCGCTCAAGGCACCCGCCCCGTCGCTACACACAAGATCGTCGCGCTGCTCGACACGGCCCGGTTGGAGCGTTTTGGTCGCGACCTCGTCCGTCAGGTCGAGACGATCACTCGGACTCCATCGATCGGCTGCCTGTCCACATCTGACCTCGACCCTGACACGGATGAGGACGACGAGGACGTCGACGACCCACCGACCGCCGAACTCGGTGTCGAACCGGGTGCACTCGAGCAGATCCAACAAGTCCTCGACGACAAGGCTGAAGAGTTTCTCCACAACCTCTGGAGAGCCAGCTGCTTCGCCGCCGAAATGGACCGGCTCATCCGAGCCGTTGATCGCGACCACAACGCGCGTGGGTTCGCCGCACGACTCGGGTACTGACGGCGACCACGACATGCACGTGGGCGGTGACCACAACGACACCCTGGAGAGTCCACACAGCTCGGCGTCGCACGAGCCCCTCGCGGCGTTAACACAGAGGGACGGATCCACCGTTCCAGGGTGGGACTTGGTGAGGGAGCATGGTGAACGCAGAACTAGATAAAGCGAGGCGAACCGATCGGGCCGGCCGCGTCATCCGGGTCGTGGTCCCGCGAGGAAACCCGGGGCCGGGGTCTACATGAGGATCGGCTGCTCAGTGGTGCCCGACGAAGAGTCCTTCGGTCTGCCGTGGATCGGCCCGCTGGCCTCGCTCTGCGGCGCGCTGCGCGACCGGGACGCCTCTGCCGTGACCCTGTCGCCACCGAGACCATGCTCGACGGCGCGACCACCACGTCCGGCGATCATGGTCACGCGTGCGGCTCCGCACCTACGCACTCACGATCTTCTGCGCGCGGGATGGACGACTAGGTCGGCGACCGGCACTCCCAAGCAGACGACTGCAGCGTGGCACTCCGCTAGCGATTCGACACGCGAAGGCACCCCGTACGGTGGTGCCTTCAGGCATCATCTGAGTTATGGAACTCAAGGTGGCGGAGCTGCTCCTAGACCCGATGAATCCGCGAACTGGAGCGTCAGGTTCACAGCGGGTGGCGATCAACGGGCTCATCGCTGAAGGGACCTCGCAACTGCTGGCGCTGGCGGATGACATCCTCAGCCAGGAGATCCTGAACCCGGCCGAGTCACCGATCGCCGTAAGAGAGGACGGACACTATGTCGTCATCGAAGGCAACCGTCGTCTCGCGTGCCTGAAGCTTCTCCGCAACCCGGACCTCGCTGACGACCCAAAGATTGCCGCTCGGTTCCGTGCGCTGGCTACGCGTGGCCGAGGACCCGACACGATCGACGCGTGGGTCGCGGAAGATCGGGAGAGCGCGGCCCACTGGATCAGGCTCCGACACACCGGCGAGAACGCGGGTGTAGGCGTCCGATCTTGGAACACCGAACAGCAGGTACGGTTCACTCGGCAAAAGAACACTCAAGCAGGGCGCGCGATGGTGTTCGCGGAGGGTGTCGGGGCCGCGTTTGGTTCAGACCGCGAAGTGCTAGACGCGCTACGTGCAGCGATCGATCGTTCGCTGACAACCGTCGGCCGAGTCATTAGCGACCCCGATGTTCGGCACGCGTTCGGCTTCGACATTCGAGGTGATGAGCTGATCTTTCGTCACGCTCGGAGGGCTACCAGAGCCGCACTTCTGAGGCTGCTGCGTGACCTCAAGGCGTTCCCTGTGGGCAAGTTCATGAGCAAGGAAGACCGGTCCGACTACGTCCAGGAAGTGAAGGCCGACTTGCCGGGAGCGGACTCGCTCCTACCGACGCCCGCCCGTCCCGAGAAGTTGCCGGAAGACGACGAGGCGCCCGACGCCAGCGACGACGACTCAGATCCGACATCCACCGAGGCCGATCAAGACGGGGAGACCAACAGCGGCGGGAACGACTCGGGATCGGGCGAGGACGGCTCAACTGTGCCTGCGCGCCCGACCAGGGAGGACAAGGTCATCTACGAAGGGCTGCGTCTGAAGCACGTCAAGGTGCGCAGTAAGAAGACACTCAGAGAAGCGCAGACGATCAAGATCGATGACGCTCCGCATGTCTGTGCGGTCATGCTGCGTGTCGTGCTCGAACTAGTGCTTACCGAGGCGGGCGTTCGCTTCAAGTGGTTCGCCGAAAGTGAGCACTTGGACAAGAAGGTCGTGGCTGCGGTGAAGCAGCTCGATCCGGACTACCAGAGCACGCGCTCGGCGAACCCGGATCTCAAGAACGCATACAACGCAAGCGCACGTGATCGGGGTGGGGTCGGCATCGTCGACCTCCACGCGGCCGTGCACTCGATCGAACGGGTTGCGTCCACGAGTGACGTCCGAGCGCGCTCCGCCGACTTCATGCCGTTGCTGGTGGCCATCGACAGCTTGCTCGGGCAGAATCCCTGACGTGCCCCGATACATCTCACCGCTCAGGTATCCAGGGGGCAAGGCTCGTCTCGCCCCGTTCGTAGCGACACTCCTCGACAGGCAACGCCCTCGACCCACTGCCTACGCGGAGCCGTTCGCCGGCGGCGCAGGTGCGGCGCTCCACCTCCTCGTCGCGGAGGAAGTTGACGAGATCTACATCAACGATCTCAACCCGGGGGTGGCAGCGTTCTGGCGCGCGGCCGTCACGCAGCCGTCTGACCTGTGCGCCAAAGTGCTCGACGCCCCGGTCGACCTCGAGGCGTGGCACGAGGCACGTCGGGTGTACGCGCTGGGCACAGGGACCGACCTCGACCTTGGGTTCGCCACGTTCTTCCTCAACCGTTGTAACCGGTCAGGGATCCTCAACGCACGACCGATCGGCGGGCTCGAACAGACCGGCAACTGGAAGATCGACGCCCGGTACAACCGTGACGCCCTTGCTGAACGGATCGAGCGGATCGGGCGCTATAGCTCTCGGATCCATGTCTCGGAGCAGGACGCGAGGGACTTCCTCGTTGAGCTCGAAGCAAGCGATGCCGGCGCTCGCACGCTTGTCTACGTAGACCCGCCGTACCTCGGCCAGGGTGAGAACCTCTATCTGGATAGCCTCTCTTCGGAGGACCATAAGCAGCTCGCGGGGCATCTCACCACGAGTTCGCTCAGGTGGTTCCTGACCTACGACGCCGACCCCCGAATCCCTGAGCAGCTCTACCCCGGGCTCCCGTGCGTGGAGTTCGACATCGCCCACACCGCACAGGTGCAGCACGTCGGCACCGAGTACGCGGTGTTCTCACCGCGTCTGCAGAATGTCCCCGGGCGCCTCCTCCGCAACGGCGAGACGCGCGCGGTCGCGCTGTAGCTGGCCCGACCGAAAAGGGGCCGCCGGTCCGCGCCCGAGGAGACCGGCTCCTCAGGTCGGATGCGCAGAAGGGCGTGACGACCGTGACGCGGATCCCGGATGCAAGACGCCCGTTCCCGGTTATCCGATGGTCATCCACAGGGGAAGTAGGCCGTTCATCTACACGCAGTGAAGGCCTACCGACGCATGTGGCCAGGCGTCCATCGCGACAGCGATCACGAACTGGTGCGGGAACAAGAGCGGGGCTCTCGGGTCGTGCAAGTACCGAGACGTTCGGTTGAGCTGACCGTGGGCGCGACCACCAGCCGACCGCGACCGTGGGCGCGACCACCAGCCGACCGCGACCG
>NZ_JANZKP010000051.1 GCF_025642745.1 Cellulomonas sp. RIT-PI-Y
TGCGGTCAGAGCATCGGCAGGAAGCGCTTGAGCTCGTAGGGCGTGACCTGGGAGCGGTACTCCTCCCACTCCTGGCGCTTGTTCCGCAGCACGAAGTCGAACACGTGCTCGCCCAGCGTCTCGGCGACCAGCTCGGACTTCTCCATCACCGCGATCGCGCTCTCGAGCGTGGCGGGCAGCGGGTCGATGCCCAGCGCCCGGCGCTCGGAGTCGGTCAGCTCCCACACGTCGTCGTCGGCGCCCTCGGGCATCTCGTAGTTCTCCTCCACGCCCTTGAGCCCGGCGGCCAGCATGACCGCGAACGCCAAGTAGGGGTTGGTGGCGGAGTCCACCGCGCGGTACTCGATCCGCGCCGAGTTCGACTTGCCGGGCTTGTACATCGGCACCCGGACCAGCGCGGAGCGGTTGTTGTGACCCCAGCAGACGTACGACGGCGCCTCGGAGCCGCCCCACAGCCGCTTGTAGGAGTTGGTGAACTGGTTGGTCACCGCGGTGATCTCGGCGGCGTGCTTGAGCAGACCGGCGATGAACGAGCGCGCCACCCCGGACAGCTCCAGGTCGTCGCCCGGAGCGTGGAAGGCGTTCCGGTCGCCCTCGAACAGCGACAGGTGGGTGTGCATCCCGGAGCCGGGCTGGTCGGCCAGCGGCTTGGGCATGAAGGACGCGTACACGCCCTGCTCCAGCGCGACCTCCTTCACCACCGTGCGGAAGGTCATGATGTTGTCGGCCGTGGTGAGCGCGTCCGCGTACCGCAGGTCGATCTCGTTCTGGCCCGGGCCCGCCTCGTGGTGGGAGAACTCCACCGAGATGCCCATCGACTCCAGCATGGTGATCGCCGCACGCCGGAAGTCGTGCGCGGTGCCGCGCGGCACGTGGTCGAAGTAGCCGCCCTGGTCGACCGGCACCAACGGCCGGCTCGGGTCGGCGCTGGGCTCGAAGAGGTAGAACTCCACCTCCGGGTGCGTGTAGAAGGTGAAGCCCTTCTCCGACGCCTTGGCCAGCGCGCGCTTGAGCACGTTGCGGCTGTCCGCCAGGGACGGCTCGCCGTCCGGGGTGAGGATGTCGCAGAACATCCGGGCGGTGCCGTGCCGCTCGCCGCGCCACGGCAGCACCTGGAACGTCGTCGGGTCCGGCTTGGCGATCATGTCCGCCTCGTAGACCCGGGTGAGCCCCTCGATCGACGAGCCGTCGAAGCCGATCCCCTCGGAGAAGGCGGCTTCCAGCTCGGCGGGCGCGATGGCCACCGACTTCAACGTCCCCAGCACATCGGTGAACCAGAGACGGATGAAGCGGATGTCCCGCTCCTCGACCGTGCGGAGCACGAACTCCTGCTGCCTGTCCATGCGCCCCATCCTGCACGATCCAGGTTGCGAGGAGGTGACGTGGGCGGCGAATCGCCGGATGAAGCACCGGCCGACGACCCGCAATAGGGTGCTGCCCATGCCACTGCGGATCGCGCTCGCCCAGATCGACACCTGCGTCGGGGACCTCGACGGCAACACCCGGGCGGTGCTGGACCACACCCGCAGGGCCGCGGAGTCGGGCGCCCGGCTGGTGGCGTTCCCGGAGATGACCGTCACCGGCTACCCGATCGAGGACCTGGCGCTGCGGGCGTCGTTCCGGCGCGGCGCGGAGTCCGCACTGACCCGGCTGGCCACCGCCCTGGTGTCCGAGGGCCTGGGCGACGTCACCGTGGTGCTCGGCATGGTCGGCACGGTCCGGACGGTGAGCCCGGACGCGCCGGACCGGCCCACCAACCAGGCGGTCGTGCTGCGCGGCGGCGAGGTGGTCGCCCGCTACGACAAGCGGCACCTGCCGAACTACGGCGTGTTCGACGAGTTCCGGATCTTCGCGCCCGGCGACCACCCGTGCGTGATCGAGGTCGACGGGCGGCGCGTCGGCCTGGTCATCTGCGAGGACATCTGGCAGGACGGCCCGGTCGAGGCCCTGGTCGGCGAGGACGTGGACCTGCTGCTGGTGCTGAACGGCTCCCCGTACGAGGAGGGCAAGGTCTCCCAGCGCGCCGAGCTGGCCGGTCGGCACGCCGCCACGCTCGGGGTCCCGGTGGCCTACGTGAACATGGTCGGCGGTCAGGACGATCTGGTGTTCGACGGTGGCTCCTTCGTGCTGACCGCCGACACGGTGCTCGCCCAGTCCCCGCAGTTCGTCGAGGACCTGCTGCTCTGGGACCTGGCCGACGCCGGTGCGGCCCAGACGCGCGGCCGGCTGGCTCCGCCGTTGCACCCCGACGAGGAGGTGTACCGCGCCCTGGTCACCGGGCTGGCCGGGTACGTGCGCAAGAACGGCTTCACCCGGGTCGCGCTCGGCATGTCCGGCGGCATCGACTCCGCGCTGGTCGCCGCGATCGCCGCGGACGCGATCGGCGGGGAGAACGTGACCGGGGTGTCCATGCCCTCGCGCTGGTCCTCGGACCATTCCAAGGACGACGCCGCGGACCTGGCCGCCCGGGTCGGCGCGGACTACCGGGTGCAGCCGATCAAGCCGGTGGTCGACGCCTTCGAGGCCGGCCTGCCGCTGGACGGGGTCGCCGCGGAGAACCTGCAGGCCCGGGTCCGCGGCATGATCCTGATGGCGGTCTCCAACGCCGAGGGCCACCTGGTGCTGGCCACCGGCAACAAGACCGAGCTCGCGGTCGGCTACTCCACGATCTACGGCGACGCGGTCGGCGGCTACGCCCCGATCAAGGACGTCGACAAGTCCCGGGTCTGGGCGCTGTCCCGCTGGCGCAACAACCACGCGGTCGACCGCGGGGAGATCCCGCCGATCCCGGAGAACTCGATCACCAAGCCGCCGTCCGCCGAGCTGCGCCCCGGCCAGGTCGACCAGGACTCGCTGCCGCCCTACGACCTGCTGGACCAGGTGCTGGACGCCTACGTCGAGCACGCCGAGGGCCGCGCCGAGCTGCTGGCCCGCGGCTACGACGCCGAGGTCGTCGACCGGGTGCTGTCCCTGGTCGACCGCGCCGAGTGGAAGCGCCGGCAGTACCCGCTCGGACCCAAGGTCACCGCCCTCGCCTTCGGCCGCGACCGCCGGTTGCCGGTCACCAGCAAGTGGCGCGAGCCCATCGCCTCACCCACCCCCAGCACGGAGCACTGAGATGTCGCACATGCCCGACCCCGCCACCACCGTCCGCCGCGTCCGCGTGCACCACCTGGCCCAGGCCAAGCAGCGCGGCGAGAAGCTGACCATGCTCACCGCCTACGACTTCGCGGTGGCCCGCCTGTTCGACGAGGCCGGGATCGACCTCCTGCTGGTCGGCGACTCGATCGGGAACACCATGCTCGGCCACGACTCGCCGATCCCGGTCACCGTGGACGAGATGCTCCCGCCGACCCGGGCCGTGGTCCGGGCCGCCCGGCGCGCGATGGTCGTCGCGGATCTGCCGTTCGGCTCCTACGAGGCCTCGCCCGAGCAGGCACTGGCCACCGCGGTCCGCTACCTCAAGGAGGCCGGCGCGCACGCGGTGAAGCTGGAGGGCGGCAAGCGCAGCGCCCGGCAGATCCGCGCGCTCACCGACGCCGGCATCCCGGTGGTGGCGCATCTCGGCTTCACCCCGCAGTCCGAGAACACCCTGGGCGGGCACCGGGTGCAGGGCCGCGGGGACGTCGCGGCCGAGATCCTGAGCGAGGACGCCCTGGCCGTGCAGGAGGCCGGCGCGGTGGCCGTCGTGCTGGAGATGGTCCCCGCGCCGGTCGCCGCCCGGGTCACCGAGATCCTGGCCATCCCGACCATCGGCATCGGCGCGGGGCCGGAGTGCGACGGCCAGGTCCTGGTCTGGACCGACCTGGCCGGGATGGGGGACTGGTCGCCGCGGTTCGCCAAGCAGTACGCGAACGTCGGCCGGATCCTCACCGACGCCGCCCGGTCCTACGCCGACGAGGTGCGCGGCGGTCAGTTCCCGGACGAGGGGCACTCGTTCCTGGAATGACGGGCGAGTCCCGCCCCCGGGGCCGGTCACCCCTCTAGTCTCGTCGCCATGCGCCGCCTGCTGCCCGACGACGCCCGTCCCCTCACCGTCGCGAGGGCGGGTGGGCAACGGCCTGCGCGCCCCTCGCCGCCACCGACCCTGCGGCTGACCCGTCGGGGCCGGCTGGTGCTCCTCGGCCTGGCCACCACGGCACTCGTCCTGGTGATCCTGCTGGTCGTCTCCCTGGTCCGGCTGATCGCCGGGCCCGCCGATCCGGTCCAGGCCGTCGAACCGGTCGCCACCGTCGACCCGAGCTGCGTCCCCACCCCGGACACCTCGCAGAACTGCTGGCCCGCGATCACCGAGGGCAACGACGACCGGATGGTCCAGTCCCCCTGGGTCACCGGCCGGATCCTGGCCGGTGACGTGGAGGTCGTGCTCAACCACGTCGCCGCCCGCTACGACGCCACCGTCGAGCCGGTCGACCCGGACAGCTCCTGGGGCTGGGCGTACCGCAGCGTGCGCGGCGAGGGCGACGACGCCGACGCGGACGCGGACGCCGCGGGCGGCAGCGAGCTGTCGAACCACGCCTCCGGCACGTCGATCGACCTGAACGCCACCGACCACCCGCTGGGGGTGACCGACACGTTCTCCGACCGACAGGTCGAGGCGATCCACGCGATCCTCGCCGAGGTGGCGCCGGTGGTGGCCTGGGGCGGCGACTTCGACGGACGCGCGGACGAGATGCACTTCGAGATCGTCGGCGATCCCACCGCGGTCGCCGAGGTCGCCGCCCGGCTGCGCGCGGCGTCCTAGTCCTGGGCCTCCCGGCGGTCCTCCTCGTCCCAGGCCGCGTTCCGCTCGCGCGCGGTCGCCAGCGCGTGCTCGGCGGCCTCCCGGGTCGGGTACGGGCCCAGCCGGCTCGACCAGGACGACTCCTTGCCCCGCTCGACCTCGCCGGTCTCCACGTTGAAGTAGAACTCGTCGCTCATGTCTTCCTCCTCTTGCCGTCCTGCGGTGATCCGTAGACTGCCAGGCATGACGTCCGTCCACCCGGGCACGGTGAGTCCCACCCGATCCGTCCCGCAGTCGATCCCGCGCCCCGAGTACGTCGGCCGGCCCGGCCCCACCCCGTTCACCGGCAGCGACATCCCGGCACCGGACGTGCTGGAGCGGATCCGGGTGGCCGCGCGGATCGCCGCCCAGGCCCTGCAGGTGGTCGGCGAGGCGGTCGCCCCCGGCATCACCACGGACGAGCTGGACCGGATCGGCCACGAGTTCCTGCTCGACCACCACGCCTACCCCTCGACGCTGGGCTACCGCGGCTTCCCCAAGTCGCTGTGCACCTCGGTCAACGAGGTGATCTGCCACGGCATCCCGGACTCCACCGTCCTGGCCGAGGGCGACCTGGTGAACGTCGACATCACCGCGTACATCGGCGGCGTGCACGGGGACAACAACGCCACCTTCGGCGTCGGTGAGCTCGACGAGGAGTCCACCCTGCTGATCGAGCGCACCCGTGAGTCGCTGAACCGGGCGATCAAGGCCGTCCAGCCCGGCCGCGAGTTCAACGTGATCGGCCGGGTGATCGAGAAGTACGCCACCCGGTTCGGCTACGGCGTGGTCCGCGACTACACCGGTCACGGCGTCGGAGAGGCCTTCCACTCCGGCCTGATCGTCCCGCACTACGACGCCGCGCCGCGCTACGACCGCCTGATCGAGACCGGGATGGTCTTCACCATCGAGCCGATGCTCAACCTGGGCACCCCGGACTGGATCATGTGGGACGACGACTGGACCGTGCTCACCGCCGACGGTCGTCGTTCCGCCCAGTTCGAACACACCCTGCTGGTCACCGAGACCGGCGCCGAGATCCTGACCCTGCCCTGATCAGCCGATGGAGGCCCTCATGAGCACACACCCCACCACCGCCTTCGGCATCGACATCGGAGGTTCCGGCATCAAGGGCGCTCCGGTCGATCTGACCAGCGGCGAGTTCGCCGCCGACCGGGTCCGGATCCCGACCCCGCAGCCCGCCACCCCGCAGGCCGTCGCCGCCACCTGCGTCGAGCTGGTCGGCTCCTTCGACCTGCCGGAGGACGCCGCGATCGGGGTCACCTTCCCCGCCGTCGTCCAGCACGGCGTCGCCCGCAGCGCCGCCAACGTCGACTCCTCCTGGATCGGCACCAACATCGAGACGGTGCTCGGCGACGCCCTGGGCCGCACCGTCCTCGCGGTCAACGACGCCGACGCCGCCGGATACGCCGAGGCCCGCTACGGCGCCGCCCGCTCCACCACCGGCGCCACCTTCGTCGCCACCCTGGGTACCGGTATCGGCACCGCGATGATCGTCGACGGCGTCCTCGTCCCCAACCTGGAGCTCGGCCACCTGGAGATCGACGGGCACGACGCCGAGTCCCGCGCCTCCGACGCGGTCCGCGACCGGGAGAACCTGGACTTCGAGCAGTGGGCCGAGCGCCTTCAGCGGTATTTCGGCGTGATCGAGGATCTTCTCTGGCCGGATCTGATCGTGGTCGGCGGCGGCGTGTCCAAGCACCACGAGAAGTTCCTGCCCCTGCTGCACCTGCGTGCGCCGATCGTGCCCGCCCAGCTGCGCAACGCCGCCGGGATCGTGGGCGCCGCCGCGCTGGCCGCGGCGCACGGGAAGCCGGTCATCACCAGCTGATCCTCCGGATGCGCCCGCGCACGGTTCGCCTTACGGTCGAGGCAACCCCGAGCGAAGGAGCACCCCATGGGACTCGATGACAAGATCTCGAACGCCGCTGAGAAGGCCGCTGGGAAGGTCAAGGAGGCCACTGGACGGGCCTCTGACGACGACCGCCTCGAGGCCGAGGGCAAGGCCGACCAGTCCAAGGCCGACCTGAAGAGCGCCGGCGAGAAGGTCAAGGACGCCTTCAAGGGCTGAGCGACCTGCGAGGCCCCGTCCCGCACCTGCGGGGCGGGGCCTCGTCGCATCCGAACCAGGGGGACGCACCCATGACCGACTCCGAGCACGAACCCGTCGGCGCCGAGGCGGCGATGATCCCGCACCAGCGCCTGCCGGTGCACGAGGACCCGCTCCTCGACCCCACCGACGACCTGGGCTAGCCGGTCAGTGCCGACCCGGGTGCAGGCGCACCGGTGCGCTGAACCGCGGTGACCCGTCGCCGGTGATCTCCGCCTGCCAGCGTCCCACCGTGACCAGCCCCACCACGTCCAGGTGCGGCTGCGCGATCTCGGTCAGCGGCACCGGGTAGTCCGGCGACGTGGCCCGGCTCTCCGCCAACGGGATCGCCTCCGCGGTCAGCACCGTGACCGTCCAGATCAGCGTCTGTTCCGCCTCCGACGGCAGCGGCGAGTGCATCGCGACCGTGCGTGCCCGTGCCAGTTCCGCGCCACTGAGACCCGCTATGCGGGGCAGATCGTCCTCGTTCATCCCGCGTTCCCCCCACTTGTGTCCGGCACAGTGTGGAACGGACACCGCACGCGTGTCCGGACTTTCGTCCTGTGAGATCCGGGGAAGAGCGCGCCGTTCGCTTCACCGCAGACCGCTTTCACCCGATCGAGGCGGTTCGTCCGGATCCGACGTTTCGTACACTTGTTCGATGACAGGTCCGGATCGCTGGAGCCGCACCCGGCACGGCTACCTCCGGGTCCCGCCTCCGCACTGCCCGGCGTGCGGATGGGGCTGGCCCACCCACGGGCCGTACCGTCCCCGCGAGGGCTCGGTGTTCTGCCGGTGCACGCCGGGCCGGACGCACACGCTGTGGTCCTGTTCCTGCGGAGCGCTGGTGGCGGAGGGCTGCCGGGACGTCCTGGGCTGGGGCCGCGCATCGGTCCCCGCGGGCGTGCGGGACGAGCGGCGCTGGGGATGCTGAGCCGCTACTCGAGGTAGCCGGTCTCCGGGTCGATCTCCGCGAGGAACCCCCGGATCTCCCCCTCCCAGCGCCCGGGAGCGAGCTCGGTGACCTCGAAGTCCTCGCCGTCGACGGTCAGCCGCGTCGGGGCGGCCGGTGACTCAGCAGAGGCGGGCACGGTGCCGGACCTCCCCGTCGGCGTCGAGGTCGCTGATCCACTCGCCGTCCACGGCACGCCCGATCAGGTCGAGATAGGGCCGGACGATGTCGGTCAGCGGGTGCGGGCAGTCCGGCGCGGTCAGGTGGTCGCGGGCCATCACCCGCCCCCCGATGTCGACGAGACTCAGGGACCAGGCGGTCTGCTCCTGCGGGGCCTCGCGAGGAGCGTGCAGCACGACGATGCGGGCTCGGTTCACCTCGTGGGCGCCGAGCTCGCTGATCCGGGCGGGCAGAGGCATGGTCGACACTTCCGTGAGGATGCCGCGCGGATCCGCGGCCAGATCAGAACAGCATCCGCGGAGTCCGGCGCTCTCGCCTCTCAAACCGGACAAAACGGGCCGGATCACCTGTTTGCGCGTCCGTTCGGAGCAGTCCCGGCACCCGTGCGGTCTACCCTTGGCTATGCACGTCACCCCCATCGTCGTGTTCGACGCCGCCGATCTGGATGCCGAGAGCTCGTTCTGGGCCGGTGTCTTCGACGGAACGGTCCGACGCGACGACGACTGGCACATGGTCCAGGTCGACGGTGAGTCCAAGGTCGGCGTGCAGCTCGCGCCTGGCCACACACCTCCACAATGGCCGGACGGCGTCCCCCAGCAGCAGATCCACCTCGATCTGTGGGTGGAGGACTTCGCAGCCTCGCACGCCCGGGTGATGGAGCTCGGCGCCCGCGTCCTGAGCGAGGCGGGTGACAACAACTTCCAGGTCTACGCCGACCCCGCGGGTCACCCGTTCTGCTTGTGCTGGGAAGAGCGTGACGCGGAGACATCCGACTGACACCAGCGCCCCCGGCTCATCAGGACCCGCACCGTCGCGGCCCCGCGGTCCGGCTCCGTGACGTAGGCTCCCCGGTTGCGACGTCGGCCCCGTCCGGTGCGCAGACAGGATGACGCGTGGACGAGGGACGATCAGAACAGGACCGGCTCCTCGCCACCGTGATGACCGAGCTCGCCCGGACCCTCGACGCCGAGGTCGCCGTGGGACGCCTCGCCCAGCTGCTGTGCCCGGCGCTGGCGGACTGGTGCGTGATCAGCCTGGTGGACGACGACGAGTCCCGGGCCCGGCACCGGCGGCTGCGGGACATCGGCTGGTGGCACTCGGATCCCGACCTGGTCGGCCTCGTCGGGGAGTACGCGGGTGCCCGGATCCGGGCACTGAGGCAGCACTCGATGCTGATGGACGCGATGGACTCGGGGCGCGTCGTGCACGTGGCCGCGGACGCGGTCGCCGCACTGGACCGGGCCCTCGAACCCGGACGCGCCCGCGACCTGGTCGATCAGCTGGCTCCGGAGTCACTGACCGTCGTGCCCTTGCACAGCCGCGGGCGCACCCTTGGCGCGGTGTCGTTGTTCAACGGCCCGCAACGCGCCTCGCTGTCGGCTGCCGAGATCGCGACGCTCACCGAGGTGGCCTCGGCGGCCGCGATCGTCCTGGACAACGCCCGCCTGTACCGGCGCCAGCGCGACGTCGCGCTCACCTTCCAGCGGTCCTTGCTCACCGCGCCGGTGCAGCCGGACCACGTGCAGGTCGTGGTCCGGTACCAACCGGCGTCCGAGGGCGCCCAGGTCGGCGGAGACTGGTACGACGCCTTCCTGCAGCCCGACGGGTCGACCATGCTGGTCATCGGCGACGTGGTCGGGCACGACCTGGAGGCCGCCGCGGTGATGGCCCAGCTGCGGTCCATGCTGCGGGCGATCGCCGTCGTGACCCGGGACTCCCCGGCCGAGGTCCTCGCGCACCTGGATGCCGCCGCCCGCACGCTGCGCATCACCACGATGGCGAGCGTCGTCGTGGCCCGGCTGGAGCAGACCGAGCAGGAGGAGGAGCTGGGCGTGACCCGGGTGCGCTGGTCCGCGGCCGGTCATCCCCCGCCGATGGTGGTCAACGAGTGGGGCGAGGTCGCCCAGCTCGTGTCGGACTCCCCCGGCTGGCTGCTCGGCCTGGCACCGGAGCACCCGCGGGTGGACAGCGAGGTCGTCCTCGAACGCGGTTCGACCCTCCTGCTCTACACCGACGGCCTGATCGAGCAGCGCGGCCGGACGATCGGCGACGGGCTGGCCGCGCTGGAGCACGCCCTGAGCCAGCACGCCCGCCGCGACCTCGACACGCTGTGCGACCGGCTGCTCACCGATCTGCCCGCCGGACCCGGCGACGACGACATCGCGATGCTCGCGGCCCGGCTGCACCGCCAGGACCGGCCGCGGCCCGCCGAGGCCGGGCCCACGCGGGTGCCGCCGGACGTGCCAGACGCCGAGAACGGCGACCCGTCCGTCTGAGGCCACCCCGGCGGCCGCCCATGCCACCGGCGGCCGGCGGCGCGCGAACAGGCCCCCGTGATCAGAGCGCGGCGGGTACGAACTGCGCCCAGACATGCTTAGTGGTCGCCGTGGAGTACCAACCGACGCGATCCGCGAGTTCCACCGCCAGAGCGAGCCCGAGCCCTCCGTCGAGGTACAGGGCACTGCGACTCACGTGGGGAGCCCGTGCGGGTGCGTGGTCGGTGACGTCCAGCACACACCCGTGCCCGTCGCTCCGCAGGCACATGCTCGTCGGATTGGCCCCGTGCGCGAGCGCGTTCGTCATCAGCTCGGACGCGACGAGGACGATGCCGTCGACAGCCGTCGCGAACTGGATCCGGGGGGAACTGCGCAGGTCGAGCAGCTCATGTCGCAGCCGGTGGCGGACACCGCTCATCTCGTTCTCCGTCGTCAACCCCCACTGCCGCACACGTCGGAAGCGCCGAGACGGGCGAGAACGATCCAGTTCGCCAGGGTGCGGTGAGCCCGCCGGTGAATCCTGCACGGCGGGTCCTCCGGGGGCAGCATGGGTGAGGCCTCGACCGTAGACCCTGGCCTCGGGACCCGCATGTCGCGGAGTGCACCGATCGTGACCGCGAGGCGGATGAGCTGGCCGATACGCCGGGTTCTGTCCCCGCGCGCGGTCACCCCCGCGCGGGTGGCGGTCATCCATCTACGACGTACGTTGCCGCACGCCTCCAGCGACCTACCCGGGAGCTCGGGCGGGCAGCCCTCGAACGCTCCCTGTCTGGTCTTGCTCCGGGTGGGGTTTACCGAGCCGCACCGGTCGCCCGGCACGCTGGTGGTCTCTTACACCACCGTTTCACCCTTACCGGTCCCCACCCGAAGGTCGAGGCCGGCGGTTTCATTTCTGTGGCACTGTCCCGCGGGTCACCCCGGGTGGGTGTTACCCACCACCCTGCCCTACGGAGCCCGGACGTTCCTCGGCGGATCCGAAGATCCGACGCGACCGCCTGGCCAGCTCATCCGCGGCCCCACAGTACCCGCCCCCGAGCCCGGCGCCCGCATCGAGTGCGGAGAAGTCGTCGCCCCGATCGCCCGGGGAGCGCCGGCTTCCTCGCACTCGACGGTGGGCGGGCCGGATTAGGATCGATCGGTGCTGATCCTGCTGCCGCCCTCGGAGGGCAAGACCGCCCCTGCTGACGGACCCGCACTGGACCTGGCGGCGCTCTCCGGCCCGGGGCTGACCGCGCAGCGGCGGCGGACGTTGTCCGCGCTGGTCACGGCGAGCCGCCGGAAGGACGCCCCGGCACTGCTGGGCGTGGGGGCGACCCTCGGCGCGGAGGTGGCCCGGAACACCGCGCTGCGGACGGCGCCGACCGCGCAGGCCAGGCGGGTCTACACCGGGGTGCTCTACGCGGCGGCCGGACTCGACACGATCGACGACCCGGCCGCACTGGACCAGGTGCGCACGGTGTCGGGGCTGTGGGGGCTGGTGTCGCCGGTCGACCCGATCCCGGCGTACCGACTGTCGATGGGCGTGGACCTGCCGGGGATCGGACCGCTCGCCCCGGCGTGGCGGCCGGTGCTGGCGAAGGAGCTGGACCACAGGGACGAGCTGATCGTCGACTGCCGGTCGGCGGCCTACCTGGCGGCGTGGAAGCCGGTGCGGCCCGACGCGTGGGTGCAGGTGCGGGTGCTGCGCGAGCTCGACGGGAAGCGGTCGGTGGTCTCGCACCATGCGAAGCACACCCGCGGGGTCCTGACCCGGCACCTGCTGACCCGGCCGGGCGCGGCGCCGACCGACCCGGAGTCGCTGGCGAAGGCGGCGTGGGAGCTGGTCGGCACGGAACTGATCGACGTGGAGCTGTCCGGGCGGACGCTGTCCCTCGTCGTGGGCTGACACCGCTTCACACCGTCCGCTCAGGGAGCCCACCGCCCGGGCATGGACCGGCTCCGTAGAACACGGGGCATGACACGACAGACCCGACCCCGCAGGCGCGTGCGCCGAGCCGTCCTGGCCTCGGCGCTCGCGGTCACCCTCTCGCTCGGCGGCACGGCCGCGTGGGCGCTCAACCGGTACGTGATCGAGCACGTCGAGATCGGCGACGTGGACGCCTACGAGGCGGCGCAGGGCACGACCTCGACCGACGACGACACCAGCAGCACCAGCAGCGGCGACGCCACGGTCACGGACACCACCTACGAGTCCGACGACGCGAGCATCTCGATCTCGACCGTGGTCACCGGGTCCGGGGACGACACGGTCACCTACTACGTCGCGGATGTGACGCTGACCGACGCGACCGTGCTGCGGTCGGCGTTCGCGCAGAACGCCTTCGGCACCAACATCACCGAGACCACGTCGGACACCGCCGAGGACAACGACGCGATCTTCGCGATCAACGGCGACTACTACGGCTTCCGGGACACCGGCATCGTGATCCGCAACGGGGTGGTCTACCGCGACGAGGGTGCGCGCGAGGGTCTGGCCTTCTACACCGACGGCACCGTGCAGGTCTACGACGAGACCACCACCACCGCGGACGAGCTGGTCGCCGACGGGGTGTGGAACACGCTGTCCTTCGGCCCGGCGCTGGTGGAGGACGGCGAGATCGTCGACGGGATCGAGGACGTCGAGGTCGACACCAACGTCGGCAACCACTCGATCCAGGGCGAGCAGCCGCGCACGGCGGTCGGGGTGATCGACGACAACCACCTGGTGTTCGTGGTGGTCGACGGCCGGTCCACCGGCTACTCCAAGGGCGTCACGATGACCGAGCTGGCCGAGATCATGCAGTCGCTGGGCGCGACCACCGCCTACAACCTGGACGGCGGCGGGTCGTCGACCATGTACTTCAACGGCGAGCTGGTGAACAACCCGCTGGGCACGGGCACCGAACGCGGCACTTCCGACATCCTGTACATCGGGAGCTGAGGGCGATGATCGTCCTGATCCCGTCCTTCCAGCCCGATCGCCGCCTGGTCCGGCTGCTCGACGACCTGCGGGACTGCGCCCCGGACCTGCACGTCCTCGTGGTCGACGACGGCTCGGGCCCGGCCTACCGCGCCCTGTTCGAGTCGGTGCGCGGCCCCGGACGCACGGTGCTGACGTATCCGGTGAACCGGGGCAAGGGCTGCGCGCTGAAGACCGGGTTCGCGTACATCGCCCGGCACTGGCCGGAGCACGAGGTGGTCTGCGCGGACAGCGACGGCCAGCACTCGGTGGCGGACATCCTGCGGGTCGCGGAGGCGGTGCGCCGACACGAGGGGCCGCCGGCGATGGTGCTGGGCCGGCGCGCGTTCACCGGTCCGGTCCCGGCGCGGTCGACCTTTGGGAACCGGGCCAGCGCGCGGCTGTTCCACCTGGCCACCGGGGTGCCGCTGCGGGACACCCAGACCGGGCTGCGCGGTTACCCCGGGTCGATGCTCGGCTGGCTCGGGTCGGTGCGCGGCGACCGGTTCGAGTACGAGCTGAACCTGCTGCTGCGCGCGGCGGCCGAGGGCATCGGCATCGAGGAGGTCGACATCGCCACGATCTATCTGGAGGAGAACGCCTCCTCGCACTTCCGTCCGGTCCGGGACTCGGTGCGGGTGATGGCACCGCTGCTGCGGTTCTCGGCCGCGTCGCTGTCCTCCTTCGCGGTGGACACCGTGCTCCTGCTGGCGTTGCAGGCGTGGACCGGGAATCTGCTGGCCGCGGTGGTCGGCGCCCGGGTCGGCAGCGCGGGGGTCAACTTCCTGCTGAACCGGCACCTGGTGTTCCGAAGCGGGCCACGGCCCGCCGGACCGGCGCTGCTGCGCTACGCCCTGCTCGCGGTGGGTCTGCTGGCCGCGAACTACCTGCTGCTGCGCACGCTGACCGGGATCGGGATCGGCCTGCTGGTGGCCAAGGTGCTGACCGAGGTCGTGCTCTACCTGGTCAGCTTCCAGGTGCAGCGCCGGTTCGTGTTCAGACCCGGCGCCAGCCCTCGCTCGGCACCCCGACCACAGCGATCTCGTGTCGCCGATCGTGGAACAGTCGGATGATGCTGACCGACGCGGGCGCGACCCGCAGCTGGCTCCACGATCCGGGCTGGGCGCCCATCGTCACGCCGAGGGCCGCCCGGATCGCCACCGCGTGCGAGACCACGACCACGGTGCGGTCGGTGCCCGCGTCCAGCAGCGCGTCCAGCGAGGCGCCGACCCGCACACCGACGTCCGCGATCGACTCGCCGCCCTCGGGGCGGAGGTCGGCCCGGGTGTGCCATGGCTCCAGCTGACCGGGCCAGCGGGCCTCGATCTGCTCGGAGGTGAGGCCCTGCCAGGCGCCGAAGTCGGCCTCCTTGACGCCCTCCTCGACCCGTGCGGTCAGGCCCAGGCGCTCACCGATGATCCCGGCGGTCTCCTGGGTGCGGACCATCGGCGAGCAGATCAACTCGGTGGGGAACGGGATGTCGCCCCACAGGTCGTGGCCGACCCGGCAGACCAGCTCGGCGGCGTCGGCGGCCTGCGCCCGGCCGTGCTCGGTCAGCGACGGGCCGGGCTCGGAGGAACCGGAGTAGCCGCGGGAGACCGTCATCGCGGTCTCGCCGTGCCGGACGAGGACGACGGTCGTCGGTGTGGCGTCGTCGAACCGCGGCGCGGAGCCGGAGGGCCGGGACGGGCGGGCCATCAGAACGCGTCCTCGCCACGGACCAGGATCCGGCCGGACTCCTCGCAGTAGACCAGCTGGTCCTCGGGGGTGGCCTTGATCGCCGCCAGCTCGATCGGCGGGACGACCATGCCGGAGCCCTCCGACCGGCCGTGCCGCAGCGAGGCGACCGCGAAGCCGCCGAGCTTGCCGCGCAACCGCTCGTAGATCGCGATCAGCGACTCCGGCACCGACCCGGCCAGCGCGTCCCGGGCGGTCTGCACCTGACCGGCCTCGGTGTCGATGGTCCCCCAGGCGACGTCCCGGGCACCCTGGACCTCAGCGCGCTGGTTGAACAGGGAGGCATGCGCGGCGGTGAGCTCGCTGAGCGCGCCCTCGTGCGACTCCAGCCGCTCCATCACCTCCAGCTCGACCTCCTCCAGGTCGCCCTGACGACGGGCGAGGGAGTCGATCTCGCTCTGCAGCGCCTGCAGGTCCTTGGCGGAGCCGATGCCGGACGCCATCCGCTGCTGGTCCCGGGCCGCGCGGTCACGGACCTGCTGCACGTCGGACTCGGCCTTGGTCAGCTCCCGGCGCAGGTCGCCGACGGCGGTGCGCGAGGTGGCGATCGCGGCGTCCAGGTCCGCGATCTGGGCGTCCAGCTCGGCGATCCGCGCGAGCTCCGGCAGCGCGTTCCGGCGGTGCCGCAGCTGGTCGAGCTTGGTGTCCAGGGCCTGCAGGTCGAGCAGGCGGCGCTGGTCGGCCGGGGTGGCAGTCGTCACGGGGTGGGTCCTTCCGAAGGGCTGGGCACACGGCCGGTCCACGGATCGGTGCGCCGGGTGCTGACGCGGGTCTCCACGGTAGTCCCGTGGGCTGCGAGGTCGTCGATCAGCGCACGCTCGGCGCCCGGCAGCCAGGGCCACTCGGAGGCGAAGTGCGCGGTGTCGATCAGATAGGGGGTGCCGCCCTCGAACTCCGCGCGTTCGCGCAGCTCGGAAGCCGGGTGATGCCGCAGGTCGCTGGTCACGTAGGCGTCCGCGCCGCTGGCACGGACCTGGTCGAACAGCGAGTCGCCGGAGCCGCCGAGCACCGCCACCGTGCGGACCAGGCCGTCGTCCGGCCCGGCGTAGCGGATGCCCTGGGCGGTGGCGGGCAGGACGGCGGCGACCCGCTCGGCCAGCGCGCGCAGGCTGAGCGGCGGGTCCAGCTCGCCGACCCGGCCGAGGCCGACGGCAGCATCGGCCTCCTCCGGCACCAGCGGCCGGCTGTCCACCAGCCCCAGCAGGTCGGCCAGCTGGTCCGCCACGCCGTCGGTCGCCGCGTCGGCGTTGGTGTGCGCGGTGTAGAGCGCGCAGCCGGCGAGGATCAGCCGGTGCACCAGGGCGCCCTTGAACTCGGTCGCCGCCACCGTGTGCACCCCGCGCAGCAGCAGCGGGTGATGGGTGACGATCAGGTCCGCACCCCAGTCGAGCGCCTCCTCGACCACGGTGGCGACCGGGTCGACGGCGAAGAGCACCTTGCGCACCGGTTGCGCCGGATCGCCCGCGACCAGGCCGACCCTGTCCCAGGATTCCGCGGTGCGCGGCGGATAGCGCCGGTCCAGCAGCCGGACGACCTCGGCCAACGTCGCAGTCATGGGGGTGAATCTACCGGTCAGGGGCGCAGCATCGCCTTGATCGCGCGTCGCTCGTCCATCGCGGCGTAGCCCTCGGCCACCTGGTCCAGCGGCAGCACCAGGTCGAACACCCGGCCCGGGTCGATCGCACCGGACCAGACGTCCGCGGCCAGCTCCTCGATGTAGCCGCGCACCGGGGCGACCCCGCCGACGATGCCGATGTTCGAGCGGAACAGCGTGGACAGCGGCAGCTCTCCCCCACCGGTCGGCAGCCCGACGACGCCGATCCGGCCGCCGGGGCGCACGGTGGCCACCGCCTGGGCCACCGACTCCTTGGTGCCCACGCACTCGAGCACCGCGTCCGGTCCGGCCCCGCCGAGCAGATCCCGGACCTGGGCTGCGCCCTCGTCACCGCGCTCGGACACGATGTCGGTGGCGCCGAACTCGGTGGCCAGCGCCTGCCGGTCCGCGTGCCGGGACATCGCGATCACGCGCTCCGCCCCCAGCCGGCGGGCCGCGATCACCCCGCACAGGCCGACCGCGCCGTCGCCGACCACCGCGACCGTCGAGCCCGGTCCGACCCCGGCGGTGAAGGCGGCGTGGTGTCCGGTGCCCATCACGTCGCTCAGGGTCAGCACCGACCCGAGCAGGTCCTCCGACGGCGTCTCCAGCATCGCGACCAGGGTCCCGTCGGCCAGCGGCACCCGGACGAACTCACCCTGTCCGGCGTCTGTCGGGCAGCCCTCCGCGTCCGTGCCGCCCCAGCCGGAGGACTTCACGCAGGAGGTGTGCACCCCGTTCCGGCAGTGCACGCAGGTCCCGTCCGAGACCATGAACGGCGCGACCACGAACTGTCCCGGACGCACGTCCCGGACGTCCGCGCCGACCTCCTCGACCACGCCGACGAACTCGTGGCCGATCCGGCGCGGCTGCGGCGTCGGGCTCACCCCGCGGTACCCCCACAGGTCGGAGCCGCAGACGCAGGCGGCGACCACCCGCACCACGGCGTCGGTCGGTCGCAGGATCCGGGCGTCCGGCACCTCGTCGAGGCGGATGTCCTGGGGGCCGTAGAGAAGAGTCGCTCGCACGTCCGGCAGCCTACGACCCGGTCCCGGCCGCCGCGAAGCCGTCGAGCGCCGCCCGGAGCAGGGCGAGCTCCCGGTCACCGCCGTGCCCCTCGTCGTCGACGACCTGCAGGGTGCTGGCCGGCCAGTCCCGGTGCAGCAGCCACGGCGTGATCACCGGCCCGCTCACGTCCCGGCGGCCGTGGACCAGGGCCGCCGGGACCGAGGCCAGCTCGTGCACCCGGTCCAGGATCGCGGCCCCGCCGGTCAGGAAGGCGTCGTGCGCCCAGTAGTGCGCGACGGTGGTGGCGAACAGCAGCCGCCGGTCGTCCTCGGCGATGCCCTCGACCGGGCCGAGCAGCGAGATGTGGGTGGTCTCCCACCGGTCCCACGCGTCGGCGGCCCGCCGCCGGTCGGCGCGGTCGGCGGCGGGGTCGGTCAGCCGCCGGGCGTAGGCCTCGACCACCCGTTCACCGGGTCGGCGGCCGGAGTCCGCCGCGAACCGTTCCCACTCCTCGGGGAAGATCCGGCCGACGCCCTCGGTGATCCAGTCCACCTCGGCCCGGCCGGTGGTGGTGACCGCGACCAGCGCCAGCGCCCGCACGCGATCCGGGTGGGCCAGCGCGTAGGCCAGTGCCAGGGTCGACCCCCAGGAGCCGCCCGCAACCACCCAGCGGTCCACGCCCAGGTGTTCCCGGACCGCCTCCAGGTCGGCGATCATCCGCTGCGTGGTGTGCCGGTCGATCCGGGCCAGGTCGTCGACGATCAGCGGCCGGCTCCGACCGCAGCCGCGCTGGTCGACACCGATCACCCGGTAGCGCTCCGGGTCGAAGTGCCGCCGGTACCCGACCCCGTTCAGCCCGGATCCCGGGCCGCCGTGCAGCCAGAGCGCCGGGGTCCCGCCCGGATCGCCGCCGGTCTCCCAGTACAGCTGTGCCCCGTCGTCGACCGTCAGCAGTCCGGCGTCGTCACCCATCCGTCCACCCTACGAGTCGGACAATAGGCCGAAATCGCCTGAACCGTCACACAATGGGCGGCATGTGTGGTCGCTACGCGCAGTCCCGCGCCGACGACGCCCTGGAGCGCGACCTGCTGGTCGACCGGATCCTCGGCGAGCCCCGTTCGCCGTCCTGGAACGTCGCGCCGACCCAGGACGTCCCGGTGGTGCTGGAACGCCGGGAGGACGACGGCGTCCAGCGTCAGCTCCGCAGCGCCCGCTGGGGCCTGGTGCCGTCCTGGGCCCACGACACCTCGATCGGCTCCCGGATGATCAACGCCCGGTCGGAGACCGTCCTGGACAAGCCCGCGTTCCGGAAGGCCGCCGCCGCGCGCCGCGCACTGGTGCCGATGGACGGGTACTACGAGTGGCAGCCGCACGAGCACGGCCCGAAGACCCCGTTCTTCCTGCACGCCGGACAGCCGCTCGCCGCCGCCGGGCTGTACGAGCTCTGGCGGGACCACAGCAAGGACGCCGACGACCCGACCCGGTGGCTGTGGTCGGTCACGATCATCACCCGGCCGGCCTGCGACGCCCTGGGACACCTCCACGACCGCTGCCCGGTGCTGCTCCCCGCCGACCGCTGGGACGACTGGCTGAGCCCGGCGGTGACCGCCCCGGACGAGGTGGGCGCACTGCTCGCCCACGTGCCCGAGCCGCACCTGGAGCCGCGCGAGGTCGGCCGGGCGGTGGGCAACGTGGCGAACGACGGACCGGGTCTGGTCGAGCCGGTGGAGTGACCTAGCGCGACTCGATCACGTCCCAGCCGTCGTCGGTCACCCGGAGTGCCTGGTCGTCGGCCAACGGCAGGAGCCGGTGCGCCGCGCCGTACTCCGCGACCGTCCGGGCGATCAGCTCGGGCGGATAGGGCGGCAGCTTCCCGTCGGCGTGCGGCAGCACGACGTCCGGGATCAGGGCCAGCCCGGCGAGGTCGGTCAGCCCCGGCGCCTCGGACCGGTCGTCCATCACGGTCGCGGGCTCCACGCTCGGGCCGGTGACGATCGACCCGGCGCTGAGGCCGATGTACGGCAGCCCGGCGCGCACCCGGTCGGCGACCACCCGGTCCTGGCCGGTGCGGCGCAGCGCGTCGAGCAGGACGAAGGTGTTGCCGCCCGCGATGTAGAGCACATCGATCTCCGGCAGCCCCGCGGCGAGGTCGACATCGATCACCGGATGGCCCAGACCATCGATGCGGGCTCTCTCCTCCACCGCCCAGGGCGCGTCACCCGCGGCCGCGCCGACATACCCGATCCGTGGGTGCGCGGGCGCGGTCTCGTCGAGGAAGGCGGGGACGGCGCCGGTGCCGAGGGACAGCAGGAGCAGATTCATGCAGTTCAGGGTAGGCGGGAGCACCGACACCGGACCCACACGTTCTCGTCCGCCGGAATCCGGGAAACGCACGTAGAATCGGTCAGTATCCGAACGACGAGCAACACCGCTCAGGCCGCGGCTGGGAAGCCGACCGACACCCCGCTCGGAGCCCGATGACCACGGATACTCTGCCTCCCCGTCCGCGACCGAACGCCGTCACCGGCAGCTATCAGGACCTGTCGCGCCAGATCCGGGAGGCGGGGCTGCTGCACCGCACCCGTGGCTTCTACATCGCCCTGATCGCCGCGCTCGGACTCGCACTGGCCGGGTTGATCGCCGGGGCGGTCCTGCTCGGCGACTCCTGGTTCCAGCTGCTGATCGCGGGCGCGCTCGGCATCGTGCTGACCCAGGCGGCGTTCATCGCGCACGAGGCGTCGCACCGGCAGGTCTTCGACTCCGGCCCGGCCAACGACCGGCTGGGGCGCATCCTGGCCAACGGCGTGGTCGGGATCTCGCACTCCTGGTGGATGACCAAGCACTCCCGGCACCACGCCAACCCGAATCGCATCGGCAAGGACCCGGACATCGCGCCCGACACCATCGTGTTCCTCCCCGAGGACGCGGCCCGGCAGAACCGGGTGATGGCGGCCCTGACCCGGGTGCAGGGCTGGGCGTTCTTCCCCCTGCTCACTCTGGAGGGCCTGAACCTGCACGTCACCTCCGTGCGGACCCTGTGGGCGGCGGAGCGCGGGAGGCAGCGCGCCCTGGAGCTGGCCATGCTGGCCGTTCGGCTGACGGTGTACCCGGCCCTGGTGTTCTGGCTGCTGCCGCTCGGGATGGCCTTCGCCTTCCTCGGGGTGCAGCTCGCGGTGTTCGGCGTCTACATGGGCGCGTCCTTCGCGCCGAACCACAAGGGGATGGCGATCATCCCGGAGGACAGCAAGATCGACTTCCTGAGCAAGCAGGTGCTGACCTCGCGGAACATCTCCGGCGGTGGGTTCATGAGCACGCTGATGGGCGGCCTGAACTACCAGATCGAGCACCACCTGTTCCCCAGTATGCCGCGACCCCACCTGGGCCGGGCCCGTCGACTGGTGCGCGCGCACTGCGCACGCCACGACGTGCCGTACACCGAGACCACGCTGCTGCGGTCGTACGCGATCGTGGTCCGGTACCTGAACGAGGTCGGGCTGTCCGCCCGCGACCCGTTCGACTGCCCGATGGTGCGGCGGTTCCGTCAGGTCTGACGCCCCGCGACGCTCAGCGCGCTGCGCCGGCGCTCAGCGCCCGTCGGGTCGGCCGCCACCCCGGCGGCGACGCCGACGACGGCCGGGGGCCGGGGCCGGTGCATCGAGCGCGGTGGTCGCCGCCGTCCAGGACGTGGTGCTGAGCACCGGCCGGGCGATCCGATCGGTGACATGGTGCCGACCCGAGTCGTCGGTGGACAGGGTGCCGGCGAACTCGCCGCCGAGCGTGGCGACCCACAAGTCGTGATCGGCCTGACGCCAGACCACGTGCGCGGTCGGGGCGGAGACGGGCAGGGACAGGGGCACAGCAAGGGACTGCAGGGAGATGATGAATCCTTCGGTCCGCGCCTACGGCTGCGGATGGTGATGCTGGTCAGCGGCTCGCGGAATGCGTCGACCGGGCTGCGACGCCCGATGGCCACCGTGGCGGGGAAACGCCCCGCACGTACGTGTGTTCGACCAGTGTACCCGATCACCCGGCACGCGCCCGCTCAGGCGATCTCCCCCACCGGCCACGCCTGCGATCCGGCCCCCGCGAAGTAGTCGGTCAGCGCGGACATGAACCCGCGCCGACGCGACCGGCTGATCGCCAGCCGCCGGCCGTCACTGAGCACGCAGTCACCCTCCTGCACCCCGGCGACGTGCCGCAGGTTCACCACATAGCAGTTGTTGCTGCGGTAGAACGGGCGCCCGGCCAGGTCGTCCTCCAGCTGCTTGAGGGTGATCGGGGCGGGGTAGGCCGCGTCGGCGGTGTGCACGGTGGTGTGCCGCCGAGCGCTCTCCGCGTAGAGGATGTCGGCGGTGGGCACCCGGGCGATGCCGCCCCGGGTCGGCAGCACCAGGAAGTCGTCCACCGGACGACGACGCACGGCGGCCACGCTCCGCATCAGCTGCTGGGAGAACGCGAAGTACGGCACCGGCTTGACCAGGTAGCTGAGCGCGCCGACCTCGTAGCCACGGATCGCGTAGTGCCCGAGCGCGGTGACGAAGACGATCACGACGTCGCTGTCCAGCTGCCGGATGTGCTGCGCCGCGGTGAAGCCGTCCATGCCGGGCATGTCCACGTCCAGGAACAGGATGTCCACGTCCGGCCGGTACTGCTCGACCAGTTGCGCGCCGTCCATCAGGACGTCCACCGCGAAGGTCTCCTCGTGCTCGGCCTGGTAGCGCTGGATGTGGCCGACGAGCTGCTGGGCGGCGACGGGGTCGTCATCGACGACGCGAATGGTGATCACGGCTGCTCCCGCGGTCCGGTCCCGGGGCGGTGGGCACGTCGTTGTGACCCGACACCCGCCCGAGGCGTGAACACATGGTCGACTCTGCGTTCGCGGAGGTCAACCAGTCCTATGGCACGATCCCCCACGTGAGCGGACGGAAGCGGGGGCCGTACGCCGGCACTCAGCAGCGCCGGGCGGCGATCATGGCCGCCACCTACGAGCTGGTCCGCGACCACGGGCACCGGTCCACCACCGCGGTCAGGGTCGCCGAGCGCGCCGGGGTCACCGAGTCGGCCGTGCTGTACCACTTTCCCAGCAAGGAACACCTCTACGTCGCGGTGTTCGAGCACCTGCTGTCCGGGGTGATGCACCGGGTCGGCCACGAGACGCCCGCAGAGCTGGAGACGTTCCTGGTCGACCTGGTCACCCGGGACACCCAGCACCCGCACATCGCGCGGCTGTACCAGGTGCTGATGGCCGAGTCCTCGGACCCTTCGCACCCGGCGCACACCGTGTTCCGTGCACGCACCGAGCTGGTGGTCGGTGCCCTGGCCAGCGACTTCGAGGGATTCGCCCGGACCGGACAGGTCCAGCTGGTGTCGACGCCGGAGCGGTGCGCGCGGATCATGGTCGGCGCCTGGGACGGATTGCAGGCGCAGTGGTTCATCCGCCCGGAGTTCGATCTGGCGCAGGACGTCGTCGCGGCCTTCCGCGCGGTCGCCCCGCACTAGCTGAACCCGATCGTGCGCTGGGCGACCCGGTACGCGAGCACCGAGACCCGTCGTCCGGTGCGTCCGGGCAGGTTGCTGATCTGGCCGAGCGCGGACCAGCGCACCCGGCGGTAGAGCATCGGATCGGCCGAACGCAGCCGGGACCACAGCCGGTCCTTCTCCGCGAGGGCCTCCTCGGTGCCGGCCCGGATCAGCAGGATCGAGCTGACCGCGCAGATGATCTCGGTGTGGTGCCGCAGGTAGCGGGCCAGCCGGGGCTCGGCGACCGGGGTGCGGGCGACGTGCTCGATCATCAGCCAGTTCACCCGGAGCTGCTGGTCCAGGCGGCGCAGCATCACCGACTCCTGCACCGACTGGTCGGCCCGGCCGATGAAGTACCGGTACAGGTCGACATCCAGGTAGTAGAGGCTGCGTACCCGGTGCAGCGGGATCAGCGCGTACAGGTTGTCGACGTAGAAGGTGTGCTCGGGCAGCCGCAGGCCCACCGCGCGGAGCACCGCGGTGCGGTAGGTCAGGGCGTGCATCATCAGGTACTGCCGCTTGGCGAACGTCCCGGTGCGGTCCCAGGTCAGCGGCTCGCGTGGCGGCAGGGCGCCGTCGTAGCGGACGACGGTCTTGTGTTTCTTGCCGACCTTCTCGTAGACGAAGTTCGAGATCAGCAGGTCCAGGTCGGGTTGCTCGCGCAGGGTGGCGAGGACCGCGGTCAGGGCGTCGCGGTCGAGCCAGTCGTCGGCGTCCAGGACCTTGAGGTGGGTGCCGGTGGCGTGGGCCAGTCCGGTGTTGATCGCCGCCCCGTGCCCGCCGTTCGGCTGCCTCAGCAGCCGGACCAGCCCCCGGTCCACGTAGGACTGCGCCAGGACCGCAGTGCCGTCCGTCGAGCCGTCGTCGACCACCAGGACCTCGACCTCGGGGCTGAGCCCGACCACCGAGTCCAGGGCCCGGGCCAGGTAGTCCGCCGCGTTGTACGCCGGGACGACGACGGTGAGCACCGGGGTCATGCCACCGGCTCCTTCGCCGCCTCCGGGACCTGCTTGAAGATGATCTTGAAGATCGGGAAGAACACCCAGAAGGAGATGGCGGCGTTGATGATCATGGTGACGATGTCGGCGAGGGTCTCCCCGGTGCCG
>NZ_JANZKP010000052.1 GCF_025642745.1 Cellulomonas sp. RIT-PI-Y
GCCCCGGCCGCGCCCGCGGGTTCGACTCCGGCACGCCAGTCGGTGCGCGCCTCCTTCGCCTCCGGCGAGGGTGCCGGGACCCGCCGGCCCGGGACGCCGCCCCCGGCCATCCCGCCGCGCAGCCCCGCCCGGCAGTCCACCTCGGGCGCCCCGGCCCGGCAGTCCCCGACCTCGGGGGCGGCCGCGACCGGTTCGGCGGCGAGCGGAGCCGGCACACCCACGTCGCCGGGGGCGAGCGCACCCGCCCCGAGGGGCCCGCAGACCACCTCCGGAGCCTCAGGTGGAGCGGGCTCCGGCACCGGGGGCGGCGGCACACCCGAATGGGGGCTGCCCTTCGACCCCGAGGCACGTCCCGCCCGCCAGCCCCGGAACCAGTTCGACCCCACGCGCTGGGTGCTCGGCCTGGTCGGGGTGGGCATCGTTGTCGTCCTGGTGATCGCGATCGGCAACGTCACCCGCCCCTGGGGACAGGGAGACGGCGACACCGACGCCGCCCCGGCTGCGACCACGCAGACCACGGCGACGCCGACCGAAGAGCCCGCCGCACCCGCGGAGGAGGCGCCCGCCCCGGCCGTCGCCCCGGTGATCGCGGGGGTGACCACCATCGATCCTTCCGACGCCGACGGTGAGAAGGAGGAGCTGATCCCGCGGATCTGGGACGGCGACCCGAACACCGCCTGGTACACCCACACGTACAACCGGCCGGATTTCGCCGGATTCAAGAACGCGGTCGGCATCGCGATCACGCTGACGGAACCGGCGACGGTCTCCACCGTGACTCTGCAGGTGAACGGCTCCGGGGGCAACGTCGAGGTCCGCGCCACCGACGCCACCAACCCCACCGCGGGCGACGTCCTGGCCTCGGGGCCGTTGAACGGCACCACCGTGCTGACCCTGAGCCAGCCGACCGAGACGCAGAACATCGTGCTCTGGTTCACCTCGCTGGCGCAGACCCCGGACGGCAAGAACCGGATCGAGATCTCCGAGCTCACCGTCGGTTGAGTCGGGGAACATCGCACGCACACGCACTGTTCTCCCCACGTCGTCCCAGCACGCCCCTCGAGAGGTAGTCCCGTGACCGAGACCCCCATCCGCGACATCGTCATCGTCGGCTCCGGCCCGGCCGGCTACACCGCCGCGGTGTACGCCGCCCGTGCGGGTCTGGCCCCGCTGGTGATCGCCGGTTCGGTGACCGCCGGCGGCGCGCTGATGAACACCACCGAGGTGGAGAACTTCCCCGGCTTCCCGACCGGCATCATGGGCCCGGAGCTGATGGAGGCCATGCAGGCGCAGGCCGAGAAGTTCGGCGCCGAGGTGGTGTGGGACGACGCCACCGAGGTGCAGCTCGACGGTCCGGTCAAGACCGTGACCACCGCCGGTGGCGAGGTGGTGCAGGCCCGCGCGGTCATCCTGGCCACCGGCTCCGCCTACCGCCAGCTCGGCCTGGACGACGAGACGCGGCTGTCCGGCCGGGGCGTGTCCTGGTGCGCGACCTGCGACGGGTTCTTCTTCCGTGACCAGGACATCCTGGTGATCGGCGGCGGCGACTCCGCGGTCGAGGAGGCGACCTTCCTCACCCGGTTCGGCAAGTCGGTGACGATCGTGCACCGCCGCGACGAGCTGCGGGCCTCGAAGATCATGGCCGACCGGGCCAAGAACGACCCGAAGATCAGCTTCGCCTGGAACTCCGAGGTCGCCGCGATCCACGGTGAGGACAAGGTCAGCAGCGTGACGCTGCGCGACACCGTCACCGGCGCCGAGCGCGAGGTCGGCGCGACCGGCGTCTTCGTCGCGATCGGCCACGTGCCGCGCACCGAGCTGCTGCACGGTCAGGTCGACCTGGACGAGAACGGCTACATCCTGGTCGAGGGCCGCTCGACCCGCACCAACCTGCCCGGCGTCTTCGCCTGCGGCGACGCGGTCGACCACACCTACCGCCAGGCGATCACCGCGGCGGGCTCCGGCTGCTCCGCGGCGCTGGACGCCCAGCACTACCTGGCCGCTCTCGCCGACGCCGACCCGGCCTCCCCCGACCAGATCCCCGCGGCGGTCGACGACCTGGGCGACGTGACCGGGCGCGACGCCGAGCGGGCCGAGGTCGCCGGCGCCGTCGCCGAGGGCTGACCGTGACGTTGCCGGCGGTCTCGGAGTCCACCTTCGACCAGGAGGTGCTCGGCTCCGAGCTGCCGGTGGCCGTCGACTTCGGCGCGGACTGGTGCGCGCCGTGCCGGGCGGTGCGACCCGTCCTGGCGGAACTCGCGACCCGCTACGAGGGTCGCCTGCGCATCGTCGCCGTCGACACCGAGGCGGAGCCGGAGCTGGTGCGGCGCTACGGCATCGTGTCGATCCCGACGCTGTACGTCTTCCATTCCGGCGAACTGCTGCGCACGATCCCCGGGGCACGGACCAAGCTGGAGTACGTCGACGAGTTCGATGCCGCGCTGGTGGAGGCCGCCACGCTCTGACGGACCTGTCCCGCGCGTTCGGTGAACGTCCGGCGCGCCGATCGTGGACGCCCGGGCAGGTGCTGGACACGGCGTGCCACACTCGGGGAATGACCGCAGAATCGCGGCCCGACGAGTTGACGTCGGGCCCCCTCCCGACCTCAGCCGCCAGCGGCACGCGACTCGACCGGTGGATCGGCTCCTACGCCGACCGCACCCACGGGATGCGCGCCTCCGAGATCCGCGCCCTGTTCGCCGTCGCCAACCGCCCGGAGGTGGTGTCCCTCGCGGGGGGCATGCCCTGCCTGGACGTGCTGCCGATGGACGTGCTGTCCGAGCTGACCCAACGCGTGGTCGCCACCCGCGGCGCCGTGGCGTTGCAGTACGGCTCCGGACAGGGCGACGAGGGCCTGCGCGAGCAGATCCTCGAGGTGATGCGGCTGGAGGGCATCCAGGCCCATCCGGACGACGTGGTCGTCACCACCGGCTCCCAGCAGGCGCTCGACCTGGTCACCCGGTTGTTCATCAACCCCGGGGACGTCGTCGTCGCGGAGGCACCGTCCTACGTCGGCGCGCTGGGCGTTTTCCGCGCCTACCAGGCCGACGTGGTGCACACCCCGCTGGACGCCGACGGGCTGATCCCCGAGGCGCTGGAGGCCACCCTCGCCGACCTCGCCCGTCAAGGCCGCCGGGTCAAGTTCCTCTACACCGTGCCGAACTTCCACAACCCGGCCGGTGTCACCCTCTCCCTGGAGCGACGTCCCCGGATCCTGGAGATCTGCGCCCGGTACGACGTCCTGGTGCTGGAGGACAACCCGTACGGCCTGCTCGGCTTCGAGGGCGACCCGCTGCCGGCCATGCGGTCGATGGACGACGAGGGCGTGATCTACCTCGGTTCGTTCTCCAAGACCTTCGCACCGGGATACCGGGTCGGCTGGGCGGTCGCCCCGCACGCCATCCGGGAGAAGTTGGTGCTGGCCAGCGAGTCGGCGATCCTCTGCCCGTCCAACGCCTCGCAGCTCGCGATCAGCGCCTACCTGTCGACCTTCGACTGGCGCGGGCAGATCAAGCAGTTCCGTGAGCTGTACCGCGAACGCCGCGACGCGATGATCGGCGCCCTGTCGGAGCACCTCCCGGACGCCACCTGGACCGTCCCGGACGGTGGCTTCTACACCTGGGTCAAGCTCCCCGACGGGCTCGACGCCAAGGCCATGCTGCCGCGCGCCGTGACCGCCCGCGTCGCCTACGTGCCGGGCACCGCGTTCTACTTCAACGGGCAGGGCACCGACCACGTGCGGCTGTCGTTCTGCTACCCGACGCCGGAGCGTATCCGGGAGGGCGTCCGGCGGCTGGCCGGCGTCGTCCAGGGCGAGAGCGAGCTGGTGTCGTTGTTCGGCACCGGTGGCGGCGTCCCCGGCGACAGCGTGCAGGCGCCCGGCCCGGACCTGGCCTGACCGGCGGCGGCGCGGCCGGTCACCGCCGGTCGCGCCGCCGCCGGACCCCTCGTTCGGCGGCCCCCCGTCGACGCCCGAGTGTCTAGGCTGATCACGACCTCGGCCCATCACCCCCGGAGGATTCCCGTGCCCCCCGCACTCCCCGTCAGCCCGCGCGTCGTCGTCCTCGCCGGGGGGCTGTCCCACGAGCGGGACGTGTCGATCCGCTCCGGTCGGCGGGTCGCGGACGCCCTGCGCACCGCCGGGGTCGACGTCACCGTGCACGACGTCGACGCCGACCTGGTGCCGGCGCTCTCCGAGACCCGTCCCGATCTGGTGTGGCCGCTGCTGCACGGCGCCTCCGGTGAGGACGGATCGGTCCGCGACGTCCTGGAACTCCTCACCCTGCGCAGCGTCGGCACCGGACCGCGTGCCAGCCGGATCGCCTGGTCCAAGCCGATCGCCAAGACGTCCGTGACCCGTGCCGGTCTGGCGACCCCGGAGTTCGTCACCCTGCCGCAGTCGCTGTTCCGCGAGCTGGGCGCGAACCGGATCCTGGACGCGGTCGTGGACAAGCTCGGGCTGCCGCTGGTGGTCAAGCCGTCCCGTGGCGGCTCGGCCCTGGGCGTCACACTGGTGCACGCGGCGGAGGACCTGCCCCGCGCGATGGTGGCCTGCTTCGCCTACTCGGACACCGCGCTGATCGAGCGTGCCGTGCAGGGCACCGAGGTCGCCGTCAGCGTCGTCGAGCTGGACGGCCGACCGGTCGCGCTGCCCGCCGTCGAGGTCGTCACCGACGGCCCCTACGACTACGACGCCCGCTACAACCCGGGACGCACCGAGTACTTCTCCCCCGCCCGGTTGTCGACGGAGCTCGCCTCCCGCGCCGCCGACGTCGCCGTGGCCGCGCACCAGGCTCTGGGCCTGCGCCACCTGTCCCGCACCGACCTGATCATCGACGACGACGGTCGACCGTGGTTCCTCGAGGTGAACGTGGCTCCCGGGATGACCGAGACGTCGCTGTTCCCGCAGGCGGCCGAGGCCGGTGGGCACGACCTGCCCACGCTGTACCGCACGATCGTCGAGGGCGCGCTCGCCCAGGACTGATCATCGCCCGAACGCGAAGGGCCCCACCGATCGGCGGGGCCCTTCGCCTCGGTTCACGCCTTGAAGATGCCGGGGTCGTCCGGCGCCAGGCTGGCCAGGATCCGGTTGAGGTCCTGCACCGAGGCGAACTCCACCGTGAGCTTGCCGCGGTTCTTGCCCAGGTCGACCTTCACCCGGGTCTCGAACCGGTCGGACAGCCGTCCTGCCAGGTCGTCCAGCGCCTCGTTCCGGATGCCGGCACGCGGTGCGCGCTTGCGCCGCGCCGCGCCGTCCTCGGCGCCCAGCGCGACGATCTCCTCCACCGCGCGCACCGACAGTCCCTCGGCGACGATCCGCTGCGCCAGTCGCTCGATCGCCGCACCGTCGTTCAGTCCGAGCAGTGCCCGGGCGTGTCCCGCCGACAGCACGCCCGCGGCGACGCGTCGCTGCACCAGGGGCGGCAGCCGGAGCAGGCGCAGCGTGTTCGAGATCTGCGGCCGCGACCGATGGATCCGCGCGGCCAGCTCCTCGTGCGTGCACCCGAAGTCGTCCAGCAGCTGCTGGTAGGCGGCCGCCTCCTCCAGCGGGTTCAGCTGTGCGCGGTGCAGGTTCTCCAGCAGGGCGTCCCGGAGCAGGTCACCCTCCTCGGTCTCCCGGATGATCGCCGGGATCGTGTCCAGACCGGCCTCCTGGGTCGCACGCCAGCGCCGTTCGCCCATGATCAGCTCGTAGCCGTCCGCGACCGGGCGCACGACGACCGGCTGCAGGACGCCGACCTCCTGGATCGACCCGACCAGCTCGGCCAGCGCGTCCTCGTCGAACACGGTGCGCGGCTGCTGCGGATTCGGCCGGATCGCGGTCACCGGTAGCGCGGCGAAACTCGCGCCCGGCACCGGGACAAGTCCCTGACCTGCGGAAACATCCGTTTTGCCGGCCACAGGCGTGGTCTCGGTCGTGTCGTCCGCGTCGGAGGCCGGACTCGTCCCGTCCGCCCGCTCGCCGGACCGATCCGGAAAGAACACGTCCACCGGGCGGGCCGATCCGTCCGGCCGGATGTCCGCGGTGGGAATCAGCGCACCGAGCCCTCGGCCCAGACCGCGTCGCTTCTCGCTCACTCGCCCTCCTTCTGCGCCGTGCCGGAGACACCCCGGTCGGCGAGTTCACGTGCTGCTTCCAGATAGGCCAAGGCACCGCTCGACGACGGATCGTAGGTCATCACGGTCTGTCCGTAGGACGGCGCCTCGGACACTCGCACCGATCGAGGGATGGTCGCGTCCAGCGTCTTCGACGGGAAGTGGTCCCTGACCTCCTGGGCGACCTGCTGGGCGAGGTTCGTCCGTCCGTCGTACATCGTCAACAGGATGGTCGACACGTGCAGGCCGGGGTTCAGGTGCGCCTGGATCAGCTCGATCGACTTCAGCAGCTGGCTCAGGCCCTCCAGTGCGTAGTACTCGCACTGGATCGGGATCAGCACCTCGTCGGCGACCACGAAGGCGTTCACCGTGAGCAGCCCCAGGCTCGGCGGGCAGTCCACCAGCACGTAGTCGATCCGGGCCTCGCCGCGCTCCACCCGCTGCTGCAGATAGGCGTGCAGCGCGTTCCGGAGGCGGGTCTCGCGGGCCACCATCGACACCAGCTCGATCTCGGCGCCGGAGAGGTCGATCGTCGCGGGCACGCACCACAGGTTGTCCACCCCGGCGGCCGGGGCGACGGTCCCCTCCATCGGCGCACCGTCGACCAGGATGTCGTAGACCGAGGGCACGCCGGCCCGGTGGTCGATACCCAACGCGGTCGAGGCGTTGCCCTGCGGATCGTTGTCGATCACCAGGACGTTCAGCCCGCCCTTGGCGAGCGCCGCCGCGAGGTTGACCGTCGTGGTGGTCTTGCCGACGCCGCCCTTCTGATTGGCGATCGTCATCACGCGGGTGCGGTCCGGCCGCGGGAAGACGCGCCCGCTGAGCTGGATCCGACGGCTCGCGTCCACCCGGAGCTCGGCGAGCAACGGAGTGTCCTGGTCCGCCGGCGGCAGGGACGCGACGATCGCCGCTCGGCGCTGGTCGTCCTCTGTGGACGAGCTCGGCGTCCAGTTCGGGTCGGAGGTCACCGACGTGATCCCTTCTTCGTGCCACGGCGCGCTCGGCGCGCGCTCGGCGTTTCACGTGAAACGGGGGTGGGGTGCTGCGCGGTTCCCTCTGCGTCCTTCCGCACCACGACCACCGTGGTCGGTTCCACACCGTCCAGCGTGGCCGCGGTCTCGATCCGCACCGCTCCCCCGCCGTAACGGGCCAGGACCTCGCCGCTGGAGGTCACTTCCTCGGCAGCGCGGCCGCCCTTCAGGGCGACCAGCTCACCGCCGACCTCCAACAGGGGCATCGTCCACGGGTACAACTTGCCCAACGCGGCGACAGCTCGGGCGGTCACCGCGTTCGCACGCAACGACCCGATCTGGTCCTCAGCACGTCCCCGCAGCACCCGAGCGTTGGTCAGACCCAACTGGTCCACCACCTCGGACAGCCAGTCGGTGCGTCGCTCCATCGGCTCCAACAGCACGACCTCGGCCCCGGGTCGCATCGCCGCGATCACCACTCCCGGCAGACCGGCACCGGATCCCACGTCCACGATCTGCCCGGTGGTCGGCAGGAAGGGCACCACCGCCGCTGAGTTCAACAGATGGCGTTCCCACAGGCGGCCGACCTCGCGGGGACCGACCAGACCGCGAAGAACGCCCTGGTCAGCGAGCAGATCGTGGAATCCCAGCACCGCGTCCCACGCCGATCCGAAGAGGGCGGGAAGCCGAGGGTCTCCGTCCAGAGGATCGCTGAGCTCCGCCTCCCGGGCGCTGTCCCCCACTGCGCGGCTGCCGTCGGTCGTCGACGTGCCCGGCGTGTGGTCAGAACGCACAGATGACTCCTGCTCTCGTGGCCGTGGCGGGTCCCGCGCGGTCACGATCCCGTCGGATCAGGCTCGCGCACGGACAGGGGTCAACCGTACCGCGCGGCGGTGACGCCCAGCGGACGCCCACGGTCTCCTTCGGCCGTCGGCGTCGACCCCATGAGTGGCCTATCGGCGTCAGTAGGGGCCGTGAGCCGTTGTCGCGCGACGGGTCGCGATGGGTGGCTCGATGGTCGAGCGGTCGCGGTTGCTCTCGCGAGGCCTCAGCATCGGCGAGGTGAGTCCCCCGAGCGGGCGTGATGTCGCTCGACCGAGGGACGCTCGTTCTCGGTTCCACGTGAAACCCGCCGCACCGCTGCTCACCCGACTAGCCGCGCGATCTCCTCGCTCCCTGCTTTGGGTCGTCGGCGGTGCTAGTGGCGTCGAGCCCGTGATCCGGCCCAGTCCTGCGGATCGGCTCGTCGCGGGTCCGGCCATCGGACCGATCGGGGTCACCGCCGCAGCCGGGCACAAGGTCGTGTCGACCCGGATGCGGTCACCGCCGATGTAGGCGCTTGTTTCACGTGGAACGGCGCCTGCTTTGGAGACGACCCACGGGTGTGCACTCCATCATCCCCGCCGCTCGCCTACGCCTCGGACGCAGCCAACGACCCGGGGCGGTTGACGGGTCGACCGCCTGTGCCGGGCGCCTTCGGCATGTTTGGCGCCACACTGTGGTGCCACGGCCCTCACGAAGACCGTCTGCGCCGCGATCGCCTGGTGCGCTTCCGGACCCGCGCCCCGGGCTCGACCGCATTCACCACGATGGCCTCGCCCGCCCGAATCAGCTCCAGCCCCCGGCGCCCCGTCACTTCGCACCCCGTCACCTCGCACCCCGTCACCTCGCACCCCGCACCTCTCCGTCATCGTCGGTGCGTCGACAAGGGATCTCCAGACGATCTGCCGAGCGACGCCGTACTCACGGTCCGCGTCTACCTCGTCTGGCCCCGCAGCACCCACGAGGCCGGAATCAGCCGTTCTCGTTCAGCTCAGTGCCTGCGGAATTCGCCGGGTCATGAGACCGAGACGCGCCTCGTTTCACGTGGAACGGTGCTCGACCCGCGCGCTGAGGTCAGTTGGAACACTGTGCGTGATTCGTCTGCGTTCCACGTGAAACGCCGCCGCCAGCCATGCGGTCGCCGGTCGATATGCCTCCACCAACCGGAAGATCCCTACGGCGAGGGCCCAGAGGGCCGGTGGGCGCGGCCGTTCCGGCGGCACAGCCACTGAACCCGCCGAGACCCAGCGCAGGGCCCGTCCTGTCCTGCTGCACCTTCGCCCACATGCATCAACCCGAGCCCTCACCTAGCCTCCCAGCTCCGGCCGCGCCGGTCGTCACCAAGCCATCGAGGTCCCTGGAATCTGCATCGCGCCGTGCCCGGGACTCCCTTCGCCCCCGAGACCTGGTCTCATCCACCCACAGAGCAGCTATTCCGCCGACGACGCCATGTGCCGCCCTGGTCCGCCGGCCTACCGCGAGGGGTCACGTCCCCGGTGTGCGTGGAGGAGCGGCACCACCTCAAACGCGTCGCCCCGCCCGTGTCCTCATACCGCTACAGCCACCAGAAACACCAGGATCGCTACGGCCGCCATGGCCGCCATCAGTCCAAGACTGTCACGGCCACACCGACACACCGACACACCGACCGCCATCATCCGCGCGACCATCGTTCCGCCACGTGCTGCGGAGACCGCCCCCGTGCCAGACGCGAGGCGCGTGGCTCCGATTCTCAGCAATCGACCACCGGACGCACCTCGTCGTCTCAGGCCCCCACCGACGAAGCGGCCCTCGCACTCGATCAACCCTGACCACCACCGACCACGGCCGAAGTACCCCCGGAGTCCAGCCCACGTCGGCGTAGCGCGCGCACCCGGCGCCATCACGCCCGCGCCCTCGGCCATGCCCACGGTCGCGCACGCGCAGCCGCCGTCTCACCTCGAGCAGCGACAGTGCAACCACACTCCCCCGCGCCATCGACGGATGGTACATGTCACGACGCTCCGAGACGGTCGCCCGGGGTAGATCGGCCGCGTCTCACTCCCCCACGACCCACCATCTCGACGCTCACCCCATCTTCCGCTCCCCGTGGCGTGGTGGCGCTATCTATCTGACCATCCGCTTCCTGCCACTCATCGCACCTGCGATCACTTCTCCAGAGCGCATCCTCAGCGCGTCCAAGAAGACGCGAGAGGCCGCCCCGATTCCGGGACGGCCTCTCGTCAGAACCACCGGAACGCCGTTCGGCGCCCCTCACCCCATCCGGGGCGTCACTTCGCGCGAATCACCACGTACCGAGCCGGCTCCACACCCTCGGAGTCCGAGCTCAGCTCCGCCGCCGCGACCGCGTCGTGCACGACCTTGCGCTCGAACGGGTTCATCGGTTCCAGCGACTCGTCGGCCCCGGACTCCTTCACCCGAGCGATGGCGGCCTCGGCGAGCGACACCAGCTCCGCCTTCCGCTCGGCGCGGTAACCGGCGACGTCGAGCATGAGCCGGGACCGGTCGCCGGTCTTCGCCTGGACGGTCAGCCGGGTCAGCTCCTGCAGCGCGTCGAGCACCTCGCCGTCCTTGCCGACCAGCCGACGGAGCGCACGCTCGGTGCCCTCCTCCGCCACGATCTCCACGGAGGCGCGGCCGTTGTCGACGTCGATGTCGATGTCACCGTCCAGGTCCGCGATGTCGAGCAGCTCCTCGAGGTAGTCGGCAGCGATCTCGCCTTCCTCCTCGAGCCGGGAGGTGGCGGCGCTGACGTCGGGCGCCTCACTCGGTGTGGTCATCTCAACTCCTGTGTCGTGTCGCGCCCCACCGGCGCGGAGGTTCGTGAGCGGGTCTGGCGGCCCGCGAGTGCGCCCCGGTCAGGAACGCTTGCGCTTCTTGCCGTTGCCGGAGCCCGAGGCACCCTGACCGGGCGCCGCCGAGCCCGAATCAGCACTCGGGTCGAACTCGTCCGCCTCCGCGTCGGACACCGGCCGGGCCGGCGTCGCCGTCTTCGGCTTGGTGCCGGAACCCTTCGGTGCCGATGCCGGGGCGGCGGGCGTCTCCGGGGTGGTCGCGCTCGGGGTCACCGGCGGCAGCTCGGGTACAGCGGACGGCGCCCTCTTCTTCGCGCGCGCCTTGCCGACGGGCTGCTGCCGCTGCCCACCGGTCGGCCGGACCTCCTCGATGCCGGGCACCCCACCCTCGTCGGTGAGCACCTCGCCCCGGGCGGCGGCCTTCTTGGCCTTGCGCGCCTTGAGCGCGATCTCGGCCTGGGAGCCGGGGGCCGGCATCCGGCGGATCGTGTAGAACTGCTGGCCCATCGTCCACAGGTTCGTGGTGGTCCAGTAGATCAGGACACCGATCGGGAAGTTCACGCCCGAGAAGGCGAAGATCAGCGGGAAGACGTACATCAGCATCTTCTGCTGCTGCGCCATCGGGCCCTCGAGGGCCGCCGGCGGCATGTTCTTCATGGTCAGCTGACGCTGCGTGGTGAACGTGGTGACCGACATCGCGATGATCAGGATGACGGTGACGATCCGGATGTGCAGGGCCTGCGAGCCGTCGCCGAAGTTCGCGGCCTGCATGAAGGTGCCGGACAGCGGAGCGCCGAAGATGGTGGCCTGCTCCGCCTGACCCGCGACCTCGGCGGTGAGCGGACCGACAGCGTCGCGACCGTAGGTTCCCGCGGCGATCTGCGGCAGCGAGTTCAGCACCCGGAACAGGGCGAAGAAGATCGGCGACTGCGCCAGGATCGGCAGGCAGGACGCGAAGGGGTTCGTCCCGTGCTTGCGGTACAGCTCCATCGTCTCGCGGCTCATCGCCTCACGGGACGCGGGGTCGGTCTTCCCCTTGTACTTCTTCTGGATCTTCTGCATCTCCGGCTGGACCAGCTGCAGCCCGCGCTGCGCCTTGATCTGCCGGAAGAACAGCGGGATCAGGATGATCCGCATGACGATCACGAGGCCGACGATCGACAGCCCCCACGCGACACCGCCCGCCGGGTCCAGGCCCAGGAACTCGAGCGCCTTGTGGAAGGCGAACATGATCCAGGCGACCACCACCATGATCGGGTACAGCAAGCCGTCGAACCAGCTCATGACAGGGCGTCTCCAGGGATCAGTGCGCGGCGGGGGCCGCGTCGTGCGAGTGTCGTCGGTGACCGACAGGAGGAACGTCGTCGACGCCGCCCGGGTTCCAGGGGTTGCAGCGCAGCAGCCGCCAGGCGGCCATCGCTCCGCCGCGGAACACCCCGTGCCGCTCGATGGCGGTCACGGCGTAGGACGAGCAGGACGGGTAGAACCGGCAGGTCGGCGGCGTCATCGGGGAGATGAATCGCTGGTAGCCGCGCACCAGCAGGACGAGAAGCCGCCGGGGCGCGCGCAGCACGGCGTTCACGGCGCGCCTCGCTCGGCGAGCCGACGACCGGCGGTGCGCAGTGCTCCGTCCAGATCGTCACCGAGTCCGGCGTACTCCGCGTCCGCGGCGGGGCCGAGCGCCCGGATGACCAGGTCGCTCCTGGGCCCGACCGCGTCGATCCGGGTGGCCATCAGCGCACGCAGGCGCCGCTTGACCCGGTTGCGCACCACGGCGTTGCCGACCGCCTTGGACACGACGAAACCGACCGCCGGACCAGGTCCGGGGTCGGTTCGCGTCACGAGGTGCACCACGAGCGTGTTCCGCCCGGCGCGTGCACCGGAACGAACGGTCCGCTCGAACTGAGCGGACTGGCGCATCCGGTGCTCGGCGGGCAGCACCGCAGCGGTGGTGTCAGGCCGACAGCTCGGAGCGGCCCTTACGGCGGCGCGCCGCGAGGATGGCGCGACCCGCACGGGTGCGCATCCGCAGACGGAAGCCGTGGGTCTTCGCCCGGCGCCGGTTGTTCGGCTGGAAGGTGCGCTTGCTCACGATGGTCTCCAGTTACTTCGCTGCATCGGCCGCGATCACGGCCAAAGTTCGGGTGCCTTGGACTCGACTGCTCCGATCCCCGCGTACGCGAATGCACCGGCGTATGGGCGCGCCAGCAGGAGCCATCAGAAGGCTGGTCAACGCTACGTCCTCTGCGCGCACGGGTCAAACCGTGATATCCGCGCAGGTCGCGTGATCACGCGGGGAACAGCCGGGACCTCGGCCCTTCCCCACCACCGCACCGGAGGGCTAGCGTCGCCTCTCACACCGCGATCCCCAACCGTGGACAGAACCTCCCAGACCTGTGGACAACCGCGCCGGAGCGCGCGCCATCGGCCCGGAACCACGCGTCGTCATCGTCGCCCACAGGTGTGGACAACTCTGTGGACACCGGTGCGGCATGCGACACTCGACCACCGCGGTGCCCGGTCAGGATCCGCTCAGCAGACACGACAGCGACGAGGACTCAGGTGCCATCCCAGGACGACCAGCTCCACCAGGTATGGGCGACGACCGTCGCCCAGCTCGAGGTCAGCCCGGACATCACCCCTCGGCAGCTCGCCTTCGTGCGGCTCGCGGCTCCGCTCGGGCTGCTGGACGGCACGATGCTCCTGGCGGTCGGCAACGACCTGACGAAGGACTACCTGGAGACCCGCGTGCGCGCGGAGGTCACCGAGGCGCTGAGCTCGGCGCTCGGACGTGAGGGCCGTTTCGCGATCACGGTCGATCCCGCGCTGGAGACGGGCAAGGGCGACCACCTGACCTCGTCGACCGGATCCACACCGTCCGCCGAGCAGGAGCCGGAACCCGAGCCAACGCCCGAACCCGAGCCGGTGGAGGCGGTCCAGCAGCCGTACCGTCGTCAGCCCGCGGGACCGACCCCCAGTGCCGAGCCCGCCCGGCTGAACCCCAAGTACCTGTTCGAGACGTTCGTGATCGGCTCGTCCAACCGATTCGCCCACGCCGCCGCGGTCGCGGTGGCCGAGGCGCCGGCCAAGGCCTACAACCCCCTGTTCATCTACGGGGACTCGGGCCTGGGCAAGACCCACCTGCTGCACGCGATCGGGCACTACGCCCGGAACCTCTACCCGTCGATCCGGGTGCGCTACGTGAACTCCGAGGAGTTCACCAACGACTTCATCAACTCGATCTCCGAGGGCAAGGCCGGCGCGTTCCAGCGCCGCTACCGCGAGGTCGACGTGCTCCTCATCGACGACATCCAGTTCTTGCAGGGCAAGGAACAGACGATGGAGGAGTTCTTCCACACCTTCAACACGCTGCACAACGCGAACAAGCAGATCGTGCTGACCTCCGACCTGCCGCCCAAGCAGCTGAACGGGTTCGAGGACCGGATGCGGTCCCGGTTCGAGTGGGGTCTGATCACCGACGTCCAGCCGCCGGACCTCGAGACCCGGATCGCGATCCTCCGCAAGAAGTCCGCGAACGACAATCTCTCCGCGCCGGACGACGTGCTGGAGTACATCGCGTCGAAGATCTCCACCAACATCCGCGAGCTCGAAGGCGCGCTGATCCGGGTCACCGCCTTCGCGAACCTGAACCGCCAGCAGGTGGAGATGTCGCTGGCCGAGATCGTGCTGAAGGACCTGATCACCGACGAGGACCAGGCGGACATCACCGCCACCGCCGTGATCGGGCAGACCGCCGCCTACTTCGGGCTGAGCATCGAGGATCTGTGCGGGTCGTCCCGGTCCCGGGTGCTGGTGACGGCCCGGCAGATCGCAATGTACCTGTGCCGCGAGCTCACCGATCTGTCCCTGCCGAAGATCGGCCAGGCGTTCGGGGGCCGCGATCACACCACCGTGATGCACGCGAACCGCAAGATCCGCGAGCTGATGGCCGAGCGCCGCTCGATCTTCAACCAGGTCACCGAGCTGACCAACCGGATCAAGCAGGAATCGCGTTCCTGAGCCCACCGTGCCGTGCACGATCGGCCGTCGACCACACCGGGTCGGCGGCCGTTTTTTCTCTCAGGCTCAACCAGACATCGAAGCAGCGGTAGGACGATTGCCCACACCCTGTGGACTGACCTGTGGATACCGGTGGACGACGCGCAGCGTTCGTGTGGACGGATCCTGGCGTGTCGGTGGACGGAGAATCGCGCTCTCCGCGCTGTCCACGGACCCCCACGTTGTCCACCGCTGTGTCCCCAGGACGGACCCACAGCATGAAATCGCCGCTGACCTGCACTGACGGCGGTTCTCCACAGGATCCACAGACGCGATGACCACGACGACAGATTCCTCTTGAAGAAGATCCACAGACCGTCCAAGCCCTGCCGGGCCGATCCGCACACCCTCCGGGCCTCCCGATCGCTCCAGGCCAAGGAATTCGACCCTCCGGCCCTGTCCACAGGTACCCCGAGCGGCGGCGTCTCGCGTAGTCTCTGGCCAGGAATCACACGCTCGGGACCAGTCCGGTCCCTCGACCGAGAGGGTGGGGCATGAAGTTCCGCGTCGAACGTGACGTCCTCGCTGAAGCCGTCACGTGGATCGCTCGCAGCCTGCCCACCCGTCCGCCGGTCCCGGTCCTGGCCGGTGTCCGCATCGAGGCGGAGGCCGACGGTGTGCTCCGTCTGGCCTCCTTCGACTACGAGGTGTCGGCGCGGTCCGAGATCCCCGCGGAGGTCACCGAGCCGGGCAGCGTCCTGGTCTCCGGCCGGCTGCTCGCCGAGATCTCCCGCGCGCTCCCGGCCAAGCCGGTCGACGTCGTGCTGGACGGCACCAAGGTCTCCGTGACCTGTGGTGCCAGCCGCTTCACCCTGCTCACCATGCCGGTCGAGGACTACCCGCAGCTGCCGGTGATGCCCAGCCTGTCCGGCACCGTGGACGGCGACGACCTGACCAAGGCGGTCGCCCAGGTCACCGTCGCCGCCAGCCGGGACGACACCCTGCCGTTGCTCACCGGCGTCCGGGTCGAGATCCAGGGCGAGAAGGTCACCCTGCTGGCCACCGACCGCTACCGCCTCGCGCTGCGTGAGCTGGTGTGGAAGCCCGCCGACCCGTCGATCTCCGAGGTCGCCCTGGTCCGGGCCCGCACCCTGAACGACGCCGCGAAGTCGCTCGGCGCCTCCGGCTCGGTCAACGTCGGCCTCTCGACCGGCCAGGGCGTCGACCTGATCGGCTTCGAGGCCGGCGGTCGGCACACCACCTCCCTGCTGGTCGACGGGGACTACCCGCCGGTCCGCCGGCTGTTCCCGGACGAGTCGCCGATCCACGCCGTGGTGAACACCCAGCTGCTCACCGACGCCGCCAAGCGTGTGGCCCTGGTCGCCGAGCGGAACACCCCGATCCGTCTCACCTTCTCCGAGGGCCAGGTCGTGCTGGACGCCGGTCAGGGCGACGACGCGCAGGCGTCCGAGGCGCTGGAGGCCACCCTGGTCGGCGGTGAGATCGCCGTCGCGTTCAACCCGCAGTTCCTGCTGGACGGCCTGGGCGCGCTCAACACCCCGTTCGTCCGGCTCGCCTTCACGCACCCGAACAAGCCGGTGGAGTTCACCGGTCAGGAGTCGCTGGAGGGCGAGGACCTCAAGGAGTACCGGTACCTGCTGGTGCCGATCCGGTTCGCCTCCTGACCCTGGTGTGACCGGGGAGACGGCTGCTCCGGTCGTCATCACCGGTGGCCCGGCAGGACAATGACCAGGACAGCGCCGCCACGGGGTCGGCCCGTGAGCTGTCGGGCGAGAGAGGTGGAGAGATGCGGATCGGCCTGGTGGGTCTGGGCAGGATGGGCGCGAACATGCGGGAGCGCATGCGTCGGGCGGACATCGAGGTCACCGGTTACGACCGCAACCCGGAGGTCTCCGACGTCGCCTCCCTCGCGGAGCTGGTGCAGGCACTGCCGGCCGGCGAGCGGATCATCTGGGTGATGGTCCCGGCCGGTGACGTCACCCACGCGGTGATCGACGAGCTCTCCGGTCTGCTCTCCCCCGGCGATCTGGTGATCGACGGCGGCAACTCCTACTTCGGCGACGACCGCACGCACGCGGACTCGCTCGCCGCCAAGGACGTGCACTACCTGGACGTCGGTGTGTCCGGCGGCGTGTGGGGCCTGGAGAACGGCTACGGCCTGATGGTCGGCGGCGACGCCGCGGACGTCGAGCGCGCGATGCCGATCTTCGACGCGCTGCGGCCGGAGGGTCCGCGGGACGAGGGCTTCGTGCACGCGGGCAAGGTCGGTGCCGGCCACTACGCCAAGATGGTGCACAACGGCATCGAGTACGGCCTGATGCAGGCCTACGCCGAGGGCTACGAGCTGCTCGAGGCCAAGGACATCGTCGAGGACGTCGCCGGCACGGTGAAGGCCTGGCAGCGCGGCACGGTCGTCCGTTCCTGGCTGCTCGAGCTCCTGGTCAAGGCGCTCGAGGAGGACAAGGAGCTGCACGAGATCGAGGGCTGGGTCGCCGACTCGGGCGAGGGCCGCTGGACCGTGGACGAGGCGATCGACGCCGCCGTGCCGCTGCCGGTGATCACCGCGGCGCTGTTCGCCCGCTTCCAGTCCCGTCAGGAGCAGTCCCCCGCCATGAAGGCGGTCGCCGCGCTGCGTCAGCAGTTCGGTGGCCACGCGGTGAAGTCCGCGCCGTCCGCGGACTGACCCGGGGCCGATGTACGTCTCCCACCTGTCGCTGACGGACTTCCGCTCGTACCACCAGGTCGATCTGACCTTCGAGCCGGGGATCACCGCCTTCGTCGGGCCGAACGGGCAGGGGAAGACGAATCTGGTCGAGGCGATCGGCTACGTGTCGACCTTCACCAGTCACCGGGTGCCGTCGGACGCCCCGCTGGTGCGAGCTGGTGCGGCGGCGGCGGTGGTGCGCTCCAGGATCGTCCGGGCACAGGACGACGGCTCCGAGCGTGCGCTGGTCCTGGACATCCAGCTCGGGTCGGGTCGGCACAACCGGGTGAAGCTGAACGGGTCTCCGTCGCGGGCCCGGGACGTGATGGGCGCGTTGCGGTCGGTGCTGTTCGCGCCGGAGGACCTGTCGCTGGTCAAGGGCGATCCGGACGGCCGGCGGAAGTTCGTCGACGCGTTGTGCGTGCAGATCACGCCACGACTGGCCGGCGTGTTCTCCGAGTACGACCGGGTGGTGCGTCAGCGCACCGCCCTGCTGAAGTCCGCGGCCGGGTTCCGCGGCTCCCGGTCGACCCTGGACCTCAGCACGCTGGACGTCTGGGACGCCAAACTCGCCGAGCTCGCGGCCCGGGTGATCATCGCCCGGCATGCAGTGGTGGCGGCGTTGACCCCATACGTCGCCGAGTCGTATCGCGAGGTCAGCGACGACCAGGGTGCCGCGGAGCTGACCTACCGCAGCAGCATCGACGACGAGGTGCAGCCCGACCCCGGACCCCGGCCGTTCGAGGCGGTCGAGGCCGACGTGCTGGCCGCGCTGGCCCGGGTCCGGCGCAAGGAGCTGGAACGCGGTCTGTGCCTGGTCGGACCGCACCGCGACGACCTGGTGCTCACCCTCGGCGGACTGCCCGCCAAGGGCTATGCCAGCCACGGCGAGTCGTGGTCCTTCGCCCTGGCTCTGCGACTGGCGTCCTATCAGCTGCTCAGCAACGGCCCGGTCGACGGCACGGTGAACGGCGAGGCCGATCTGTGGGTCGCGGACTCCGGGCCGGACGGCGAGCCGGTGCTCATGCTCGACGACGTGTTCGCCGAGCTGGATGCCAAGCGCAGGCGGAGACTGGCGACCATGGTCGCGCCCGCTCGTCAGGTGTTCGTCACCGCGGCGGTTCCCGGGGACGTGCCGGAGCAGCTCGCCGGTGCGCGGTTCGATGTGCTCGCCGCCGAGGTCAGTCGTGCCGGATGACGGATCGGTCGACCCCACGGTCCCGGTCTGCGAGCAGGTCGAGGGCCTGACCCCGGCGCCGCAGATGGCCCGGCTCGCACTGGGCCGGTTCAAGGCGGTCGCCCGGTCCAAGGGCTACCGACCCGGTCAGACCGCCAGCCGGCGTTCCCCGCTGAGCGCGGCCGAGCGCGGGGGTCCCGGTCTGCACCCGCGCGACCCGCAGACCGTCTCCGCGACGATGTCCACCCTGTTCCGGGACCGCGGGTGGGTGCCGGAGATCTCGGTGGGCGGCGTGATCGGGCGCTGGCGGGACGTGGTGGGCGACCAGATCGCCGACCACTGCACCCCGGAGACCTTCGCCGACGGAGTGCTGCTGGTCCGCACCGATTCCACCGCCTGGGCCCAGCAGTTGAAGCTGCTGGCGCCGCAGCTGGTGGGCCGGATGGCGGAGGACGTCGGGCAGGGTGTGGTCACGGAGGTGCGGGTGCTCGGACCGGCCGGGCCGGGCTTCGGTCGCGGCAAGAGGTCGGTCAAGGGACGCGGTCCACGGGACACCTGGGGCTGAGAAGCCCGGACCCCCCTTCCAGGGGAGGGGTACGCGAGAGCACCCTTCGAGCCGCCAGCGGGCCGTCTGATGCCGATTTGGCGCGGGTCGACCACCGTTCCGACACGCTCGCAGGGTAGAATCTGGAGGTCATGCCCGTGGCAGCAGAGCCCGGGCTGCGCAGGACTGAGGAGCACCACCGACCGTGGCCGATCAGACACCCAAGCCGAACGGCGGCGACTACGGCGCCTCCGCGATCACCGTCCTCGAGGGACTCGAGGCGGTGCGCAAGCGTCCGGGCATGTACATCGGCTCCACCGGCGCCCGTGGTCTGCACCACCTGGTCTACGAGGTGGTGGACAACTCGGTCGACGAGGCGCTCGCCGGCTACTGCGACACCATCGGCGTGACCCTGCTGGCCGACGGCGGCGTCCGGGTCGAGGACAACGGCCGTGGCATCCCGGTGGAGATGCACCCCACCGAGGGCAAGCCCACCCTCGAGGTCGTCATGACGATCCTGCACGCGGGCGGCAAGTTCGGCGGCAGCGGGTACGCGGTGTCCGGTGGTCTGCACGGGGTGGGCATCTCCGTGGTGAACGCGCTGTCCAGCCGCGTGCACAGCGAGGTCAAGCGCGACGGCCACGCGTGGGAGATGGACTTCGCCGACGGCGGTCACCCGCAGGGCACCATCCGCCAGGGCGAGCCCACCGACGACACCGGCACCACCCAGACGTTCTGGGCCGACCCGGAGATCTTCGAGACCACCGTCTACGACTTCGAGACGCTGCGGTCCCGGTTCCAGCAGATGGCCTTTCTGAACAAGGGCCTGCGGATCACCCTCACCGACGAGCGGCCGCAGGGACAGGACGTCGACGACGAGGTCACCGGCGCCGACACCCCGGCCGAGGAGGGCCACAGTGCCCGCACCGTGAGCTACAAGTACGACGGCGGTCTGGTCGACTACGTCAAGCACCTGAACTCGACCAAGAAGGTCGACCTGGTGCACCCCGAGGTGATCGACTTCGAGTCCGAGGACACCGAGCGGAAGATCTCGCTGGAGATCGCCATGCAGTGGACCAGCGCCTATTCCGAGTCGGTCTTCACCTACGCGAACACCATCGCGACCACCGAGGGCGGCACCCACGAGGAGGGTTTCCGTGCGGCGATGACCTCCCTGGTCAACCGGTACGCGCGGGACAAGGGCATCATCAAGGAGAAGGACGACAACCTCACCGGCGACGACATCCGCGAGGGACTGACCGCGGTGATCTCGGTCAAGCTCGGCGAGCCGCAGTTCGAGGGCCAGACCAAGACCAAGCTGGGCAACACCGAGGCCAAGACCTTCGTGCAGCGGGTGGTGAACGAGCAGCTCGGCGACTGGCTGGACTCGCACCCGAACGAGGCCCGCGACGTGATCCGCAAGGCCATCCAGGCGTCCCAGGCCCGGATGGCGGCCCGCAAGGCGCGCGAGGCGACCCGGCGCAAGGGCCTGCTGGAGTCGAACTCCATGCCCGGCAAGCTCAAGGACTGCCAGTCCAACAACGCCGCCGAGTGCGAGATCTTCATCGTCGAGGGCGACTCGGCCGGCGGCTCGGCGGTCCGGGGACGCAACCCGCGCACCCAGGCGATCCTCCCGCTGCGCGGCAAGATCCTGAACGTCGAGCGGGCCCGCCTGGACAAGGCGCTGGGCAACGCGGAGGTCCAGGCCCTCATCACCGCCTTCGGCACCGGCATCGCCGAGGACTTCGACCTGAGCAAGCTGCGGTACCACAAGATCGTGCTGATGGCCGACGCCGACGTCGACGGCCAGCACATCCGGACCCTGCTGCTCACCCTGCTCTACCGCTACATGCCGGAGCTGATCCTGCAGGGGCACGTGTACATGGCCCAGCCGCCGCTGTACCGGATCAAGTGGTCGAACTCGCCGCACGATTACGTGTACTCGGACCGCGAGCGGGACGCCGTGCTGGCCGACGGCCAGGCGAACGGCAAGCGGATCCCCAAGGAGAACGGCATCCAGCGCTACAAGGGTCTGGGTGAGATGGACTACTCGGAGCTGTGGGACACCACGATGGACCCGGAGCACCGCACGCTGCTCCAGGTCACCCTCGAGGAGGCCGCCGCGGTCGACAGCGTGTTCTCGGTCCTGATGGGCGAGGACGTCGAATCGCGCCGCACCTTCATCCAGCAGAACGCGCGCGACGTGCGCTTCCTGGACATCTGAGCCTCCCCCGCCTCGCAGCACCTGACGAAGGACTGAGTTCGTGACCGAACTGACCGGCGACAACATCCAGCACGGCAACATCGAGCAGGTCGACCTCCAGCTGGAGATGCAGCAGTCGTACCTGGACTACGCGATGGCCGTCATCGTGGGACGCGCGCTGCCCGAGGTGCGTGACGGGCTCAAGCCCGTGCACCGTCGCGTGCTCTACGCCATGTACGACGGCGGGTACCGACCCGACCGCCAGTTCTCCAAGTGCTCGCGCGTCGTCGGCGACGTGATGGGCAAGTACCACCCGCACGGCGACACCGCGATCTACGACGCCCTGGTCCGCCTGGTCCAGGACTGGTCGCTGCGCTACCCGCTGGTCGCCGGGCAAGGCAACTTCGGCTCCCCCGGTGACGACCCGGCCGCGGCGCCGCGGTACACCGAGTGCAAGATGGCCCCGCTCGCCATGGAGATGGTCCGGGACATCGACGAGGACACCGTCGACTTCCAGGACAACTACGACGGCCGCACCCAGGAGCCCGCGGTCCTGCCGTCGCGCTTCCCGAACCTGCTGGTCAACGGCTCGGCCGGCATCGCGGTCGGGATGGCGACCAACATCCCGCCGCACAACCTGCGCGAGGTCGCCGAGGGCGTCCGCTGGCACCTGGACCACCCGGAGGCCAGCCACGAGGAGCTGCTCGCGGCCCTGCTGCTCCGGATCAAGGGCCCGGACTTCCCGACCGGTGCGACCATCCTCGGGCACAAGGGCATCGAGGAGGCCTACCGCACCGGCCGTGGCTCGATCACGATGCGCGCGGTGGTCGAGGTCGAGGAGATCCAGGGCCGGATCTGCCTGGTCGTCACCGAGCTGCCGTACCAGGTCAACCCGGACACCCTGGCCAAGAAGATCGCGGACCTGGTGCGGGACAACCGGGTGCAGGGCATCGCCGACATCCGGGACGAGACCTCGGGTCGCACCGGCCAGCGCCTGGTGATCGTGCTCAAGCGCGACGCGGTCGCCAAGGTCGTGCTGAACAACCTGTACAAGCACACCCAGCTGCAGGAGACCTTCGGCGCGAACATGCTCGCCCTGGTCGACGGGGTGCCGCGCACGCTGAGCGTCGACGCCTTCATCCGGCACTGGACCTCGCACCAGATCGACGTCATCCAGCGCCGGACCAGCTTCCGGCTGCGGAAGGCCGAGGAGGCCATCCACATCTTCCGCGGCTACCTCAAGGCGCTGGACGCGCTGGACGAGGTCATCGCGTTGATCCGCCGCTCCCCCGACGTCGAGGAGGCCCGGGCCGGCCTGATGTCGCTGCTGGACATCGACGAGGTCCAGGCAAACGCCATCCTCACCCTGCAGCTGCGCCGCCTGGCCGCGCTGGAGCGCCAGAAGATCCTGGACGACTACGCCAAGCTCGAGGCCGAGATCACCGAGTACCGGGCGATCCTGGAGTCCAGCGAGCGGCAGCGGTCCATCGTCCGCGACGAGTTGGACGAGATCGTCGACCGCTACGGCGACGAGCGCCGCACCACGATCCTGCCCTACGACGGCGAGGTGTCGGTCGAGGACCTGATCGCCGAGGAGGACATCGTCGTCACGATCACCCGCAGCGGGTACGCCAAGCGCACCCGCACCGACGCCTACCGGGCGCAGAAGCGGGGAGGCAAGGGCGTGCGCGGCGCGACCCTGCGCGAGGACGACATCGTCGACCACTTCTCGGTGACGACCACGCACAACTGGCTGCTGTTCTTCACGAACTTCGGCCGGGTGTACCGGGCCAAGGCCTACGAGCTGCCCGAGGGCGGCCGGGATGCCAAGGGCCAGCACGTGGCGAACCTGCTGGCCTTCCAGCCGGGCGAGAAGATCGCGCAGGTGCTGGACATCCGCACCTACGACGCCGCGGAGTACCTGGTGCTGGCCACCCGTTCCGGTCTGGTGAAGAAGACCCGTCTGACCGAGTACGACACCAACCGCACCGGCGGCGTGATCGCGATCAACCTGCGCGAGGACGCCGACGGGGACTCCGACGAGCTGGTCTCCGCCCGGATCGTGGACTCCGGCCAGGACCTCATCCTGGTGTCCCGCAAGGGCCAGTCGGTGCGGTTCACCGCCTCCGACGACACCCTGCGGCCGATGGGTCGTGCGACCTCGGGTGTCACCGGCATGAAGTTCCGGGGTGACGACGATCTGCTGTCGATGGACGTCGTGCGGGAGGACGCCTTCCTGTTCACGGTGACCCAGGGCGGCATCGCCAAGCGGACCGCCCTCACGGTGGAGAACTACCGCCAGCAGGGCCGTGGCGGCCTCGGGATCAAGGTCGCGAACCTGCCGGAGTCGAACGGCGACCTGGTCGGCGCGCTGGTGGTCGACACCGACGACGAGGTGATGGTCATCATGGAGCGGGGCAAGATCGTCCGCTCGGCCGTCAGCGAGGTCAACGCCACCGGCCGCACCACCCAGGGCGTCATCTTCGCCAAGCCGGACAAGAACGACCGGATCATCGCCGTGGCGCGCAACAGCGAGCGTCAGGTCGAGGAGGATGCCGGTACCGTGGACGAGGACCTGGGCGCCGAGACCACGGACGAGACCGCCCCCACCAGCATCAGCACAGCGCCGGACGCCCCGGTCGCTGACGACACCACCGAGGAGGCCGACGAGTGAGCAGCAGTCAGAAGCCGCCGTCGATCCCGCCGCGCAAGAAGTCGGGCAGCGACGACACCACGTCCACCCCCAGCACCGCCCCGCGTACGGGTGCGGCCGCGCGGGGAGCCGCGGTGAAGGCGACCGGGTCGACCGGCACCACGACCAAGGACAGCACCAC
>NZ_JANZKP010000053.1 GCF_025642745.1 Cellulomonas sp. RIT-PI-Y
TGCCGCGCATCTTCTCCGGGATGCAGCCCACCAGTGATTCCCTCCACCTCGGCAACTACCTGGGCGCGCTGACCCAGTGGGTCGCGCTGCAGGACTCCTACGACCCGATCTACTGCGTGGTCGACCTGCACGCCCTCACGGTGTCGCCGGATCCCGCGGTGCTGCGCGAGCGCAGCCGCCGGACCGCCGCGCAGTACCTCGCGGCGGGCGTCGACCCGCAGCGGTCCGTCCTGTTCGTGCAGTCGCACGTCGCGCAGCACGCGGAGCTGGCCTGGCTGCTGTCCTGCCAGACCGGGTTCGGTGAGGCCGGCCGGATGACCCAGTTCAAGGACAAGTCCAGCAAGCACGGCGCCGAGGGCACCTCGGTCGGGCTGTTCACCTACCCGATCCTGATGGCCGCGGACATCCTGCTCTACGACACCGCGCTGGTGCCGGTGGGCGAGGACCAGCGCCAGCACCTGGAGCTGGCCCGGGACCTGGCGCAGCGGCTGAACTCCCGGTTCGGCGCGGGCACCGCGGTGGTGCCGGACGCGCACATCGTCAAGGCCACCGCCAAGATCTTCGACCTGCAGGACCCGACGTCGAAGATGAGCAAGTCCTCCTCCAGCCCGAACGGCATCATCGAGCTGCTCGACCCGCCGAAGACGGTCGCCAAGCGGATCCGGTCCGCGGTGACCGACGCCGGTTCGCAGATCCGTTACGACCGGGAGAACCAGCCGGGCATCGCCAACCTGCTGACCATCTTCTCCGCGCTGACCGGTCGGGAGATCGACACGATCGTCGCCGACTACGACGGCAAGGGCTACGGGCACCTGAAGGTGGACCTGGCCGACGTGGTGGTCGACTTCCTGACCCCGTTCCAGGACCGGGTGAACACGTACCTGTCCGACCCGGCCGCACTCGATGCGGTGCTGGCGGAGGGCGCGGACCGTGCGGCGGAGATCGCCGCGCCGGTGATGCGGCGGATCGCGGACCGCTTCGGGCTCCTGCCGCGCCGGACGGCATGACCGACTACACGCAGGCGATCCCGATCGTGCGGGGCGCACCCGGCACGATCCGGATCGGCGTCGCGGTCGGGATCCCCGAGCCGTGGGCGACCCGGCTGCGCGACGCCCGGGCCCGGGTGGGCGACCCGGCCGCCGACCTGATCGCCCCGCACATCACCCTGCTGGGTCCGACCACCGTGCAGCAGAGCGAGCTGCCCGCGGTGCGCGCCCACCTGGCCCGGATCGCCGCCGGGCACGCGCCCTTCGAGGTGCACCTGCGCGGCACGGCCAGCTTCCGGCCGGTGTCGCCGGTGGTCTTCGTCCAGGTGGTCGAGGGCATCGGCCCGTGCGAGACGCTGGAACGGCAGATCCGCACCGGTCTGCTCGCGCAGGAGCTGCGCTTCCACTACCACCCGCACGTGACGATCGCTCACGACGTCCCGGACCCCGCCCTGGACCAGGCCTTCGAGGACCTGGCCGACTTCGACGCGCGGTTCGGTGTTCCGGGGATCCAGGTGTACGAGCACGGCGACGACGGTCGCTGGCGCGTGCTGGACACCCACCCGCTCACCGGCCCCGACCAGCCCGTTCGGGATGCCGGGGAGCCCTCCGACTCCTAGGGTCACCTGCATGAGTCCGGCGGCAGAACCACGAGGATCGGGGCAGGTCCACGCGAAGGTGGCCGGTCAGGCCGACACCGCCGCGGGCGACCGTAAGGACGTCGGAGCGCGCGCGTACCCCGGTGGGGTCAAGGGCCTGATCGCACGGGTCACGGCGCTGCTCGCCTGGTGGCAGCGGACCCGGGCGGCCCGCGCGAACGCCCGCTTCGGTTCCGCGGGTGGTGGCGTGCTGACCGGTGGCATCGCCTACGCGGCCCTGTTCTCGGTCTTCGCGGGGCTGACCATCGGCTACACGGCGTTCATGGCGGTGCTCGGCGGCAACGAGGAGCTCCGGCAGACCGTGCTGGACACCGTGGACGCGAACCTCCCGGGTCTGGTGGACACCGGCGGCGACTCCACCGGTCTGATCGATCCGAGCTCGTTGGAGTTCAGCCGCGGTCTGGGGATCGCGAGCGTCATCGCCTTCGTGGTGCTGCTGATGTCCGCGATCTCCGCCATGGCGGCGCTGCGCACCGCGGTGCGGGCGATGTTCGACGAGGACCCCGGGGGCGGGGACAACGCGGTGATCGGCAAGCTGCGTCAGCTCGGCGCGTTCGTCGGGATGGCCCTGGCGATCCTGTTGTCCGCCGTGTTGAGCATCGGCACGACCACCGCCGCGGACTGGCTGCTCGGCCTGGTCGGGTTGGAGGACTCCACGGCGGGCGGGATCGTCGTGCGGGCGCTGGGCATCCTGGTGGCGTTCGCGGTCGACGCGGCCACGTTCTGCCTGATCGTGGTCCTGCTGTCCGGGCTGCGTCCGGCCTGGAAGGACCTGCGTGGCGGAGCGGTGATCGCCGGGGTCGGGCTGGGCGTGGTCCGGGTGCTGGGGACCTCGGTGGTGGCGGGTTCGGCCAGCAGCAATCCGATCCTGACGTCCTTCGCGGTGATCGTGACGCTGTTGGTGTGGATGAACCTGATCGCCCGGATCGTCCTGCTCGCGGCGGCCTGGACCGCCGACCCGCCCGGGCCGGACCAGGACTGACGCGCGGAGGCCCCGTGGTCAGGCCGCTCGCCAGAGGTGGGTGACCGCGTAGGAGCGCCAGGGCGCCCAGCCGGCCGCGTGCGCGGTGAGGGCCCGGTGAGCGGCGGCCCGCGGCAGTCCGGAGTCCACGAGGCCCCGTTCCCGGGCGCCGGCGAGCAGAGCCGCGTCACCCGGCAGCCAGACGTCCGGTGCGCCGAGCACCCGCATGGCCAGGTACGCGGTGGTCCAGGGTCCGATGCCCGGACGTGCGACCAGGGCCCCGGTCAGCTCGGCGGTGTCCGCGCCGACGTCGACCCGGAGCGTGCCGTCCGCCAGTGCCGCGCAGGTGTCCCGCACGGTGGTGATCGACCGTCCGGGCAGCCGCAGCGGCCGGTCGGGGTCCAGCACGGCGCCTGGTGCGGGGACGCCGGCGGCGATCTGTCCCGCGGTGGGGAACAGCCGGTCCAGTCCGGCGAAGGAGCTCGCCACCGGAGTGCCGAGCAGCGCGGTCAGCCGGGCCAGGTGCCCACGGGCGGCCGCGACGCTGATCTGCTGCCCCACCAGCGCGCGCAGCACCATCTCCTCCGGGTCGACCGCGCCCGGGACCCGGATGCCGGGCACCGCGGCGACCAGGAGTGCCAGGGCCGGGTCCGCGGACAGGGCGGCGTCCACGGCGAGCGGGTCGGCGTCCAGGTCCAGCAGGCGTCGGACCCGGGCGGTGGCGACCCCGACGTCGGCCAGCGAGGTGAGCTCCAGGTCGGCCGCCAGCCGCCAGCCCGCCGGAGTCCGCTCGGCGGTGACCTCGACCGCGCCGGGTCCGTGCGGAAGGCGCAGGGTCCGGGCGTACCGCAGGCGGTCGGTGCCGCCCGGATCCGTCGACTCCACACCGGGCACCGCACGGACGGCGAGGAAACCGAACACCCCCGGGGCGTCGTAGGGCTGCCGGACCGGCAGGGACAGGGCGATCCGGACCGCGGCGACGTCCTCGGCCCGGGCGGTGCGGGCGGTCCGTGGCGCCCTGGCCCTCAGCTCACCGGGGGTGGTGTCGAAGACCTCGCGCACGGTGTCGTTGAACTGCCGGACGGAGCCGAACCCGGCGGCGAAGGCGATGTCCGCCAGTCGGAGGTCGGTGCCCACCAGGAGGCTGCGCGCGGTCTGCGCGCGCCGGGCCCGGGCGAGGGCGAGCGGCCCGGCGCCGAGCTCGGCGGTCAGCGTCCGGTGCACCTGCCGGGCGGAGTAGCCGAGCCGGTCCGCCAGGCCGTCCACACCCTCCCGGTCGACGACGCCGTCCGCGATGAGGCGCATCGCCCGTCCGGCGAGGTCGCCGCGCAGGTCCCATTCCGGCGTGCCGGGGGCGGCCTCGGGCAGACAGCGCTTGCAGGCCCGGAACCCGGCCTCGTGCGCGGCGGCGGAGGTCAGGTAGAACGACACGTTCTCCCGCTTGGGGGTCCGGGCCGGGCAGGACGGGCGGCAGTAGATGCCGGTGGAGGACACCGCCGTGAAGAACTGGCCGTCGAACCGGGCGTCCCGGGCGTCGATCACGCGGTACCACCGGTCGAACCGGGGGTCGCCGGGCCGGCAGCGGGCGGCGTCGTGCGTGGGGGTCACCGCACCAGTGGACGTCGCCGCGACCCCGGCTGTCTAGCGGGAATCGGACAGGGGTATCACCCGATGACATCTTCACGAGCCTGCTACTGATCAGTAGCGTCGACCCGACAGAGCACGATCACGAGGGAGTGAGAGATGAGCAGACGGTCGATCGGTGTGGTGCTGGTGGCGGCGGCGTTGGCGCTGGCGGGATGCGGTGCGGACCGGGCCGGCGGCTCCGACGCCGGCCCGAGCGCGGAGCCCTCCGACGTCACGGTCTACGTGGTGCGGCACGGCGAGACGGTGTTCAACCGGATCGGGGTGATGCAGGGCTGGTCGGACTCGCCGCTGACCCCGGAGGGCGAGGACCTGGCGGACCAGGCCGGGGAGGCGCTGGCGGACCACGACTTCGTGGCGGCCTACGTCAGCGACCTCGGCCGGACCCGGCAGACGGCGGAGCACATCCTGGCCGGCCAGGACGACGCGCCGGAGCCGACGTACCTGCCGGAGCTGCGCGAATGGAACTTCGGCGGGTTCGAGGGCAATCCGAACGACGACGCCTGGGGCACCGCGCTGGGGGAGCACGGCTACGAGTGGTCCGCGGTGCAGGCGGACATGGGCAGCTTCGTCGCGGACGTCGGCAGCCTCACCGCCGTGGCCGACTTCTTCGCCGACAGCGATCCGCTGGGGCTCGCGGAGGACGCCGACGCGATCCGGGACCGGCTGGCGGAGGGGTTCGGCGAGCTGATCGAGGACGCACGGGCCCAGGGTGGGGGTGACGTGCTCGTGGTCAGCCACGGCCTGGCCATCGGGTCGCTGCTGGAGTACCTCGACCCCGGCTTCGAGCCGACCCAGTTCCACAACCTCGCGTTGAGCGTGATCGAGGTGGACGGGGGCACGACGACGATCGTGAGCAGCAACGACACCGACTACCTCGACGACGCCGCCTGAGCCCCGGGACGAGGGTGACGCCGCGCGCTCAGAACGCGCGGGTGATCATCGCCCGCTTGACCTCCTGGATCGCCTTGGTGACCTCGATGCCTCGCGGGCAGGCCTCCGTGCAGTTGAAGGTGGTCCGGCAGCGCCAGACGCCCTCCTTGTCGTTGAGGATCTCCAGGCGCTGGGCGCCGCCCTCGTCCCGGCTGTCGAAGATGAACCGGTGCGCGTTGACGATCGCCGCCGGGCCGAAGTACTGGCCGTCGGTCCAGAACACCGGGCAGGAGCTGGTGCAGGCCGCGCACAGGATGCACTTGGTGGTGTCGTCGAACCGGGCGCGCTCCTCCGGGGACTGCAGGCGCTCGCGGGACGGCTGGTGCCCGGTGGTGATCAGGAACGGCATGATCTCGCGGTAGGAGGCGAAGAACGGCTCCATGTCGACGACCAGGTCCTTGATCACCGGCAGGCCCTTGATCGGCTCGACCGTGATCGGCTTGCTCGGGTCGAGGTCCTTGAGCAGGGCCTTGCACGCCAGCCGGTTGCGGCCGTTGATCCGCATCGCGTCCGACCCGCACACGCCGTGGGCGCAGGACCGGCGGAACGTGACCGAGCCGTCCAGCTCCCACTTGATGGTGTGCAGGGCGTCCAGCAGTCGGTCGGTGCCGTGCGCGGTGACGGTGAAGTCCTGCCAGTACGGCTCCTCGCCGTGCGTCTCCGGGGTGTACCGCCGGATCCGCAGGGTGACCTGGAAGGACGGGATCTCCGCCGGGGCGGTCTGGGCGTCGGGCTTGTCCAGGGTCGCGGTCATGTCAGTACTTCCGCTCCATCGGCTGGTAGACGGTGGTGATCACGGGCTTGGTGCCGAGCAGCACGCTGGGGCGCTCCGGCGGGAACACCGGCAACTCCTCGCCCGCGGGGGCGGGGGCCACCGGGTCGTCGATGTGCGCACCTGCCGGTCGGCGGTAGGCCATCGTGTGCTCCATGAACTCGGCGTCGTTCCGATCCGGGTAGTCCTCGCGGAAGTGCCCACCGCGGGACTCGCGCCGGTTCAGCGCCCCGATCACGACCACCTCGGACAGGTCGAGCAGGAAGCCGAGCTCCAGGGCCTCGATCAGGTCGGTGTTGAACGCCTTGCCCTTGTCCTGCACCGAGACCCGGGCGTACCGGTCCTGCAGCGCGTGGATGTCGGTCAGCGCCTGGCGCAGGGACTCCGCGGTGCGGAACACCTGGGCGTTGGTGTCCATCGTCTGCTGCAGTTCGCGCCGCACGTCGGCGACCCGCTCGCCCTTGGGACGGGCGCGCATCTCCTCCAGCTCGGCGACGGTGGACGACTCCGGGTCGTCCGGCAGCTCGACCCAGTCGGCCCGGACGGCGTACTCGGCGGCCGAGATGCCGGCCCGCTTGCCGAAGACGTTGATGTCCAGCAGCGAGTTGGTGCCCAGCCGGTTGGACCCGTGCACGGAGACGCAGGCGACCTCCCCGGCCGCGTAGAGCCCGCGCACCACGTCGCGCGGGTTGCGCAGCACCTCGCCCTCGACGTTGGTCGGCACCCCGCCCATCGCGTAGTGCGCGGTCGGGTAGACCGGCACCGGCTCGGTGTACGGTTCGATGCCCAGATAGGTCCGGGCGAACTCGGTGATGTCCGGCAGCTTGGCGTCGATGTGCGCCGGGTCCAGGTGGGTCAGGTCCAGCAGCACGTAGTCCTTGTTCGGGCCGGCGCCCCGGCCCTCACGGACCTCGTTGGCCATCGAGCGGGCGACGATGTCCCGGGGTGCCAGGTCCTTGATGGTGGGGGCGTAGCGCTCCATGAACCGCTCGCCGTCCGCGTTCCGCAGGATGCCGCCCTCGCCGCGGGCCGCCTCGGACAGCAGGATGCCGAGCCCGGCCAGGCCGGTCGGGTGGAACTGGAAGAACTCCATGTCCTCCAGCGGCAGCCCGCGCCGGTAGGCGATCGCCATGCCGTCGCCGGTCAGGGTGTGCGCGTTGGAGGTGGTCTTGTAGATCTTGCCCGCGCCGCCGGTCGCCAGGACCACGGACTTGGCCCGGAACACGTGGATCTCCCCGGTGGCCAGCTCGTAGGCGACCACCCCGGCGACCGCGACCTCCTCGCCGTCGGCGACGTCGCCGGTCTCCCCGGACAGGTCCCGGTTCATCAGCAGGTCAAGGACGTAGAACTCGTTGAAGAACTGCACGTCCTGCTTCACGCACTGCTGGTAGAGCGTCTGCAGGATCATGTGACCGGTGCGGTCGGCGGCGTAGCAGGCACGACGGACCGGGGCCTCACCGTGGTTGCGGGTGTGCCCGCCGAACCGGCGCTGGTCGATCCGGCCCTCCGGGGTGCGGTTGAACGGCAGGCCCATCCGCTCCAGGTCGAGCACCGCGTCCACGGCCTCCTTGGCCATGATCTCCGCGGCGTCCTGGTCGACGAGGTAGTCGCCGCCCTTGACGGTGTCGAAGGTGTGCCATTCCGGGTTGTCGTCCTCGACGTTGCCCAGCGCCGCGCACATCCCGCCCTGGGCCGCCCCGGTGTGCGAGCGGGTCGGGTACAGCTTGGAGATCACCGCGGTGCGGGTGCGGGACGAGGACTCCAGGGCGGCACGCATCCCGGCACCGCCGGCTCCGACGATCACGACGTCGTACTGATGGATCTGCATCGGGGGCGATGCCTTTCTTTCGACCGCGCCGGGCGAGCGGCGAGGCGGGGCGGTTCAGGAGGTCAGGCGGTGCAGAACGACGGCAGCAGGCTCGCCGGGCTGTTCGCCGGGCACGGGTCGAAGGTGAAGATCACCAGGGTGCCGAGCACCACGACCACGGTGAAGGCGGTGTACAGCGCGAGCTTGAGCGCGAACCGGGTGCCGTCGCGCTCGGCGTAGTCGTTGATGATCGTCCGCACGCCGTTGGTGCCGTGGATCATCGCCAGCCAGAGCATGAGCAGGTCCCAGATCTGCCAGAACGGCGAGGCCCACTTCCCGGCGACGAAGCCGAAGTCGATCGCGCTGATCCCGTCCCCGGCGACCAGGTTCACGAAGAGGTGCCCGAAGATCAGCACCAGGAGCACCACGCCGGAGGCGCGCATGAACACCCAGCCGTAGAGCTCCCAGTTGCCGCGGGACGTACGTCGGGACGGCCGGACCACCGGCGTGTTCGGTGCGGGGATCGTGGTCATGACGGGGTCCTCGCGGAGTCGGGAGCGCAGCGAGCGACGTCGTGGTGTGTCATCACTCGCCTCCGAAGACGTGCATCAGGTGGCGGGGCAGGAAGCCGGCCATCGTCACGACGAACAGCCCGACCACGACCCAGAGCATCACGCGCTGGTACTTCGGCCCCTTGGCCCAGAAGTCGACCAGGATGATCCGGATGCCGTTGAAGGCGTGGAAGACGATCGCCGCGACCAGCCCGGCCTCGCCGAGCCCCATGATCGGGTTCTTGTAGGTGCCGATCACGTCGTTGTACGCCTCGGGGGAGACCCGGACCAGCGAGGTGTCCAGCACGTGCACCAGCAGGAAGAAGAAGATCAGCACACCGGTGATCCGGTGGGCGACCCAGGACCACATGCCCTCGCGCCCTCGGTAGAGGGTGCCTGCGGGCTGACGGCGGGGCTTGGGGGGCGACGACGCTGACGCTGTCGACAAGGTGATGCCTCCAGGGCTGATCGGGACTGCGGTGTCCGGTGGGAGCACTCTAGGCATCGTGCGCTGGGGCCGAGACCTCGTGCGGCCTGAACGGGCCGAGTGTGACGAACCGCACACTGCATCTGGGACTCTGGTCCCAGGATCATTCGCGCTGATGACCGGCCCGCTAGCCTGTCCGGCATGGCTGACACCCCTGTCGACGGATTCCACGCCGTCATCCCGGCCGGTGGCGCCGGGACCCGGCTCTGGCCGCTCTCCCGGCAGGGCGCGCCCAAGTTCCTGCACGACCTGACCGGCACCGGACGGACCCTGCTGCAGGGCACCGTCGACCGGCTGGCCCCGCTGACCGGCCCGGACGGCGTCCTGGTGGTCACCGGCGCCCGGCACGTCGACGCGGTCCGCGCCCAGCTGCCGGAGCTGTCCGGCGCCCAGGTGATCGCCGAGCCGTCGCCGCGGGACTCGATGGCCGCGATCGGTCTGGCCGCCGCGATCCTGGCCGAACGGCACGGACCCGGCACCGTGCTGGGCTCCTTCGCCGCCGACCACGTGATCGGGGAGCTGCCCCGGTTCGAGGCCGCGGTGCGCGCCGGCGTCGAGGCGGCCCGCGCGGGCTACGTGGTCACGATCGGGATCGAGGCCACCGAGCCGTCCACCGCCTTCGGGTACATCGACGCCGCCGATCCGCTGGGCGTCGACGGGGCCGAGGGCGCCCGGCACGTGGCCGCCTTCACCGAGAAGCCGGATGCCGAGACCGCCGCCGCGTACCTCGCCACCGGGCACTACTGGTGGAACGCGGGCATGTTCATCGTCGCCGCCGGGGTCCTGCTGGACCACCTGGCCCTCCAGCTGCCGCCGTTGGCCGCGGGGCTGCGCCGGATCGCCGCGGTCTGGGACACCCCGGAGCGGGACGAGGTGCTGGCCGAGGTCTGGCCCACCCTGACCAAGATCGCGATCGACCACGCCATCGCCGAGCCGGTGGCCGCGGCAGGCGGGGTGGCCGTGGTGCCCGGCGACTTCAGTTGGGACGACGTGGGCGACTTCGCCTCCCTGGCCCCGCTGCTGGCGGCCGCGGCGCAGCCGGACGACGGCTCGCGCACCCTGGGCGAGGAGTCCCTGGTGCAGCGGCTGGACGCCCCGGGGGCGCTGGTGCTCACCGGCGAGCGCACCGTGACCGTGCTCGGCATCCCGGACGCCGTGGTGGTGGACACCCCGGACGCCCTGCTGGTCACCACCCGCGCGCACGCCCAGCAGGTCAAGGGCGCGGTCGACGGCTGGCGCTCGCGGGGACGCGACGACCTGCTCTGACGTGCGGGCCTGGGTACTGTCGGTCGAATGACGGTCGACGCTTCCCGGGTACTGCAGTTGGTCGGATCGCTCTCGGAGGAGCTGGTCGCGATCCGGCGGGACCTGCACGCCCACCCGGAGCTCGGCCGCACCGAGCAGCGCACCACCCGGATGGTCGCCGATCGGCTGCGGGCCGCCGGCCTGGAACCGCGCCTGCTGCCCGGCACCGGCCTGGTCTGCGACATCGGCCCGAACCCGGTCGCCACCGGCCGTCGCTGGATCGGCCTGCGCGCCGACCTGGACGCCCTGCCGGTGCCCGAGACCACCGGCCTGCCGTTCGCGTCCACGGTCCCGAACGTCGCGCACGCCTGCGGGCATGACGTGCACACCGTCGCCGTGCTGGGTGCCGGCCTGACGCTGGCCGCCCTGCACGCCGAGGGCGAGCTCGACACCGGGGTGCGGCTGATCTTCCAGCCCGCCGAGGAGGTGCAGCCCGGCGGCGCCCTGGACGTGATCGCGGCGGGCGGCCTGGACGGCGTGGGCCGGATCTTCGCGGTGCACTGCGACCCCAAGGTGGACGTCGGCCAGATCGGCAGCCGGATCGGCCCGATCACCTCCGCCTCGGACGAGGTGACCGTCCAGCTCACCGGCGCCGGCGGGCACACCTCCCGTCCGCACCTGACCGGCGACGTGGTCTACGCGCTCGGTCAGGTGATCACCCAGGTGCCCGCGATCATCGGCCGCCGGCTGGACCCGCGGTCCGGGGTGAACCTCACCTGGGGTGCGGTGCAGGCGGGCCGGGCGCACAACGCGATCCCGTCCTCGGGCTCGGTGCGCGGCACGTTGCGATGCCTGGAGGTGCGGGCCTGGGAGCAGGCCTCGCAGGTCTTCCACGAGGCGGTCGAGCAGGTGGTGGCGCCCTATGGCGTCCAGGTCGAGATCCGGCATCAGCGCGGCGTCCCGCCGGTCGAGAACGACGAGCGCGCCGTCGCAGTGCTGGAGGCCGCGTCCCGGGACGTGCTGGGACCCGAGTCGGTGCAGCTGACCGAGCAGTCGCTCGGCGGCGAGGACTTCGCCTGGTACCTGACCAAGGTGCCCGGCGCGATGGCCCGGCTGGGGACCCGCACCCCGGGCGGCCGGTCGTACGACATCCATCAGGGGAACCTGGTGATCGACGAGCAGGCGCTGCCCGCGGGGGCTGCGTTGCTGGCCAGGGCCGCGCTGATCGCCGGACAGGTCTGATCGACGGCACCCGAACGGCGGAGCCCAACATTCCAAGTGCGTAACGGAACCCCCTGAGGTACGCCTCGGTAACACCAGCGTTACCTGCCCGTGGCTAGGGTGCTGCCCGAACGCCGGACGGACCCGCCCGGACCGCGGGCAACGGGGCTCGCGGCCCGGGGGACCTTCGGGGCCGGCGCAGACCAAGAGCAGGAGTGCAGTGTGAAGAACATCGTTCGTGCGGCCGCCCTCGGCGGGGCCGTCGCCCTCGCCCTGGCTGCCTGTGGCAGCGCCCCGGAGGAGTCCGGCTCCACCGGTGGCTCCGACAACGCGTCCTCCGACTTCAAGGCCTGCATGGTCTCGGACGCCGGTGGCTTCGAGGACAAGTCGTTCAACCAGTCGGGCGCCGAGGGCCTCGACCGTGCGGGTGACGAGCTCGGCGTGCAGGTCGTCAAGGTGGAGTCCTCCGCCGAGACCGACTTCGCCCCGAACGTCGACCAGCTGGTCGCGCAGGACTGCAACCTGATCATCGGCGTCGGCTTCCTGCTGGCCGACGCGCTGACCGACGCCGCCTCGGCGAACCCGGACATCGAGTTCGCCCTGGTCGACTCGGCCTTCAACGAGGACTCCGACAACGCCAAGCCGCTGCTCTTCAACACGCAGGAGGCCGCGTACCTGGCCGGCTACGTCGCCGCGGGCACCTCGACGACCGGCACCGTCGCGACCTTCGGCGGCATCTCGATCCCGTCCGTGACCATCTTCATGGACGGCTTCGCGGACGGCGTCGCCAAGTACAACGAGGACAACGGCGCCGACGTGCAGGTGCTGGGCTGGGACAAGGAGGCCCAGACGGGTTCCTTCACCGGTGACTTCGACGACCAGACCAAGGGCCAGAACCTGGCCAAGGGCTTCATCGACCAGGGCGCCGACGTGATCATGCCGGTCGCCGGTCCGGTGGGCCTGGGCGCCGCCGCCGCCGCGAAGGAAGCCGGCAACGTCTCCATCGTGGGCGTGGACGCCGACTGGTACGAGACCTCGCCCGACTACTCCGACATCATCCTCACCTCGGTGATGAAGGAGATCGGCCAGGCCGTGTACGACACCGTGTCCGAGGCCGCCGACGGCAGCTTCTCCTCCGACCCGTACGTCGGCACCCTGGAGAACGAGGGCATCGGCATCGCGCCGTTCCACGACTTCGACTCGACGGTCCCGGACGAGGTGAAGACCGCCGTGGGGGACCTGCAGGCGCAGATCATCTCCGGTGACCTGGTGGTGGAGTCCCCCAGCCAGAACTGACGTCACGCGAACGGCGGCCCGGGCAGGGTGTTTCTGCCCGGGCCGCCGTCGTGACGGCACCCTCGCGCGGGCTAGTCTGCGCGGGACGATGCGACGACGATCGAGGAGCAGGCCCACCGTGAAGCTGGAGCTGCGCGGGATCACCAAGCGTTTCGGGACGCTGGTGGCCAACGACCACATCGACCTGGTGGTCGAACCCGGCGAGATCCACGCCCTGCTGGGTGAGAACGGCGCCGGGAAGTCCACCCTGATGAACGTCCTGTACGGGTTCTACGACCCGGACGAGGGCCAGATCCTGGTGGACGACCAGCCGGTGACCTTCACCGGCCCCGGTGACGCGATGGCCGCGGGGATCGGCATGGTGCACCAGCACTTCATGCTGGTGCCGGTGTTCACCGTCGCGGAGAACGTGGTGCTCGGCTACGAGCCCACCACGAGCGGCGGCCTGATCGACCTGCCCGAGGCCCGTCGCCGGGTGAAGGAGATCTCCGACCGGTTCGGCTTCGACGTCGACCCGGACGCGATGGTCGAGGACCTGCCGGTCGGCGCCCAGCAGCGGGTGGAGATCATCAAGGCGCTGTCCCGGGACGCGAAGGTGCTGATCCTGGACGAGCCGACCGCGGTGCTCACCCCGCAGGAGACCGACGAGCTGATCGCGATCATGCGCCAGCTGAAGGCCGCGGGGACCTCGATCGTCTTCATCACCCACAAGCTGCGCGAGGTGCGTGCGGTCGCGGACCGGATCACGGTCATCCGCCGGGGCAAGGTCGTCGGCTCCGCGGACCCGCAGTCCTCCGAGACCGAGCTGGCCTCGCTGATGGTCGGCCGCTCGGTGTCGCTCGGCGTGGACCGCGCCGCCGCCCAGCCGGGCGAGGTGGCGCTGCAGGTGCGCGACCTGACGGTGCTGGACGAGGCCGGGGTCCGCCAGGTCGACGGCATCTCCTTCGACGTGGCCCGTGGGGAGATCGTCGCGATCGCCGGTGTGCAGGGCAACGGCCAGACCGAGCTGACCGAGGTCGTCCTGGGCCTGCAGCCCGCGCTGGCCGGGTCGGTGACGCTGGACGGCAAGGAGCTGCTCGGCCGCTCGGTCAAGGAGGTGCTCACCGCCGGGGTCGGCTTCGTCCCGGAGGACCGCACCGAGGACGGCATCGTCGCCGACTTCTCGGTGGCGGAGAACCTGATCCTGGACCTGTACGACACTCCCGCCTTCGCCTCCGGCATCTCGCTGGACCCGGCCAAGGTCCGGGCGAACGCCGAGCAGCGCACGGTCGAGTTCGACGTGCGCACGCCGTCGGTGGACGCCCACGCGGGCACCCTGTCCGGCGGCAACCAGCAGAAGGTCGTGCTGGCCCGGGAGATGTCCCGCCCGCTGCGCCTGCTGATCGCCTCGCAGCCCACCCGTGGTCTGGACGTCGGCTCGATCGAGTTCGTGCACAAGCGGATCGTGACCGAGCGCGACTCCGGCACCCCGGTGATCATCGTGTCGACCGAACTGGACGAGGTGCTGGACCTGGCGGACCGGATCGTGGTCATGTACCGCGGCCGGATCGTCGGCACCGTCGATGCCTCGGCCGCGACGCCGGACCGGGATGTGCTGGGCCTGATGATGGCCGGCGTCCCGCAGGAGGAGGCCGTCAAGCAGGCCGCCTCGCATCACACGGTGCTCGGCGAGGCCGACATCGAGGCCGCCGAGGAGGAGAGCGAGTGAACGCCGCACCCGACGTCCCCGCGAAGGACGCCCAGGACGAGCGGCTGGAGCCGCGGCTCCAGGGCGCCCTGCGGGAGATGCTGACCAGCAACTGGCTGGTCACCGTCGCCGCGCTGCTGCTGGCGCTGATCGTGTCCGGCGTGCTGATCGCCGCCGCGGACGAGGACGTGCACACCACCGCGAGCTACCTGTTCGCCCGCCCGACGGACTTCCTGTCCGCGGTGTGGAACTCGGTCTGGCACGCCTACGTCGCCCTGTTCCAGGGCGCGATCGTCGACCCGACGGCCTCCACCTTCGCCAAGGCGGTCCGCCCGCTGACCGAGACGATGACCTGGTCGGTGCCGCTGATCCTGGCCGGTCTCGGCCTGGCGGTCGGCTTCCGGGCCGGGCTGTTCAACATCGGCGCGCAGGGCCAGATCATCCTGGGCGCCGTCTTCGGCGGGTACATCGGCTTCGCCTTCGGGCTGCCGCCGGTGCTGCACCTGCTGCTGGCGATCATCGCCGCCGCGCTCGGCGGGGCGATCTGGGCCGGCATCGCGGGCTTCCTCAAGGCCCGGACCGGCGCCAACGAGGTGATCGTCACGATCATGCTCAACAACATCGCGGTCTACCTGGTCGCGTACCTGCTGACCACCACCGCGTTCAAGCGCGAGGGCAGCAACAACCCGCAGTCCCCGCCGATCGACTCCACCGCGATCTACCCGCGGCTGCTCGGCGACGACTTCCGGCTGCACGCCGGGTTCCTGCTGGCGATCGTGGCGACCGTGTTCGTCTGGTGGCTGATGGACCGGTCGACGCTGGGCTTCCAGTTCCGGGCGGTGGGCGCGAACCCGTCGGCCGCGCGCACCGCGGGCATCAACATCAACCGGATCTACCTGCTGGTGATGATCACCTCCGGCGCGCTGGCCGGTCTGGCCGGTTCGGCCCAGGTGCTCGGCACCGAGAAGGTGCTGACCGCCGGGGTCGCCGCGTCCTTCGGCTTCGACGCGATCACCGTGGCCCTGCTCGGCCGCTCCAAGCCGCTGGGCACCTTCCTGGCCGGTCTGCTGTTCGGCGCGCTGCGTGCCGGTGGCTTCGCGATGCAGTCGCGCACCGGCACGCCGATCGACATCGTCCTGGTGGTCCAGTCCCTGGTGGTGCTGTTCATCGCCGCCCCGCCGCTGGTCCGGGCCGTGTTCCGGCTGCCCTCCCCGGGTCGTCGCCAGCAGATCAGCCCCACGCCCGCGCCCGTCACGAAGGAGGCCGCAGCGTGAGCGCCGTGACCGCTGCTCCTGCCCCGGCACGTCCGGCGGCCAAGCCGTTGCCGCCGATCTCCTACAAGGCACCGATCGCCTACGTGGTGATCGCCGTGCTCGCGCTGATCGGCTTCGGTCTGCTGCCCGCCTCGGGCCGGAGGACCGGCTTCACCGTGTCGACCAGCACGGATTTCTTCCAGATCGACCGGTTCGACGTGCCGAGCAAGACCACCGCGATCGTGCTCACGCTGATCGCACTGGCACTGGGCGCGCTGACCTTCTGGTACGCGCGGAACCGGCGCAAGGTCGGACTCTGGCTGCCGGCGGTCTACGCGGTCGTCCTGGTGTTCGCGCTGCTGGTCTGGGCGGTGGCCGGGAAGAACCAGCCCCTGCCGCTGACCAGCTTGCTGCAGGGGTCGCTGTTCCTGGCCGTGCCGCTGGTGTTCGGCTCGCTGGCGGGCATGCTCTGCGAGCGGTCCGGCATCATCAACATCGCGATCGAGGGCCAGCTGCTGGCCGGCGCTTTCCTGGCCGCGGTGGTCGGCACCCTGACCCAGTCGGCCTACCTCGGCCTGATCGCCGCGCCGATCGCCGGTGCGCTGGTCTCCGCCCTGCTGGTGGCCTTCGCGGTGAAGTACGTCGTGGACCAGATCATCGTCGGTGTGGTGCTGAACGTGCTGGTCGTCGGCATCACCAGCTACCTGTTCTCCACGGTGCTCAAGGTGAACGCGAGCACGCTGAACACCCCGCCGCGGCTGCCCACGCTGCCGATCCCGGTGCTGAGCGAGATCCCGGTGCTGGGTCCGGTGCTGTTCCGGCAGACCGCGCTGGTCTACCTGATGTACGTCGTGGTGATCGCGCTGCAGATCCTGGTGTTCCGATCCAAGTGGGGCCTGCGGCTGCGTGCGGTCGGCGAGCACCCGAAGGCCGCGGACACCGTCGGCATCAAGGTCAACCGGACCCGGATTCGCAACACCCTGCTCGGCGGCGCGGTCGCCGGTCTGGGCGGCGCGTTCTTCACGGTGGCGAACGGCCTGGCCTTCGGCAAGGAGATGACCGGCGGCAAGGGTTACATCGCCCTGGCCGCGATGATCCTCGGCCGGTGGAGCCCGAAGGGTGCGCTCGCCGCCGCGCTGCTGTTCGGCTTCGCGGACAACCTGCAGGTGGTGCTCGGCATCATCGGCACCCCGATCCCCAGCCAGCTGATGCTGATGACGCCCTACGTCGTGACCATCTTCGCGGTCGCCGGTCTGGTCGGGAAGGTCCGCGCGCCCGCCGCCGAGGGCATCGCCTACGTCAAGTGAGGGTTCGAGTGACTGACAACACCGAGGTCGACTGGGACGGCCTGCGGGCCGCCGCCACCGAGGCCATGGCGCACGCCTACGTCCCGTACTCGAGGTTCCCGGTCGGCGTCGCCGCGCTGGTGGACGACGGCCGGGTCGTGACCGGGTGCAATGTGGAGAACGCCTCCTACGGTCTGACACTGTGCGCCGAATGCGCGCTGGTCTCCGGCCTGCACCTGTCCGGGGGCGGCCGCCTGGTCGCCTTCACCTGCGTGGACGGACAGGGCAACACGCTGATGCCCTGCGGCCGCTGCCGTCAGCTCCTGTGGGAGCACGGCGGGGCCGACCTGGTGCTGGACACCGTCAGCGGATTCAAGACCATGCGCGAGGTCCTGCCCGACGCCTTCGGGCCGGAGGACCTCGTCGAACGGAAGGTGCAGGCGTGACCGAGAGCTTCGACGCCGTCGACGTCATCGTCGCCAAGCGGGACGGCCACCGGCTGTCCGACGCCCAGATCGACTGGGTGATCGACGCGTACACCCGCGGGGTGGTGGCCGAGGAGCAGATGTCCGCCCTCAACATGGCCATCCTCCTGAACGGGATGGACCGGGCCGAGATCGCCCGCTGGACCGCGGCGATGATCGCCTCCGGTGAGCGGATGGACTTCTCCGCCCTGCGCCGGCCCACCGCGGACAAGCACTCCACCGGCGGGGTGGGCGACAAGATCACCCTGCCGCTGGCCCCGCTCGTCGCGGTGTTCGACGTCGCCGTGCCGCAGCTGTCCGGCCGCGGCCTGGGCCACACCGGCGGCACCCTGGACAAGCTGGAGTCCATCCCGGGCTGGCGCGCCGCGCTGTCCAACGAGGAGATGATGGCCCAGCTCGACGACGTGGGCGCCGTCATCTGCCAGGCCGGTTCCGGTCTGGCCCCCGCGGACCGCAAGCTGTACGCGCTGCGCGACGTGACCGGCACGGTGGAGGCCATCCCGCTGATCGCCTCCTCGATCATGAGCAAGAAGATCGCCGAGGGCACCGGTGCACTGGTGCTGGACGTCAAGGTCGGCTCGGGCGCATTCATGAAGAACGTGGACCGGGCCCGCGAGCTGGCCCGCACCATGGTCGACCTGGGCACCGACGCGGGGGTCACCACCGTCGCGCTGCTCACCGACATGGACACCCCGCTCGGCCTGACCGCCGGCAACGCCCTGGAGGTCCGGGAGTCGCTGGAGGTGCTGGCCGGTGGTGGCCCCGCCGACGTGGTGGAGCTGACCGTGGCCCTGGCCCAGGAGATGCTGTCCGCCGCGGGCAAGCCGGACGTCGACGTCGCCGCGGCGCTGTCCGACGGTCGCGCGATGGACGCCTGGCGCCGGATGATCCGGGCCCAGGGCGGCGACGCCGACGCGGTGCTGCCGGTCGCGCGGCACACCGAGCAGATCCTGGCTCCGGCGGACGGCGTGCTCAGCCGCCTGGACGCGTACGCGGTGGGCATCGCCGCGTGGCGGCTCGGCGCCGGCCGGGCACGCAAGGAGGACCCGGTGCAGGCCGGTGCCGGTGTCGAGCTGCACGCCAAGCCGGGTGACACGGTCACGGCCGGTCAGCGGCTGATGACGCTGCACACTGACACCCCGGAGCGCTTCGCCCGGGCGACCGAGGCGCTGGCGGACGCGGTGGACGTGACCGACGGCGACTACGAGGCGAAGCCGCTGGTGATCGACCGGATCGTCGCGGGCTGATCCCCGGGCGAGGACGGCCGGACCCCACGGGGTCCGGCCGTCCTCGTGCTCAGGCCGGACCGAGTTCCTGGAACAGGGTGACCTGGAGGCCGGCCGGGGCCTCGAGCCGGGAGTTGACCGAACGCCACGGCGTCGTCCTCGGCTCGGCGATCAGCTCCGCTCCGGCCTCGGTCGCCCGCCGGGTGGTCCCCTCGGTGTCGGTGACCTCGAACGCGACCCGCAGCCGCGCGCTCGGCCGTCCCTCGGCCTCCACCCGGTCGATCATGGCCACCTGGTGCGGATTGGCCAGCTCCAGCGTGGCACGGCCCGCGTCCAGGATGGTGACCTGGGCGCCGCCCTCGCCCTGGAACGCGGCCTGTTCCGGCATGCCCAGGACGTCGCGGTAGAAGGCCAACGCGGCCTCGTAGTCCTCGGCCTGCACGACCAGGCGCAGCTGGCGGATCGGGTTCTCGGTTGTCATCCCCGCAGGTTCTCCCGCCGCGCGGCTGTCCACAAGGAGCCGTCTCGGCCCGTGGTCCCCAGGGCCGGGACGCAGCCCTGGCGGCGGGCGTCGCGTCGCGACACGATGGCGGGACGACCACCCGAGGGAGGACACCATGAGCACCGTTCCCGGCCACGAGTCCTGGCGCGACGCCGGACTGGAGAGCCCCGCGACCACGGACCTGCCGGAGCTGGACCCCGCCGACCGTGACGACCCCGACGACCCGGCGGACGGTGGCTACCACCCGGCCGACCCCCGCCCCGATCTGGACGGCCGCGCCGACCCCGCCGACGTGGCCGAGCAGCGTGCCGAGCTGCCGGAGGACGAGGGGGAGGACTATCCGGGCTGACGGCTCCCCGGCGCGCTCATCGATGCGGGTCGTGCGCCCCCGCGCCAGTACGGTTGCGGTATGACCCCGGAGCAGATCGCCGCACTGCCCAAGGTCGTCCTGCACGATCACCTGGACGGCGGACTGCGTCCCGCCACGGTGGCCGAGCTGGCGGCCCGGAACGGGCACACGCTGCCGGTGGACGACCCCGGCGAGCTGAGCGACTGGTTCTACCGGCAGGCGGCCTCCGGGAGCCTGGAGGCGTACATCGCCACCTTCGAGCACACCCTGGCGGTGCTGCAGGACGCCGAGGGGCTGGCCCGGGCCGCGCGGGAGGCCGTGCTGGACCTGGCCGCGGACGGGGTGGTCTACGCCGAGGAGCGGTTCGCCCCGGAGCAGCACCAGCGCGGCGGGCTCTCGCTGCAGCAGGTGGTGGACGCGGTGCGCGCCGGTGTGGTCGAGGGGGAGGCCGAGGCGCGGTCCGCGGGTCGGGAGATCCGGATGAACCTGCTGCTGTGCGCGATGCGGCAGACCGACCGCGCGGAGGAGATCGCCGCGCTCGCTCTGGCGAACCGGGATCGCGGCGTGGCCGGATTCGACATCGCCGGGCCGGAGGCCGGGTATCCGGCGCAGGGGATGGGGGCCACCTTCGCCCGGCTGCGGGCGGCCCGGTTCCCGGTGACCGTGCACGCCGGCGAGGCCGCGGGCGCGGACTCGGTGGACGAGGCGGTGGAGGTCGGCGCGCTGCGGATCGGCCACGGCGTCCGGCTGACCGAGGACCTGCACGACGACGGCGAGGGCGGCACCCGGCTCGGCCGGCTCGCGCACTGGGTCCGCGACCGCCGGATCGCGTTGGAGGTCTGCCCGACCTCCAACCTGCAGACCGGCGCCGCCACCTCGATCGCGGAGCACCCGGTGACCCGGTTGCTCCGGCTGGGCTTCGCGGTGACGGTGAACACCGACAACCGCCTGCAGTCCGCCACCAGCATGACCACCGAGCTGCACCGCCTGGTCGAGCAGGCCGGCTGGGGTGCCGACGACCTGCTCGCGGTCACCCTCACCGCCGCTCGACACGCGTTCTGCCACCAGGACGAGCGCGAGGACCTGATCCGCCGGGTGATCGCGCCCGGCTTCTCCACCTCCGAAGGAAGGCACAGACAATGAGCACATCCCACGAGTCCGCTCGCTGCGCTCCCGCGCCCGCGGGGGCCGCGGCATGACCGCCTCGCTGGACGCCGCCGGCCTCGCGCAGTTCGTCGACCACACGCTGCTCAAGCCGGAGGCCACCCGCGCCGACGTCGAGGCGCTGATCGCGGAGGGCGTCGGGCTCGGCGTCTACTCGATCTGCATCTCCCCGTCGTTCCTGCCGGTGGACGCCCAGGGTCTGAAGGTCGCGACCGTGTGCGGCTTCCCGTCCGGCAAGCACCACTCGGACGTGAAGGCCGCGGAGGCCGCCCGCTCGGTCGCGGACGGGGCGGACGAGGTCGACATGGTGATCGACGTCGGCGCCGCCAAGGCGGGGGAGTTCGCCGCGGTGCAGGCCGACATCGCCGCCGTGCGTGCCGCCGCCCCGGCGCCGACCGTGCTCAAGGTGATCATCGAGTCGGCCGCGCTGACCGACCACGAGATCGTCGAGGTCTGCCGGGCCGCCGAGGCCGCCGGCGCCGACTTCGTGAAGACCTCCACCGGCTTCCACCCCAGCGGCGGAGCCAGCGTGCACGCGGTCGAGGTGATGGCCGCGACCGTCGGCGGACGGCTGGGCGTCAAGGCCTCCGGTGGGGTGCGCACCGCCGCCGACGCGATCGCCATGATCGAGGCCGGGGCCACCCGGCTGGGCCTGTCCGGGACCGCTGCGGTGCTGTCCGGCTTCGAGGCCGACGGCGGATACTGAGCCCCGCCACGCGAACGCCCCCCGACCCGGCGCGGGTCGGGGGGCGTTCGCGTGCGCTCAGATCCCCAGCGCCGCCGCCACGTCCGCGCGCACCCGGTCCAGCCGGTCGCGGGCCGCGCCACGGGCCCGGCCCACGGTCTCGAACGGCGCATCGGCCTCCACCGGCAGCACGACCTCCAGGTAGCACTTCACCTTGGGTTCGGTGCCGGACGGCCGGACGATCACCCGGGTGTCGTCCTGGGCCAGCAGCAGGATGCCGTCCGTGCCGGGCAGGCCGTCGTAGCCCTCCGCCAGGTCGATGACGGTCAGCACCGGCGACCCGGCCAGGGTGACCGGCGGGTGCTCGCGCAGCCGTGCCATCGCCTCCGGGATCTTGGCCAGGTCGGTGAACCGGGCGGACAGCTGGTCGGTCAGGTGCAGACCGTGCTGCCGGGCCAGGTCGTCGAGCACGTCGACGATGCCGCGCCCCGCGGTCTTCAGCCGGGCGGCCAGGCTCGCCAGCAGCAGGGCGGCGGAGATGCCGTCCTTGTCCCGCACCCCGGCCGGGTTCACGCAGTAGCCGAGCGCCTCCTCGTACCCGTAGACCAGGCCCTCGACCCGGGAGATCCACTTGAAGCCGGTCAGGGTCTGCGCGTGCTCCAGGCCCGCGCCCCGGGCGATCCGGGACAGCAGCCGGGAGGACACGATGGAGTTGGCCAGCACTCCGCCCTCGACGCCCGCCGAGCGCTCCGCGGCGACCGTGCCGAGCAGCGCGCCGACCTCGTCGCCGTGCAGCATCCGCCAGCCGTCCGAGGCCGCCGCTCCGGGACCGGCGTGGGTCCGGCGACGCGGGTCGACGAAGGCGGCGCCACAGCGGTCGGCGTCCGGGTCCAGGGCGATCACCAGGTCGGCGTCCACCTCCTGGGCCAGCGCGACGGCCAGGTCGATCGCGCCCGGCTCCTCCGGGTTCGGGAAGGCGACGGTCGGGAAGTCCGGGTCCGGCTCGGCCTGCAACGGCACCAGGTGCAGGTCGGTGAACCCGGCCGCGGTCAGCACCTGGCGGGCGGTCTCGCCGCCCACCCCGTGCATCGGGGTGAGCACGATCCGCAGGTCCGCGGCGGTGGCGGCGTCGACGGCCGGGTCGGCCAGGGTCGCGACCTCGGCGCGGTAGTCGGTGTGGATGGTCTGGTCCAGCTGGGTCCAGCCCTCGGCTGCGCGCGGGACGGCGGACACCGACGGCACCCGGGCGATCTCCGCGGCGATGGCGCTGTCCGTCGGCGGCACGATCTGCGCGCCCTGACCGGCGTCCGTGACCACCCGGCCACCGAGGTAGACCTTGTACCCGTTGTCCTGCGGCGGGTTGTGGCTGGCGGTGACCATCACCCCCGCGTCGGCGTCCAGGTGCCGCACCGCGAAGGCGAGCACCGGGGTGGGCAGCTGCGGCGGGAGCATCAGCACCTCGATGCCCACCGCGGTGAGCACCGCGGCGGTGTCCCGGGCGAAGTCCAGCGAACCGTGCCGGGCATCGTGACCGACGACCACCCGCGGCGCCGGGCTGACCCCGTCCAGCTCACCGAGCAGGTACGCGCCCAGACCGGAGGCGGCCCGGATGACCACGGCGCGGTTCATCCGGTTCGGACCACCGCCGATCGCCCCGCGCAGCCCGGCGGTGCCGAACTGCAGCAGACCCAGGAACCGGTCGGCCAGGTCCTCGCGCGCCGCACGGGCGTGCGTGGCGGCGGCCTCCTGCTCCAGCGGGGAGCCCTGGTCGGTCGGCGCCTCGGCCCGGGCGAGCAGCGCGGTCAGCTCGGCGGCGGTGCGGGGGTCGGGGTCGTCGGCGATCCAGGCGCGCACCTCGTCGGCGAGCGCATCCCACGTCTTCTGGGCGGTCATGGTGTTCGGTCCCTTTCCGGCGGTGCTCAGAGGTGGGTGACGATCTCGGCCAGCAGCCGGCTGATCCGCGGTCCGGCGGCGCGACCCGCCTCCAGCACCTCCTCGTGGGAGAGCGGGTCGGCGCTGATCCCGGCGGCCAGGTTGGTGACCAGGGAGATGCCGAGCACCTCCATCCCGGCGTGCCGGGCGGCGATCGCCTCGATGGTGGTGGACATGCCGACCAGCGAGCCGCCGATCACCCCGGCCATCCGCACCTCGGCCGGGGTCTCGTAGTGCGGGCCGCGGAACTGGACGTACACGCCCTCATCGAGGCCGGGGTCGACCTGGTGCGCGACGTCGCGCAGCCGCTGGCTGTAGAGGTCGGTCAGGTCGACGAAGGTCGCGCCCTCCAGCGGGGAGACCGTCGTCAGGTTGATGTGGTCGCTGATCAGCACCGGGGTGCCGGGCGCCCAGGACGGGTCCAGGCCACCGCAGCCGTTGGTCAGCACGACGGTGGAGCAGCCCGCGGCCGCGGCGGTGCGCACGCCGTGCACGACCCGGCGCACGCCCTTGCCCTCGTACAGGTGGGTCCGCGAACCGAGCACCAGGGCGTGCTTGTCGGTGCCGGCGATCCGGATCGAGCGGATGGTCCCGACGTGGCCGACCACCGCGGGCTTCGCGAAGCCCGGCACCTCGTGCGCGGGGAGCTCGGCGACCGTCTCGCCCAGCAGGTCGGCGGCGCCGCCCCAGCCGGAGCCCAGCACCAGGGCGACGTCGTGCCGGGCGACACCGGTCAGCTCGGCGAGCGTCGCGGCGGCCTCGGCGGCGATCTGCATCGGGTCGGCGGTCAGGTCGTCCAGGCGGGCGTCGTCGGCCATCGGTGGGTCCTCCGGGGGTGGGGAAGCGCGGTCTGCGGGCAACAGTCGACACTACCGGGTCGCCGGGGTC
>NZ_JANZKP010000054.1 GCF_025642745.1 Cellulomonas sp. RIT-PI-Y
ACCACCCCCGCCGCGATCGGTGCGATCTGGGCGCTGAGCGCCTGCGGAGCCGTCGACACCGGCACCGGCTCCGGCGGCGGCTCCACCGGCGGTGACACCGCCGCGGCCTCCGACGCCGTCCCGGCGGCCTGCGCGGAGGACGACCCCTACCTCGCGGTCGCGCTGCCGAACCTGACCAACCCGTACTACGTCGCCATGAAGCAGGGCTTCGAGTCCGCGGGCGAGGAGCAAGGCTTCGACGTCGAGGTCCAGATCGCCGACGACGACGACGCGAACCAGCTCGCCCAGGTGCAGTCCATGCTGCAGAAGCAGCCCTGCGCCCTGGCACTGAACCCGGTGAAGTCCGAGCCGGCCGCCGCGCTGGTCAAGGCCGCGAACGACGCCGGCGTCCCGGTGTTCGTGGTGAACGTCGGGGTCGACCCCGAGGCGCTGCAGGCGCAGGGCGGTCACATCGTCCAGTACCTGGGTGCGGACAACGCCGAGGGCGGCAAGCAGTCCGCCGAGCAGGTGCTGGCCGACTTCGGCGCGGACGCGGACCTGACGATCGGGTTCGTGACCGAGCCGGACGAGACCCCCACCCAGCAGCGCGACCAGGGATTCGAGGACGCCATCGCGGCGAACCCGAACGCCACCGTGGTGGCCCGGGTCGACGGGAACGTCAAGCCGGACGACTCGCTGCGGGCCACCACCGAGATGCTCTCCGGCAACCCGGACATCAACGTGATCTTCGCCTCCACCGGCCCCGCCGCCTACGGCGCGCTGCAGGCCCTCGGCGCCAACTCCACGGTCAAGGTCTACGGCTTCTGCGCCGCGGAGACCCCGCTGACCGCGCAGTACGCGGGCTGCGTGGCCCAGGAGCCCGAGGCCTACGGCGCCGACGTGGTGCAGCAGATCCGCGACTACGTCGACGGCCAGGACGTCGAGCCCGAGGTGCTGAAGTCGCTGAAGGAGTTCACCACCGGCCAGACGCCCGGTCCGGGCGAGGTGGGTTGACCCGATGCTCGGCGTACGGCAGATCGTCAAGAGGTACTCCGGCGTCACCGTCCTGCACGGGGTCGACCTGGAGGTCGGTCCCGGGGACGTGGTCGGGCTGGTCGGTCACAACGGCGCGGGCAAGTCCACGCTGCTGCGGGTGATCTCCGGGGCGACCACCCCCGACGGCGGCCGGATCGAGGTCGACGGGGTCCGGCAGGACATCGCCGGTCCGCGGGACGCGATCGCCGCCGGGGTGGCCACGGTCTACCAGGAGCTCTCCCTGCTCCCGAACCTCACCGTCACCCAGAACGTGTACCTGGGCGACGAGCGGTCCCGGGCCGGGCTGCTCCGGCGGGAGGAGATGCGCGCCGGGGCGCGGGAGCTGGTGGAGTCCTTCGGCCTGGACCTGGACGTCGACCGCAAGCTCGGCGCCTACCCGGTGGCCACCCGGCAGATGCTGGAGATCGCGGTGGCCACGCACCGCAAGGCACGGTTCCTGCTGCTGGACGAGCCGACCACCGCCCTGGAGGGCCAGCAGGTGGAGCGCCTGCTGGAGATGGTGCGCTCCCTGGCCGTCGATCGCGGCCTCGGGATCGTGTTCGTCGACCACAAGCTCGACGAGCTCTACGCGGTGTGCAACCGGGTCGTCGCCCTGGTGGACGGCCGGGTGCGGATCGACGCCCGGGTGGACGAGGTCTCCCGGGCCGATGTGGTCACGGCGATCGCGGGCGAGGAGTCCGCACCTGCCGCCGCCACGGCCCCGGTGGACCGGGCCGCCGCCGAGGAGACCCGGGACGTGGTGGCCGCGCTGCCGTCCGAGGACCGGACCGGCCGGCTGCTCGAGGTGCGGGACCTGCGGGCCGGCGGCGTGCACGGGGTGACCCTGCGCGCCGAGCCCGGCCGGGTGCTGGGCATCTACGGGCTGGTCGGCGCCGGGCGCACCGAGATGCTCCGGGCGCTGGTCGGCCTGAACCCGGTCACCGGCGGGCAGGTGCTGCTCGACGGCGTCCCGCACCGGCCCAGGACCCCGGCCCGTGCCCAGCGCGCGGGGCTGGTGTACCTGACCGAGGAGCGCAAGCACGACGGGATCGTGCCCGGCCTGTCCTCGCCGCAGAACGTGGCGCTGCCGGTGCTCGGCCGGTACCGCCGGGCGGGGTTCCTGGACCGCGGCGCCGTCCAGCGGGACGCGGACGACCTGCTCGAACGGCTCCGGGTGCGGGGGAACCGGCACGGGCCGGTGGTCCGGCTCTCCGGCGGCAACCAGCAGAAGGTGCTGCTGGCCCGGGCGATCGCCCAACGACCCCGGGTCCTGCTGCTGGACGAGCCCACCAAGGGCGTCGACCTGGGCGTCAAAGCGGAGATCCACCGGATCGTGCGCGCCCTCGCCCACGAGTCCGGACTCACCGTCGTCCTGGTCTCCTCGGAGGAGGACGAGGTCGCCGAGGTCGCCGACGACGTCGTGGTGATGTCGCACGGCCACACCGCCGGCACCCCGCTGTCCGCCGAGGACCGCACGCCCCAGTCACTGCGCCGCGCCGCCTGGGCCGCGGCATGAACCCGGGAGGGACCACCATGACCAGTGCCGAGGAGACCCTGCGCACCGCCCGCGATCTGGTGCGGCGCGAGGGCGGGGGCGTGGCCGCCGTGGCCGACCAGATCGACGACACCTTCCTGCGGGCGGTCGAGCTGGTGGACGCGTGCACCGGGAAGGTCTTCGTCACCGGATCGGGCACCTCCGGGGCCGTGGCACGCCGGATGGCCCACCTGCTGTCGGTCTGCGGCACCCCGGCGGTCTTCCTGCCCGGGATGGACGCGCTGCACGGCACCATGGGAGCGGTGGCGCCCGGGGACCTGCTCTTCACGCTCTCCCGGGGCGGGGAGTCCGACGAGCTGAACGACCTGTCGACCCGGCTGCGCAGCCGCGGGGTGCCGGTGATCGCGCTGACCGCGGCGCCGGAGTCCACGCTGGGCCGGCTCGCCGACCTCACGGTGGTGATCGACCCGGGGCCGGAGGTCGACCCCGGCGGGGTGATCGCGATGGGCTCCACCCTGGCGACCGCCGTGTGGGGCGACGCGCTGGCCGCGGTGCTGATGCGGCGGCGCGGGTACGGCTGGGAGCAGGTGCTGTTCACGCATCCGGCCGGAGCCGTGGGCAAGCGGGCGGACCTGCCGGACGAGCTGCCACCGCTCGGGGACGCCTGATGCCGGTGGTCGCCGGGGTGGACTCCTCCACCCAGTCCTGCACCCTCGAGCTCCGGGACGCCGACGACGGGCGGCTGCTCGGTGCGGGGCGGGCACCGCACCCGGCGACCACCCCGCCGGTCTCCGAGCAGGATCCCGCGGTGTGGTGGACCGCCCTGCGCACGGCGCTGGGCGCGGCCCTGCGGGAGGCGGGCCTGACCGCCGACCGGATCGACGCGCTCAGCATCGCCGCCCAGTGCCACGGCGCGGTGCTGCTCGGGGAGGACGACGCCGTCCTGCGTCCGGTGAAGCTCTGGAACGACACCACCTCCGCACCCCAGGCGGCCGCGATGGTCGCCGACCTCGGAGCCGCGGGGTGGGCGGACGCGGTGGGCTCGGTCCCGACCGCGGCGTTCACGATCACCAAGCTCGCCTGGGTCGCCGCCCACGAACCGCGGCTGCTGGACCGGTTGCGCCGGGTGCTGCTCCCGCACGACTGGCTCGGTCTCCGGCTCACCGGCCAGGCGGTCACCGACCGGTCCGAGGCCTCGGGCACCGGGTACTACGCCGCACACCGCGGGGCCTACCTGACCGAGCACCTGGAGCGGTGGGTCCGGCCCGACCTGGACTGGGCGGCATTGCTGCCCCGGGTGGCCGGACCCGCCGAACCGGCGGGGCACGCCGACACCGCCGCGGCGGCCGAGCTCGGTCTCCGGCCGGACGTGGTGGTCGGCGCCGGTGCGGGCGACCAGCACGCCGGTGCCCTGGGCATCGGACTCGCCCCCGGGCAGGTGCTCTACTCCCTCGGCACCTCCGGCGTGGTGATGACCACCTCGGCGGTGCCGGTGCACGACCCGACCGGCTGGGTCGACGGGGTCGCCGACGCCGCCGGCGGGTGGCTGCCGCTGATGTGCTCACTCAACTCCACCAAGGTCACCGACACTGTCGCCCGCTTACTGGGCGTCGACCTGCCCACCCTGGCGGAGCTGGCGCTCGCGGCCGACCGGCGGCCCGACCGCCCGGTGCTGGCGGCCTACCTGGACGGCGAGCGCACCCCCGACCGGCCGGACGCCCGGGGACTGCTGGGCGGCCTGCGATCGGACACCACCCGGGAGGAGCTGGCGCTGGCGGCCCACGAGGGGGTGGTGCTCGGCCTGCTGCGCGGGCACCGGGCGATCCGGGCCGCTGGGGCCACCGCGGACGGCGAGGTGATCGTGACCGGCGGCGGGTCCCGCTCCCCGGCCTACCGGCAGGTCCTCGCCGACGCCCTCGGCCGACCGGTGCACACCCGGGACGCGCCCGAGGCCACCGCGCGCGGCGCCGCCGTGCAGGCCACCGCCGCGCTCACCGGCGCCGGCATCCCGACCGTGCGGGACGCCTGGACGCCCGCGACCACCTCGATCACCGAGCCGCTCGGCGCCCTGCCCGACGAGCTGCTCGACCGTTACCGGGCGCTGGCCGACTGGCGCCAACCCACCGAGAAGGAGTGACATGCGGCTCTACCTGGACTGCGCGGACCGTGCGGAGCTCGCCCCGCTGCTCGACACCGGACTCTTCAGCGGCGTCACCACCAACCCGCTGATCCTGCAGCGCGGCGGTGTCCGGCTGGCGGAGGTGCCCGCGCTGGTCCACTGGCTGCTGGAACGCGGCACCGCGGAGGTCTTCGTGCAGACGACCGCGGCGGACGCCGACCGGATCGTGGCCGAAGGGCGTGAGCTCCGGGCGCTCAGCGACCGGGTGGTGGTGAAGATCCCCGCGACCACCGCCGGCCTCACCGCCGCACGCCGACTCGCCGACCAGGGGGTCCCGGTCCTGGTGACGGCGGTCTACCACGCCCTGCAGGCCCTCACCGCGCTCGCGGCCGGGGCCCGATGGATCGCGCCCTACGTCGGCCGGATGACCGAACAGGGCCGTGACGGCCACGAGCAGGTGGCGCAGATGCAGCGCATCCTGACCGGTTCGAGCACCGGGGTGCTCGCGGCGAGCCTGCGGTCGGCGGAGGACGTCCGCCGACTCGCGCTGCTCGGGGTCGAGGCGGTGACCGTCGGCGCCCCGGTCGCGCGCGCCCTGCTGACCGAGCCGCTGACCGAGGCCGCGGTGGCCGACTTCGACCGGGCGGTCGCCCAGCTGCGCGACTGAGGCTCAGCCGGCCGGCAGGTGCCGCGCGTCCCGGCGGTACATCTCCGCGTGGCCGTGCAGCTCCGGCTGTGCGGTGACGTCGGCGTGCACGTCGGTCCAGTCCGCCAGCTCGATCAACCGGTCGACCATGGTGCGCAGCACCTCGGACCGGGTCGGGGCCCGATCCCCGTAGGACGTCAGCAGGCTGTCCAGTCGGTGCAGCGGGTCCAGGCCGCCCGGGGTCGGGGTGTCCGAGCAGAACGAGCACAGCCGGTACGCGAGGTAGGCCAGGTCCCAGACCCGGGGGCCGGGGGAGGCCATGTCCACGTCGATGAACCCGACCAGGCGACCCGCGGCGTGCACCATGTTGTAGGGCGCAGCGTCGTTGAGGCAGATCACCTCGGCGGGCTCGTGCACCGGCTGGCGCCAGGCGCCCGCGTCGACCGGGAAGCCGACCGTGGCGTCGTGCCAGATCCGCAGGAACGTCCCGGCCTGCTGCACGGTGCGCGGGTGCCAGACCCAGTCCGGCGGCGGGAAGTCGCCGGTGTCGCCGGGGATCCAGCTGAGCATCTCCCGGCCCTGCTCGTCCACGCCGAGCGGGGTGGGCACCATCCACGCCCCGCGCGCCCGGGCCCAGGCCAGCAGGGCGTGCACGGTCGGGGTCCAGGGGCCCGCCGTGCGGCGCACGGTGTCGCCGACCCGGACCACGGTGGTGACATGCCCGCCGTCGAGCGGGATTTCCTGCGGATCCGGCACGGCGGTCATGCTCAGCCTCCTAGGCCTTTGTCCCGTCGTCTCAGGTAGCGCTCGAACTCCTGCGCGATCGCCTCGCCGGAGGCCTCCGGGAGGTCGGCCGTGTCCTTTGCCTCCTCCAGCTGCCGCACGTACTCGGCGATCTCGCTGTCCTCCCCGGCGAGCTCGTCCACGCCGTCCTGCCATGCTGCCGCGTCCTCGGGCAGATCGCCCAGCGGGACCGGCTCGCCGATCAGCTGCTCGATCCGGTGCAGCATGGCCAGCACCGCCTTGGGCGACGGGGGATGGGCGACGTAGTGCGGCACCGCGGCCCAGAGCGACAGGGTGCGCAGCTCCCGGGCGGCGGCCTCGTGCTGGAGGACGCCGACGATGCCGGTCGGACCCTCGTAGGTGTTCGACTCCACGTCCAGCAGCTCGCGCACCGCGGGGTCCTCGCTGGTGAGCGTGACCGGGATCGGCCGGGTGTGCGGGACGTCGGCGAGCAGCGCGCCCAGCGTGATCACGGTCTCGGTCTGCAGCCCGGCCGCGATGTCCAGCAGCTCGCCGCAGTACCGGCGCCAGCGCATGGACGGCTCGATGCCGTGCACCAGGACGATCCGGCGGCCGGTGCGCGGCGCGGTGGCGACGGCGACCGCGGTGGACGGCCAGGTGATCTCGCGTCGGCCGTCCGCGGCCAGGCCGATCACCGGCCGGTTCACCTGGAAGTCGTGGTAGTCCTCCGGGTCGAGCTCGTCGACCTGTTCGGCTCCCCACACCTCGTGCAGGTGCTCCAGTGCCTGGCTGGCCGCGGAGCCCGCGTCGTTCCAGCCCTCGAAGGCGGCGAGCAGGATGGTCCCGCTGCCGGGCAGCGCCGGCGTCGCCGGGGTGGTCGACTCATCGCTCATCGGACCAGCCTAGGACCTGGCGACCACACCGCCCGGGATGCGCCGCGGTGTCGGCGGTCGGTGGTGGGATGTGCCGGTGTCCGTCGTGCTGGTCTGCGCCGATCCCGCCCGCCCGGGCTCGGTGCTGCTGTGCGCGGCGCCGGACACCGCGTCCGTCGTGGACCAGGGGATGGGGCCGGCCCGGGAGGTGCAGCGCGCGGAGCTGGCCGCCGTGGTCGCCGCGGTGGAGGAGGCGGAGCACCCCCGCTGGGTGTGGGACGACACCGAACGGTGGTATCCCGGGCTGCTCGCCGCCGGGGTGCGACTGCGGCGGGCGCACGATCTGCGCCTGTGCCACGCGATCCTGCGCCGGTCGACCCGCACCGTGGGCACCCGGTTCGCCGCCGGGCCCCGCTCGGCCTGGGACGAGACGGAGCCGGGTGCTCAGGTCCACGCGCCCAGCCTGTTCGACGAGCTGGAACCGCGGGACGCCGGTCTGCCGGACCCGGCCGGCGAGCTCCGGGCGCAGCTGGCCTGCCTGGTCGAGGCCGAGGACGACGGGCGGCTGCGGCTGCTGCTCGCGGCCGAGTCCACCGGGGCACTGATCGCCGCCGAGCTGCGGCACGACGGCCTGCCGTGGCGCGCGGACCTGCACGACGCGCTCCTGACCGAGCTGCTCGGACCGCGACCGCCGGAGGGGGTGCGTCCCGCGAAGCTCCAGGCGCTGGCGGAGACGATCGCCGCCGCCCTGGAACGACCGGGCCTGAACCCGGACTCGCCGCCGGAGCTGCTTCGCGCGCTGCGGTCCGCCGGGATCGACGTGGCCACCACCCGCAAGTGGGAGCTCCGCGCGCACGACCACCCGGTGATCGAGCCGCTGCTGGCCTACAAGAAGCTGTCCCGGCTGCTGAGCGCGAACGGCTGGGCCTGGATGGACCGCTGGGCGACCGGCGGCCGGTTCCGCCCGGACTACGTGCCCGCCGGGGTGGTCACCGGACGCTGGGCGTCCAACGGCGGCGGCGCGCTGCAGCTGCCCGCCGGTGTCCGGGCCGCGGTCCGCGCCGATCCGGGGCACGTGCTGGTCGTCGCCGATGCCGCGCAGCTGGAACCCCGGGTGCTGGCCGCGATGTCCGGCGACCGGGCGATGGCCGCCGCGGGCCGTCAGGCGGACCTGTACCAGGCGGTGGTGCAGGCCGGGATCGTGGGCGACCGCCAGCAGGCCAAGTACGCGATGATCGGTGCGATCTACGGCGCGACCACCGGGGCGAGCGCGGTGCTGATGCCGCAGCTGGCCCGCGGGTACCCGCGCGCGGTCGACCTGGTCGAGCAGGCGGCCCGGACCGGGGAGCGCGGCGAGCAGGTCACCACCTGGCTCGGCCGGTCGTCGCCCCTGCCGTCGGCCGACCGGAGGGCGGAGAAGCTGGCCGCCGGGGGAGAGGGCGGCGACGAGTCCACCGCCCGGGACGCCCGCCGGCATGCCCGGGACTGGGGCCGGTTCACCCGGAACTTCGTCGTGCAGGGCACCGCCGCCGAATGGGCGCTGTGCTGGATGGCCGTGCTCCGACGGCGGCTGATCGGCCTGCCCGACCGCCCGCACCTGGTGTTCTTCCTGCACGACGAGCTGATGGTGCACAGCCCGGTCGACCAGGCCGAGGGGGTGGCCGCGGCGGTGCGGGAGTCCGCGGTGGAGGCCGGGCGGCTGCTGTTCGGCGACACCCCGGTGGAGTTCGCGCTGGACCTCGCGGTGGTGGACTCCTACGACCAGGCCGGCTGACCGTAGGCTCCGGTCATGGTCGTCCGGGGCATGCTCGCGGTGCTGCTCACCGCCGTGCTCTGGGGCACCACCGGCACCGCCGCGGCGCAGACCACCGCCGGGCCGCTGGCGATCGGTGCGGTGGCCATGGGCGTCGGCGGCCTGCTGCAGGCCGCGGTCTCGGGCTGGTGGCCCCACCGCGCCGGGTTGCGTGCCCGGCCGGGGGTGGTCGCCGTGGGCGCCGTCTCGGTCGCGGTCTACCCGCTGGCGTTCTACAGCTCGATGCACCTGGCCGGGGTCGCGGTCGGCACCGTGGTGTCCATCGGGTCGGCGCCGCTGATCGCCGCGGTGCTGGAGCGGCGGTTCACCGTGCGGTGGGGGATCGGGGCGACGCTCGGCGTGCTGGGGGTGGCCCTGCTCAGCGCGGGGCACGGCGCGGTCGGCGGATCGGTGCCCGGCATCCTGCTCGGCCTGCTCGCCGGCCTCACCTACGCGGTCTACTCCTGGGCGGCGGCCACGCTGATGTCCGGCGGCATCCCGTCCCGGGTGGCGATGGGCGCGGTCTTCGGGCTCGGCGGGGTGCTGCTGGTCCCGGTGATGGTCGTCACGGCGCCCGCGCTGCTGGCGGCGCCGCGCGGTCCCGCGGTGGCCGCCTACCTGGCTCTGGTGCCGATGTTCGGCGGCTACCTGCTGTTCGGCTGGGGGCTGGCCCGGGTGCCGGTCAGCACCGCGATCACCCTCACCCTGCTGGAGCCCGCGGTCGCCGCGCTGCTCGCCGTGCTGGTGGTCGGCGAGCACCTCGGAGCGCTCGGCTGGGTCGGGGTCGGACTGGTCGGCGGCTGCCTGGTGGTGCTCACCGCGCCCGTACCCTGGCGGGGTGATCCTGTCCGCCGCCGACTGGCAGCCGCACGCCGCCGCGCATGAGGCGCGCGCCGACGCGCTGACCGCCGCCCACCGGGACCGCACCGCCCGGCGCGAACGGCACGCGATCGAGGACTTCCTCTTCGACTACTACTCCGCCAAGCCCGCGCAGCTCCGGCGCTGGCACCCCGGCGCGGGGGTCCGTCTGCTGCCCGGCGACGACCCGGTCCCGCACACCGACTGGCGCTGGTACCGCACCGGCCCGGACGGCGGGGCCGAGCTGGACGTCGACGCGCTGCTCGCCGACCGCGGGGACACCGTCCGGTTCGTCCACGGCCTGCTGTCCGCGACCGCCTCCCGCCCGATCGCCACCGGCTGCTTCGGTCTGCACGAGTGGGCGATGGTCTACCGCCAGGGCGCCGGCGAGCACCGGCACCCCCTCCCGCTCCGGCTCGGCGAGGCCGGCACCGACGCCGTGGTGGAGACGCACCGGATCCGGTGCACGCACATCGACGCCTACCGGTTCTTCACCCCGGAGGCCGCGCCGCTGAACACCCTCCGGCCGACCCGCGGGAGCCAGATCGCGGACGACCAGGGCGGCTGCCTGCACGCGAACATGGACGTGAAGAAGCAGGTTGCAGGCACCGAGACCCTGAGTGTGTCGCTACCCCTGACGCGCAACACCCAGATTCACTACGAGCAACCTGGCTGCCTTCACGCGGCGATGGACTGTTACAAGTGGGCCTTGAAGTTGGGTCCCTTGGTCTCGGGTGAACTACTGCTCGACTCATTCGAACTTGCGATGGAGATCCGCTACACGGACATGCAGGCATCGCCGTACGACGTGAGTTCGTACGGGCTGAAGCCCATCAAGATCGAGACACCGGAGGGCAAGCAGGAGTACGTGCGGAGACAACGGGACTACGCCGCTAGGTCGAATGAGCTGCGCGGTCGACTCTTGCTGGCGTGCGGTGCTGTGGCTTGACCGTCCGGGTTCGGCGGGCGTGCCTCAGGGGGCGTGATGGAACGCCTAGGCTCGACGCGATTCGACCCGGCTGGCCCTAGTGTTGTCGGTTGTCTAGCGGGACACTGGCCCGGTGACGAACGACCTGACGCCTGGAGTGCCCCGTATCGGCTGGTTCTTCGATGGGGACCCGACCACGCCGGAGACTTCCACCCTATTGCAGGATACTGGTGAGCAGATCACGCTCACCATACCGTGGATCACCAGTGGTGCGCCCGGCCAGTACTCACGTTGGTTCCATGGGGCTGGTGTGCAGTTCGGCGACGACCTTGATCGAAGCAGCTATTCTTACGAAGTGCCCGAGCAACTGATGTTCCGGGACGTGTACGGGGCCGTGGTATTGGTTGGATGTCGCAGCGCGGGAATGCGTGACCAGATGTTCTCGGGCTTCGGTCAAGGCGTGGTTCGAGCCCAATTCGCAGTCCTCGGGGCCAAGTCGTTGAAATATAACACGATTAACGGCCTTCGATCGCAATTGCCTGGCTTGAGCGAATGGGTCGGAATATCCAGCCTGGAGCGAAACTACCGTACAGATGAGCACGGCAGGCTTCAGTCCGTGGACCTCCACCTTGAGTCTCCGACGCCCATCCATCTCTCGCGCTCTATGAACTTAATGCTCCGCCCGAACTATCGAGTCGAAAGATCGAGTGCGACGGATACGACCGAGATCCGAGAGACCGTGCTTGTCGAGACTCGGGTCAAAGCGGCGCGCTCGTGGTTGGATCATCTGAGTTCGCATAACGCTGTGCGTGACCTCCTTGACGTAGCGGCCTGGAGTCCATTCGGCTACTCGAATCAGTGGGTCTTGCGTGACGACGACCCTGAGCGCGACGCCGCCGGCGGTCATCGTGGCGACAAGTGGTCCAGCGCTAAAACCTACGCGGTGCGGAGCTACGAGCAGCGCGCGCGGCAGAGGTTTCTATTCGAGTTCGATGATATCGGGCCGGAAGGCTTCCGGAGGTGGGTTCGGCTCCGCGCACAATTTGCTCGCGGTCTGAATGCACTGCTGTCCCATTTCGATCACCCTCGCTCCGCACTGGAGACCGGACTGATCGAATCGAGCATTGGTTTCGAGGCGCTGGGTTATCAGCTGGCCCTCGATAGCGGTCTTGGAAAGAATGCGGCTCGCAATGAATCCTATCGCGAGCGCGTGCAACGTGTCCTTGATGAAGTCCCGGTTCCTTTGAGGTTCGATACAGATGTCTGGGTGAAGGATTCCGCGGATGCTTACAATGGTGTAAAGCACGCAAACCGGGACTTGCCCGATGTTGACCTGATGCTCTCGACTCTGCGCAGGAACTGGCTGGTCGCACGATTGTGGATTGCGGGAAGGATCCGTGTGGCACCGTCAGTACTCGAAGCAAACATGCACTGGTGGGCGGAGCGTTGACGGCGCGGCGTCGCTCGTATTGACGACGATGGGCCTCGACGAGTTGCCTGCACGCGAACATGGACCTGTACAAGTGGGCGCAGAAGCTCGGCCCGCTGTGTCCGGGCGACCTGCTGCTGGACTGCTTCGCGCTGGCCGCCGAGGTGCGGGTGACCGACATGCAGGCCTCGCCCTACGACGTCTCGGGCTACGGGCTGGAGCCGGTGGCGATCGAGACGCCGGAGGGCAAGGCGGAGTACGTGCGGCGGCAGCGGGGGTTCGCGGAGCGGGCCGCGGTGCTGCGGGCCCGGCTGGTGGCGGTGTGCGCGGCGGCGCTGGGGATCGCCGCGTCGCCCGCCGCGCGCTGACGGCGCGGTCGGGGAGTGTTCCGCGTCGGGCGTCCACGGCGTGTCCGTCTCACAGTGCGGTCACAGTTCGTTGACCGTCGTGACAGGCTGTGATTACAGTCCGGACGCAGATGGGCGGCGACACGCCGCCCCGGGTGAGGAGGACCACGATGCGAGGAACCGGCGCGCTGCGCTCGTCCCTCGCCGCCGTGCGTCCGGCCGCGCCGTGCTGTTGTCGTCACCGCTGATCCCTCGTTCCCCATCAGCGACCGCGACCCGGCCCCGGGCCGTCGCGGTGACCCCCGCACGGAGCCCCCAGCGTGACTCTTCCCGACATCTCCGCCCCGGCCCCCGACCGCCTGCGCGACGACTGGCTGCACTGGCGCGAGCACCGCACCGCCGAACTCGCCGATCCGACCGGATGGCTCAGCCTGACCGCGCTGCACTGGCTCAGCCCGGTGCCCGCCCCCGCCGGTGATCTGCCCGGTCTGTGGTGGGCCGACACCGACGGCATCCAGGTCCTGCTGGACGGCGACCCCCTGACGCTGGACGGCCACGAGCTCACCGGCCGGGCGACCGTGTGGGCACCGAGCACCGGCCCCGCCGGCGATCTCCGGCACGGCGACCGGCGGTTGGAGCCGCTGGCCCGCGGTCCGCTCAGCCACGGCGTCCGGGTGCGCGACCCGCACGCCCCGGCGCTGACCGCGTTCACCGGGGTGCCGGTGTTCGACCACGATCCGGCCTGGCGGCTGACCGGCGCCTTCACTCCGGCAGCCGCCGGGGAGCGGGCCGAGACCGGATCGGTGGCGCTCGGCGTCCGGCACGTGCAGGACGTCGAGGGCACGCTCACCCTGCACCACGACGGCGCGGACCACACCCTGCTGGTCACCGGCGGCGGACTGGTCAGTTTCCGCGACGCCACCAACGGCCGGCAGACCGCGGCCTTCCGGGTGCTCACCGTGCACCCCGACCCCGACGGCACCGTCGTCGTCGACCTCAACTGGGCCCGCAACGCGCCGTGCGCGTTCTCCGACCACGGCACCTGTCCGTTGCCCCCGGCGGGCAACACCCTGCCGTTCGCCGTGACGGCGGGCGAGCGCGCCCCGCGCTGACCCGTTCTCCCTCCCAGTCCGACGTGCCGCGATGCCGCACACCCATGTCCCGGAAGGAACCACCCCATGTCCAAGCGACGACCGACGCTGACGGCCCTGGCAGCAGGCCTCGCCCTGCTCCTGGCCGCCTGCTCCTCCGGGACGGCCGGGGGTGAGGACTCCGCGAGCGCCGGACCGACCACCGGCGGCACCCTGCGGGTCGGCTTCTCCGACGACACCGGCAACTACGACCCGCAGCAGCGCCCGCAGCTGCACGCCCGGACCATCTCCCGGCAGATCACCGACACGCTCACCGACCAGGACCCGGAGACCGGGGAGATCCTGCCGTGGCTGGCCACGCACTGGGAGATCAGCGACGACACCACGCAGTTCACCTTCACCCTGCGGGACGACGTGACCTTCTCCGACGGCACGCCCTTCGACGCCGAGGTGGTCAAAGCCAACCTGGACCGCGTGGTCGAGATCGGTCCGCTGGCCTACGTCGCCGCCGGGTACCTGCGCGGCTACGTCGGCTCCGAGGTGCTGGACGACGGGCGGGTGCGGGTGACCTTCGACCAGCCGAACGCCCAGTTCCTGCAGGCCACCGCCACCCAGTCGCTCGGCCTGCTGTCCCTGGACACCCTGGCGCTGTCCCCGGAGGAGGTCGCCGCCGGGAACGTGGTCGGCACCGGCCCCTACGTGCTCGACTCCTACGTCCCGGACCAGTCGATCACGCTGACCGCCCGGGAGGACTACGACTGGGGCTCGCCGCTGTACGAGAACCGCGGCCGGGCCTACTACGACACGGTCGAGGTCTCGTTCATCCCCGAGGCCACCACGCTCGCCGGATCGCTGGCCTCCGGGCAGATCGACGTGGCGTACATCCTGGACGCTGCCAGCGCCGACACCATCGAGGCCTCCGACGCCGAGCTGGTCTCCACCGCGATGCCAGCGATCTCGATCCCGATCGTGCCCTTCGTCTACCGCGACGTCTTCGCCGACGAGCACACCCGGCGCGCGTTGTCCCTGGCCACCGACCGGCAGGCCATCGTCGACACCGTGTTCCAGGGCCGGTACGAGCCGGCTACCGGCGTGCTGACCACCACCAACCCGGGGTACGTCGATCTGTCCGACGAGCTGACCTACGACCCTGACCAGGCCGAGACCGAACTGGAGCAGGCGGGCTGGACCGAGGTCGGCTCGGACGGCATCCGGACCAACGCCGCCGGCGAGCGCCTGGCGCCCAGCATCGAGTACGTGGGCTCGGGCACCTCCACCGAGGCCCTGCTCCAGCTGCTCCAGCAGCAGTGGAAGCAGGTCGGCATCGACCTGGTCCTGAAGCCGGTCGCCGAGGCGTCCGAGGACGCGCTGCACCAGCACGACTACGACCTGTCCACCTGGTCGCAGACCCGGGCCGACCCCGATGTGCTGCGCACGGTCTACTCCTCGTTCTACGAGAACCAGTCCTTCCTCTACGACAACGCGGACCCGGAGCTCGACCAGCTGCTCGGCACCCTGCAGACCACCGTCGACCCGGCGGAGCGCCTGAAGGTCTCCGAGCAGGTCCAGCGCCTGATCCTGGAGCGCGGCTACACCGTCCCGCTGTACGACCTCACCCAGTACACGGCGCACGCCGCCGGGGTGCAGGGGTACCACACGGACATCGAGGGCAAGCCGCTGTTCGTGGACGCGTGGAGCTGACATGACCGCCTTCCTGCTCCGGCGCGTGGCGCAGATGGTCGTCGTCCTGTGGGGCGCGATCACCCTGTCCTTCGCCCTCGTGCACCTGGTCCCGGGCGATCCGGTGCGGATCATGCTCGGCGGCGGATCGGGGGAGACGGCCGCGTCCGCGTCGCCGGAGCAGGAGGCCGCCCTGCGCAGCCAGCTCGGACTGGACCAGCCCCTGCTGCTGCAGTACCTCGGCTTCCTGCGCCGGGTGCTGACCGGCGACCTGGGCCAGTCCTACTCCACCGGTCAGCCGGTCACCGCCTCGATCGGCGCCGGACTGGGCAGCACCGTCCAGCTCGGCGGCACCGCCATCCTCGCCGCGGTGCTGCTCGGTCTGCTGTTCGCGCTGGCGGGGGTGCTGCTGCCCGGCCGGGCGGTGCGCTCGGTGGTGCAGTCGGTCACCGTGCTCGGGGTGGCGGTGCCGTCGTTCTGGCTCGCGGTCGTCCTGATCCAGGTCTTCTCCTTCACCCTGGGCTGGTTCCCGGCCTTCGGCTCGAACGGGGTGCAGTCGCTGGTGCTGCCCGCCCTGACCCTGGCGCTGGTCACTGCGGGCACCATCGCCCAGCTGCTCACCCGGGGACTGACCGACGCGCTGGGCGAGCCCTACGCCGACACCGCCCGGTCCAAGGGACTGGGCCGATCCCGGATCGTGCTCGGCCACGCCCTGCGCAACGCCTCGATCCCGGTGCTGACCATGGTCGGGATGATGGTCGGCGGCATCCTGTCCGGCGCGGTGATCGTGGAGACCGTCTACGGGCGGCCCGGGATCGGCCGGCTGTTCGTCGAGGGGGTCCGGGCGCACGACTTCCCGCTGATCCAGGCGCTGATCATCCTGACCGGTGGCCTGTTCGTCGTGGTGACCCTGCTGGTCGACCTGGCGTACCGCTGGGTCGATCCGCGGATCCGGACCGGGGTGCCGGCATGAGCGTGGAGACCCTGGTCCGGCGCCGGCCGGTCGTGCGGTGGGCCGCCCCCGGCGCGGTGGCCTCGGTGCTGCTGCTCACCGTGGTGGTGCTGTGGGCCGCGCTGCCCGGACTCTTCGCGCCGTACGACCCGGTGTCCGACCTGGACGCCGCCCACGCCCTGAGCGGACCGAGTACCCAGCACTGGTTCGGCACCGACCTGCTCGGCCGCGACCTGTACTCGCGGGTTGTGCACGGCGCCCGGCTCTCGGTCAGCGCCGCGCTGATCGCGGTGCTGGTCTCCCTGGTGATCGGCTCCGCGCTCGGCATGCTCGCGGGGTACGCCGGGCGCGGGGTGGACACCGTGATCATGCGGGCCACCGAGGTGATGGTGGCGATCCCCGGGCTGCTGCTGTCGCTGGCTTTCGTCTCGATCCTGGGCTTCGGGGTGACGAACGTGGCGCTCGCGGTGGGCATCGCGGGGATCCCGAGCTTCGTGCGGATCGCCCGGGCCGAGACACTGCGGATCACCTCCCGGCCGTACTTCGACGCCGCGCGCTGCGCCGGCACCGGTCACCTGGTGACCCTGGTCCGGCACGTCGCGCCGAACGCGGTCGGACCCGTGCTGGTGCTGGCCGGTCTGGAGCTCGGCGGAGCGATCCTGTCCGTCGCCGCGTTGTCCTTCCTCGGCTTCGGCGCCGTGCCACCCACCCCCGAGTGGGGATCGATGGTGTCCGAGGGCCGGACCCACCTGGCCACCGCGTGGTGGCTGACCACCTTCCCCGGGGCGGTGGTCGCCGCGACCGTGCTGGCCACCAACCGCCTCAGCCGGGGCGTGCGAGGAGCGAACCGATGACCGACCTGCTGCGTGTCCGGGACCTGCGGGTCAGCTACGCCTCGCGTCGGGGTGCGCCGGTGCAGGCCGTCCGCGGCGTCGACCTCACCGTGGCGCCCGGGGAGGTGGTCGCGCTGGTCGGCGAGTCCGGTTCCGGCAAGACCAGCATCGGCCGGGCGGTGCTCGGCCTGCACCGGCGGGGCACCACCGTCACCGGCTCGATCACCCTGGACGGCCGGGAGCTGGTCGGCCTGCCGGAACGACGGCGTGCCGGCGTCTACGGCACCGCGGTCACTGTCGTCCCGCAGGACCCGCTGGCCGCCCTCAACCCACTGCACCCGGTGGTCCGCCAGGTGAGCGAGGTGCTCCGGGTGCACGGTCTGGCCCGGGGTGCCGCAGCCCGCGACCTGGCGATCGACGCCCTGCGCCTGGCCGGGCTGGACGACGCCGAGCACCTGGCCGACCGGCTCCCGCACGAGCTCTCCGGCGGACAGCGCCAGCGGGTGCTGATCGCGATGGCGGTGGTCGGCGGACCACGGCTGATCGTCGCGGACGAGCCGACCTCCGCCCTCGACGTCACCGTCCAGCGCCGGATCCTGGACCACCTGGACGCCCTGGTCCGTCGCTCCGGCACCTCGATGCTGCTCATCACGCACGATCTGGCCGTGGCCGCCGACCGTGCGGACCGGGTGGTGGTGCTCGCCGACGGCGCCGTGCTGGAGGAGGGTCCCGCCCGCACCGTGCTCACCGCACCGACCACTCCGGGTGCCCGCGCCCTGGTCGCCGCCGTCCCGGGACCGTCGAGCATCCCCCTGGTCGCCCCGGTCGACGGCGCACCGCTGCTCACCGCCACCGGTCTGCGCCACGTCTACCCGGGGCGTCGCGGCACACCGGACACGGTCGCGGTCGACGGTCTGGACCTGCACCTGCCGGCCGGCGGCACCCTCGGCGTGGTGGGGGAGTCCGGCTCCGGCAAGACCAGCACCGCCCGGATCCTGCTCGGACTGCTCCGCCCGGACGCGGGCACCGTCACCCTGCACGGGCCGGACGCGCGGCCGGGTGACCGGGCGTTCACCCGCCGGGTCCAGCCGGTGTTCCAGGACCCGTACTCCTCGCTCGACCCCGCACACCCGGTCGGGGTCAGCATCCTGGAGCCCTGGCGTGCCCGGCGCTCGGGTGGTCGTCGTGCCGCCCGGGCCCGCCTGGGCGAGGTGCTCGACCAGGTCCGGCTGCCCGCCGCCATCGCCGCCCGCCGACCGCACGAGCTCTCCGGCGGTCAGCTGCAGCGGGTCGCGATCGCCCGGGCGCTGTCCATCCGACCCGACCTGCTGATCTGCGACGAGCCGGTGTCGTCGCTGGACGTCACCGTGCAGGCGCAGATCCTGGACCTGCTGGCCGACCTGCACCGGGAGGGACTGGCCTACCTGTTCGTCTCGCACGACCTGGCCGTGGTCCGGGAGATCTGCGCCCGGGTGCTGGTCATGCATCGCGGCCGGGTGGTGGAACAGGGCGAGACGGTGCGCGTCTTCGACGCCCCGGAGCACCCGTACACCCGGGAGCTGGTGGCGGCGGTGCCCGGTCGTGCGGTGGCTCAGCCCTCCTCGCGGACCCCGCCCACGACCAGCGCACGGTCCCAGGCGGTGGAGGCGGCCCGCTGAGCGTGCACGTGCAGGCGGGCCACGACGTCGGCCCGGTCGTTCAGCGCCTGGGCGGACACCACCTGGCTGTTCTCCGCCGCGAGCAGCAGGCGTTCCAGCTCGTTCACCTCGGCGACCAGCTCCTCGGCGGCCTCGGTCGCCTCGTCGATCCGGGTGCCGACCACCGTTCCGGCCTGCGCGGTCAGATCCGCGAACACCGCCGCGTCCGCCACCCGATCCGGGTCCACGCCGGCCAGCGCGGCCGACTCGGCGAGATCGCGCACCCGCTCCGCCACCCCGGACAGCAGCGCGACCACGCCGTGCGCCTGGGAGACCGCACGCAGCGCCTCGGCCGCCCGCAGGCTCACGGTCCTCGCGGCCAGCACCGCCAGCCCCGCGACCCCGGACAGGTCGACCGCGTCCTGGGCCGAGGCCCGGACCGACGACTCCAGCCCCTCCAGCCCCAGCGCGACCGTCCGGGTGTTCGCGGACAGACCGCCGAGATCCGCCCAGAGGGGAGCAGCGGACCCGTGCCGGGGCGGCACGGCGTAGTCGTGGACGGTCATCGTTCTCCTCGGGCGGGGCGGCGTGTGGTGGGGGGCACCGAGGGGAGTGTGTCAAAGTCATGACCAGGGTGCTAGCACCCAGTCGCGGTGTGAAGTGGGCCACATGATCTCGCGGGCACGTGCTCGAGGTCTCGATATTTGGTGCGACCATTGCCAAGAGTTGACGGCACGGGCCGGTCCGTTGGCCAGTGGCTTACCGAAACAAGGGGATCGGCTGTCGGTCCGGGCGTCCGCCCACGGGTGATTCCCACCCGGTCGGCCTAATGCCCGGGCCCCGCCAGCGGCCATCCGCCCCGGGCCAGGTGCGCCGACACCCGCGCGACGTCCTCCTCCGAGGCGGCGTCCAGCGTGGCGGCCCCGATGAGGCGTTCGATGTCCGCGGTGGTGATCTCCGCGCCGTAGCTGGCCAGCACCGGGAGGTCACCGGCGATCTGGTGCACCTCCGCCTCGGTGAGGGAACGGCGCAGCAGGCCGAGCAGCACCACGTAGTCCTGCTGCGGCACCCCGGCGGGATACCCGGCGCGCAGCCAGTTCAGCACCCGGGACGACCAGGCGCCGGACTCGGTCACGACGCCACCAGGGTCGGGACGCCGTGCGCGAAGTCCAGCTCGTAGCCGAAGCCGGACGCCACGACGAATGTGATGCCCAACCCCACCCCCGCCACCACCAGGGTGAAGCACAGCACCGGCAGTCCCGTTCCCAGGACCAGCGACACCAGCAGCACCTGGCCGATCATCCCCAGCTCGGTCACCACCATCAGCGCACCCCTCCCGCCATCGTCGGCCGCGCCGTGCGGGACCGGTCCTGCCAGTCGTCGTTCACGTTGCCCGCGTGCACCGTGTCCCGGCGGGACCGCAGGTACATCACGCCGCTCAGCGCGGCCAGCACCGCCACCACGGCCGACGCGCCCAGCAGGTGCGCCAGCCACCAGGTCGCCGCCCCGACTGCCCCCGCCGCGGACATCGTGATCAGCCAGGCCACCACCATCCGGCCGGCCACCCGCCAGCGCACCGTCGCCCCCGGCCGGCCGACCCCCGCGCCGAGCACCGACCCGGTGGTCACATGGGTGGTGGACAGCGCCGGGCCCAGGTGGCTAGACACCAGGATCGTCGCCGCCGACGCGGTCTCCGCGGACAGCCCCTGCGGCGGCGCGATCTCGATCAGCCCCTTGCCCAGGGTCCGGATGATCCGCCAGCCGCCCAGGTAGGTGCCCAGCGCGATCGCCAGCGCACACGCCACCTTCACCCAGAGCGGGATCGCCGAGGTGCTGCTCCAGTGCCCCGAGCCGATCAGCGCCAGGGTGATCACGCCCATCGTCTTCTGCGCGTCATTCGTCCCGTGCGCCAGCGACACCAGGGACGCCGACCCGATCTGCCCCCACCGGAACCCGCGCTCGGTGTACCGCGTGGCCACCCCCACCGTGATCCGGTAGACGCACCAGGTGCCGGCCGCCGCGACGACTCCCGCTACCACCGGCGACGCGATCGCCGGGATCGCCACCTTGCCCAGCACCCCGTCCGGCTCCCCGCCGTCCCCGGTCCAGTGCACCGCGCCCCAGCCCAGCCCGGCACCGTCGCCCCGATCAACCCGCCGAACAACGCGTGCGAGGACGACGACGGCAGCCCGAGCCGCCAGGTCAGCAGATTCCACACGATCGCCCCGACCAGTCCGGTCAGCACGATCACCAGCAGCCCCTCGCCCCCGTCCCGCACCAGGTCCGGACTCGGCGCCCCGTCCGCCTGCTGGATCCGCACGACCGAGTTCGTCACGGTCAACGCGACCTGCACCGACAGGAACGCGCCCACCAGATTCAGCACCGCGGACAGCGTCACCGCCGTCTTCGGGGGCAGCGCGTGGGTGGCGATGGACGTGGCCATCGCATTCGCGGTGTCGTGGAACCCGTTCGTGAAGTCGAACGAGAGCGCGACGACGACCACCAGGATCAGAATCACGGTTGCAGCGTCCACGGCGCCACCGTGTGCCGTCCCCGGCCACCCGCACCGCGGGCACCCATCGGTGGGCGAGTCGTCACCCGGTGTTCACCCGGGGACCGGCTCCAGCACCAGTGCCTCCGTCGCTCGTTCGGCAGATGTGGCCGGCTCGTGGCCCGTGCTTGGATCCGGGTGGCCGCTGGAGACCCACGGCTGACGTCCTGGAGATCGTGCTGCAGGAGGAGACACCATGCGAGCGGCCCCCGCGGTGTCCCTGTGACGGAGCTGCTCCCGTGACCGCCCCGCGGACGCCGATCCCCGACGATCTGCCCCGCTCGCCCACCGGGCGGGTGCCGCAGTGGGTTGTCGACGAGGCCGCCGGTCGCCACGCGGTCGAGACCGCGTGGCGCGCACCCGTCACGCCGGTCCGCCCGCGCCGAGCAAGGCGGATCCGCCGGGCACCCGCACCCTTGATCGCGACGTTGTTGGGTGTGGTTCTCGCCGTCGTCTGGTGGCTGGACAGCGGGACGGCCGGGTTCGGCGCGGGCGCCGGATCCGGCTCAGATGTGGCACAGGCCCCCGCCGCCGACGTGGTCGCGCTCGCCGGCGAGGCTCATCTGTCCGATCAGGGGCGGCAGCTGCTGTACGAGTCCCGGCCCCAGCTCCTGGACGCGGGGGCCTTCGCGGGGCAGTGCACCGATGACCTCGCCGCGGTCAGGTCGGACGGCGCGGTCGGCTGCTTCCGGCCTGTCGACGGCTCCGTCGTCGTGTACAGCCCGGCCGACCCGCGGTTGCGCGGTTTCGTGGTCGAGACGGTCGCGCACGAGACGCTGCATGTCGGTTGGGAGACCTTGAGCGAGCCGGAGCGCGCCGAGCTCGCCGGTCTGCTCGAGGTGGCGGTCGCCACGATCCCGGCCGACGACCCCATCCACCAGCAGATCGCCTTCTCGGTCGGCGATCATCCGGAGCACCGGCCGACCGAGCTGTTCGCCTACCTCGGGACCCAGGTGTGGGGCGGTGGATTCGGCGAGCGGGTGGAAGAGTTCTACGCGCGGTTCGTCGCCGACCGAGCCGCGTTGGTGGCCGTGCACGAGGAGTTCGAGGCGACGATGTCGCAGCTCCGCGCCGACATCGACGCCGGGTACCAGGCGGTCGTGGCGACCGAGTTCACCGAGGGGATCGAGGCCGCCGCGGCCGAACGTGCCCGGATCGACGCGATGGTGGACGACTACAACGCGCTGCAGGCCCAGCTCCAGCCGTGATCGACCTCGTTCACCGTCCCGTC
>NZ_JANZKP010000055.1 GCF_025642745.1 Cellulomonas sp. RIT-PI-Y
GCGACATGGGCTACGAGCTGGGCACCGACGGACCCTCCGCGATCGTGGTGGGCGTGGACGGCTCCGAGTCCTCGCTGCGTGCGGCCGCCTACGCGCTCGGCCAGGCCCGGCGGCAGGGCAGTCGACTGGTCGCGGTCTTCGCCCGGAGCACCACCGGCGGGATCGGGTCGGTGATGGACACCACCGGTGCCGCCCGCAGTGCGGTGCTAGCCGCCCAGGACGAGATCGAGACCGCGCTGCGACGGGCGCACCTCACCGAGGTGCGCGGGGTCGACTCGGAGCTGGTGGTCCGACCCGGCGACCCGTTCCAGGTGCTGTCCGACGTCGCCCACGAGGTGCGCGCGGACTGCCTGGTGGTCGGGTCCTCGGCGTCGATCGGTCACCGGATCGCGGGATCGCTGGCGGTGCGCCTGGTGCGGAACGCGCACTGGCCGGTCACCGTCGTCCCCTGATCCGGCCCGCACCGCCGCGGCCCCCACGCCGCCGGACGGGCTCCTCCCGCCCGATCGGGTCGTGGCCGGTCAGGACTCCAGGGTGAGCCACCGTTCGGTCACCCGGTAGCCCACCGCACGGTTCATGCCCAGGCTCGCCGCGTTGTCCCCCGCACCCCCGGTGCCGAACCTCCGGACGCCGTCGGCCGCCAGCGCGAGCACCGACGCCGCCTTGACCGCCGTCCCGACTCCCCTGCCCCGGTGGGTGGCGCGCACGGAGGTGAAGGCGGTCTCCGCCCGGTCGGGCAGCTGCTCCACCGCGGTGACCGCGACCAGCAGCCCGTCGTCCCGGACGCCGAACACACGGCCGCCGTCGGTGAACAGTCGCGCGGCCCCGGCGGCGTCCAGGTCCGGGCGCGGGGTGGCGGGGCCGTCCGGGTAGTCCGGGCGGGTGGCGGTCTCCAGGTCGAGCACCTCGGCGGCCTCCGACGCCGTGAGCTCCCCCACCACCAGCCCGCGATCCGTCACCCGGCGGACCAGCGCACGCAACGGCCCTGGGTCCACCACCTCCAGCCGCGCACCCCAGGACTCGGCCACCACCCGGGCGCCTCCGGCCAGCAGCTCGGCGGTACGGGGGTCGTCGTCGCGCAACGTGGTCACCGGCATGTCGCAGGACGGTAGCGGATGCGACATCGACCCCCTCGCCTGGGTACGGTCGCCGGAACCACTCAGTGAGGAGAGCGCTTCCATGACCGACCCGGGCACCCTCGGCCTGACCCCCGACTCCCTGGCCCAGGCCTCGACCACCGTGCTGGACGGTGACCGGCACGTGGACCCCGCACTCGCCCGGCTGGCCCGGCGCGCGGCGGCCGACGGCGCGGTCCTGCTCCGGAACGACGGGGCGCTCCCGCTGTCGGCGGACGCCCGGGTGGCCCTGTTCGGCCGGGTGCAGATCGACTACTTCACCGTCGGCTACGGCTCCGGCGGCGACGTGAACGCGCCCTACTCCTGGAACCTGCTCGACGGTCTGCGCGACGCCGGGGTCCGGGTCGACGACGAGCTGGCCGCCACCTACGCCGACTGGTCCGCCGCCCACCGCCCGGACCCGGGCGAATGGGGCACCTGGCCGCGCTCCTTCGACGAGATGCCGCTGGACGACGCCCTGGTGTCCTCGGCCGCCGGGCGGACCGATCTGGCCGTCGTCGTGATCGGCCGGGCCGCGGGCGAGTCCCGGGACAACACCCTGGAACAGGGCAGCTTCCTGCTCACCGACGACGAGCGCCGGATGCTGGAGCAGGTCACCGGCGTCTTCGACCGGGTGGTGCTGGTGCTGGACATCGGCAGCACGATGGACCTGGCCTGGTTGGAGGAGGACTTCGGCCGCCGGATCGACGCGGTGCTGCTCGCCTGGCAGGGCGGGATGGAGTCCGGTCGCGCCGTCGCCGACCTGCTCACCGGCGCGGTCTCCCCCAGCGGCCGGCTGACCGACTCGGTGGCGCTCAGCTACCCGGACCACCCCACGGCGGGGAACTTCGGGCACCCGGACGTGAACGTCTACGCCGAGGACGTCTACGTCGGCTACCGGTTCTTCCAGACCTTCGCCCCGGAGCGGGTGCAGTTCCCGTTCGGCTTCGGCCTCGGCTACACCGGCTTCGACCTGAGCGACGACGGCTCCACCGTCGACGGCGACACCGCCACCGTCGCCACCCGGGTCACCAACACCGGCGCGCACTCCGGTCGCCACACCGTCCAGGTGTACGCCGCCCGTCCGCAGGGCGCCCTCGGCCAGCCGGTTCTTACGCTGGCCGCCTTCGGCAAGACCGCCGAGCTGGCCCCCGGCGAGTCCGTCACCGTCCGGCTCACCGTCGACCTGGCCGAGCTGGCCTCCTACGACGACTCCGGCGCCACCGGGCACCGGCACGCCTGGGTGCTGGAGGCCGGTGACCACGCCCTGCACGTCGGCGCGGACGTCCGGGACGCCGGGTGGCGGCCGCCGGCCGCCACCTTCACCGTGCCGGAGACCCGCGTGGTCCGGCAGCTGGCGCAGGCCCTCGCCCCGGACCCCGCGCAGCCCTTCGTCCGGATCCGGCCGACCGCCGACGGCGCGGGCGGGTTCCGGGTGGACCGGGAGGAGGTGCCCACCAGTACGGTGGACCGTCCCGACCGGATCGCCGCCGGCCTGCCCGCCACGCTGACCCCGGGCGGCACCGGCCTCACCCTCGCCGACGTCGCCGCCGGCCGCGCCACCGTCGAGCAGCTGGTCGCGGATCTCTCGCCCGCGGAGCTGGAGGGTCTGACCCGCGGCGACTACGTGATGGACAGCCCGCTCGGCGCCCCGGGCAACGCCGGGGTGCTCGGCGGCACCACCGAGGCCCTGCGCGCCCGCGGGATCACCCCGGTCACCACCACCGACGGCCCGTCCGGCATCCGGCTGTCCGCCTACGCCAGCCTGCTGCCCTGCGGCACCGCGCTGGCCGCGACCTGGGACCCGGAGCTGGTCGAGGCGCTGGCCACCGCCCACGGCGCCGAGATGGTCGCCAAGGGGTCGGACATCCTGCTCAGCCCCGGGATGAACATCCACCGCGACCCGCTGTGCGGCCGGAACTTCGAGTACCTGTCCGAGGACCCGCTGGTCACCGGCCGGATCGCCGCCGCCGTGGTCCGCGGCATCCAGTCCAACGGCGTCGCCGCCTGCCCCAAGCACTTCGCGGCGAACAACCAGGAGGAGAACCGGAACCGGAACGACTCCCGGGTCTCCGAGCGGGCACTGCGGGAGATCTACCTGCGCGGCTTCCAGATCGTGGTGGCCGAGGCCCGGCCGCAGACCATCATGACCAGCTACAACAAGATCAACGGGGTGTGGGCGCACTACCACCACGACCTGGTGACGACCGTGCTGCGCGAGGAGTGGGGCTACACCGGGCTGGTGATGACCGACTGGTGGATGCAGCCCGCCACCGACCCCGACTTCCCCGCGCTCACCAATGACGCCTACCGGGTCCGGGCCCAGGTCGACGTGCTGATGCCCGGTGGCGCCGGCTTCGGCACCGACCACGGCGACGGCTCCCTGCTCGGCAGCCTGGAGCGGCCGGGCGGGATCACGCTGGGCGAGCTGCAGCGCACCGCGGTGAACGTGCTGCGGTTCGTGCTGGGCAGCCGGCCGTTCCGGGACGGCGTCGCCTGAGGCGCCGCGGTGGGGCGCTTCCGGTCGCCGACCGGAGCGCTCCACCGCAGACTGCGGGTCATGGCCACCCACGACCTCACCGCCCTCGCCCTGATCGGCTCCCTCAAGCCCTCGCCCGCCCCGTCCAGCAGTGAGCATCTGGCCAACCAGGTGCTGTCCGCGCTGGCACGGCACGGCGTCTCCGGGTCGACTGTCCGACTCGCCGACCACGACATCCGCCCCGGCGTCGAGACCGACATGGGTGACGGCGACCAGTGGCCCGCGATCCGCGAGCAGGTGCTGGCCGCGGACATCCTGGTGATCGCCACCCCGATCTGGATGGGCCAGACCTCCTCGGTCACCAAGCGGGTGCTGGAGCGCCTGGACGCCGAACTCTCCGAGACCCAGGCCGACGGCCGCCCGGTCCTGTTCGACAAGGTCGCGGCGGTGGCGGTGGTCGGCAACGAGGACGGCGCGCACCACGTCAGCTCCGAGCTGTTCCAGGCGCTGAACGACGTCGGCTACAGCATCGCCCCGCAGGCGGTCACCTACTGGGTCGGGGAGGCGATGGGGTCGATCGACTACCGCGATCTGCCCGAGACCCCGGAATCGGTCGCCGGGACCACCGAGACCCTGGCCCGGAACACGGCGCATCTGGCCCGGCTGCTGCGCGCGGGCGCCTACCCGGCCGAGTGACCGTCCCGGGCGCCACGGCCCGGGACCGTGGTGCCCGGCCGATCACGCCGGTACTCCAGGCCACCGCGACGAGGACGACGACGATCCCGCCGCTCTGGACCGTGGTGAGGGACTCACCGGCGGCGACGGTGCCGAGCAGGATCCCGGTCAGCGGGTTGAGCATGCCGAGCGCACCGACCCGGGCTGCGGGCAGGTGCCGCAGACCGCCGAACCAGCACACGTAGGCCAGCGCGGTCGCGATCAGGCTGGTGAAGGCGAAGCCCGCCGCCGACCTCGGATCCATGGCGGGCGGCGGGCCCCCGATCGCGGCGACCACGGTGAGCATCAGTCCCCCGAGGGTCAGCTGCCAGGCCGTCGACGCCAGCAGCGGCGTCCCGGCGGTCCAGCGCTTGCCGAGCAGTGCGCCCACCGAGGACGACACCAGCGCGGCGATCGCGACCAGCACCCCGACCGGGTCCAGCGTCCCGCTCGTCCCACCGAGTACCAGGACCAGCGCCCCCGCCCCGACCACCGCGCCGGTGACCGACCGCACGCCCGGCCGCTCCCCGATCAACGGCCAGGCCGCCAGAATGAGTGCCAGCGGGCTGAGCGCCATGATCGAGGACGCGAGGTTGCTGGGCAGCAGCTGCGCCGAGGCGTAGACCAGGGCGAAGAACCCGGCGACGTTCAGCACCGACAACACCGCGGTCCGCCACCACTGCGAACCGTGCGGCAGAGCCCGCGCGAACGGCAGCAGCACCAGTCCCGCGGGCAGCGCACGGAGCGCCGATCCCCACAGCAGCGCGTCCGCGGGCAACAGCTGCCGGGTCACCACGTAGTTCGCTCCCCAGGCGATCGGCGCCACCGCCGTGATCGCCAGCCAGCGTCGATTAGCTTCCATGGAAGCTATACTACCTTCCACGGAAGCTATGGTGACCGGGTGAGCATCGACCGCGTCGCCCGGATCCAGGAGCAGTGGCGCCGGGAGCGTCCCGACCTCGACGTCTCCCCGCAGGGGCTGATCGGGCGCCTGCACCGGCTCGGCGACCTGCTACGGGACGAGATCCTCACGGTGTACCGCCGCTACGACCTGGGCGAGGGCGAGTTCGACGTGCTCGCCGCCCTCCGCCGCCAGGGTGCGCCCTTCGAGCTGGCACCCGGCGCCCTCGCCCGGCACACGATGGTCACCACCGGCGCGATCACCAAACGGCTCGACCGGCTCGAGGAGTCCGGGCTGATCGAGCGGCGACTCAGCGAGGCCGACGGACGGGGCCGGGTGGCCCGCCTGACCGAGGCGGGCCGGTCCCTGATCGACGAGGCGTTCACCGCCCACATCCGGAACGAGCACCGGCTGATCGCCGCGCTGGACCCGGAGCAGCGGATCGCGCTGGAGGGACTGCTCCGGATCTGGCTGGCCGACGTCGAGGACGCCTCAGACGCCTGACTCCAGGACCCCGAGCGGGTCCTCGGCCAGCGCCATCGCCGCGATCCCGCTCTCCCGGCTCAGCGCGCGCAGCAGCCCCGACCGGCTCAGGTAGCCCGAGGCCCGGGCGGCCGACGTCAGCGACTCCCCCGCCCGCAGCCGGACCACGGCGATGTTCACCCGCGCCCGGGCCCGCCAGCGGCTGAACGGCAGGCCCGTCTCGGCCTGGAACACCCGCTGTACCTGCCGCACGCTCATCCCGTGCCTCGCCGCGAGCCGCTCCAGCGTGTCCGGCGTCACGGCGGCCGACACCTCCCGGGCGATCGTCCGGGCCACCGGGTGCGCCGGCAGGATCAACGGGAACAGGTCGGTGGCCATCGCGGTCAGCAGGTCGTCCAGCGCGGCGCGGAACGGCCGCACCTCCTCGGCCGTGGACGGTGCGGCGCCGAGGACGGCGATCATCACCGAGGTCAGCGCCGGTACGATGCCCATCCGGTGCACCCGGGACGGCGGCGTCGTCCCGGGGGACAACATCGGGCCGAGGATCATGCCGCCCTCGGCGAGCCGGACCGCGTGCGGCACCCCGGCGGCCAGCCACAGGTTCTCCCGCGAGCGCAGCACCACCGGACGGCCGTCCGCGAGCACCTGCGCCACCCCTGTCACCACGTGCAGCAGGTGCGGGACGTCGTGCGTGTGCTCGTCGTGCCCGAGCAGCCGGATCTCGTTGGCCGGCACCACCCGGGCCAGGGCGTCCAGGACGGCGGGCATGCGGTCCTCCTCGATGTCAGCTGCGGCACGGACCCGTGTCGTCACCGGCGCGGCATCTGCTCCCCACGCGAGTGAGGTGAGCCTTACTTTAGCGGCGGTCCAGGGCGGGTCCAGCATCCGCCGTCCTCCCCACACTCTCCGAGGTCTCATGCGCACCCAGCGTTCCCGTCCCACGTCCCTGCTCGCGACCGGCCTGGTCGCGATCGGTCTCCTGCTGTCCGGCTGCTCGACCGGCGGCGGGTCCGGCGCCGCGTCCTCGACCACCGCCCCGGCCGACACCGCTGCCCGTACCGTGTCCACCGATCAGGGCGACGTCGAGGTGCCTGCCGACCCGCAGCGTGTCGTGGTCCTCAACTACGCGCTCGCCGGGTACCTCTACGACCTCGACGTGCCGGTGGTCGCCACCGTCCCGGAGGACGCCGACGGCGCGGGCGCGTACTCCGACTTCTGGGCCGAGGACGCCGAGGCGGACGGCACCGAGTTCCTGCCCTGGAGCACCGACGGCTTCGACCTGGAGGCGATCCTGGCCGCGGAACCGGATCTGATCGTGGCGGGCGGGATCGGATTCCCGCTGTTCCAGGCCACCGAGGCCTACGAGCAGCTCACCGAGATCGCGCCCACCGTGATCGTCAGCGGCACCCTGACCACCTGGCAGGAGCAGTTCTCCTTCCTTGCCGAGGACGTCTTCGGCCAGGCGGACCGCTACGACGAGTACGTCACCGCCTACTCCGAGCGCGTCGCGGAGGTGAAGGACGCGATCACCCCGCCGGAAGGGCCGGTCACCTACCTGGTGTTCACCGCCGACGGCACGCCCTACGCCCTGATCGAGGACACCGGACTGCCGACGGAGCTGGCGGCGGTCGGCATCGACCCCGCACCGGTCTTCGCCGAGGGCGACTACGAGCCGTACACCTCCGGTGGCGACATGTTCGAGCTGTCCACCGAGCAGGTCGGCCAGGTCGTCACCCAGCCCACCGTGTTCGTGCTCGGATTCAACGGCGACACCACCGACGTGGCCACGCTGAGCCGGAACCCGGTCTACGCCGCCCTGCCGTCCTTCGCCGCCGGACAGGCGTACGACCTGCCGTACTGGGCGCTGCGCGGCGACTACGACGAGGCGCTCGCCCTGCTGGACCAGATCGAGGAGCAGTTCTCCTGATGGCCCAGCACCGGTACGACGTGCACCCCCTGGTCCTGCGGCGGGTGCACGTCACCGCGGCACGCGACCTGACTCCGCGGATGCGCCGGGTGACCCTGGCCGGCGACGAGCTCGCCGCGTTCACCCGCGACGGGCTGGCGCTGCCCGCCTTCAGCACCCCGATGTTCGACGATCACCTCAAGCTGGTCTTCGCCTCGGACGGCGATCTCCGGGGTGCACTGCCGGTGCAGCTGGCCCACGGCATCGACTGGCCGGCCAGCGACACCCGCCAGGGCCGCGACTACACCCCGACCCGGTTCGACCCGGATGCCGGCGAGCTGGACCTGGACTTCGTGCTGCACGGCGACGGGCCCGCGGTGACCTGGGCCCGGACCGCCGCTCCGGGGGACGACCTCTGGTTCGCCGGGCCGAAGGCGTCGCTCGTGCTGCCCGACGGCGTCGACTGGGTGCTGCTGGTCGGCGACGAGACGGCCCTGCCCGCCATCGGACGGTTCCTCGCCGAGCGCCCGCTGGGAGACCTGCCGGTGCGGGCCGTGGTGTCGATCGGCCATCCCGACGCACGCCAGGACCTCGCCCTGCGGCCGGGCGACGACCTGCGGTGGCTGGTCGCCGACCCGCTGGACGCCGATGCCCTGCTCTCCGCGGTCCGGGCGGTCGACGCACCGGCCGGCAGCCCCTACGTCTGGGCCGCCGCGGAGAGCCGGGTGCTTCTGCCGCTGCGCCGGTACGTCTCCACCGTGCTGTCGGTGCCGAAGACCCGGGTGACCATCACGGGCTACTGGCACCGCACGGCCGAGGCGGTGGACGAGGGGTCCACGGTGCCGGTGCTGGACCCGCCGGACTCGCCGGTCGCCTGGTTCGCGGTGCGCACCGCCCTGGCCATCGGGCTGCTCGACTGCCTGGCGGGCGGTCCGGTGAGTCCGGCCACCGCCGCGAGCCGGTGCGAGGTCGACCCCAGCGGCCTGTTGCCGCTGCTGGCGGTGCTCGAGCGGGCCGACGTGGTCCGTCCCACCCCGGACGGCCGGCTCGGGCTCGGTGAGGTCGGCGAGCTCCTGGCCGCTGACGAGCACCTGCGGGAACGGTACGAGGGGGTGCACGCGGACCAGGTGATCGCGCTCGCCGACCTCGCCGGCGCACTGCACGGCGGCCCGTCGGCCTGGGAGCGCCGGCACGGCCGGTCGCTGCGGGCCGCCGCGGAGGAGTCCCCGGAGCGCTACGCCGATCTGGCCGAGCAGGCGGACGTCCTGCCGTTCCTGATCACGGCACTGCCCCGGCTCGGTCTCTGGCGGCGCGGGCAGAAGGTGGCCTGCGGCGGACCCGGCGCCCTGGTGATCGCCGACCTGGTGCACCAGACCACCGGGGCCTGGACCACGGTGGTCGAGGCGCCCTTCCCGCTGCGTGCGCTGCTGGCCCCCGGCGAGACCCCGCACCGTGTCGCGCAGTCCTGGGACGGACACGACCTCGCGATCACCGCGCTCGCGCTCGGCCATCGCACCGACGACGAGGCGGTGGCGCACCTGCGCGAGCTCCGCCTCGCCACCGACAGCGCGGTGCTGATCGAGGTCACGCGACCGGACGCGCTCAGCCCCGCCGCCCACGAGGACGCCCTGCTGCACCTGGCGACGGTCGGCGCGCCACCGCGTTCCGCCGGGACGATCGCCGGGCTCGCCGCCCGGGCCGGGTGGACGCTCGACGCCCGCCACGAGCTCGGCTGGGGGGTGGAGTGCCTGGTGCTGTCGGCGCGGTCCGGCCGGTGACGGCACCCCGGCGGCTGCTCTGGCTGGCGGTCGCGGTGCTGGGCCTGGTCGTCGCCGTCGTGTTCTCGCTCGCGGTGGGCTCCGCGACGCTGCCGTGGAGCACGGTGCGGGACGCGCTCCTGCACCCGGGCGGCGGTGTCGACCATCTGACCGTCACCGCCCTGCGCCTGCCCCGGACCGTGCTCGGCGTCGTGGCCGGCGCCGCGCTCGCCACCGCGGGTGCTCTGATCCAGGCGCTGACCCGCAACGACCTGGCCGATCCGGGGATCCTCGGCGTGAACGCCGGGGCCGGATTCGCCGTGGTGCTGGCGGTCGCCGTGCTCGGTGTGACCCGGATCCAGGACTACCTGGCGTTCGCCTTCCTCGGTGCGGTCCTGGCGGCCGCACTGGTCTGGGCGATCGCCACCCGCGGGGCCGGCGGGGCGAGCCCGGTCCGGCTGGTCCTGGTCGGTGTCGCCCTCGGTGCGGTCCTGACCGGCGCGGCGAACTCCCTGGCGCTGATCGATCCGCAGACCTTCGACCGGATGCGCTACTGGGGCGCGGGCACCCTCGCCGACCGGCCGGCGGGCACCGTCACCGTCATCGCCCCCTTCGTCCTGGTCGGCCTGGTGCTCGCCCTCGCCCTGGCCTGGCAGCTGAACGGGCTCGCACTCGGGGACGACCTCGCCCGGTCGATCGGCGTGCGCCTCGGCGTGGTCCGGGCGCTCGGCATGATCGCGATCACCCTGTTGTGCGGTGCCGCGACCGCCGCCGCCGGACCGATCGGGTTCGTCGGACTGATGGTGCCGCACGCGGTGCGCTGGTTCACCGGACCGGACCATCGTTGGGTGCTGCCGTTCTCCCTGGTGCTCGGCCCGGTGCTGGTGCTGACCGCCGACATCGTGGGCCGGGTCGTCGTGCGGCCCGCCGAGCTCCAGGTCGGCGTGCTCACCGCGCTGATCGGAGCCCCGGTGCTGATCGTCCTGGTCCGCCGCCGCCGGGCGACCGGGCTGTGAGGCCGGCCGTCGTCCGCCTGGTGCTGGCCCTGGTGCTGGTGGCCGGGGTCCTCGCCGCGCTCATGCTCGGCACCCGGCCGCTGTCGATCCCGGACGTGATCGCGGCCCTCGCCCCGGACGCCACCGGTCCCGACCGTCTGGTGGTGGTCGGGTGGCGCGCCCCGCGGGCCCTGTCGGCGGCCCTGTTCGGCGGTTGCCTGGCGCTCAGCGGTGCCCTGGTCCAGTCCCTCACCCGCAACCCTCTCGGCAGCCCGGACGTGATCGGCCTGAACACCGGTGCCTACGCGGGCGTGGTCGGCGTGATCCTGCTCGGCGGTAGCGGCTGGGCCGCACTGGCCACGGGCGCGCTGGTCGGCGGGTTCGGCACCGCCGTCGTGGTCTATCTCCTGGCCTTCCGGCAGGGCGTCCGTGGCTTCCGGCTGGTGATCGTCGGCATCGCGGTCAGCGCCGTGCTCTCCTCGCTGACCACCTGGTTCAGCGTCAAAGCCGACCTGGACGTGGCGATGCGCGCCGCGGTCTGGGGCGCCGGCACCCTCTCCGGCACCGGATGGCCGGTGCTCACGCTGTCCGCCGGGATCGCGGCACTGCTCGGCCTCGGACTCCCCGCCGCCGGTCGATGGCTGCGCCACCTCGAGCTCGGCGACGACACGGCGGCGGCACAGGGTGTCCCGGTCGAGCCCGCCAAGGCGCTCGTCCTGACCCTCGGGGTCGCCCTCACCGCTCTGGTCACCGCCACCACCGGACCGGTCGCCTTCGTGGCCCTCGCCGCACCGCAGATCGCCCGGCGGCTGACCGGACGCGCCGCGGGCACCGAACTGCCCGGGTCGGCGCTGGTCGGCTCGGTGCTCCTGGTGGGCGCCGACCTCGTCGCCCAGCACGCGATCCGCGGTGTGATCCTCCCGGTGGGCGCGGTCACCGTGTGCCTCGGCGGCGGGTACCTGATCTGGCTGCTGGCGCGGGAGAGCCGCCGGGGATGACCCGGGCCACCGACCCCAGGCCCTAGGCCGGGTCGGGCTCCGACTCCTGGTCGTCCCGCTCGGTCACCGGTGCGGCCGACCCCTCGACCTCCTCGTCCGCCATCGGCGGATCCGGCGTGTGCAGCCGGGAGTACACCGCCCACACCACCGACACCAACGGCACCGCGATCACGGCGCCCAGGATCCCCGCGCTCAGCGTGCCGGCGGTCACCGCCAGCGCGACGACCACCGGGTGCAGCGACACCTGCTTGCCCATCACCAGCGGCTGCAGCACGTGGCCCTCGAACTGCCCGATCGCCGCGATCCCCAGACCCACGATCGCCGCCTGGATCGGCCCGTTCGCGGCCAGCGCCACGATCATCGCGACCACCATGGCGGCCGGGGCGCCGATCAGCGGGATGAACGCACCGATCATCACCAGCACCGCCAACGGCGCCGCCAGCGGCACCCCGACGATGGTCAGCAGCACCGCCGCCAGGATCCCGTCGGTGACCGCGATGATCACCGTCCCCCGGGTGTAGCCGGAGAAGGTGTACCAGCCCGCACCGCCCGCGGTCAGCCAGGTCCTCCGCACCCGGGACGGGAGCTGGTTCAGGAACCAGGTCCACATGTCCTTGCCCTTGGCCAGGAAGAAGATCGCGCAGAACAGCGCCAGGGCCATCGCGGTGAACACCTCCACCACCGACCCCGCCTGCGACGCCGCCTGCCCGGCGATGTCCCCCGCGTGATCCTGGATCCACTGCCGGCCGGTGTCGATCCACTCGCCGATCTGGTCGTTGGTGATCGTGAACGGCAGCGGGCCGTCCTCCAGGAAGTCGACGATCTGGTCGATGCCCTCGCCGAACTGCTTCGACAGTGCGCTCCACTGGTTCGCCACCGAGTAGGCCACGTAGAAGATCAGCCCGGAGAACACCAGGAACCCGCTGAGCAGGCCCAATGCGGTCGCCAGCGCCCGGGGCATCACCTTCGCGTAGAAGTCCACCAGCGGCCGCAGCACCGCGGTCAGCACCAGCCCGATGAACACCGCGATGAACAACAGCTTCACCTGCGAGGTCGCGTAGAACACCACCCCGACCCCGACCAGCAGCACCAGCAGTCGCCACGTGGTCCCCGCCGAGGTCCGCAACCAGCGCGGCACGTTCTCCTCGCTGCCGCCCGTCGGTCCATGACGCTGCCCGGCCACTCGGCGCGGGATCTGCTCGGCCATCGGGCGCACCACCTCCATCAGCGGCCGGACCAGGTGCGATCCGGCTCCGCCCCAGTCTGGACCTGGGCCGCGATGCGTGCCCGCGCACCGCGCCGTGCTATCTTTACTCACCGTTCCTGCGACACCGGAACCGAGCGCTGTGCGTTCGGTCGAGGCCGTGGGGATTCACCCTGTCCGGGTGGCGGAATGGCAGACGCGCTAGCTTGAGGTGCTAGTGCCCGTATAGGGCGTGGGGGTTCAAGTCCCCCTCCGGACACTCGTTGAGACAGCGACGACGAAGGCCCCGATCCCGCCAGATCGGGGCCTTCGTCGTTCTCCCCCCGGACCCCCTCGTGGCCGCACGGCGCTGCCCGGAGAACCTGCCGCACGATCCCACCAGGCCTACCCTCGCCGCATGCGACTGATCACCCAGACCCACCTGTCCCTCGACGGGGTGATGCAGGGACCGGGCGGCGCCGACGAGGACCGCGGCGGCGGGTTCACCCGCGGCGGATGGGCGGGGGCCGGCGACGATGAGGTCGGCACGCACATCGTCTCCACCTACCGGAACGCCGCGGCCTTCCTGCTCGGTCGCCACACCTATGACATCTTCGCGCCGTACTGGAGTGTCCGGGGCGACAGCAACCCGATCGCCGCCGCGCTCAACGGCCGGCCCAAGTACCTCGTGTCGACCACCGTGCTCGAGCCGGACTGGGCGGGGACCACGACGTTGACCGGCGACCTCGCCGCCGCGATCCGCGCTCTGAAGGACTCCGGCGACGGCGACCTGCTGGTGCCCGGCAGCGGTGTGCTGGTGCGCTGGCTGCTCGCGCACGACCTGGTGGACGCGCTGGAGCTGCTGAGCTACCCGGTGCTGGTCGGACAGGGGGCCCGGCTGTTCCCGACGAATGGCCCGGACCTCGCGCTGGAGTCGATCAGGACCACGGTGACCGCGGGGGGATCGGTGATCCGGCGGCTCCGTCCGCTGGGCCGGCCGCGGTACGCCTGAGGGTGCCGGCGCCCGGGACGACCGACCGCCCCGGCACCGTGCTCAGAGCGGCAGGGACGCGGCCGCCCGGTCGAGGCAGTCGTCGACGTGGTGTGGTCCGTAGCTGCCAGGGAACTTCGTGGCCGTGAACCGGCAGTCCTGCACCTCCTGGCGGGTGATCGCAGTCGGGAACCGGCGCTCGTGCGACGGGCGCAACGCATCAGCCACCCGGTCCGGCAGGAGGTCCACCTGGTCCTGGTCGTAGCCCTCGCGGAACTTCGTGACGGCGAACCGTGCGTTCAGGACGTCGGTGACGGTCAGGGGCCGCCGATCTCTGTGTTCGTCAGGGGAAGAGCGGACTCAGGTGCTTCGGCGCCGTTCGTGATGACGCCCAACACGCCGGGCACCCACCGTCCACTGCCGTCCTATCGGCGGGCACGCCGCCTGATCGCTCCAACCAGCGCCGTTCCCAGGAACAGGATCACCCCGATAATCCCGAGCCACAGCAGGCCCTTGATCGCGAAGCCCACCACCGCCAGGACGAGCCAGAGCACCAACAGCACGACCACGAGTGTCAACATCCCACCCACGCTACTCCTCTGAGGTGCACATCTCTCAGGCTTCGAACGCCGGAGATGGCCATGGTCCGCGCTGAGGACACCCGGTTCGAGCAGACGTCCTCGGGCGAGACCTCGGCCATCACCCACGACGGTCGCGACTCCAGTTGTCCGCACTGGGCCAGCAACCCGACGGAAGCGAGCCGAGAGGCACGCAGCCCCTTCGACAGAGTTGCTCGAATGGCCAGCAATCACCTTCGCCAGCGCCAGCTCCTCTGCTCGACCGGCCACCTCGTGGCGGACGGGCCGACCGTCTCACACTCGATGATCACCGAATTTCTGGCCCGTGAGCCACGGAGCCCGGGAGGCATCGAGCAAGTGCTGCCGACATCTTGAGACGTCGCGAATCCTTCCGCAGACTCGCAGGTCAGGCGGCCTTCCGCCCCATCTGTAGACGTGACGGTAGTGGATGAGTCCACACTCCGGACCTGCGTGAAGACAAAGACGAGGAGGGTCTCGATCCGATCAGATCGGGACCCTCGGCGCGGTCGGGCGTATTCCGAGGCCGCCAGGGAGATCCTGCCTGCGGCCGACGCGAGCCAGGCCGGCCTTCACGCACGCGGCTGGTCAGCCAACGCCGTCTCTCCCTCGACGGCGCGACGCAGAGCCGGCGGCGTCGACGAGGACCGTCCCTGCGGCAATGCGGGTGCTGGACGAGCGGGCGGAGCGCCCTGGCGGCTGCGGACGGTAGGGCCGCCGCCGGCCCACGAGTGCGACCCGCCCGCGCGCTCAGAACGGCAGCGCGGCGACCGCACGGTCCAGGAAGTCGTCGACCTGGCCCTGGTCGTATCCCTCACGGAACTTGGTCGCCTTGAACCGGGAGTCCTGCACCTCCTGGCGAGTGATCGCGGTCGGGAACCGGCGCTCGTGCGGCGGGCGCAGCGCGTCGGCGACCCGGTCCAGCAAGGCGTCGACCTGGCCCTGGTCGTATCCCTCCCGGAACTTGGTGGGGGCGAACCGGGCGTTCAACACGTCCGTGAAGGTGAGGGGGTGCGGCGTGTTCTCGATCACTGGACGAGCGTAGTGGGGTCGGGCTTTCCCGCGGCGGTGCGCGCGTCCTGCTCCACCCGTTCGCGGTAGGCCGCCCACTCGTCGTCGCCGTGGAACGGGAGATTCGGGTCGTCCGCCCCGGTGCCGCGCTCGCCGTCCAGGGACTCGCGCAGGATGTCGGCGTGACCGGCGTGCCGGGCGTACTCGGTGACCAGGTGGACCAGGATCTGGTGCAGGGTGACGTCGGCGCGGGCCTCGGACCACCAGGGCACCCGGCCACGGGCGTCCAACGGCAGCTCGGCGATGGTGCGGTCGGCGTGCTCGGCGGAGGCGGCGTGCAGCTCGCGGACGAGGGCCAGGGACTCCTCGGGCGGGACCCACAGGTCGGCGTTGGGCTCGGCGTCGTCGTCGAACCACGGCATCGGCCGGTCGGCGGGCCGGTCGAAGACCTCGCCCAGGTACCCGAACTGGATCAGGGCGGCATGCTTGACCAGCCCGGCGACATTGGTGCCGCTGGTGGTCAGCGGGCGGCGGGCGTCGTACTCGCCGAGTCCGTCCAGCCGGGACAGCAGCGCCGAGCGGAAACGTTCCAGGTACTCCCCGAGGGTGGCCTTCTCGTCCATCGCCCCAGGATGCGCCGTCAGCCCGCGGCGGGCACCAGCAATTCCTCCACCGCGGCCAGCACCTCGGGCGCGTCGGGCTTGGTCCGCGGCCGGAACCGGCGCACCCGTCCGTCCGGTGCGACCAGGAACTTCTCGAAGTTCCAGGTGACCCGGCCGGCCCTGCCCGAGTCGTCCGGGGCGGTGGTGAGCTGCCGGTAGAGCGGGTGGGCGTGCCGGCCGTTGACCGGGGTCTTCTCCAGCATCGGGAAGGTCGCACCCCAGGTGGCCGAGCAGTACTCGGCGATCGCCTCGGCGTCGGAGAGCTCCTGCAGGAACTGGTTGCTGGGCACGCCGACCACGGTGAACCCGCGCGGGCCGTACTCGCGGTGCATCGCCTCCAGCTGCTCGTACTGCGGTGCGAGTCCGCACCGGGAGGCGACGTTGACCACCAGCGCCAGCCGGCCGTCCACGATCGCTCCGAAGGTGGTGTCCTCGCCGCGCAGGGTCCGGACCGGGATGTCGTCGAGCTGCATGCTCCGCAGCATCGCACCGGGCAGCGGGCGCGTCGAGGGGACGGGTCATTGGAAGTCCCGCGAGGTGCTCGCGACGCGCAACGACATCGGTGCCAGGTGCTCGGCCACCAGGTTGGTCGCACCGTCCGCGCGTTCGACCCGGCCGCGGATCACCATGGCCCGGGCGGTGCGGGCGGTGTGCCGGAAACGCTGCCAGAGTCCGGTGCCGCAGATGACATTGAGCAGGCCGGTCTCGTCCTCCAGGGACAGGAAGGTCACACCGCCCGCCGTGCCCGGTCGCTGCCGGTGGGTGATCACCCCGGCGACCGCGACCCGGCGTTCGGGCTCGTGCTCGAAGACCTGCGACACCCGGAGCACGCCGGCGGCGTCCAGCCCGTCGCGGACGAACTCGGTCGGGTACGAGTCGACGCTCACCCCGGTGGCCCAGACATCGGCGGCGGCCAGCTCCACCGGGCTCATCCCGGGCAGGGTGGGCGCGGCGACCCCGACCGAGACGCCGGGCAGGGTACCCGGCCCCTCCTGCGCCAGTGCCCCGGCCGCCCACAGCGCCTCCCGGCGGGTGACGCCGAGGGACTCGAGCGCGCCACCGGTGGCCAGCGCCTCCAGCTGGGCGGTGCTGAGCTCGACCCGGCGGACCAGGTCGCGCAGATCGGTGAACGGTCCGTGCGCGACGCGCTCGGCGACCAGCCGCTCGGCGATCTTCTCCCCCACCCCGCGCACCGACGACAGACCGATCCGGACGGCAAGGGCACGGGACTCCGGGACGCCGTGCGTGCGGACGGGAGCCGGGACATCCGTCGCGCGCGCGGGCGCAGCCGGACCATCGAACCCGCGGGCGGCAGCCGGACCGTCGAACCCGCGGGCGGCGACCGGGCCGGGGGGCATCGTCCCGACCACGCCGGAGCGCAGCGGGGCCAGCGGCGGTTCGCCCCCCTGGGGTCCAGGGCCGGTGCGCTCGACCGTGGCCAGGGCGTCGGAATGCTGGACGTCAGCGCGCAGCACCGCGATGCCGTGCCGCCGGGCGTCTGCGACCAGGGTCTGCGGGGAGTAGAAGCCCATCGGCTGCGCGGCGAGCAGCCCGGCGTAGAACGCGGCCGGGTGGTGCACCTTGAGCCAGGCGCTGGCGTAGACCAGGAAGGCGAAGGAGTAGGCGTGCGACTCTGGGAAGCCGAAGTCGGCGAAGGCCTTGAGCTTGTCGAAGACCTCCTCCCGGATCCGGGCGTCCAGGCCGTTGCGCGCCATCCCGGCCATCAGGCGCTCGCGCAGGGCCTCCATCTTGTCCAGGCTGCGCTTGGAGCCCATCGCCCGCCGCAGCTGGTCGGCCTCGGCCGGGGTGAAGTCGGCGACGTCGATCGCCATCTGCATCAGCTGCTCCTGGAACAGCGGGACGCCGAGGGTGCGCTCCAGCGACTTCTCCAGCGCGGGGTGCAGGTAGGTGACCGGTTCCCGTCCCTGGTACCGCTCGATGTACGGGTGCACGGACCCGCCCTGGATCGGACCGGGCCGGATCAGGGCGACCTCGACCACGATGCCGTAGAAGCTCCGCGGCTGGAGCCGGGGCAGGGTGCCCATCTGCGCCCGGGACTCCACCTGGAACACCCCGACCGTGTCGGCGGCGCACAGCAGGTCGTAGACCAGGGGGTCCTCGCTCGGCAGGTCGTGCAGGTCGAGCTGGGGACCGCCGTGCGCGGAGACCTGCGCGAAGGCCAGGCGGAGCGCGGTGAGCATGCCGAGCCCGAGCAGGTCGAACTTCACCAGCCCGGCGTCCGCGCAGTCGTCCTTGTCCCATTGCAGGACGGTGCGTCCCTCCATCCGCGCCCACTCCACCGGGCAGACCTCGATCACCGGGCGGTCGCACATCACCATCCCGCCGGAGTGGATGCCCAGGTGCCGGGGTAGACGCAGGAACCGGTCGGCCAGATCGATCACCTGTGCCGGGATCTCCGCCAGGTCGCTGGCCGGGGGCGGCCGGTGCGCGGGCACCACGTCGTGGCCGTCCGCGGTCGGCGACCCGGCGGGCCGGTGCTCGTCCAGGTCCGGCTCGTGGTTCCAGCCCCAGACCACCCCGTCCGGGTCGCGCTGCTGGCGGGCGTACTGCGGTGCGGCGTGGCCCGCTGCGTGCTGCTCGGCGCGGGCCGCCGCCGACCACCACGGGTGTTTCGGCTGCGGACCGCGCAGGGTGCCCCAGCGTTCGATCGACTTGCTCCAGGCGTCCTGCTGCCCGGCGTCGTGGCCCAGCGCGCGGGCGGCGTCCCGGATCGCGGAACGCGCCCGGTAGGAGATGACGTTTGCGACCTGGGCGGCGTGGGTGCGTCCGTGGGTGGCGTAGACGTACTGGATGACCTCCTCGCGGCGGGCCGACTCGATGTCGACGTCGATGTCCGGTGGCCCGTCCCGCTCCGGGGCGAGGAAGCGCTCGAACAGCAGATGGTGACTGACCGGGTCGACCGCGGTGATCCGCAGGGCGTAGCAGACCGCGGAGTTCGCCGCCGAGCCGCGCCCCTGGGCGAGGATGCCCTCCCGGCGGCAGAAGTCGACCAGGTCGAAGACCACCAGGAAGTAGCCGGGGAAGCCCAGGTCCTCGATCACCTGCAGCTCGTGCTCCAGCTGGGCGTAGGCGCCGACGACGCGTTCCTGTTCCGGCGGGCCGTAGCTGTCCAGGGCCCCGCGACGGACCAGCTCGCGCAGCCAGGTCGCCTCGGTGTGTCCCTCCGGCACCGGGTAGGGCGGCAGCTGCGGGGCGACCAGATGCAGGTCGAAGGCGAGATCGGCGGCGAGATCGGCGGCGGCTGCGACCGCCCCGGGATGCCGGCGGTGCCGGTGCAGCATCTCCGCCGCGGACATCAGGTGGGCGGTGGGGGCACCGGGCAGCCAGCCGTCCAGCTCCGCCATCCCGGAACGGGCGCGCACCGCCGCCAGGGCCGCGGCCAGGTCGGCGTCCGCCGGACCGGCGTAGTGCACGTTGCCGGTCGCGACCAGCAGCAGCCCGCACTCGTCGGCCAGCGCGGCGAGGGCGTCGGCGATCTCCCCGTCGTAGGGGCCGCCGCCCTCGGTGATCTCGACCACGACGTTCTCCGCACCGAACAGGTCGATCAACCGGTGCAGCTCGGCGCGGGCGCGGTCGATCCCGGCTGCGGTGACCGGACCCGGCTGCGGGCCGCCGTTCAACGCCTGACGGACCGGTCCCTTGCGGCAGCCGGTGAGCAGCACCCACTGCCCGGCAGCGGCGGTGGCCAGCTCCGCCCAGCGGTAGTGCGCGGCACCCTTCACCCCCGCGGACAGGTGCGCCTCGGCGATGGTGCGGGACAGCGCGCGGTACCCGTCGGCTCCCCGGGCCAGCACGGGCAGGTGGATCGCCCGCGGGTCCGGGACACCGGTGGGCGGGTCCAGGACGTCCGGGCCGATCGGGTCGGGCACCGGCAGGTGCAGCTCGGCGCCGAAGACGGTGGGCATCCCGACCCGGCGGGCGGCCTCGGCGAACCGCACCACGCCGTACAGCCCGTCGTGGTCGGTGAGCGCCAGGGCGGTGAGTCCGAGCCGGTGCGCCTCGGCGGCGAGCTCCTCGGGTTGGCTGGTGCCGTCGAGGAAGCTGAAGGCGGAGTGCGCGTGCAGTTCCGCGTAGCGCGGAGCCATGGCCGAAGCCGAGGTCGGGGTCGGGGTCGACTTAGTCATAGACCGCCTCGCAGGTCCAGCCGTCCGGGTGGGCGGCGAGCAGCAGGGCGCGGCCGTCGGCGAGCGTGACCTGCAGGTGCACCCGGACCCGCGGCCCGGACTCCTGCCACCAGCCCTCGGCCAGCGGCCACGGCCCGGCCCAGCCGACGATGCGGTGGTCGGCACCGCGGTGGTGGGCATTGCGGTGATCGGCACCACGGTGATCGGCACCGCGGTGGTCGGCGCCACGGATGCGCACCAGCACCGGTGGCGCGCTCATGGCCAGGCGGGTGTCGAACCCCACCCGGGCACCGGCGGCGTCGAGCACCTCCACCGGGAAGGGCTCCTCCGGCACGGTGGCCGGGGCCGGGGCGGGCAGCCGACCGGGCCAGGGACGGTCCGCCGGACGGGCCGCCTCGTGCTGGGCGCCCCACGGCCGCAGATGCACCTGGTCGCGGACGTCCCGGCCGCCCTGCACCACCGCGGTCAGCACGCCGTCACCGCCGAGCAGTCCCTGCACCCGGTCCAGGGCACGGTGCGCCCGCAGGTCCCCGCCGGAGGACCCGCCCCACAACCGCCCCTGCTCGGCACCGGCCGGCGCGACGTCCTCCGCGGTGACGGTCAGCCGCACGATCCCCACCGGATCGCGCTGGTCGTCCTCGGCGTCGGCGCCCGCCGGTCGGCTGAGCGCACCGGCGGTCAGCCATCCGTCGAGCTGCCAGCGGATCCGGTCGGTGATCCGGGCGGCGGTGAGCCCGCCCAGCCCGCCGGTGTCGGTGCACCAGGTCCGCACCAGGTCGTCGCCGGTGTCGGTCCGGGCGGCGATCCGCAGTCGACCGCAGCTGACCGAGTGGGCGGTCAGCAGGGTGTGCAGCTCCTCGGCCAGCCGGCGGCCCACGAACGTGGCGGTGTCCACCCGGTACGCGGGTGGGTCCAGCGCGGTGTCCACCTCCAGGTCGGACTCGGGACGGCGCCGGGCGGGCGGACGCAGGTCGTCGCCGCGGGCCAGGGTCCAGGCCCAGCTCCCCGAGTCGCCGAACCGGGCATGCACCTCCGGCCCGGCGAGACCGGCCAGGTCACCGAGGGTGCGCAGTCCGAGTCGGCGCAGCAGCTCGATCAGGCCGGCCACCGGTCGCGGGTCCTGCACGGCGGCGGCCAGCAGCTCGTCCACCGGCCGGGGTGCGAGGAAGGCGGCCGACTCCCCCGCCGGGACCCGCTGCTCGGCCCGGGCGGCGACCAGCGCGGCGAGCAGCCCGTCGGCGGTGCCCACCTGGCACTCGTGACCGGTGCGTTCGGCCACCGCGGAGACCAGGCGCTCGGCCAGCACGTCCTCGGTGCCGTGGAACCGGGCGGCGCCTCCGGCCGGGAGCAGCAGCAGCCCGGGGCGCAGCACCTCGATGCCGGGCACCACGGTCTCCACCGCGGCCGCCATCGGCTCGAACAGCCGGGCGTCCCGGTCCTCGTCGCCGGGCAGCAGCACCAGTTCCGGGCACACCGACTGGGCCTGGCGGCGACGCATCCCCCGGCGCACCCCCTCCCGGCGGGCCGGGGCGGAGACGGTGTGCACGCGGGAGCCGACCAGCACCGCGGCGGGCTGGTGCGCCGATGTCCCGGTGGCCGCCAACGCCGCGACCACCGGCCAGTCCGGCGCCCAGACCACCGTGGTCCGGGTGGCGGTATGCACGACCCGGGTGCTCATCCGACCAGCCTCAGTCCGGTGTCGGCGCGATCGACGCGCGTCTGCTCCGGCGCGGGCAGACCGTAGGGGTCGGTACGGCCGTCGTAGGGCAGCACCAGGCTCAGCTCCTCCGGACGCCCCCCGGCGGCGCCCCGGCCGGTGCGGGTCAGGTGCAGTTCCCGGGCGCGCAGCCGTCCGCCTCCCTCGCCCGGACCGGTCCATCGCCCGCCGGTGACGGTCAGCACGCAGCCCGCACCGGGCCAGGGCGTCGTCGCGAGCAGCACGGATCCCCGGTCGCGGGCACGGGCCATCAGACGACGACGGTCGGCGTCCTGCAGCGCGGTGCCCGGTCCGACCACCACCAGATCCAGGCCGTCCAGCAGCGCCGCC
>NZ_JANZKP010000056.1 GCF_025642745.1 Cellulomonas sp. RIT-PI-Y
GCACACACCTGCGGCCAACCCCCACTGAGCCGGACCCACCTGCCCGCACCGCCAGCACCCGCCCAACAGCACGACCACCCGCCGTTCTGACGAAGGAGCAACCCGATGTCGAACAACCAGACCGCAAGCACGTCGTGCGCGTGCGGATGCGGCCAGCATCCGAAGCGATGGAATGCGCAGTACGTCGTTGGGCATCGCCCGCCACGGCCGCTTGCCGAGCGCCTCTGGTCTCGCATCACGAAGACCGAGGCGGGGTGCTGGGAGTGGCAGGGCTTTCGCGGACCGAGTGGTCACGGTCAGATCGGCCGCGGCTCGCGTAGCGACGGCCTCGTCGCCACGCATCGTGCCGCGTGGGAGGTCACGAACGGCCCGATCCCCGACGGCATGGTCGTCCGGCATCGCTGTGACAACCCGCCGTGCTGCAACCCCGAGCATCTCGAACTCGGCACTCCAGCCCAGAACGTCGGGGACATGGTCGCTCGTAACCGCCAGGCCCGGGGCCGCGCCCTGCCGCACACGCGGCTCAGCGACGAGCAGGTCAACGACATTCGCGCCGCCGTCACGGCCGGCGAGCGTCAGCGCGTGATCGCAGCGCGATTCGGCATCACCCAGGGCCACGTCTCGGCCCTGGCTTCACGCACCTACCGGAAGGACGTGGCCTGATGGTCAACAAGAGCAAGAACCTGGGCACGCGAGCCGAAACAGCCGTCGTCCGCGCCGCCCGCACCCGCGGCTTCTCACTCGCCGACCGGCTCACGCTCACCGGAGCCCTCGACCGCGGCGACGTCGGCCTCTGCCCCGGCGTCATCGTCGAAGTCAAAGGCGGCAACACCGCCCGCACCGCCTCCGACGTACTCATCGACAGCTGGCTGCGCGAAACCGAACGCGAACGAGACAACGCCGGCGCCCGATGGGCGTTCCTCGTCGTCCAACGCGGCGGCGTCGGCCCCGCCAACGCGCACCGCTGGTGGGCCTGGTGGCGCTTCGGGTGGCTCTTCGGCGGCGCCACCGACAGCACCACCTACCGCACCCCCATCCGCATGCAGTTCGGCGACGCCCTACACCTCCTGCGCGACGCCGGATACGGCGAACCCAACGAGGCAAACACAGGGAACGAACGTCCGAACGTTTCTGGCGATGTTCGCGTGCAGGGGGCCACCCGATGACCGCCACCGACCAGCCCATGCCGCGGGCCAACCGCGTGTACGTCGCCTCGTCCTGGCGCAATCCTGACCAGCCCGCCGTAGTCTCCGCCCTGCGCGGGCGAGGGTTCGAGGTCTACGACTTCCGCAACCCGAACGGCGGGACCGGGTTCGCTTGGTCCGGCATCGATCCGGCATGGCAGGACTGGACCGCCGAGCAGTACATCGCCGCCCTGGACCACCCCCTGGCCGAAGCGGGGTTCGCCAGCGACTTCGACGCAATGCAGTGGGCGAACACCTTCGTGCTGGTGCTGCCCTGTGGCCGGTCCGCGCACCTGGAACTGGGGTGGGCTGTCGGTGCCGGGAAGCGGACGGTCATCATCACCCAGGACGGTGAGGAGCCGGAGCTGATGGCCAAGATGGTGGACTACATCGCCGTCGGCATGGACGACGCCCTGGGCTTCCTCGGCGAGCCGGACGCCCCGCACCCGGCCCCGGTGGACGAGGTGCGGTGCGCGCAGTGCGAGACCGAGCTCAGCGCCGAGCAGATCGACCAGGTGACCGGCGTCCCGCACGCGGCTGCTCAGCTCACCGCGGTGTCCGGGATGACCGCGGCAGACGCGATCCGGCAGGCCGCGCAGGCCGTCGAGTCCGGCCGCGTGGTGGCGGCGGTGAGGCCCCAGCACCGTCGCGGTGCTGGGGCGCGGGTCTCACCCGCCGATCAGGTGAATTATTACCTCCCACGCGAGAATTAGGACGGTGAGGATAAACATCCCGACATCAGTCCAGTTCGGACCTCGGTTTAATGAGGGATCATCAGACCCTCTCGTAACTTTAGTCATTTAAATACCTCTCTTTATCTCTTTGTTGACCCTTGTTACTCTCTTCGCAACATGGGGAACAGTTTACCACATTTACGGACATTGCGTCCAGAGGCAAGTAAAGTCGGATCCATTTCGGAGGAATACGTGAGTTACCGCGCCTGCCCCCTCGCCCATCACGACGACGCGGCCCCACCCATCACCGACGACCGGTGCGTATGCCCCCGCTGTGCCGCAACCCTCCGTGGCCTGCTCACCGACTTGCCCGGCCTCTTCGGCGACCTCGACATCGCCCGCACCAGGCAAGCCCGCATCGGCTCCGGCACCACCGGCCACGCCACCGTCCCCCCGCTGCCGTTCGCACTCCAACCAGCCGACGCCCGGTGGGTGCTCGCCACCACCCTGGCCTCCTGGCTGGACTGGGTCACCGCGGTACGCGCTCACCGACCACCCGCAACCTGGCGGGAGGTAGAGGACTACCTGACGACCTGGCGTGGCGGCGCCATCAGCTGGCTCGCCGCCCACCCCGACGGCGTACAGGCCATCGACGAACTCACCGCCGCGATCCGCAACGCCCGGGCCGCGATCGACCGGCCCGCCGACCGGCAGTACGCCGGCCCATGCACCGCCACCGTCCCCGACGAGGACGGACTCGCCGTGAAATGCGGCACCGACTTGTACGCCCACCCTGACACGGACACCGTCACCTGCCGCACATGCGGCACCGAGTACCCGCTGGCGGCCCGACGATCCTGGCTTCTCGAACAGGCCGAGGACGTCCTGCTGCCCGCCCGGGAGATCGCCCGCGCCGTCGACGGATTGGGGGTGCCGGTGTCACCGGAAACCGTGAAGTCCTGGGTGCGCCGCGGTCAGCTGGTGGCGCACGGAAGGGTGCCGGTCCCGGGCGGGCGCACCGCGGCCACGTACCGAGTTGGTGATGTGCTGAACCTGGTGCACGCGGCGGCCCGTCGACGGGGCGCGCTTAACTCTGTTTGATTGCACTTGTAGTTATTTGACTACATTTGTTTCACTGTTTGCCAGCGAGACATTTGCACCCTATGGTTCGTGTAGGTTGGCGTGAGCCAGCAGACGATGGCCCTACGGTGAGACGCTGGCGGGACCATCGGCCTGTCTGCCCCCCCGGGGGGGGTCAACCAGGAACGACCACCAAGCCGCGCGCCTGGGCCGAGAGCCGCGGACCGGCGGGGCCTGCGCATCTGAGTGACGAGCACCGAAGATCACGCCTCCGCCCTCACCCGGCGGTTAGCGTCTCGCCATGAGTCACGCAACCCCCGAGTCCCTCGCTGCTCGCGCTCGCACTCGGTTCTACGGTCTTGCCCCGATCAGGGAAATTCGCAGCTGGCTTCGCGATTCGGGGTTCTGGCGCGACGTCGCCTCCCGGACGTTATCTGGCTTGATCATCGCGACCATCGGTTACATCGCCGCCGTGACGCTCGGTTACCTCTCCAGCCCGAGCGCTGCCGAGGTAAGACGGACCCTCGGCTTCCTGGGACTTCTCGCGGCGATGTTCATCGCGGCCTGGTTCTTTGAACGCTGGCGCCGCAAATTGCCCCGGTGGCCACGACTCGGCGTGGCTGTCGCGGCGCTGTGGGCAATCTTCGCGTGGTCCGCGTCCAACATTTCGGTGTCGCACTAGCGCTCGTTCAGCACCCGAGGGCAGGTGACCGCACATGGCCGGCCGCCCCTGGACCACCGAAGACGACGCCACCCTTCGCCGACTGCACGCCACCGGGGCCACCCTGCACGCCGTCGCCAGCGAGATGGGCCGCGGCAAGGCCACGGTGTCCAAGCACGCGAAGGCCCTTGGCCTCGGGTGGGACCGTGGTCAGACGAAGGCCGCGACCACCGCGAAGAAGATCGACGCCGACGCCCGCCGCGCCCAGCTCAAACTGGACCTGCTTGAGGACGCCGCCCGACTACGCGAACAGCTCTGGCAGCCCGTCACCGTGTTCAACTTCGGCGGCAAGGACAACACGTTCAACGAGCACCAGCTGGACCAGCCGCCGCACGTCGACCAACTGAAGCTCGTACAGGCCACCAACGCCGCGATCAACGCCTACGGCCGTCTGGAGCAGCTCGACACCGCCGCAGACACCGACGACGCCAAGTCCCTGCTCGCCCAGCTCGGCCGGGCCCTCGGCATCGACGACGGGGCCGGCACCGCGTGAACACCACCGCGCTGGCCTCGATGCCCCTGTCACCGAAGCAGCTCCTGTCCTGCCAGGAGTCCACGGCCCGGATCAACGTCTGGGAAGGCTCCGTCCGGTCCGGGAAGACCATCGCCTCCCTACTGCGCTGGCTGCTGTACGTGGCCACCAGCACGGTCCGCGGTGAACTCGTCGTCGTCTCCCGCACCCGCGACTCTGCGGCCCGCAACGTGTTCGCCCCGCTTATGGACCCCGACCTGTTCGGGCCCATCGCCCACCAGGTGCAGTACACCGCCGGTGCCCCCACCGCCACGATCCTCGGACGCACAGTGTGGGTCCTCGGCTCCTCCGATGTCCGATCCGAGAACGTGCTGCGCGGTCTCACCTGCGCCGGGGCGTACGTCGACGAGGTCACGCTCCTGCGCGAGGACTTCTTCACCCAGCTTCTCAACCGGCTGTGGGAGGGCGCCCGGCTGTTCGGCACCACCAACCCGGACAACCCCGCGCACTGGCTTAAGCGCCGGTTCCTCGACCGCCTCCACGAACTCCCCGACTGGCGGACCTGGAAGTTCGTCCTCGACGACAACCCGGTTCTGTCCGAAGAGCGCAAAGCCGCGATCCGCCGCGAAAACACCGGCCTCTTCTACCGCCGGAACGTCCTCGGTGAGTGGGTCGCCGCGGAGGGTGCGATCTTCGACATGTGGGACCCCGCCCGGCACGTTATCGGGTGGGCCGACCTGCCGGAACTGGTCGACCTGATCGCCGTCGGCGTCGACTACGGCACCACCAACGCCACCGCCGCGCTGCTGCTCGGCCTCGACGTGGACCGCCGTCTGGTGCTGGTCGACGAGTGGCGCTATGACGCCGCCACCGCCCAGCAGCGCCTCACCGACGCCCAATTGTCCGCCGGGCTGCGGTCGTGGCTTGACCGACCGCACACCCCGTACCCGACCGCGTTGCGTCCCAGGTGGGTCGCGCTCGACCCGGCCGCGGCGTCCTTCCGGGTGCAGTTGCAGACCGACGGGCTGCAGGGCCTGGTGAGCGCCGAGAACGACGTCACGTACGGGATCCGCACCATGGCATCCCTGCTCGGTTCCGAGCGGCTCATGGTCAGCGACCGGTGCGCGGGGTTCGTCACCGAGGCACCCGGGTACTCGTGGGACCCGAAAGCCACCGAGGCCGGCGAAGACAAGCCGATCAAGACCGCCGACCACTCCCTGGATGCCGGCCGGTACGCCATCACCACGACCGAACGCCTGTGGCGTCCCGCCATCGACCTGCGCGCCGTCGCCGCATGACCGGAAGGGGTGAACCCGTGCCGCTCCCCCGACCGAACATCGAATGGCCGCCCAAGCCGTTCGACACCGCGTTCCGGACCATCTCGACGTGGGACGCCTGGTACGTCGGTGACACCAGCGAACTCGCGACGAAGTACAACGAGACTCCGCGCACACGCCCGTCCCAGATGCGCGGCGGCGTGGTCGGCACCGTCGCCCGGTTCTTCTGGGGGCGCCCGGTCCCGGCCGGGCAGGACCGCACCCGCTTGCATGTCCCGGTCGCCTCCGATCTGGCGACCACCAGTGCGGACCTGCTCTTCTCGGAGCCGCCGCGGATCGTGCTGCCGGGCACCGCGCAGGAGACCGGTCGCACCCCGCGTCAGACACGCCTGGAGCAGTTGATCAACGGGCCGGAGACGCACGCCTCCTTGCTGGAGGCCGCTGAGCTGGGTGCCGCCCTGGGTGGCACCTACTTGCGGATCGTGTGGGACACCACCGACGGCGGCCCCAACCGGCCCTTGCTGACCGCCGTGCACGCCGACGGGGCCATCCCGACGTGGCGGTGGGGGCAGCTCGACTCCGTCGTGTTCTGGACCGTCGTGCGCCGCGAGAACCAGATGGTGCGCCGGCACGTCGAGTGCCACGAGCGTGGCCGCATCGTGCACGCCCTGTACCAGGGCACCGAGGCGAACCTCGGTGTGGTGGTCCCGCTCGCCGAGGACGCTGCGACCAAGTGGCTGGCTCCCCTGGTGGACGCCGAGTCCGCGATCGAAACCGGGTCCACCGGTCTGACCGCCGGGTACGTCCCGAACATCCGCCCGTCCCGACAGTGGCGCACCACGCCGGACCTTGCACCCCTGGGCCGGTCGGACTACGACGGCATCGAACCGCTGATGGACGCCCTCGACGAGACGTACTCCTCGTGGATGCGGGACGTGCGCCTCGCCAAGGCCCGGCTGCTGGTCGACCAGAACGCCATGACCCCGATGGGGCGCGGCGCCGGCGCGGCCTTCGACACCGACCAGGAGATCTTCACCGCGGTGCCTGGGGTGATGGGCTCCCTGAAGGACGGGAACGTCGCCCAGGCCGAGCAGTTCGAGATCCGGCACGAGGAACACCGCGCCACCGCGGTGGACCTGCTGCGTTCGATACTGCGCAGCGCCGGTTACTCCCCGCAGACCTTCGGCGACGACCCGCTGGCCGTGTCCACCACGGCGACCGAGGTGAAGGCCCGGGAGCGGCTGTCGGAGCGGACCCGGGACAAGAAGGCCCGCTACTGGGCGGCCGAACTGTCCAGGCTCTCCCGGGTGCTGCTCGACGTTGACGCGCACGCCTTCCGCGGCCCCGGCTCCGGCGGTGACACCCCGGAGGTGCGGTTCCCGCCGAAGGTCCAGGAGGACACCCTGGAGCTTGCGCAGACCGCGCAGGCACTGAAGTCCGCGGAGGCCGCGTCGATCGAGACTCGGGTGCGGCTGGTGCACCCGGAGTGGGACGGCCCGACGGTGAACGACGAAGTCGAGCGCATCCAGAACGAGACGAGGCTGGCCGACCCGACCATGCTGCGCCCTGGAGTCGATCCGGACTCGGCGAACACCTTCGGCCAGCTGGTGCGCGGGTCTGTCACACCGGAGTCCGCGGCGGCCGCCGCGGGGATCAGCGGTGTGCGGTTCACTGTGAGCGCCCCGTCACCACCCGCCCGCAGGAGTAGCGCCGACCATGCCCGCCAGCCCTGAACACGGTGCCCGGCTGGCCGCCCAGGTGGCCGAGCTGGTCGCCGACGCGGAACTGGTTATCCTGCGGCGGGTGCGGGACCGCCTGGCCGCCGGCATGGACGCGCCCGCATGGGCTGAGACGAAGCTCGCCGAGCTGCAACAGCTGCGGGCGGCGCTCACCGCGGACCTCGCAGCACTGGACGCCGACCTGGCCGTGGCCGTGAACGAGACCATCCGACGGGCGTACACCACCGGGCAGGCCATCGCTGTCGGCGACCTCGACGACGCGGGTGTCCGACCCGGCCTTCCTGCGGCGCAACTGCAGTCCGTGCGGACCATCTCGGCGGACGTCCTTGCCATCGTGCGCGGCGCCAGCCCGGTCGCGCTGCGGGCGGCCGCTGACGCGTACCAGGAGGTCGTTGCCCGGGCCTCGTCCAGCGTCCTATTGGGCGCGCAGACCCGCGTCCAGGCCGCGCAGTCGGCTCTGGACGACCTCCTGGGCCGTGGGATCACCGGGTTCCGGGACACCGCGGGCCGGAACTGGACGCTGGAGTCGTACGTGGAGATGGCGACCCGCACCGGCGCCGGCCGTGCTGCCATCAGCGGTCACCTGGACACGCTCGCCGCGTCGGGGCAGGACCTGTTCTACCCGATCCCGGGCCCGCGGGCGTGCCCGTCGTGCGACGCCTGGGCAGGGAAGGTCCTGTCGATCAGCGGCGGGACGACCAGCGTGGTCGCCGACGGCCGGCGCGTGGACGTCACCCCGCGGGACGTGGCCACCGCTGACGGGCATCTGTTCGGCCCGAACTGCCGGTGCTCGACCGGCATCTACTTGCCCGGGATCACGGTTCCGAACGTGGAACGCCCCGACCCGGCCGGGTATGAGGCCGGGCAGGAGCAGCGCCGTCTGGAACGCGGTGTGCGGGAGTGGAAGCGCCGCGAGGTGCTGGCGTTGACCCCCGAGGCGGCGCGCTCCGCCAGGCTCAAGGTGAGCGACTGGCAAGCCCGCGTGCGTGACCACCTTGACGCACACACCGACCTGCGGCGCGCGCCCCGACGGGAGCAGATCCGCTCCGCGCGCTAGAAGACCTGCGGCGGGAAGTACGCCGCGTGCCACGAGTCACCTTCGACCCACGCCCAAGCGCCATAGGTCCTGAGAGCCGCGGTGTTCTCGTTGAGGCGAACTTCGAGGTGCCCCTGCTTGTTCACGTGGAAGCCGATCCCCTTCGTCACGTAACGGCTGCCCTCCACCACATGGACCGAGCCATCCAGCTGCCCAATACGCACGGAGCCCTGCTTCGCTTCCATCAATTCGAAGTGGCGGTTTTGGTCGGCCGGCTGCAAGCAGTCGACGCCGTCATTCTCGACCTCGAAGTACCGCTCGTTCACAGCATCCCCCTCGTCTCGCGCTGGCCCGCTGCCTGCGTGTGTGCCGCACGGTACGCGTGCGATCCGACACCCCGATAGGCCCCCAGGAGGGACCATCATGCGCAACACCCTCAGCACCCCGGTCCGCTGGTCCGCCCCCACCCCCGGCATGCCGGCCCGGATGACCCGGCTGCGGTTCATCGCCGGTGACGCCGGGGCCGACGGAACCGCCGGGGCCGACAGCGCCACCAAGGCCGGACAGTCTGGGGCCGGCGACTCGGCCCCCGGGTCCGACAGCACCGGCCAGCAGGACCAGCAGCAGGCCAGCCAGCAGGGGCATCAGCCCGGTGATGGTCTGCCCGATGATCCCCAGGCGCTCAAGGCGATGATCGGCGACCTTCGAAAGGAGGCCGGTGCCGCCCGCACCAACGCGAAGGCTACTGCCGCGCAGGAAGCCCGTGACGCCGTCCTGCAGGAGTTCGGCAAGGCCCTCGGCTTCATCAAGGACGGCGACGGCACCCCCGACGTCGACGCGCTGACGAAGCAGGCCACCGACGCACAGGTCGCCGCACGCACCGCGCAGATCGAACTCGCGGTGTTCCGCACCGCCGGCAACCACGAGGGCGACCCGAACGCCCTCCTCGACTCCCGGGCCTTCCTCGCGAAGGTCGCGGACCTGGACCCCACCGACGCGGAGTTCCAGACGAAGGTCGACGCCGCGGTCAAGGCCGCGATCGCCGACAACCCGAAGCTGAAGGCCGCCCAGGCGGCGGCCCGTAGCGGCACCGACCTCACCGGCGGGACCGGTGAGGGGCGCAGCACCACCCCGAAGTCCCTCACCGACGCCGTCGCCTCCCGAATCGGCGCGGCCTGACCCCCAGGAGCACCCCATGCCCGTCACCCTCGCCCAGGCGCAGCAGAACGCCGCGGACGACCTCGACGTCTCCGTCATCAACGAGTTCCGCACCAACCAGATCCTCGACCTGCTCACGTTCGACGACGTGGTCAACCCGGTCGGGGGCGGCGGCACCCTGACCTACGGCTACCGCCGGCAGGCGACGCTCGGCACCGCCGCGTTCCGCGCGATCAACGCCGAGTACGCGCCCACCGAGGTCACCACGACCAAGCACTCCGTGGACCTCAAGCCCCTCGGCGGCGCGTTCCAGATCGACCGGGTCATCTCCCGCGTCGGTCCGGCGGCGTCCGGCGAGGTCGCCCTGCAGATGGGCGCGAAGATCGAGGCCACCCGCGCCGAGTTCGGGTACGCCGTCGTCCACGGCGACTCCTCCGCCGACGAGGACTCCTTCGACGGTCTGTCGAAGGCCCTCGCAGGGTCCACCACCGAGGTCACGTCCACGATCGACTGGTCCGGCACCATGAACGAGGACGCCTCGTTCGCGGTGCTCGACGCGCTCGACGAGGTCCTGGCACTCCTCGACGGCGAGCCCGGCGCGATCCTCACGAACAAGGCCGCGATCGCGAAGATCCGGTCGGCCGCCCGCCGCACCTCGATGTACACCCGCACCCCCGGACCGCGGGACACCTACGTCGAGTCCTACGGTAACGCCCGCCTCGTCGACGCCGGCAAGCGCGCCGGCACCAACGCCGACGTCATCCCGATCCGCGCCGGTGGCCTCACCGAGCTGTACGCGGTGCGGTTCGGCCTGGACGGGTTCCACGGTGTGTCCATGGCTGGCGCCCCGCTGGTGCAGACCTGGCTGCCCGACTTCACCAAGGCCGGCGCCGTGAAGACCGGCGAGGTCGAGATGGGCCCGGTCGCTGTGGCCCTGAAGAAGACCAAGGCCGCGGGCGTCGCCCGGTCGGTCAAGGTCCGCGCGTCCTGAGCCACCCGGGGCGGGGCGCCCACCCTCTGCGACGCCCCGCCCCGGGTCTGACCCGGGAGGTCACCGTGTACGGATCCACCGGCCTCAACGAGCCCGGCACCTACGTCATCAGCACCGGCGGCGACCAGAGCACCACGGTCGACGCCGACCACCTCGACTACGACGGCCCCGACGGGTCGCTGCAGGCGTGGAAGAACGGCGCCGTCGTCGCCACCTTCCGCTGGTGGGAGTCCATCGTCCGCAAGGACTGAGCACGAGGAGCACCCCGTGAACGTGAAGATCACTAGCCCCATCGAGGGCTACGACGGCCGGACCGTGTTCGGCCCGCTGTCCGTGGAGTTCAAGGGCGGCGTCGCGACTACGGATGAGGTGTCCGCGCCGCTGCGTTCGTACCTGCAGACCAAGGGCTACACGCTTACCGACGAGGACGCTGTCCCGGTGCCGCCGTACCCGCAGGGCGAGGTCACCGAGAAGTGGTCCGGCAAGGAACTGGACGCCTACGCTGCCGAGCGCGGTATCGACCTGACCGGCGCCACGAAGAAGGCCGACAAGGTCGCCCGGATCGGTGAGGCTGCGGCCGCCACCGTGCCGACCGGCAGCACCGGGGAGGCGGTGGCGGTCACTGAGGGCCAGCCCGCGACGCCGGAGACTGCCGAGGCCGAGGCCGAGGCCGCGGCCAGCGACGACGGCACCTCGTCCGAGACCCCGGAGGTCTGAGCGATGACCGTCCTCGACCCTCGTGATGTGGTCGACGAGCAGATCGGCACGCGACTGCGTGATGCCGCCGTCGACCCCCGCCCCGACGACTTCCTCCCGCCGACGAACGCCGGTGTGGAGGGGTCGCTCGGCAACCCGCACGGCCCGACCGTGGTCTCCCCGGAGATCCACGGGTCGGAGTCCGTGCGCACGATCCGCCCTGGTCTCGTGTCGTCGGTTCCGGCGACGCAGTCCGCCGAGGAGACCGAGCAGCTCGCCGACTGGCAGCCGCAGGTCACCGCGCCGGACGACGAGGACACCGAGGGCTGACCAGGTCGGTGCGGGTGGGGCGTCAACGTCGGCCCGGCAAGGCCACGTACGCCTCTGACTCCGACGAAGGCCGCTTGGGGCTGTCAATGCCGGGTCCTTTCCAGCCCTGCAGCAGCGCGTCCTGCGCCTCACCCGCACCAGACCGACCACCCCGACCGAGAGGAGCCGCCGCCGTGGATGTCCCGCTGAGCGTCTCTGGCGAGCAAGTCCGTGAAGCCCTCTCCGCGGCGGGCATCCCCGTCGCGTTCCTCGTGCGCGCCGTGTTCGAACCCCACGTCATCACGGTCACCTACCAGCGCCGCGCGGCCGACGGCTTCGTCGTCGCGGGCGACGCAAGCATCCTGACCGAGACGTTCCAGATCCGCGAGGAGTGGTAGCCCGTGGCTCAGCACGTGTACGCCGTGCCGTCCGACCTGGCCGGTGAGCCGTGGAACGTCGACCTGGACGAGACCGCCGCGGCCTCCCTCCTGCGACGGGCTTCGACCGTGGTCGACGGTCTGACCGTGACCGCGCGGTACGCGGTCGACGGCGACGGCTACCCCACCGACCTGGACACGAGCGACGCGTTGCGTGATGCGACGTGCGCGCAGGCCGTGTGGTTCGACGAAACCGGCGACACCTCGGGCGCGGAGGGGCGGTTTCAGTCGATGTCTCTCGGGTCCGCCTCACTGACGAAGGCCGGCGCGGGGTCGTCCACCGGCGCGTCGGGCACCGCGGAGTCCCGGATCTCCCCCGAGGCTGTGACGATCCTCGCCGCGGCCGGGCTGACCGGTCAGGCGCCGCGCCCGTGGTGAGTCTGCCGCGAGTCCTCACCCCTCACACGGTGACCGTCGAGGACAAGACCGGCGACGGCGCCTACGGCCCGGTGTTCGCCGCTGCACGCACGGTGCGCCGCTGCCGGGTCGAGGACAAGCGGTCCCTCGTGCGCGACTCCGACGGCCAAGAGGTCGTGTCCATGGCCCGTCTCTTCCTGCGACCCGAATCTGGCCCTGTGCCGGTCGGGTCGAAGGTGACGCTGCGCCCCGGCGCGCCGGACGAACGCATCGCCGTAGTCATCACCGCCGCACACCACCACACCCCGCCAGCCCCCGAGCACTACGAACTCGCCCTGACCTGAGCTGGAGGCGCCCCGTGACGTTCACCATCCGCTGGAACGGGGCTCAGGCGAAGGCCGCTGTCCGCCGAGGTTCCGTCCGCGGGGTCTTGCTCGCCGCCGAACACGTCCTGGCCGAGTCCCGGCAGGTCGTCCCGATCGATGAAGCGACCCTGTCCCGCTCCGGGGCGACGTCGGTCGACGAGACCGACGCCGTCGCCGCGGTGTCCTACGACACGCCGTACGCGGTCCGCCAGCACGAGGACCTCACCCTGCGACACGCCCGCGGCCGCACCGGCAAATACCTCGAACGTCCCTTGACCGGCACTCGCCGCGCCCAACAGCAGATCATCGCCGCCGAGGTCCACCAGGAGCTGCAGTGAGCGGCCCGTCCCCCGCTGAGATGGCCGTCGGGATCTGCGAGCACCTGGCGGCTACCACCGGGTTCACGTGGCGATCCGACGGCGCGTACACGGCCACCGAGCACGCCCTGACGATCAAGACGGTCCCCGCCGGCCCGGACGTGGTCGCCGCGGTCACCGTTTACGACGTCGATGACGACCCGGACCCACGTCAGGTCCGCCGCACTTTCGCCGTCCAGGTGCGCTTCCGCGCCCCCGGGCGCCCCGACGCCGTTGACGTCATCGCCCAGGAGGCGAAGGACGCCCTCCACGGCGAGCACCACTCCCGCTTCGGGCAGGTCCCGATCGCACGGTGCGCGCGCGTCTCCGTCGCCCAGCTCGGACCCGACGCGGGCGGCCGGCATGAACGCACCGACAACTACCGCATCGTCACCGCCCGCACCCAGCCTGGAGGCACCCCATGAGCGAGACCCCCGTCGAGACCGAACTCGGCTTCTCCTACGAGTACGCCGTCGACATCAACATCGGCACGACCGCCGCCCCGGTGTGGCAGAGCATCCGGTTCCTCTCCGCCGTGGACCCGCAGTCGTCCTCGGTCGAGAAGGACGGGGCGACCTACGAGGACAAGGGTGCCCCGCACCCGGTGAAGACCTCGGAGTCCTGGACCCTGGGCTTCACCGTGCAGGCCCACCGGCTGCCCGACACCGGCCTGTTCCTGCCGGAGGTCGAGAAGCTCCTCGAGCTGGCCGGCCCGGAGGCGGTCGGCAACTCCGCCACCGGGCAGTTCCGGTGGTACGACGACCCGGCCGACTTCGTCCCGAACCCGAACGAGGCGTACACGGGCTCCGGCACGGTCTCGGTGAACCGGCAGAACACCGGCAACGACGACATCGCGGGCTTCTCCGTGACGGTCACCGGCCAGGGCCGGCGCCAGCGCATCGAGAACCCGGCGTCCGCCACCGACGGCGACTGACCTGCCCTGATCGCGTGCGGGACCGGCACAGCCGGGTCCGGTCCCGCACGCTCCACCCGGCTGCCCGGCACGCAAGGAGACCACCGTGGCCCTCAAGGACCTGACCCCGTACCTCGACCCCGACCTCGAGATCCCGTACAACGGCGCGACCTACCTCGTGCCGCCGCCGTCGAAGGACGTCGGGCTCAAGCTCGCCGCGATCAACGCGGTGGGCGTGGCGGCCTACGCCGCTGCGCTGGAGGAGTGCCCGACCTGCGGTCGCAAGGGCTCCCCGGAGGTACCGGCCGACACCCTGGCGCTCCTGGAGTCGATGAAGGACCAGGACATCGCCGAACTGGCGCTCGGCCCGCAGGCGCACGCCCGGATGGTCGCCGACGGCGTCCCCGCCCCGCACATCGACCGCTTCGGGATGTACGCCCTCTACTACTGGACCCTCGGCGAGGAGACCGCCGACCAGATCTTCGCCGCCCAGCACGGGGGTGGTGCCTCGGGGGAAGCGCGCTCGGCGTCTTCGACGTCGCCGCGTGGGCCCCGTACGGCGTCGGGGAACCGGACCCAGCGACGGGCATCTACCCGCGGTACCGGGGCGTCCCGCCGCAGCTGAAGCCCCAGCACTCCCGCCAGCCTGACGGCGTCCGGGTCGGCTGGCGGGACGTGCTCGAGCACTGGGCGCTCGTTGACGTCGATCTATCCGACGCCGGCTACGACCTACACGACCCCGGCCTCGTCCGACCCTGGCCGTGGTGGCGAGACCGCATCTGGTCTCTGCTTAGCACCGAGTCCCGGCTACGACGTGCACTGCAGCCCGCTCAGAAAGCTCAGCGGCAGTAGTCCCTCGCCTCGGACGCGGTCATGCCACCCATGCTCTGGGTCAGCTCGCACACACGCTGGTCCCGCTGAGACGCCTCGTTGTGTGCGATGAGCAGACCGGCTACCGCCAGCACGACCACCAACCCGACCACGACCAGGACGACGCGGAGCTTCCTGGCGCGCTGCTGGGCAGAGGCCGACTCGATGGCGGCCAGCCGCCGCTGCAGATCGCCCATGTGATCAGTCACGACGCACATCCAACCACCAGGAGGTGACGTTCGTGGCCCTGACGGTGGGTGAGCTCGTCGCGTACATCCGCGCGGACGGGACGCAGTTCGACCGAACGGTTGACCAGTCCGGTTCGAAGTTCCAGTCGCTCGGCAACCTGGTGAGGGCCGGGACCAAGGCGCTCGCGACCTCGTTCGTGGCGCTGACCACGGGCGCGGCTGCGATGGGCGCGGCGGTCTTCAAGATCGGTGCGGACTACAACCGCCTGCAGCAGTCGTCCCGGGCGGCCCTGACGACTCTGCTGGGGTCGGCTGAGGCTGCGAACGCGCAGATGGACAAGCTGGACGCGTTCGCGAAGAACAGCCCGTTCGCCAAGCAGGTGTTCATCTCCGCCCAGCAACAGCTCCTGGGGTTCGGTGTGCAGGCGGAGAAGGTCCTGCCGATCCTCGACGCCGTCCAGAACGCGGTCGCCGCGGTGGGCGGGTCGAACCAGGAGGTCTCCCAGGTCACTTACGCCCTGGCCCAGATGCAGGGGCAGGGAAAGCTGACCGGCGAGACCCTGAACCAGCTCGGCCAGTACGGGATCGACGCCGCGAGCATCCTCGGCCAGCAGCTCGGGAAGACCGGCGCCGAGATCCGTGAGCTGGCCTCCAAGCCGGGTGGCATCCCTGTCGATCAGGTCTGGGACCCGCTTGTCACCGGGCTGATGTCCCGGTTTGGCGGGGCGACCGCGAACATCAAGTTGCAGTTCGACGGCGCGGTCGACCGGGTCAAGGGCGCCATCCGTGACATCGGTTCGATCCTCGCCGCGCCGTTCATCGACCCGAACGGTGGTGGGCGCGCGGTCGAGTGGGCGAACAAGCTCGCTGACGCCCTGCGGGCCGCCGAGGCCAAGGCCAAGCCGTTCGTGGACCTGATGGTCGCGCGGTTCAAGCCTGGACTCGACGCGGTCACCCCGGCGCTGGACAAGGTCCGTGGGCTGATCAACTCCTGGGACCTGTCCAAGGTCAACGTGCAGCTCGACAAGCTGACGTCGTACACCCCGCTGATCGCGGGAGGATCGGCCGCGCTGTACGCATACGGGACGCAGAGCATCCCGGTCTTGTCGAAGCTCGGCCTCACCGTGAACCCGCTCGTCGCAGGAGTGGCCGCGCTCGTGGCGACCAGCCCCGGCCTGCGCGCCGCCGGAGCCGACTTCTTGACTGCGCTCGCGCCGCTGCTGCCCGTCGTGCAGCAGCTCGTGAGCGTCTTCGCTGACACGGCGATGGAGGTCGGTCAGACGCTGACCCCGTCTCTGTCGCAGCTGCTGCAAGCCATCGCGCCGGTGGCCGTGTCGCTGGGGGAGCAGCTCGCTCCGGTCCTGGTGCAGGTCATGCAGTACGCAGTGCCGCTCGCCGAGCAGATCGCCGACGTGGTGTCGTGGGTTGCGCAGCTCCCCGGTCCAGTGCTGACCGGCGCTGCTGCTTTCGGTGCGGCGGTAGTCGTGCTCCCTCAGCTCGTCGCGGGTCTGCAGGGGATGGCCTCCACAGCGGCGGCCGCCGGAGCCGCCCTCAAGTCCGCGTTCATCGGCAACCCGGTCACCCTGGCGATCACTGCGATCGCCACCGCAATCGGGATCTTCGTCGGGCGTAGCACGGAGGCCAAGCAGCGAGTCGACACATTGGCGGACTCGTTCGACACTGCGACCGGCGCGATCACGGAGAACACCCGGGCCATCGTCTACAACAACCTGCAAGCGGACGGAACGATCGACCGGGCCAAGGCGCTCGGCATCAACCTGCAGAGCCTCGTCGATGCCGCACTCGACCCGACCGGCGAGGCATACCAGCGGCTCGCCGACCGAACCGAAGCGGCACGGCAGGCATCTGTCGACCTGGCGGGGGAGAAGCCCCTGTCGGGCATCCTCGACGGCGAGGTGCAGGAAGCAGCTGGCGCCTACGACGACCTGAAGACCGTCCTGGTCGGGGTGACCGGGCAGTCCGAGGACGTGGCCGCCGCCCAGGAGCAGGCACGCGATCAGATCGCGGCTGGCATCGGTGCCACCGACGGCGCGACTGCCGCGTTCCGATCCAACGCCGAGGCGGTGCAGGCGTCGAATGATGCCTTGCAGGACCAGATCCAGGCGCAGAAGGACGCCGCCGGTGTGGCCATGTCGCTGCGCGAGGCTCAGATCCAGCAGACCGAGGCCCAGAAGGCCGCCAACGACGCCGCAGCGAACGGTGCCCAGGTGGCTCGGGACCAGTCCGGAGCGATCGACCTGAACGCCGACTCGACGATCATGGCGGACAAGGCGCTCCTCGACCTGGCCGCGCGCAACGCCCAGGTCACCGACGCGATGACCAAGCAGAACGCCTCCGGTCAGGAGCTGTACTCCACGACGCTCTCCCAGCGCGAGGCGTTCATCAACACCGCCACGTCGATGGGATACACCCGCGACGAGGCATCGCGTCTGGCCAACGAGTACGGGCTGATCCCGCAGACCGTGACCACCACGGTCAAGGCGGAGACCACCGACGCCGAGGGAAACATCACCCGGGTGGTGGAGCACCTGAACAACATCAACGGCCGGACGTACACCGCGATCGTCCGGGTCGACACACAGGGCAACACCACCGTGACAACGGGGATCGCGAACCAGGTCGCGCGTGCGGACGGCGCGTTCACCCCCCGCGGGGTGCGGGCGATGGCCGAAGGCGGACACAACCGGCAAGCGCAGTACGCGGCCGCCGGGTCGAACATCCTGTGGGCGGAAGAAGAGACCGGCGGCGAGACCTACATCCCGCACGCCCTGTCCAAGCGCCGCAACGCCACCAAGTACCTCGACCAGACCGCCCGCCTGTTCGGGTACCAGCTGATCTCGGCTGGCACTACAGCCCGAGCGGACGGCGCGGGGCCCAGGCTCCCGGCGCTCGCGCCGGCTACTGCGTCGGCCCTCACTCGGGCCGATCTGGACTACTTGGCCGTTCGGGTCGGGCAGGAGGTCTTGGCCGGTGCCCGTGATGTGTCGGCGTTGGCCCTGTCCGTGTCCGACCGTGCTGCGCGTGGATCGCGCACAACTGCGGGGGTGGTGCGCTGATGGGTCTGACTGTGGAGGTGCTCCCGGATGAGGGTGCACCCCAGGTTGGCGTGACCGTGGACGGTCTACCGGCGGGTGTGCCGTCCACGGTGACGGTCGAGCGTTCGACGGACGGTCGCACCTGGCAGCCGGTTCGCGGAGCGCTCGAGGACTCGGTGACAGGCGGAGGATTCTGGCGTGATCACGTCGCTCCACTGAATATCGAGACCACATACCGTGTGAGCGGGCCGACGCTGGGCGGGCAAGCCGACACTACCGCCAACATCTACGTACCCTCGGATAGGGCGTGGTTGCAGGATCCGCTGGACCCGCGCGCTGCGGTGCCGATCACGTGGCTACACGGGCACGACGACGCGATTTTGATCCTCGCTGACACCGCGGCGTCGATTGCGCGCCAGCAGGTTGCTGATGTTGTCCTTCCCCAGGGCTCGCGGCTGCCAGTGGCCTCACTCGGCGCCCGTCGCGCACCGGAGGGTGTGCTGTTGCACCTGCGGGCGATGGCAGCAGCCCAGGGTGAGTTGGTGCGACAACTGCGTGCCCTGTTCGATCAGGCCGGGGTTCTGGTGTTGAGGGGCATGCCCATCGAGCTCGATCTCGACCCTGTAACTCATCTGATCTCACCAGCGGTGCAAGACTCCCCGGTCGTTGGCGGAGTCCTGGGTCTGCGCGAGTGGCAGTTCGAAAGCACCCAGGTACGCGCCCCCTCCCCTCGGATCGCGGTCCCCTGGTGGACCTACGACCAAGTTCGAGAGCTGTGGGCAGGGTTGACCTACGACGCGGTCAGCGCGGCGCGGCCCGGGGCCACATACCTGGACTGGCTGCGTGATCCGTCCCCGGCCGCCTCCGGCGCGACGGCTCGGTCCGCGGACGTGTCGTGATGGCCAACGATGGCAACCGCTGCCGACGCGCACGGTCCGGCCGCCGCCGCGTGGATCTGGTCGCAGCGAGGACCGGCGCATGCTGGGGAGCGTGCGCAGGTGCGCTCATGGCGGTCGTCGTGATGCTGTCGATCCGGGTGGTGTGGTGATCTGCACTACTTCGCGACGATCGCCGCGACCACACTGATGAGGCCGCTGATGAGGCCGCCCGCGATCGCGCCGAAGACCCCGCCGACCCGGGCGCCGCGTGCCGAGACCTCGGCGTCGTGTTCGTTCTGAACGTCGGTGTCGAGCGTGATCGGGTCTACGACGGGCTTGTTTCGCCGCAGCTCCCGACGGGTGTACGGCGTGGTTGCACTGTCGACGAGGTATTGGACTTGGCGAATCGCTGGCTCGTCCACGGACTGAGCGCCGATCCGCGGGGGCACTGAACGGTTCGTGCTGAACGTGATCCACAGAGACGAGCTAATCGCGCCGTCCTCGGACACCCGTTGGACGGTCACCTGGAGGTTGCTACGGAACCCTCGGGACTGGTGGGCGGCGTCCATCGCCGCTTGGAAGTGACTGCCGTCCGGTCCGGCGTGGAACTGGTAGTTGCCGAGGCTGATTATCGCCTTGCCGTAGCCCTGGGCTTCGAGGTCTTTGCACAGGGTGGCGAGGTCGTCGACCGACCTGAACCGCAGGTGCCTTGTCGCCCTGACTTCGTTTCCCATGCCGGGGTCGTCTGGGTACCACTTCTCGTGTCTCGCCCACCGGGCGAGGGCGTCGGCCGCATTCCCAATGCGTAGGCGCGTTGCAGTTGTCCAGGTTCGCCACCCCATGCGGGGAGCGTAGCCGCGTCGTGGCCCCTTCGGGGCCGGTGGGGAGGTCCGATGCTGTCCGGTGGTGAGCTGCTCGTCGATGAGGTGACAGGGACCACGGTCGGTGATGTCGTGGAGGCGACGGTGTGGCGCGGCGGGCAACTCGTGGCCGAGGGTGTGGAGCTGTCGTCGTGGTCCCTGGACTGGGACGCGGACCGGCAGGTTCAAGGTCAGGGCTCATTCACGGTGGCTGACCCCGATGGCGAGTTGGCGCCGTGGGGCATGGGGGACGCTCTGGCCCCGGGTGGGTCGCGCATGCAGCTGACGTGGGTGTCGGGCACCACCGCGGCCCGGGTACCGATGGGCTGGTGGCGGCTGCGCAGGTCAGTGCCGGCTGAGCAGTGGCGGATTGCTGGTGCCGGCGAGTCGGCGCGGCGGGTGTCCGGGGGTGGGTCGGTCGACATCGACGCCGACGAGTTGACGTGTATCCCTGCCGAACTAGACCGCCTGGACGCTGAGGGTCAGCCTGCGGCCGGCGCGACGTGCTTGTCCGAGGTCCGGCGGTTGCTCGCCGACATCATGCCCGTTGTTGTCACCGACGGTGTGGCCGACCGGACGGTCCCGTCCTCCCTGACCTACTCCGATGGGCGCTGGGACGCCGTAGAGGACCTGCTGACCCAGGTGGGTGCGGTCTACCGGATGGTCGGAGATGGATCCCTGGCCATCCTGCCGTCGACCCTCGGCGATTCGGTGTGGACGATCCGGGGCGGGGACGACGGTGCTCTGGTCGATGTGCAGCGAGCCCTATCCGACGAGCAGGTCTACAACGCGGTCGTCTCTCGGGGGACCACTGCGGCCGGTGCACCGTTGGCCGGTCGGGCATACCTACAGACCGGGCCGCTCACATGGGGTGTGAACACCCCATTCGGGCGTCGCCACCTGATCCACAACTCGATCGCACAGACCGCCTCGGGAGTACAGGCGGACGCGAACACGCGGCTGTCGACGGCGTCCAGCTCCGGACAGATTGACCTGCCGGTGCAGTGTCTGGCCCACCCGGGCATCCAGGTTCACGACGCGGTCACCGTAATCGCGGCTACGGCCGCGGGGGATGCGCCCCTGGTGGGCCGGGTAGTGCGCAAGCGCTTGTCCTCGGCGGGCCAGGTCCCCGCGAAGTCCATGACCCTGAGCGTGCGGGTCAACGTCGCCGACCTCGAGGTTGTGGCGGCTCGCGTGCGAGCGAATCGTGGCTGAGGCAAGCGTGCGCGTCAGTGCCGGGACCGTCGCCACTATCAACGGTGCACGGGTCGTGGTCACCGACGACGGGGCACGCCTGACCCCACTGTGGCCCGCCCAGACCCTGATGGTCGACGGCGATCAGACCCAGGTCGTCATCATCGACGGGACCGCGGTGGTCGTCGGTCCGGTTTCCGCCACCGGGATGGTCGCCCCCGCCCGGCCCGTCTCAGGGACCGTCGTCGGCGCGGCGTCGGCCGGACTGATCCCGGTCGACGCCGAGACCGGCACCGTGCGGGCCCGCTACGCCGGGACCGCCCCCACCATCGGGACGTTGGTGGGGCTGCTCTGGCACCCGAACGGTGTGGCGTTCCTGCTGCCCGGGGCGCTCGCCCCGTTGCCCACCGACCCACAAC
>NZ_JANZKP010000057.1 GCF_025642745.1 Cellulomonas sp. RIT-PI-Y
GACCAGCCAGGCGTCGTCACGGTTCGGGAAGTCCGTGCGGACGTGGCCGCCGCGGGACTCGGTCCGGGTCGCCGCCACCGCGGTCAGCACGGTCGCGACCTGGTGCACATTCGTGGTCTCCCACTCCGCGACCTGCGGGTCCGCGATCGGCGCGGCACCCCCGTCGCCCACCCGGTGCGCGTCGGTGCGGACCGCGGCCAGCCGTTCGGCGGCCTCGGCCAGCCCGGTCGCGGACCGGAGCACACCGGGTCCGGCGGTGGCGATCCGCTGCACCCGGGAGCGGGCGGCGCCGGAGACCAGCGCGCTGTCCCCGGCGCGGGCCACCGGCTCCCCGGGGACCAGACGCCCGCGACCGACCCGGTCGGCGACGTCGTGCGCGGCGCGGTGCGCGAAGACCAGACCCTCCAGCAGCGAGTTCGACGCCAGCCGGTTGGCGCCGTGCACCCCGGTGCAGGCGGCCTCGCCGACGGCGTAGAGCCCGCGCAGGGTGGAGCGCCCGGACAGGTCGGTCAGGACACCGCCGGAGTGGTAGTGCTGGGCGGGGGCGACCGGGATCAGGTCCGCGCCCAGGTCCAGGCCGTGCTCGGCCAGTCGGGCGGCGATGGTCGGGAACCGGCGACGTGCGCCCGCACTGCCCAGGTGCCGGGCGTCCAGCAGGACGTGGTCGGAGCCGGTGCGGGCCAGTTGGTCGACGATCGCCCGCGACACCACGTCCCGGGGTGCGAGCTCGGCCATCGGGTGCGCGGCGGGCAGGAAGCGGTGGCCCTCGACGTCGAGCAGGATCGCGCCCTCGCCGCGGACCGCCTCGGAGATCAGGGTGAGCTGGCCCTTCACCCCGGAGCCGAGCCAGAGCACGGTGGGGTGGAACTGGACGAACTCGACGTCCGCGACCGCGGCGCCCGCGCGCAGGGCGGCGGCCAGACCGTCGCCGGTGGCCTGCGCGGGATTCGTGGAGGAGCGGAACACCTGGCCGATCCCGCCGGTGGCCAGCACGACCGCGGGGGCCAGGGCCGCGCCGACCCCGTCGCGGGACCCGGCGCCGATGACGTGCAGGGTGACGCCGCAGACCGGACCGGGCCGGCCGTCGGCGTCCGAGGCGCCGGTGAGGATGTCCAGCACCAGCGCCTGCTCGATCACCTCGATGCCCGGGTCCTCGCGCACGGCGGTGAGCTGGGCGATCAGGGCACGGGAGATCTCCGCGCCGGTGGCGTCGCCGCCGGCGTGCGCGATCCGGTCGGCACGGTGCCCGCCTTCCCGGGTGAGCGCGATCCGGCCGTCGGGGGCGGTGTCGAAGACCGCGCCGCCCGCGACCAGTTCCCGCACCCGCGCCGGGCCCTCGGTGACCAGGACCTCGGCCGCGCGCGGGTCGCACAGGCCGACCCCGGCCTCCAGGGTGTCGCGCAGGTGCGCGGCCGGGGAGTCGGTGGGGTCGAGTGCCGCGGCGATCCCACCCTGGGCCCAGATGGTGGAGCCGGAGACCAGCTCACCCTTGGTGACCAGCAGGACGCGGTCGACCCGGGTGCGCAGCTCCAGGGCGGCGGTGAGTCCGGCGATCCCCGAGCCGACCACGACGGCGTCGGCGGTGACGGTCCACCCGGGGGCGGGGGCGGCGAGCGACCGCGCCAGGACCGGTGTGGTCACCGACCGGATTCCGGGTCGTCGCGCACCGCGGTGCGTCCGGTGTCGAAGGGCAGGCCGCTCGGGTGCAACCCGGACTGCGCGGTCCATTCCGCCGGGACCGTGCCGGGGTCGTGGCCGGTGTCGACGATCTGGTTGTCCGCGTCGACCAGGACGACCTTGGGGTCGTAGGTGTGCGCCTCGGCGTCGGTGAGCATGCCGTAGGCGATCAGGATCACCACGTCGCCCGGGTGCACCAGGTGGGCGGCGGCGCCGTTGATGCAGATCTGCCCGGAGCCGGGCTCCCCCGCGATCACGTAGGTGGTCAGCCGGGAGCCGTTGGTCACGTCCACCACGTCCACCTGCTGACCGGGCAGCAGGTCCGCCGCCGCGAGCAGGTGCGCGTCCACCGTGATCGAGCCGACGTAGTGCAGGTCGGCCTGCGTCACGGTGGCACGGTGGATCTTGCCGATCATCATCGGGCGCATCATGGTCACGCCCACCTCACGTCCGTGTTGTCGATGAGCCGGGTGTCGCCCACCCGGCCTGCCACTGCCAGCACCGCGACCGAACCGGTCTGCGGCGCGGTGTCCTCCGGCACGTCGCCGAAGGTCTCCGGGTCCACCAGGGCCACGTAGTCGGGGTCCACCCCGGCGGCCACCAGCACCTCGCGGGTGAGGGCCCGCACCGCGGCGGGTCCGGCGCCCCCGGCGGCGGCACGCTCGCCGGCGGCCAGGGCACGGGACAGGCCGAGCGCCACCGGTCGCTGCTCGGCGGTCAGATACGCGTTCCGGGAGGACAGCGCCAGACCGTCGGCGTCCCGGACCGTGGGGACCGGCACCACGGTGAGGTCGACGTCCAGGTCCCGCACCATCCGGGCGACCGCGACCAGCTGCTGCACGTCCTTGCGGCCGAAGAGCGCGAACGCCGGGCGGGTCAGGTGCATCAGCTTGAGCACGACGGTCAGCACGCCGTCCAGGTGGCCGGGCCGGACCGCGCCCTCGTAGACGTCGCCGATCGCGCCCGCCGCGACCCGGACCACCGGATCGCCGTCCGGGTAGACCTCCGACCGCTCGGGGGCGAACACCACGTCGCCCGCGCCGAGCAGTCCGGGACCGGTCAGCCGCTCCAGGTCGCCGGCCAGATCGCGGGGGTAGCGGTCCAGGTCCTCGGCCGGCGCGAACTGCAGCGGGTTCACGAAGATGGTGACCACCACCTGCTCCCCCCGGGACCGCGCCTCGCGGACCAGCGACAGGTGCCCGTCGTGCAGGGCCCCCATGGTCATCACCACCGCACGCGGCACGGGACGCAGCGCCAGGTCCAGCTCCGCCCGGGTGCGCGCCAAGGTGGGTGCGCTGGTCATCCGTCGTCCTTCGGGTCGGTGGTGGGGACGTCCGGCACGCTACCCCCGTCGGTGCCCGAGGTGTGAGTCGGGGTCAGGGCGTCCAGCAGCGCCTCGACCTGCACGGACCGGATCAGGTCGGCGGACAGCGCCCGGGCGGTCGCGGCCCGGGCCAGGGCGGAGTAGGAGTCGAGCACGTCGGCGGCCCCGGTGCGGGCGGCCAGGTCGGTCAGCTCCGCCAGGTGATCGCGCACCGTCCCGGCGTCGCCCCGGCGGACCGGACCGGTGAGGGTGGCGATGGCCCCGCCCGCGGACTCCGCGCGCAGGGCGCCGTCCAGGGCGGCGTCCAGCAGCGGTCGCAGCACCGCCCCGGGATCCGTCACCCCCGCGGCCCGGAGCGCGTCGCCGGCCTGGGCGACCAGGACGACCAGGTGGTTCGCGCCGTGCGCCAGGGCCGCGTGGTACAGCGGCCGGGCGGCCTCCTCGATCACCACCGGCTCGCCGCCCATCTCGACCACCAGCGCCTGGCCGATCGGCAGCACTGGGGTGGGCGCGGTCACCGCGAAGGTGCAGCCCTCCAACCGGGACAGGTCCAGCGAGGTGCCGGTGAAGGTCATCGCCGGGTGCAGGGCCACCGGGATCACCCCCTTCGCCCGAGCGGGGTCCAGCACCGCGGTGCCGAACCTCCCGGCGGTGTGCGCCACGATCTGCCCGGGCTGCCAGGCCCCGGTGGCCGCCAGCCCCTCGACCAGCTCCGGCAGCGCGTCGTCCGGCACCGCGAGCAGCACCAGCTCCGCCCGGCGCACCACCTCCGGCACCTCCAGCACCGGCACCCCCGGCAACAGGGTCTCCGCCCGTTCGCGGGACGCCTCGGACACCGCCGACACCCCGATCACGGGGTGGCCGACCGCGCGCAGGGCGGACCCCAGGACGGCACCGACCCGACCGGCGCCGACCACGCCGACGCCCAACCTCGTCGTCATCGCTCGCTCATCCACTGTTCCGGACCGGCCCCGGCCCGCGCCGTCCGGGCGCGCACCGACTGGTCCTCGATCAACCGGGCGGCATCCGAGCCGTCCAGGTGGTGCACCGTCGGGGTCACCGGGCCGGGGGTGGAGTGCACCTCGAAGGTCGCCAGACCCATCCGGCGCTCCAGCGGCCCCTGGCTCAGGCCGAGCGACTGGGTGCGCTCGTGCGGCACCACCACCAGGCTGCGCGTCAGCCGGCCGTGCCGGATCAGCAGCGCCCGGTCGGTGACGGTCACACCGGTACGCCGCCAGGCGATCGGGTCCAGCCATCGCGCACGCCGCGGGGAGGTGAGGAAGCCGAACTGCCGGTCGGTCCCGGTGAGACCGGCCTCGACCAGTGCGACCGGGTCCTCGGTGCCCAGGTCCGGCAGCACCAGCCAGAGGGCGAGCAGCACGTCCTCCCGGGTGCCCACCGGCAGCAGGGCGGTGTCGGTCTGCTGCCCGTCCTCCTGCCGGCCGTAGCCCGCGACGTTCATCTCCACCCGCCACCAGCCGGCCCTGCGCCAGAGCACGCTCTGGTAGATCCGCACCGCCTGGACCCGGCCCGGCGGCACGGTCTGCGCCCGGGTCTCGGTGAGCCCGTGCCGGAGCCGGATGCCGTCCGGGGAGATCGCCGCCCGGAAGTTCGCGCCCCGGTTGATCCGACCCCACAGGTAGGAGACCACCGCGAGCAGACCCGGCAGGATGCCGACCACCGGGCCGATGCTGCGCGCCACGATCATCACGACCACCAGCACCACGACCCACAGGATCAGCCAGAACACCGCCCAGGTCAGGAGAGTCGACAGCAGCAGCCGGCGGACCGGCACGGTGAAGACCGGTCGTTCCGGCGCGGTCTCGGCGACGAACGCGGGGCGTGGCTCGGCCTCGTCGACGGCGGGCGCCCCGGTGTCCGGATCCTCGGGCCCGGTGACATCGGGGACCGTGGGACCGCCACGGCCTCGGTGCAACCCCGCCGCCCGGGCCAGCAGCTCCGCGCGCAGCTGATCCGCCTCCGCCTCCCGGAGGAAGGCCAGCGACACCGCGCTCCCCGACCCACCGGCGACCTCCAGCCGCAGCTCGGCCAGCCCGAACAACCGGGCCAGCAGGGGCTGCACCACGTCGATCGCCTGCAACCGGTCCAGCCGGGCCTGCCGCTGCTGACGGAACAGCACCCCGGTACGCAGTCGTACCGCGTCGTCGGTCACCGCGAACCGGGTGACCCGCCAGGCGATCGCGGAGTACCCGAAGCCGACCAGGAACACGATCGCCAGCAGCCCGAGCGCGGCCAGCCACACCCGTCCGCCGAGCCACTCGGCGAGGTCCTGCACGCCGTTCGCCGACTGGGCGCCGATCACCACCAGCACCGCGACGAAGACCTTCCATCCCTTCACCGCCGGGGTGACCGGGTGCATCCGTCGCCAGGCGACACCGTCCTCGACCTGCGCGGGACTCCCCGCGGTGATCGGGCGGCGGGCCGGATCGCTCACAGCCCCGCCAGCCGGGCCTCGCCACGGGAGGCCAGCTGGTCGCGCAGCCGGGCGGCCTCCTCGGTGGGCAGGCCGTCCACCGTCATCTCACTGGTGGGCGAGGCGGTGTGCAGCTGCACGGTGGCGATGTCGAACCGGCGCGCCAGCGGGCCGGCGTTCACGTCCACGTACTGCATCCGGCCGTAGGGCACGACCACCATCGACCGGAACAGGATGCCGCGCCGCAGCAGCAGGTCGTCGGCACGCTCGGCGTAACCCATCGCGCGAACCTGCCGGGGCACCAGCCAGGCGATCCAGCCACCGATCAGCAGCACGGCGACCGGGATCGTCCACAGCCAGGCCACGCCGGACAGCGCCGGGGCCAGCACCGCGCCGATCAGCACCGGCAGCAGCCACAGCCCGGCCAGCAGCAGCCGGGCGGTGATCAGGCGCGGGGACACCGGGGTCCAGGTGACGCCCTCGGGTTCGAACGGCTCGGTGGTCATGACGACCATCCTGGCATCCGGCGGGCGGATCAACTCGCCGCGGGGCCCAGCGCGTGCTCGTGCTCCTCGGGATCGTCCGGCGGCGGGATCCGGCAGAACCACTCGACGAGCAGCCCGGCCGCCGCGAGCACCACGGCGCCCAGCACCGCCAGCCCGGCCGACCAGGCCCGATCGGCCAGCACCTCGCCGGTGAGCTCGGTGAGCGCGTGCAGCACCTGTGCCAGGTACCACCCGGCGAGCAGGGCGCCCGCGTAGCAGCAGGCCTTGGCGAGCACCGCGGTCCGGGCCGCCCGCAGCGGATCGAGCCCCGGGCGGTCGCCGTGCAGGTACTGCCGGACGGTCCAGCCCAGCCAGAACACGATCGCGGCGATGAACACGAGCACCCCGCCGGTCACCCAGGGCACCGCGGGCAGCAGGACACCCTGACTGAACAGCGCTCGGATCACCGCCCACGCCGCCGCGGCGGTGAGCGCGGCGACCAGGAGGAGCGAACCGATCCGGGTGCGTTGCATCAGGGCGCCTGCTCCGGCCGGATCGCCGGGATGTCGAACAGGGCCGGGTGGTCGCGCAGCGGGTCGTGCTCCGGCTCGGCGGCCGGGACGTCGGTCTCCGGCGCCGCGGGCACCGGCTGGGTCAGCCAGTCCAGCGCCAGCCACCGCACGCCGTCCCGGTCCGGAGCGGTGGCCGCGAGCTGGGCGACCGGACCGCCGCCGAGCCCGTGCAGCACCGCGTCCGGTCGCACCTGGGCCCAGGGCTGGAGCACGAACGCCCGCTCGTGCGCGCGCGGGTGCGGCAGGTCCAGATCGTCGGTGACCACGCTGAGCTCGCCGAAGGCGATGATGTCGATGTCCAGCGTCCGCGGCCCCCAGTGCACCAGGCGCTCCCGGCCGTGCTCCTGCTCGATCGCACCGGTGGCATGCAGCAGGGCGCGGGGTGCCAGGGTGGTGCGGGCGATCAGCACGGCATTCAGGTAGTCCGGCTGCTCCGGGCCGCCGACCGGGGCGGTCCGGGCCAGCGCGGAGACCTCCAGCAGCTCGACCCCGGGGATGTCCGCGATCGCGGCCACCGCCGAACGCAGCGTCTCCTGCGCGGTCCCGAGGTTCGATCCGAGCGCGAGCACCACCTCGGTCGGCTCGGCCGGGGCGAGGTCGAGGACGTCGCCGGACTGCTGGACCACCGGCACCGGAGCCGAGCCGCCGGTCAGACCGGCCACCGCTGCGGCCGCGGACGAGTCCTCGGTCACCGGGGTCTGTCCGGTCACGACGTCGGCCTCGTCGGGCGCGCCCGGATCGAGCGACCCGGCCAGCGCGGCACCGGCCAGCGCGGCGCCTGCGGAGGCCGATCCGGCCAGGTCGACCGGGACCGCCGGCAGCACCGCGGTCGCGGGCGCCCCGGTGCCGGACACCCGGATCGGTCCCGTGGTCGGCCGGCCGTCGGTGGTGGGCAGCTCGGCGGAGTCGGCCGCCGTGTCCGACTGCCAGGTCCCGGCCTCGACCGGCGGCTGCCACGGCTGGGCGTCCGCGGCGAGCGGCTCGGCGGCGGGCAGCCGGTTGCGGTCACGCCGCACCCGGACCTCCACGTCGCCGAACGGCACGGTGATCGGCGCCTGCGGCTTGTGCACCGTGACCTCGACCCCGTGGACCTGGGGGTGCGCCAGCACGGTGGCCGCGATCCGCTCGGCCACGGTCTCGATCAGGTCGGCGGGTTCACCGGCCAGCACGCCGACGACCTGCTCGGCGACGGTGCCGTAGTCCAGGGTGTGCACCAGGTCGTCGGTGGCGGCCGCCCGCCGGGTGTCCAGCTCGACCACCAGGTCGACGACGAAGGTCTGGCCCTCGCGCCGCTCGTGGTCGAAGACGCCGTGGTACCCGGTGGCGCTGACGCCGGTCAGCCGGATCGTGTCCGGGGTGGTCGGCTGCTCGCTCATCGTGCGTCCTCTCCTACGTTCCGTGCACCGTTCCAGGCGGCCGCGACCCGCACCGCGTCCGCCGTCCCACGCGCCTCGTGCACCCGCACGCACCAGGCACCGGCCGCCGCGGCCAGCGCCGAGATCGCGGCGGTGGCGTGGTCCCGCTCCAGGGGAGACACCGGTCGTCCGTCGTCACGGGCCAGCAGATGACCCAGGAAGCGTTTGCGGGACGCGCCCACCAGCACCGGGAAGCCGTCGGACAGCAGCTCGTCCAGCCGGGACAGCAGCGGCCAGTTGGCCGATCCCGGCTTGGCGAAGCCCAACCCCGGGTCCAGCACGATCTGGCGGTCGGCCACCCCCGCGGCGCGGAGCTCGGCCACCCGCCGGCCGAGCTCGGTGCGCACGTCGGTGACCACGTCGTCGTAGACCGCCAGCTCGTCCATCACGTCCGCGTGCCCGCGCCAGTGCATGGCGACGTAGACCGCTCCGGTCCGCGCCACCACCTGGTGGATCTCCGGCTCGGCCAGACCGCCGGACACGTCGTTGACGATCACCGCGCCGGAGGCGATCGCGGCCTCGGCCACCGCCGCCCGGGTGGTGTCCACACTGACCGGCACCCCGCGGGAGGCGAACTCGCGGATCACCGGGATCACCCGGCGCAGCTCCTCGTCCTCCGGCACCCGCTCGGCACCCGGCCGGGTCGACTCCCCACCCACGTCCACCAGGTCGGCGCCCTCGGCCAGCAGCGCGAGGCCGTGGCGCAGGGCGGCGTCCGGGGTGAACCACTCCCCGCCGTCGGAGAACGAGTCGGGGGTCACGTTGACCACACCCATGACCAGGGTGCGATCGAGGGCGGTCACGGCATCGGGCAGAGGGAGGGGGTGATGCACGCAGGTCAGCCTAGGCGGTCGCGGCGGCTCGTGGTCAGCGGATCAGGCTCATCGCCTCGGCACGGGTGGCGGGGTCGCGCATCTGCCCCCGCACCGCCGAGGTGAGGGTCCGGCTGCCGGGCTTGCGCACCCCGCGCATGGACATGCACAGGTGTTCGCACTCCACGACCACCAGCACCCCGCGGGGCTGCAGGTGCTCGACCAGCGCGTCCGCGATCTGCCCGGTCATCCGCTCCTGGACCTGCGGGCGGCGGGCGTAGACGTCCACCAGCCGGGCGAGCTTGCTCAGGCCGGTGACCTTGCCGTGCTCGCCGGGGATGTAGCCGACGTGCGCCACCCCGTGGAAGGGCACCAGGTGGTGCTCGCAGGTGGAGTACACCGCGATGTCCTTGACCAGGACCATCTCCTCGTGACCGATGTCGAAGGTCGCGCTGAGCACCTCACCGGCGTCCTGCCGCAGTCCGGCGAACGTCTCCTGGTAGGCCCGCGCCACCCGCGCCGGGGTGTCCCGCAGCCCTTCGCGATCCGGGTCCTCCCCGACCGCGAGCAGCAGCTCCCGGATCGCGGCCTCGGCCCGGGTCGCGTCGTAGGCCGGGATCGCCGAGGGCGGCGGGCTCGGCTGCTCGACCATCGATCAGCCCTGCTGGTCGTCGGCCGGACCGGTCGCGTCCGGCGTCTGGCTCGGCGGCACCTCGACCGCACCCACAGCGGGGTGCTCGTCGTTGGCGGCGGCCGCCTCGTCCTGCGGGATCACCGGACCGTCCAGCTCGGCGAGCTCGGCGGGCGTCATCACCGGCGGGCGGTCGGAGACGCCACGCTCGTCGTTGGTCAGCCACACCTCGCGCGGCTCGCGCTTGACCACCGGCTCGAAGATCCGAGCCAGCTCCTGCTGGTTCAGGGTCTCCTTCTCCAGCAGCTCCAGCACCAGGGCGTCCAGGACGTCGCGGTACTCGATCAGGATCTCCCAGGCCTCGTGGTGCGCGTGGTCCATCAGACCGCGCACCTCGACGTCCACCGTGCCGGCGACCGCCTCGGAGTACTCCCGGCCGTGCCCCATGTCCCGGCCCATGAACACCTCGCCGGAGTCCTGGCCGAGCTTGACCGCGCCGACCCGGGTGCTCATCCCGAACTGGGTGACCATCTTCCGCGCGGTGGCGGTGGCCTTCTCGATGTCGTTCGAGGCGCCGGTGGTCGGGTCGTGGAACACCAGCTCCTCGGCCACCCGGCCGCCCATCGCATAGGCCAGCTGGTCCAGCAGCTCGTTGCGGGTGGTGGAGTACTTGTCCTCGGTCGGCATCACCATCGTGTAGCCGAGGGCGCGGCCGCGGGGCAGGATCGTCACCTTGGTCACCGGGTCGGTGTACCGCAGCGCCGCCGCCACCAGGGCGTGGCCGCCCTCGTGGTACGCGGTGATCTTGAGCTCCTTGATGTTCATCACCCGGGTGCGCTTCTGCGGACCGGCGATCACGCGGTCGATCGCCTCGTCCAGCGCGCGGTTGTCGATGATCTGGGCGTTCGAGCGGGCGGTGAGCAGCGCGGCCTCGTTCAGCACGTTGGCCAGGTCGGCACCGGTGAAGCCCGGGGTCCGGCGCGCGACCCCGGTCAGGTCGACGTCGGTGGCCATCGGCTTGCCCTGCGCGTGCACCTGCAGGATCCGCTCCCGGCCCTTGAGGTCCGGCGGCTCCACCGAGACCTGGCGATCGAACCGGCCCGGGCGCAGCAGCGCGGGGTCCAGGATGTCCGGCCGGTTGGTCGCGGCGATCAGGATGACGTTGGTCTTGACGTCGAACCCGTCCATCTCGACCAGCATCTGGTTCAGGGTCTGCTCGCGCTCGTCGTGGCCGCCGCCCATCCCGGCGCCACGGTGGCGGCCCACCGCGTCGATCTCGTCGATGAAGATGATCGCCGGGGCGTTCTGCTTCGCCTGGTCGAACAGGTCGCGCACCCGGGAGGCGCCGACGCCGACGAACATCTCGACGAAGTCCGATCCGGAGATCGAGTAGAACGGCACCCCGGCCTCACCGGCGACCGCACGGGCCAGCAGCGTCTTGCCGGTTCCGGGCGGGCCGTAGAGCAGGACGCCCTTGGGGATCTTGGCGCCGACCGCCTGGAACTTGTCCGGCTCGGAGAGGAACTCCTTGATCTCCTGGAGCTCCTCGACCGCCTCGTCCACCCCGGCGACGTCGGCGAAGGTGACCTGCGGCGACTCCTTGGACACCAACTTGGCCTTGGACTTGCCGAAGGCCATCGCTCCCCGGCCGCCGCCCTGCATCGAGGTCATCAGGAACCAGAACAGGCCGACGATGATCAGGAACGGCAGGAAGAAGGTGAGCAGGCTGCTCCACCACGGGGTGGTCGGCACCTCGGAGGTGTAGCCCTTGTCCGGGTCGGCCTTGGCGATCGCGTCCACCACGGTCGGGCCCTGGGCCACCACGTAGTTGAACTGCACGTCCTTGCCGTAGTTCTTCTCGTCCTTGACGAAGTCCTCGGTCAGGACCAGGTCGACCCGCTGGACGCCCTCGGTGATCTTGGCCTGCTCGACCTTGCCGTCGGCGATCAGCTCGAGGCCGTCGGAGGTGTCGATCCGCTGCGTGCCGGAGGAGGTGAGGAAGCTCGCCCCGATCCAGAGGACCAGGACCGCGAGCAGGATCCACGGGATGGGTCCGCGGGTGAGTCGCTTGAGAGTCATGTGGTCGACGAGAGCTCGCGCCCTCTTGTCCCTCCGGTTGCAGGGGTGAAGGCCTTGAAGCTACACGCTGGATCTGGACAACGGTCGTCCGATGACCGGGTGTTCGCCCAGGGCTCAGTGCGAGTAGACGTGCGGCGCGAGCGTGCCGACGAAGGGCAGGTTGCGGTACTTCTCCGCGTAGTCCAGGCCGTAGCCGACCACGAACTCGTTCGGGATGTCGAAGCCGACGTAGCGCACCTCGACCTCGACCTTGGCGGCGTCCGGCTTGCGCAGCATGGTGGCGATCTCGACGCTGGCCGGGCCGCGGCTGCGCAGGTTGGCCAGCAGCCAGGACAGGGTCAGACCGGAGTCGATGATGTCCTCGACGATCAGCACGTGCCGTCCGGTGAGGTCGGCGTCCAGATCCTTGAGGATCCGCACCACCCCGGAGGACTTGGTGCCGGAACCGTAGGAGGAGACCGCCATCCAGTCCATCGCCACCGGGGCGCTGATCCGCCGGGCCAGGTCGGCCATCACCATGACCGCGCCCTTGAGCACGCCCACCAGGAGCACGTCCTGACCGGCGTAGTCGGCGTCGATCTGGGCGGCGATCTCGTCCAGGCGGTTCCCGAGCTGTTCCTCGGTCAGGAGCACGCGCTCCAGGTCCTCGCCCATGTCCTCCACGTTCACCGCTGTGACTCTCCTTGCTGGTGCTGGACGTCCGGTTCGGCGGCGGCGGACGTAGCCGTTCTCCCGCGCAGGGCAAGCCTGCCACACGCCCGCGTGACGACCACCTGCCCGGGGAGGTGCACCGGACCCTGGCCGTGCCAGTCGGTCAGCAGCGCGTCGACCGCGAGCAGGTGGGTACGGGTCAACGCCGCCGCGGGCACCCCGGCGCGCAGGGCGGCCGCCCGCACCACCCGGCGGCGCAGAGCGGCGGGTGCGGCCGCGGTCAGGGTGACGTCGACCTCGATCAGCGGCGCCCCGCCCCCCGGGTGCCCTCCGGACCGGTCGAGGGCCGGGCCCCGCACCGCGCGCTCGGCCAGGTCCCTCGCCAGCGCGTCGAGGGCGTCCGCGTCCTCGCGCAGCCCGGCGGCCGTGCGGGCCAGCGCCGCCGCCACCCCCGGGCCCAGCTCGCGGTCCAGCACCGGCAGCACGCGGGTCCGGACCCGCGAGCGCAGCGGCGCGTCCGGGTCGTCGGGGTCGGGGGTGTTGGTCGGGTCCTGCCACGGCTCGATGCCCTGCGCCGCGCACGCCGCCTCGGTGTCCGCCCGCGGCAGGCCCAGCAGCGGTCGCCGCCAGCGCCCGCGCACCTCGGCCATCCCGGACAGCGAGCGTGCGCCGGAGCCCCTGGCCAGACCGAGCAGCACGCCCTCCGCCTGGTCGTCCCGGGTGTGCCCGAGCAGCACCGCCGCCGCACCGGTCTCCTCGGCGACGTCCGCGAGCGCCGCGTACCGGGCGCCCCGCGCCGCCGCCTCCGGACCTCCGGCACCGTGGACGTCGACCCGTCGGACCAGCACCGGATCCAGCCCGAGCCCACGGCACTGCTCCGCCGCCCGCCGGGCCACCCGGTCGCTGCCGTCCTGCACGCCGTGGTCGACCACCACCGCCCCGGCCCGCAACGCCAGCGGCCCGTGGGCTCGCACCGCGAACGCGGTGGCCGCCGCCAACGCCAGGGAATCGGCGCCACCGGAGCAGGCGACCAGGACCAGCGCCCCGTCCGGCAGATCCGCGCAGGCCGCCGTCACCGCGCTCCGGGTGCGGGCGACCGCGGGGTCGGGTCCGGGCACGTCAGCCGTGCACCCGTCGCACCCAGGCGGCCGGGTCGCCGACCTCGGCCGGGGTGGGCAGCAGCTCCGGCGCGGACCACACCGCGTTCAGCCCGTCCCGGCCGACCCTGCGCCGCACCCCGCGGACGAAGGCGGCGCCATCGGCGTACTGCGCCATCTTCACGTCCACGCCGAGCAGGGTCCGGATCAGCTTGCGCACCCCGGTGGCACGGGCACCCGCGGCCCGGCGTCGACCGAACCGGCGACGCAGGTGCCGCACGCTCGGGATCACCCGGGTCCCCACCGCGTCCATCGACACGTCCGCATGGCCCTCCAGCAGGGACATCACCGCACCGATCCGGTCCACCTCGGCCCGTTGCCGCTCATCCAGCAGATCCAGCGGCGACCAGTTCCCGCTCCGTGCCGCCCGCCGCGCACCGGCCAGCACCGCGGCCGGGGTGGGTCGCGGCTGCTCCGCCCACAGGGACGCCATCCGATCGGCCAGATGCCCGGCCAGCCAGGGCGCGGCACCGAACTGCAGCACGTGGGTCTGCTCGTGCAGCGCCACCCACAGCCGGAAGTCGTCGGCGGGCACGTCCAGGCTGCGCTCGGTGGCGAGCACGTTCGGGGCGATCAACAGCAGACGGGGCCGGTCGGATCCCCAGGGATCCACCTGGCCGAGCACCGATCCGGACAGCAGCGCCAGCGCTCCGGCCAGCTCGATCGCCGGACCCGCCCCGCCCCGATCGGCCACGCTCCCGGTGACCGCGGCGAACGCGCGGATGTTCGCCCGCGCCCAGCCACTGCGATCGACCACCAGGGTCTCGGGCGCCGTCGGGAGCTCCAGCCCGGTGACCCGGGCGGCGTGCGGCAGGGCGGCGTCGGCGGCCGCGCGCAGCGACTCCACCAGCTGGACCCGGTCGGCCCACGCCGCGGGCGGTCCGGGGCGGACGAGTCGGGGCGCGACCCGGGCGGCCAGGTCCCAGTCGACGGCGGGTGCGGTCATCGGACCACGGTAACCAAGGGCCGGCCCCGCGGTCAGTCGTCGCCGAAGTACGCGTCGGGATCGGCGGCGTCGAAGTCGGCGAAGTCATCGGGGGAGAACTGACACGGGCCGACCACCGAGATGATCAAATCGTTGACCATGTTCTCCGGGGCATCGGGCGGGCGCGGCGTGAACCTGATGGAGACACCGTCCTTGCTGATCACGAGCGATTGGCCCACCTCGTGGTCGAGATGGTCGTAAGCGACGGTCCACCCGCTGTCGAGGAAGACCTGGGCGATCGGTTCGACGAGGTGAACAGTGCCGGGCGGGTCGGCCGGACTGACGAGCAAGGTTCGGCTGGGGGTCCAGCCGAATGCCCGAGGAGCCTCTCCGTTCTGATACGGCTCACCCGAACACGACGTCCAGTCGTCGTCGAACTTCTGGGTGTAGTTCAGGTCGAAGGTGAGCTCCGGGAACACCTCCCGCGCCTGCGCGACCACCGCGTCGGCCAGGGTGGTGGTGTAGTCGTAGGCGCGCTTCGCGTCCCGATACCGCACCTGCGCCGACGGGCGGTGCGCACACCCCGCGACCAGAAGCGCCAGCACGGCGAGCGCGGCCACGACCCGGCGCCGCGCGCTCACGGCACCTCCCGAGTCGCCGGGGTGAAGTCCGGATCCTGCATCGGATGCTCGTACTGCGGATCCATCAGGCCGAGGGCGACGGCGTCCCGCCGGTCGGTCCACACCGAGACCTGCCCACCGGTCATCACCTGCTCGATGTTCTCCCACGCGTCGGTCTCGGGGAAGAAGACCTGGCTGTGCGACCCGAATCCTTCCAGGATCGGGCTGGTCGGATCAGCGCGATCGGTACGGCCGGTCTCCAGGCGGATGACCCCGCTCAGCTCGTCCGGGTCGGCACCGTGGCCGAGCACCGTGCCGACGCTCACGCCCTGGAAGGTCCCGATGAAGTCGCCGGGGGCGGTCATGGAGTACCGGGGGGTGTCGGGGGCGGCGTAGTCCTGGATCGAGGTTACCCCGGGTCCGGCTCCGGCGGACTCGATGTGCACGATCCGGTCCACGACCATGCCCCGGGCTTCGGCGGCGCCCACCACCGACCCGCCGTAGGAGTGCCCGGCCACGGTGATCGTGGCGCCGGTGACCGCCCGCACCCCGTTGGCGAACGACGCCAGCCGGGGTCCGATCGCAGTCGCGTAGGTGGGGTCCACCGCCTCGAACGCGTGCCGAGCAGTCGGGTTCTCGATGGAGACCGACTGCGGCATCGGCCCGCCGAGATACGTGATCACGGCGAGATCGCGGCGGTTGACGTCCACGAAGGTCCACGCGCGGGCACGCTGATCGGCCATGGTTCCGGTGTTCGTCCCGGTCCCGCCGACCAGGACCGCCAGGTTCGGCGCCCCGGCGTAGCCCACCAACTCCCCGAACTGCCCGGTCGCCGGATCGAAGAGCACGACCTGGTGGCCGGTGACCGTCACAGCGCTTCCACCGGCGTCGATGGTGTCGACCGCCTCGGTCAGCAGCTCCCCGTACCAGGCGTTCGCCACCACCAGCGCGTTCCGCTCCTCGATCAGCGCAGCGAACTCCCGCATCGCATCCGGACTCGTCTGCCCGACCAACTCGGCCAACCGCGCCCTCACCTCGTCCAGCCGCCGCTCGCCCTTGACCAGCGCCGCCGTGACCGCGATCCGGTTGGCGTCGATCCGGGCGGTCAACGGCATCCCGTCCAGGTTGCCGACCACGCCCGGGTACATCCGCGACACCAGCACCAGATCCTCCCGGCTCATCGCGCTGGTGGCCGCGACAATCGCGGCGGTGCGCTCGTCCAGGTCCCGCACCCGCATCGCCGCGGCCAGCTCCGGGAACCGAGCGGCGAACGCGCCACCGGTGTCCGCACGCATCAGGCGGACCGCGAGCTCCGGACAGGCCGCCAGCAGCGCGTCGAACTGCTCGGCGGTCAGCCGACCGACGATCCATCGCGCCGCCGCGTCCCCCTCGGCACCGTCGGGCAGGGCGCGCACCTGATTCGCGATCGAGGCGGTGGACCGGGCGAACAGGTCGGTCGGCAGTCGACGGGCGGCTCCGCCCGCAGCCGCCCAGTCCGGCGGTGTCCCGGTCTGGAGGGCACTCGCCGCCTCGTCGTCGAGGGTCTGGCGCTCGACCACCAACCGATCCAGCGCCGCGCGACAGTCCAGGACCTCCTGCTCGGCGCACTGGACCGCCCCCAGGGCCATCCGCAGGTCGAAGTCGTCGCGATCGGGATCGGACTGCAGGGTCCGCCACGCGTCCTCCGCCCGGCGCAGCGTCCCCCGAGCTGACTCGAGGTCCTCGGCCGCGTACATCGCCCGGGACCGGATCGACAGGACGGTGTTCACGTAGGTGTTCACCACCTCGGCCCCGCGCCGCGCCTCCTGTTCCACGGTCGAGCATTCCGCGGCCCGGGCCGACACGGACGTCTCCCATGCCTGCGCCCCCTGCCCGGTCCACCCCTCCCGGGTCCGTGCCACCAGCACGCCGATCTCCCGGCCGGTCGTCGACAGCACGTCCAGGTGCGACGCCAGCCGTAGGACCAGGTCCTCCATCCCGTCGGCGTCGCCCGCGCCCGGATCGTCCGGGCTCCAGCGGCTCATTCCTCCACCAGGACGCGGTTCGCGCCCCGCAGACCCGAGGCGAGCCGGTCGTCCACGTCGCCGAAGGCGTCCGAGCTGCGCCGCACCGCGTCGCCCTCGGCCCAGATGCTCGCGGACAGTGCGCCGGTGCGCTGCGCCTGCCAGCAGAGCCAGGACTCGAGGGCAGTCCCGAACCTCGCGGAGCCGGTGTCCGGCACGTCATGACGCAGATCCAGACCGACATCGCCGGAGAGGGTGTGCAGTGCGGCCTACGCCGACCGCGCCGCGGAGTCGTCGAGGGTGAGGTCGCTCATGACCCTCATCGTCGGGACTCCGGTCCCCTGGCAGGCCCGCTCTCGGGCGGGTTGAGGGGAGGCCCGAGCACGGTTGAGTGGGCGGGGCGTCCCGCTGAGTGCACGGTCGGCCGGGTCCGCGCGAGTACGCATCCCGGATCGACGGTGCGGCTAGGTGCTCCTGCGCCGGTCGGTCAGCTCTGGCACCCGCAGCCGGCCAGTCCGGTCACGAAACCGTCGATCGCCTGCCGCGGCCCCCACTGCCCGCCCTCACCGGTCTGGTCGGCCATCACCACGTAGAGCAGCATCCGGCCGTCGGCGTCGACCACCAGCCCGGCCAGCGAGGTCACGCCCTTCAGCGACCCGGTCTTGGCCCGGACCACCCCGGCACCGCCGGAGGTGAAGCGGTCGGCCAGGGTCCCGGTCAGTCCGCCGATCGGCATCCCGGTGCCCACCGACCGCAGTTCCGGGTGCGCCGGGTCGACGACCAGCTGCAGCAGGCTCAGCAGCATGGCCGGGCTGAGGCTGGAGCCCTCGGCCAGCCCGCTGGCGTCGGCCAGGGTGGCGCCGGTGATGTCGACGCCCAGGGCGCGCACCGACTGCAGCACGGCCTGGGTCGCGCCCTCGTAGCTGGCCGGGAAGTCCTGTGCGACCGCGACCATCCGGGAGACCACCTCGGTGATGGTGTTGTCGGAGTGGTCCAGGAAGTACCCGGTGACCTCCGACACCGGCGCGGAGGACACCGTGGCGAGCGTCTCGCCCCGGGTGTAGTCGGCCTGCACCCGGGCGGGTGAGCCCTGCACGGTGATCCCCTGGTCGGCCAGCCGCTGCACGAAGACCCCGGCCGCGTTCATCGCGGGGTCCGGGTAGCGCTGGGCGTACTCCTCGTCCGACATCTTGGCGATGTTCACGCCGAGCGCGGCCACCGGGGCGGCGTAGCCCGCGGCCACGTCGGCCGGGTCCCAGCCCGGAGCCAGCAGGCTCCCGCTGAACAGGGTGTCGTCCACCCGCAGGGTCACCGACGTGATCCCGGCCAGCCGCAGCTGCTCCGCGGTCCGGGTGGCCAGGTCGGCGAGCCCGGCCCGGCCGTTCACCGCGTCCGGGTCGCCCTCGCCGGCGGCGAGCATCATGTCCCCGCCGCCGACCAGCACGATCTGGTCCGCCGCCCCGCCCTGCACGACGGTGGTGTCGAAGGTGGTGTCGGCGCCCAGCTCGGTGAGTGCCGCGACCGCGGTGACCAGCTTCTGGGTCGACGCGGGGGTGCGTCCCTGGTCGGGGTTGTTCTCCGTGAGCACCTCACCGGTGAGCGCGTCCGCCACCACCACCCCCACCGTGGGGCCCAGCCGCGCGTCGGTGGTCAGTCCGGCGACCTGCGCGGCGAGCACTGCGGCGGAGGGCACCGGGGCGGCCGGGTCCAGGTCGTCCAGCACGTCGGCCTCGGTGGTGGCCTCGGTCGCACCGGGCGCGGTCGGGAACGGCGCCGCCGGGTCGGGCACGGGGGCGAGGGTGAGGAATCCGGGGGCCACGTCGTAGGCGTCGGCGGTCAGGTATCCGCCGCCTGCCAGCACCAGCACCAGGGCCGTGACCCCCACCGTCCGGGCCGCACGTGCCACTGGTCCGTCTCCTCGCCTCGATCCGTCGGCCGCGGGGGCCTGCGTGCGTCACACTAACGTCACGTCCTGGCCGTGTGAGGATGTGTGCAGCAGGGGCCCGGCGCTGGGACCCGTGGTGAGACGAAGGAGCGGGAGTGGAATTCGACGTCACGATCGAGATCCCCAAGGGTCAGCGGAACAAGTACGAGGTGGACCACGCCACCGGGCGGATCCGCCTGGACCGGATGCTGTTCACCTCGACCCGCTACCCCGATGACTACGGGTTCATCGACGGCACCCTCGGTGAGGACGGCGACCCGCTGGACGCCCTGGTGCTGCTCGAGGAGCCGACGTTCCCCGGCTGCCTGATCCGCTGCCGCGCGCTGGGCATGTTCCGGATGCGCGACGAGGCCGGCGGCGACGACAAGGTGCTGTGCGTGCCGACCGGTGACCAGCGCGCCGCGTGGCGGCAGGACATCGACGACGTGTCCGACTTCCACCGCCTGGAGATCCAGCACTTCTTCGAGGTCTACAAGGACCTGGAGCCGGGCAAGTCGGTCGAGGGCGCCCACTGGACCGGCCGGGCCGAGGCCGAGGCGGAGATCCAGCGCTCGATCCAGCGCGCCGCGGACGCCGGGTACAACACCCACTGAGACGCGACGAGGCCCCCGGCACCTCAGGGTGCCGGGGGCCTCGTCGTGCACCGGTCAGGGACGACCGGCGTAGGACATCGAGTTCGTCCAGCGCACGCTGCTGATCTTGACCACGTCGCCGGGCTTCGGGGCCTCGATCATCTGGCCGTTCCCGAGGTACATCGCCACATGGTAGATGCTGCTGGCGTCGTTCACGTTGGTGCCGTAGAAGATCAGGTCGCCCGGACGCATCGAGTCGTAGCTGACCTTCTGCACCTGGCGGTACTGGTCCCGCGACGTGCGGTTCAGGCTGACCCCGGCCGAGCGCCATGCCCCCTGGGTCAGACCGGAGCAGTCGTACCCGGTCGGGCCGGTGCCGCCCCAGATGTACGGCTTGCCCAGCTGCTGCTTGGCCCACGCGATCGCGGTCTCGGCGGAGGTCGCGGTGCCGGAGGAGCTGCCACCGGTGCTCGGCGTCGACGGGGTCGGCGTGCTCGGGGTCGAGGGCGTCGACGGGGTGCTCGGCGTGGACGGCGTGCTCGGGGTCGAGGGCGTCGACGGGGTGCTGGGGGTCGACGGCGTGCTCGGGGTCGACGGCGTCGAGGGGGTGCTCGGCGTCGACGGCGCGGGCTCGGCGGCACGCTCGGTCTGCGCCGCGGCCTCGGCCTGGGCCTGCCGGTCGGCGTCGATCTGGTCCTGACGTTGCTGCTCCACCTCGGTGGTGGTGTTCCGCGCGGCGGCGAGCTGCTGGATCAGGGACTGCCGCTCGGTGGCCACGCTGGCGACGGCCGCGTCCGCGTCGGACTGGGCGGTCTCGGCGGCGGTGAGCGAGGTCTGCGCGGCGGCGGCGGCGGACTCCTTGGCCGTCTGGGCCGACTCCGCCTCCTCCTTCAGCGTGCTGGCGACCTGGTCGGCGGCACGGTAGGTCTGCACCGCCTGGTCGGCCTTGCTGCTGACCAGGCCGAGCGCCTCGTTCCGGGCGACGACGTCCTCGAGCCCCTCGGCGGAGAGCAGCGCCTGCAGGTCGTCCATCGAGCCGCCGCTGCGGGCCGACTCCCGGGCGATCGCGACCAGGGTCGAGCGCGCCGCCTCCAGCTCGTCCTGCGCGGTCTCGTACGTGGTCTGCGCCTCGGTGGCGGCCTGCTGGGCGGTCGCGAGATCGGCCTGGGCCTGGGCGTAGGCCTCTCCGGCCTGCTGCACCGCGATCTGGGTCTGGTCGCTCTGCGCGGACAGCTGCGCGAGCCGCACCTCGATGTCCGCGACCGCGTCCGCAGCGGACGACTCGGCCTGCTGCGCCTGACGGACGTCGTCGTCGCTGACGTCCGGGTCGGCCATGGCCACGCTGCCGGGGACGACGAGCAGCGCCGCCGCGATCACCACGGTGGCCGTGCGCCCGGCGCGCCGACGATTCGGTTGCCTCACAGAGCCGTCCCTCTCGTTCATTCCGGATGTCCACGGCGACGCTACCTGTCTTCACCACAGAAGTGAACTCCTGTCACAGCTTTCACAGACGTCACACCTGCCACAAACCACCCGATATCGGACAGTCGGTCGCCGTTTCACCCGTTCGGACCCCGGAACAGCGATATCTCAGCCAGCAAGACGGCTGTTCCAGATGGCGGGAGGACGGCCGTATCGTCCTTCCATGACCTGCCGAATGTGTCGCTGATCAGCGCACGCTCGGCTGTGCCCGCAGGCCGTCCTTCCGGCTAGCGGACCCCGACTCCGGATCTCTGCCCTCCTGG
>NZ_JANZKP010000058.1 GCF_025642745.1 Cellulomonas sp. RIT-PI-Y
AGGCACCGGGGAGACCCTCGCCGACATCGTCACCATGATCATCAACGCCGCCATCTCGTTCTGGGTGTTCTTCCCGATCTTCAAGATCATCTTCAAGCAGGTCCCGGAGGCGGCGAAGGAGCCGGTGGCATGACCCCGGTGCTCACCGTCGTCGTCCCGGCGTACAACGTGGCGGACTACCTGGCGCGGGCGCTGGACTCGGTGGTCGGGCTCAGCCCCGAGGTCGAGGTCGTGGTGGTCGACGATGGCTCGACGGACGGCACTGCGGTCTTGGCGCAGTCCTACGTGGACCGGGGGCTGGTCCGGTTGCTGAGGCAGCCGAACGGCGGGCACGGGGCGGCGATCAACACCGGACTCGCCCACGCCACCGGCAACCACCTCAAGGTCCTGGACGCCGACGACTGGCTCGACCGCGACGCCCTGACCGCAGTGCTCGCCACCCTGCGCGAGCAACCCGACCTGGACCTGCTGATCTCGAACTTCGTCTACGAGAAGGTCGGCAAGAAACACAAGACCGTCGTGCACTACCGCGGCGCGCTGCCCACCGGGGGTGTGCACGGTTGGCAGCACACCCGCCGGTTCGGCAAACGGCAGTACCTGATGATGCACGCGCTGACCTACCGCACCGCGGTGCTGCGCGAGGCGGGGCTGCGGCTGCCCGAGCACACCTTCTACGTCGACAACCTGTACGCCCTGATCCCCTTGCACCGGGTACGCACGCTGTCCTACTTGGATGTCGACCTGTACCGGTACTTCATCGGCCGGGCCGACCAGTCGGTGCAGGAACCGGTGATGCTGCGCCGCCTGGACCAACAACTCCGGGTCAACCGCCTGATGCTGGACCACCTGTCCACGGTCCGGGCCGCCGACCGCAGGCTGCGCGCCTACCGGCTGCACCACGTGGCGATCGTCTGCGCGGTCAGCTCGATCCTGCTGATCAGGGCCGGGCGACTGGCGGAGAAGGACCGGTGGTGGGCGGAGCTGCGCGCCCAGGACCGCTGGCTGTACCGCCGCGTGCGCTGGTCGGTGTTCGGACAGCTCAGCAACCTGCCCGGCCGGACCGGACGACGGGTCTCGGTGTTCGCGTACCGGGTGGCCCAGCGGGCGATCGGGTTCAGCTGAGCGGTCTGCGCGTGGTCTGATGGACCCCTCCCAGGGACCGGAGGACCCGATGACGCTTCTTCCCGCACACCCGGCGGTGCCCGCGTGACCCGCGCGGTGATCGTGCACGGGACCGGCGGCCACCCCGACGTGATCTGGTACCCCTGGCTGGCCGACCGCCTGGCCGCGCGGGGGTGGACCGTGGACCGCCCGCACTTCCCGGACCTGAACGTGACCCCGGTCGACGACTTCCTGCCCGGGGCGCTGGACCGGATGGCGATCGACGAGGACACCGTGCTGATCGGTCACTCGGGCGGCGCCGCCCTGCTGCTGGCGGTGCTGGAGCGGATCGAGGTGACCGTGCCGCAGGCGGTGCTGGTCGCCGGGTACAGCACCCGGCCGAACGAGGACGAGGAGCCGGTGCTGCGGGCGTCCTACGACTGGCGGCGGATCGCCGCGCACGTCGACGACCTGGTGCTGATCAACTCGGTGACCGATCCCTACGGCTGCGACTGGCGGCAGGGGATGGCGATCCGGGACCGGACCGGCGGCACGCTCGTCGTCCGCGACGAGGGGCACTTCGGTGACGTCGACCAGCCCTTCGACACCTTCGAGCTGCTGGACCGCCTGATCCGGACATGAAAAGGCCCTTGACCGCGCAGGGGGCAGGCGGCCAAGGGCGATGCCTACGTTACAGGATGGTCGGGATCGGGCCACCCGTTCGAGTGGGTGAAGCGACTGTGACCCCGCCCACGTCCACCGGTCAGCCGGCGGAGCGGCCGGTCTCCTCGAGCAGGCGGAGCGCGGCGGTGACGCGGGGGTTGCGGGCCGGGTCGGCGTCGATGCCGAGCGTGCCATAGATCCCGTTGATGTGGTTCTGCACCGACTTCTCGGTGATGTGCAGCATCTCCCCGATGCCCGCGTTGGACAGGCCCTGGGCGAGCAGGCGCAGCACGGCGTACTGCCGGTCGGTCAGCCTCGCGACGGCGGAACCCGCCCGGGGCGACATCCGGTCCAGCAGCACCGGGTCGAGCGTGGTGCGGCCGGCGGCGGCGGCCCGGATGGCCTGCACCAGGGTGTTCGCGCTGGTGGAGGTGGTCTTGGACAGGTAGCTCCACCCGCTGGCCACGTCCGGCGGGAGGTCGAGCAGCAGGTCCATCGCGTCGTGCGCGGACAGCAGCAGGATGCCGAGGTTCGGCTGGCCCCGGCGCACGGTCACCCCCAGGGCGATGCCGTTGCCGTCGGGCAGGTCGATGTCGAGCACGGCCACGTCCACGGCGCCGGGGCGCAGCACGGCGGTGGCCTCACGGACGGTGCCCACCGACGCGACCACGCGCACCCCGGGGGCGGAGCCCAGGGTCAGCTCCAGCATGGAGCGGAACAGCGGCTGGTCCTCGACGATGGCCACGCGGATGGTGCGGGGCGCGGTCTCGGTCATCGCTGCCAGTATCGTCGTGGCCGGCCCCCAGGGTGCGACGACGCGCGGGCGAGTTCTTGGTGACACGGATGGTGACGATGAGGCTGGGACCCCAGGATGCCGACCGCGGCGACCGGTGGGCGTTGCTGTTCGCGACCGGCTCCGTGATGGCGGTGTTCGCGGTCGGTGCCGCCGTGCAGACCGCCTACGTCTACCACCACCAGATGGTGCAGGGCGCCGGGGTCCCGGTGCTGTACCGGGTGGTGGCGAACCTCGGTGCCGTGCTCGCGATGCTCGTGCTGCTGTTCTGGGGCGGCACCGCTCTGCCCTCCCGTGGGCCCTGGCAGCTGGTGATCGGCGTGCTGCTCGCCGGGGTCGCCGCAGCGGGGTTCCGCGCCACCCTGCAGACCGCGCTCGGGGTGTACGTCGACGGTCAGATGGGTGCCGTGCTCACCGATCTGGCCAGTGCCAGCGTGGTGTCGTGGATCGCCAGCGCGATCGGGTTCACCACCCTCCGCTCGCGACGTCGGCTGCGCGTCAAGATGGCGGAGGCGGCGCGCAGCCAGGTGCAGATCGAGCTGGCGCTGTCGGCGCTGCACCACGAGGAGGTCCGGGTCCGGCGCGAGGTGGCGGAGGGGCTGCACGGCACCGTGCAGCAGCGGCTCGTGCTGGTGGTCGCCCGGCTGGACCGGCTGGCCGAGCGCCTGGGCCGGGGGAGTGGGGACGACGCCGACCTCGCCCTCCTGGCCGAGGTGCGCGAGGAGATCGAGACCGTGCGCGAGGCCGACATCCGGGCGACCAGCCGGATGCTCTACCCGGATCAGCTGGAGGTCGGCATGGTGCCGGCGATCCGTGCGCTGCTCGGCCGGATCCCGACCTCGGTGAACACCCGCCTGGGCGTCGCCCCCGAGGTGCGCGTCCTGGACGACCCGGCGGCCTCGATGCTGAGCCAGGGTGAGCGGCTGCTGGCGGTGCGGGTGGTCGAGGAGGCGGTGAGCAACGCGCTCCGGCACGGCCGGGCGGACGTGATCGACGTCCGGTTGTCCCAGGACCGCGACGCCGTGCACGTCTCCGTCTGGGACGACGGCGTGGGGTTCGGCGAGCGGCCGGGTCCGGCGTCCGGGACGGCACGGTTGTCGGATCGCCTCGCGCTGGCCGGGGGTGAGCTACGGGTGTCCTCGGTCCCGGGCGACGGCACTCAGGTCGTGGCGCGGGTACCGATTGAGACGCTGAGGGAAGGGACCTAGGTCCAGGGCTGAACGGGTGACCCGAATCCAGGGGATACCGGGTCGGATGTCCGGTTTGTCACGGTCCGAGCGGGTGAAACCCGCTCACCCGGATCGGCGAAGGGGTGCTAGCACCCAACCCTGGTGTTTGCGCAGGTGAGACGCCCCTTAGATTTCCGGCGCCCAGGCCGAGCGCCCTCCGCTCGCTCACTGGGCGACGCCGCCAGGTCGGCGTCTCCCCCCTGTCGAACCGGAAGGTCAGCCGTTCATGTCCGTCATCGCCGCGCCCCGTCGCACCACCCGTCGCAAGGTGGTCGCCTTCACGATCGCCGCCCTCGGCATCACCGGTCTGGGCCTGGCCTCCGCCGCCCAGCTGAACCTGACCTCCGGCGCCCTGGGCGCGGGCACCACCGTGGTGGCGTCCTGCGACACCGACGGCGTGACCGTGAAGTTCGCCGACACCTACTCCTCCACCGCCAAGGGCTACGCGGTCTCCGGTGTGACGCTGTCCGGTGTGGCCACCGCCTGCGCGGGCCAGAACATCACGATCGACCTGCTGGACAACGACCCGAGCGCCACCGCCGCCTCGCTCGGCACCCTGACCGCCGTGGTGCCCACCGGGGGCGGCACCGTCACCGTCCCGGTCACCACCTCGGTCAAGGCCGCGGACGTCAAGGGCGTCGCGGTCGTCATCGCGAGCTGACGCCCGGATGATCCGGCACGGCCGCCGGGCCGCACGGACGGGGGTGGCGCCGACGCGTCGCCCCCGTCCGGCGCGCCTGCGGTCGGCCGCCGGGTGGGTGCTCACCGGCGCCCTGGTCGCGGTCCTGGTCTGGTTCGGCTGGCCCACCACGCTGGGCGGCTGCACCACGCTGACCATCGTGTCCGGCCACTCGATGGAGCCGACCTACTACACCGGCGACCTGGTGGTCTCCCGGTGCGGCGTGCCGACCGAGGGCGACGTGGTGGTCTACACCCCGCCCGGAGTCGAGGACGGCCGGGTGATCCACCGCGTGGTGGGCGGCGACGCCGCCGAGGGCTGGGCGATCCGCGGTGACAACAACGACTTCGACGACCCGTGGCGGCCCACGCAGCCGGACATCCTCGGGATCGCGGTGCTGCACGTGCCGGGACTCGGCCGGATCGCGTCGATCCTGCTGGACCCGTGGGCCTGGGCCTCGCTGCTGGTGATCGCCGGCGGCGTGCTGCTGTGGCCGGGCAAGGAGTCACCCGCCGAACCCGCTGAACCCGCCGACGCCTCCGGGCCTGCCGCGCCCCGGGTGCTGGAGCCCGCGCCGTGACCTGCCGTCGCGCCGCCGCCACCGCACTGGCCGCCGTGCTGGCCGTGATCGCCCTGTTCGGCCTGCACACCGCCAGCGCCGCCCAGCTGACCCTGCGCGGCGCGCACCACCTGCTGACCTCCGCCACCCCGTGCACCACCACCGCGCTGACCGCCGCTCCGGGCAGCACCAGCTCCGGCCGGTCGACGACGATCGTGTTCGGCAATGTGCCCGCGAGCTGCTCCGGCACCGCGCTCACCCTGCGGATGTACGCCCCCGACGGCACCCCGACCGCCACCACGGACACGGCGGGCACCGCCACCACCGGCTCCCTGACGGTCACGGTCCCGAGCTACGCCACGAGCGCGATCGCCGGGGCCGCGCTGACCCTGAACGGCTGGTCGGTGCCGGTGACCTGGAAGGCCCCCGCCTCCGCGGCGACCGGGCCGGTCACCCCCGGGGCGGGCACGACGTTCACCGATCTGACCTGGTCCCAGATCTCCAGCTCCGGCACCCAGGCCTGCTTCAGCGTGCAGGTCTCCGGAGCGGCCGGGACCACCTGGCGCGTCGACCTGCATCTGGACCAGCGTCCGTTCAACGGCATCGCCACAGCCGACGGCTTCCAGGTGCACAGCCCCTGGTACGGCCAGGTGCTGGGCTCCCCGAGTAACAACGTGCTGTCCATCGGCGGCCGCACCGGGTCCAGCACCCTGGCCGCGGGCGAGGTCCTGACGGTCACCGTCTGCCACTACAACCTGCCCGCGCCGCAGTACGACGCGTCCCTCAGCTACGGCCAGACCACCGGCGCCGTCACCGGCACCGCGAACTACGCCTGCATGACCACGACGGTCTCGGTCTCCGGCAGCCCGCAGTTCTACGCCGGCTGGCGTGCGGACATCGACCTGCGACCGCTCGCCGACTTCATCCGGGCGCAGGGCGGCAGCACCGCGAATCTCCGGTTCAGCGCCCCCGGCAACTACACCCTGGTCCAGCAGAGCGGCACCGTGTACCGGGTGACGCCGACCGGGTGGGACACCTGGGGTGTCCGGGACGGCAGCCCGCAGAGCGTGCAGGTCTGCGGCCAGCCCTGACGGGTGTCGCCCGCCGGGGTGAACCGGGCACCGGATGCTCACACCGACCGGTCGGCGGACGATGGGTCGGCCAGGCCGACGGATCGGCCGGGTTCGTCCATGGAGAGGACACCGATGGGGCTGACACGTGCCCGCCGCACCGCGGGTGTCACGCTGGCGCTGCTGGGCGGCGCGGGACTGGCGGTCTCGACCGCCCGCGCGATGAGCTGGGAGCAGCTCGGCCCGGTGTCCGCCGGGGGGTGCGTGGTCGACGCGATCCAGATCGGCTACGACGTCGGCTACGACCGGTCGCTGGGCGGCTATGCCGTCACCACCGCCACGCTCTCCGGCGTCCCCGAGGGCTGCGCCGGGCGGGAGCTGGCCCTCACCCTGCGCGGGGGCACCGACCAGGCGCTGTCCGAATCCCGCACCCCGGTGACGTCGCCGACCACCACCGTGGCGCTCGACGGCACAGTGCCGGCCGCGGACGTGGCCGGCGCCTCGGTCGCGCTGGTCTCCGGCGCGGACTGAACCTCAGACCTCGGTGAGCTCCGGCCGCTTGGCCCGCCGCCCGTCCCCGGAGCTGGTGCCGTGCAGCCGGTGCGTGGCCCAGGGGTACACATGGGCCCGCAGCCATTCGGCGTCGGCGCGGGCCTGCGCGGCCCGGGAGATCGGCGGCGCCGGGGCCAGCGGCTCGTCCCAGGCGTCGTCGTCCGGCGACAGCCCGAGGGCGACCAGCGCCCCCTGCGCCACCCGGGCGTGCGACTCGGTGGTGAGGTGGATCCGGTCCGGCGCCCACATCCGCAGGTCCTTGAGGTGTCGCATCCCCCACAGATCGACCACGTAGGCACCGTGCCGCCGGGCGATGGACCACAGGTGCGCGTTGAAGATCCCGACCCGGGGGCGGGTGGCGGTCATCAGCCCCGCCCCGGCGACGTCCATCCCGGTGGCGAGCAGCACGTCCGCACCGGTGGCCCGGATCCGCTGCACGGCGGCCTCCAGGTCGCGGGCCAGCCGGTCGACGTCGGCGGCGGGTCGCAGGATGTCGTTGCCGCCGCCGACCAGGCTGACCAGATCCGGTCCGAGCCGGAGAGCGGCCGGCACCTGCTCGGTGACGATCGGGCGCAGCAGCTTCCCGCGGACCGCGAGGTTGGCGTACCGCAACGGGGTCAGCCCCGCCGCCCGCCGGCGGTCGGACAGGTGCCCGGCCAGCACGTCGGCCCAGCCGCGCATCGGGGCGTCCGTGCCGTGCGGAGCGTCCCAGAGTCCCTCGGTGAACGAGTCGCCCACCGCGACGTAGCGCTCCCAGCGTGGCAGATCCGTGGTCATGACAGCCATTCTGTCCTCAGGCCAGCGCCCAGTCGATCGGATCGGCGCCCTGTTCCTGCAGCAGCTGGTTCACCCGGGAGAACGGCCGGGAGCCGAAGAAGCCCCGGCTGGCCGAGAGTGGACTGGGGTGGGCGCTCATCACGGCCGGGACCTGCCCGAGCCGTGGCCGCAGGGACTGCGCGTCCCGGCCCCACAGGATCGCCACCAGCGGACCGCCGCGCTCGACCAGCGCCTCGATCGCCCGGTCGGTGACCTCCTCCCAGCCCTTGCCCCGGTGGGAGGCGGCGGCGCCGGGCTCGACGGTCAGCACCCGGTTGAGCAGCATCACCCCGCGGTCGGCCCACACCGAGAGGTCGCCGTCGCGATGCGGCGGGATGCCCAGGTCCGACTGCAGCTCCTGGTAGATGTTCGCCAACGACCGCGGCAGCGGCCGGACATCGGGCTGCACGGAGAAGGACAGGCCCATCGGGTGGCCCGGGGTCGGATACGGGTCCTGGCCCACGATCAGGACCCGCACGTCGGCCAGCGGCCGGCGGAAGGCGTTCAGGATCGCGTCGCCGGCGGGCAGGTACTTCCGCCCGGCCTCCACCTCGGCGCGCAGGAACCTGCCCATGGCGTGGATCCGGTCCTCGACCGGGGCGAGGGCCTGCGCCCAGTCGGCGGCGATCAGGTCGGACAGCGGTGCGGCGGTGCTCGGGGTCATCCGGCGAGGCTAACCAGGACCGCCGGGTCGCGGGGCCGGATCCGGGCTGGAAGGAGGCCGGGACGGGAATGACACCGCTGTGATTCGGGACGTACAGTGGCGCGGTCGAGCAGTGGTCAGGAGGCAGGGATGAGCGCGGCGACCGAGCCGGTCCGGATCGAGGGCGAGCTGTCCGAGCGCGACCAGCAGGTGCTGGCCTTCGAGCGGCAGTGGTGGAAGTACGCGGGTGCCAAGGAGCAGGCGATCCGCGAGCTCTTCGACCTGTCGGCCACCCGGTACTACCAGGTGCTCAACGCCCTGATCGACAGCCCGGCGGCGCTCGCGCACGACCCGATGCTGGTCAAGCGGCTGCGCCGGATGCGGTCCAGTCGGCAGCGGCAGCGCACCGCGCGCCGGCTCGGCTCCGACGCCTGACGCGCCGACCTGCACACCTTCTCCACGACCCTCGCCCGCGCCTCATGGCTGGCCGTGGGGCCGAGCCGTTAGCCTGTCCGGCGTGACGAAGGGCAACTATCCCTATCCCGAGGACGAGTTCGACGCCGCTCCCGGCTCGGACACGCCGATCGGTGTGCACCGCGCGCCCCGGACCTGGTGGTCCCGCTGGTGGCCTTTCGTGGCGGTGATCGTACTGGTGCCGGTCGTGACCGTGGCCGCGGTGCTCTGGGCCTCGTCCTGGGACGGGCTCGGCAACGGCGGCGACGACCAGGCGAACGTCGAGCTCACCGACGACCCGGCCGCGACCGCCACCGACGGCGCCGAGGACCCGGCCGCGACCGAGGGCACCACCGAGGGCGACGCCGCCACCGAGGAGCCGCCGGCCACCGAGGAGGCCCCGGCCCCGACCGCCGACCTCGCGCAGGCGATCGAGGTGCTGAACGCCGCGAACCGGAACGGTCTGGCCGCCGACGCCGCCGATCAGCTCGGCACCGCGGGCTTCACCTCGGTGACCGCGGGCAACGGCAGCGCCTCGACGGCCGACGTCACCACCGTCTTCTACGCCACGCCCGAGCTCCAGGTGACCGCCCAGGCGGTGGCCGACGCTCTCGGCATCACGACGGTCACCGAGTCGGCGGACGTCGCCGACGGCGGGATCGTGGTGCTGCTGCGGTCCGACTTCGTGGGCTGATAGGGCGAATCACCCCTTTCGCACCACTGCAGGCACGGCTACGCTCAGCGCCACGCCGCAGACGGTCCCGGTCGGGTCTCCTGTGGCGGTGTCAGCCGAACACTCAGTCGCAGGAGCACCGCATGCCGCAGGGCACCGTCAAGTGGTTCAACGCCGAGAAGGGCTATGGGTTCATCACCCCGGCCGACGGCACTCAGGATCTGTTCGTGCACTTCAGCGCGATCCAGAGCGAGGGCTACCGCAGCCTCGACGAGGGGCAGAACGTCGAGTTCGAGGTCGGTCAGGGCACCAAGGGCCCGCAGGCCGAGCAGGTTCGCCCGCTCTGACGTCGACGGCGGGGCCCGAGCATCGCCGCTCCCGGCCCCGCCCCGACGTGTCTCATCCCAGCGCGTCCACCGCCAGCACGACACAGGCGGCGGTCCACGCCAGGGGTGCGACGGCGGCCGGTGAGCCGTCGTCCAGGACCTTCTCCGGCAGTGCGCCGAGGTCGGTCCGGTGCTGGTCCAACCAGTCCAGCCAGGCTGTCGCGCGGTCGCGCTCCCCGTTGCTCGCGGCGGTCAGCGCGTACAGCGAGGTCTGCGGCGTCCAGGAGATGCCGTCCTGCCGCCACCCCTCGCCCGGTGCGAGTCCGCCGGCCGGCCGGGCCATCTCCGCGGCGGAGTCCTGCCATGCCGCCAGTGCGCCGTCCAGCGCCGTGGGCTGGAACGGCGGCAGGGTGAAGGCGCTCGCCGCGTCGGCGAGGTCGCCGTCGGCGTAGCGGCCGTACTCGTCGAACTTCTCCTGGACCGCATCCCGGGTGAGGTCGGCGGCCGACCGGGTCTCGCCGGCGCGTCCGGTGTCGCCGAGCACGGTGTAGAACGCGGTCGCGCTCTCCAGGCCGGCCAGCACCGGGGCGACGGTGCCCAGGGTGAGCTCGTCCTCGTGCACCTCCCAGTAGTCCGGGGAGGCGTCGGGCAGGCCGTCCCCGGCCACCAGGGCCTCGGCGTGCCGGGCGGTGCGGTCGACCAGCGGGCGCAGGTGCTCGGCCGTCGCGGCCGGGTCGGCCGACTGCGCCACCACCTCACCGGCCGCCCACAGCACCCAGCCGACGCCGTCGCTCTGCTCGCCGCGGTCGTCGGGCGTGTCGCCCGAGCCGTCCGGGAGGTAGCGCGCCTGGAAGGAGCCGTCCGGCTCCTGCACCCCGGCCAGGAAGTCCAGGATCTCCAGTGCGTCGTCGTCGTGGCCGGTCCGGGCCAGCGCCACCGCCACGAAGGAGGCGTCCCGCGGCCAGACGTAGCGCCAGTACGGCGACCAGGCGGCCACCGCGGCACCGTCGTCGAGCACCAGGGTGTGCAGGTCGAGCAGCGCGTCGGCGACCAGGTCCGCGTAGGGGCCGTCCGCGCCGGGCACGTCCCCGGCGGCCAGCCAGTCCCGCTGTGCGGCGGCGAGGACGTCGTCGGCGCCGACGGTGGGGTCGTCCACCACCCGGGTGCCCTCGTGCAGCAGCGGCTCGGCGCCCTCGGTCACCAGGCTGCGCTCCCCGTCGGCGCTGATCACGACGCCTTCGGAGTACAGGGCGATCCGGGCGCTGCGCGGCCCCGTCGCACCCCAGCCGATCAGCACGGCCGCCAGTGCGGTGAGGGTGACCACGGCGAGCGTCTGACGACCCCGTCGCACCGGTGCGGCTGACATGGGCAGACACCGTAATCCACCCGGCTGTTCGCGGTCAGGGGATTCCACCGCGTCGGGGTGGTCGAGCCTTGCACTCGGAGGGGTCGAGTGCTAACCATTGACTTAGCACTCTCCGGTGGAGAGTGACAGAATCGCTCACATCAGGCCGACCCGGTGAGGTCCGCCGCACGCCGGGACGTGACCGGCGGGCGGCAGTCCGTCCGTCGCGGGCACCGACCGGCCGACCCAGAAGCCACCAGTGAAGGATCGATAGCCCCATGGCCAAGATCATTGCCTTCAACGAGGAGGCCCGGCGCGGCATCGAGCGCGGACTGAACGTCCTCGCCGACACCGTCAAGGTCACCCTCGGCCCCAAGGGCCGCAACGTCGTGCTGGACAAGAAGTGGGGCGCCCCCACGATCACCAACGACGGTGTCTCCATCGCCAAGGAGATCGACCTCGAGGACCCGTTCGAGAAGATCGGTGCGGAGCTCGTCAAGGAGGTCGCCAAGAAGACCGACGACGTCGCGGGTGACGGCACCACCACCGCCACCGTGCTGGCCCAGGCTCTCGTGCGCGAGGGCCTGCGCAACGTCGCCGCGGGCGCCAACCCGATCGCCCTGAAGAAGGGCATCGAGAAGGCCGTCGCCGCCGTCACCGAGCAGCTGCTCGCCCAGGCCAAGGAGATCGAGACCAAGGAGCAGATCGCCGCCACCGCCGCGATCTCCGCCGGCGACCCGGCCATCGGCGAGCTCATCGCCGAGGCTCTGGACAAGGTCGGCAAGGAGGGCGTCATCACGGTCGAGGAGTCCAACGCCCTCGGCCTGGAGCTCGAGCTGACCGAGGGGATGCGCTTCGACAAGGGCTACCTGTCGGCGTACTTCGTCACCGACCCGGAGCGCCAGGAGTCGATCCTGGAGGACGCCTACGTCCTGCTGGTCGAGTCCAAGATCTCCAACGTCAAGGACCTGCTGCCGCTGCTGGAGAAGGTCATCCAGACCGGCAAGCCGCTGATCATCGTGGCCGAGGACGTCGAGTCCGAGGCGCTGGCGACCCTGGTCGTCAACCGGATCCGTGGCATCTTCAAGTCCGTCGCGGTCAAGGCCCCGGGCTTCGGCGACCGCCGCAAGGCGATGCTGCAGGACATGGCCATCCTCACCGGTGGCCAGGTCGTGTCCGAGACCGTCGGTCTCAAGCTCGACCAGGTCGGCCTCGAGGTGCTCGGCACCGCCCGCAAGGTGGTCGTGACCAAGGACGAGACCACCATCGTCGAGGGTGGCGGCTCCGCGGAGCAGATCGCCGGCCGGGTCAACCAGATCCGCGCCGAGATCGACAACTCCGACTCGGACTACGACCGCGAGAAGCTGCAGGAGCGCCTGGCCAAGCTGGCCGGTGGCGTCGCCGTCATCAAGGCGGGTGCCGCGACCGAGGTCGAGCTCAAGGAGCGCAAGCACCGCATCGAGGACGCCGTGCGCAACGCGAAGGCCGCCGTCGAGGAGGGCATCGTCGCCGGCGGTGGCGTCGCCCTGATCCAGGCCGGCAAGACCGCGTTCGAGACCCTGGAGCTCGTCGGTGACGAGGCCACCGGTGCGAACATCGTCAAGGTCGCCATCGACGCCCCGCTGAAGCAGATCGCCGTCAACGCCGGTCTCGAGGGCGGCGTGGTCGCCGAGCGCGTCCGCAACCTGCCCGCGGGCCAGGGCCTCAACGCCGCCACCGGCGTGTACGAGGACCTGCTGGCCGCCGGTGTGAACGACCCGGTGAAGGTGACCCGTTCCGCGCTGCAGAACGCGTCCTCCATCGCCGCGCTGTTCCTCACCACCGAGGCCGTCGTCGCCGACAAGCCGGAGAAGGCCGCCCCGGCCGCCCCGGACGCCGGTGGCATGGGCGGCATGGACTTCTGAGTCCCGCCGCTCGGCCGAGCTGAGAAGGCCGGTCACCCCGCGAGGGGTGACCGGCCTTCTTCGTGTCCGGGCGGGGAGTTCAGGCGCTGGCGTCCGCCGCGGGGTGGATCCGGGTCAGCGGCTCACCGGAGCCGTCACCGGTCTCCCGGGCCTCGATCTCGGCCAGCACCTTCTCCAGCTTGTGCAGCTCGGCACCGAGGTTCTGCCGGGCCGGCTCCTCCCAGGCGGCACCGAGCGGGCTGACGAACAGGCTCGGGCGGGCCAGCAGCTTGCGGACGATCCGCAGCCGGGCGCGCAGGTAGTCGGCCATCGGGACGCCCGCGTACTCCTCCCGGACGTCGTGCAGGTACGCCTTGTAGCGCTGCGGCTCGGCGGCCAGCATCGCCAGGTCCGCGTCGCAGAGCACCGCGCAGTCGAAGTCGGTCGGGTCGGCGAGGTGCCGGACCAGGACGATCACCATCTCGTGCACCCGCTCCACGGCCGCCCGGGGCAGACCCAGGGCGGTCAGCTGCTCGCGGGCCAGCGCGGCGGAGGCGACCTCGTCCTCGCCGCCGCGGTTCGCGTAGGCGGCGACCTTGTCGGCGTCGAAGATCGCGCCGTGGTACCAGGCGGCGAGCCGGACCAGGTGCGGCTCGTGGGTCTCCTCGGCGAGCTCGTCCACCCGGGCCAGCACATCGGTCAGGTGCCGGAGGTTGTGGTACGTCCGTCCCGTCCCGGTCCACCGGTCCACCAGATCGGTGCCGACCCGGCGGATCTCGTCCTCCGGTGCGGTCGCCCCGGCGCCGACGACGCTGCGGACGAAGGCGGACAACAACCACTGCGGTGCGTCGTAGACGCCCATGGACCAAGCCTTACGAAGACGGGAAACCCTGACGGCGCGCCATCGTAGCCCGGCCCGCGGGCGGGGGAGACCTCGGTCAGTCCTGTTGCAGGTCCTCGCCGTCCAGGGCGGGCAGGTCGACCCGGACGGTCGCGCCGCCTCCCGGGGTCGGCTCGATCCGGACCTGACCCAGATGGGTGTCGACGATCGCGGCGACGATGGCCATGCCGAGTCCGGCCCCGCCGCCGGTCCCGGCGCCCTCCCGGGTGCGGCTGGCGTCGATCCGGTAGAACCGCTCGAACACCCGGGCCGCGTGCTCCGGGGGGATACCGGGCCCGTGGTCGCGGACCTCCAGCACCACGCGGTCCCCGATCCGGCCGACCAGCAGCTCCGCGGGCGAACCCGCCGGGGTGTGCCGCACGACGTTGCCGACCAGGTTCGCCACCACCTGGCGCAGCCGGGGCTCGTCGCCGAGCACCACCGTGGTGGGCAGCTCGTCCTCGGCACCCGGGGTCAGCGACCCGACCCGGACCTCGCGGGTGGGGTCCAGCGCGCGCAGGTCGTGCGCGGCGTCGGTGGCCAGCACGGCGAGGTCCACCGGCTCGGTGCGTCCGGGACGGTCGGCGTCCAGCCGGGCCAGCGCCAGCAGGTCCTCGACCAGCCCGCCCATCCGGGTCGCCGACTGCTCGATCCGGCGCAGCGTGTCGTCCACCTGCTCCTTCTCGGTCAGCGCGCCCATCCGGTACAGCTCCCCGTAACCGCGGATGGCGGCGAGCGGCGTGCGCAGCTCGTGCGAGGCGTCCGCGACGAACCGGCGCATCCGCTCCTCCGAGGCGGTCCGGGCGTCGAAGGCGGCCTCGATCTGGGTGAGCATCCCGTTCAGCGAGGCGCTGAGCCGGCCGACCTCGGTGGACTCCGGTGCGGCCGGCACCCGGCGGGACAGGTCGCCGGCGGCGATGGTCGCGGCGGTGTCCTCGATCTCGCGCAGCGGGCGCAGCGAGCGGCGGACCGCCCAGGTGCCGACCACCACGCCGATGATCATGATCGCGGCGGCGGAGGTCCACATCGCGATGGCGGCGGAGCGGACGATGGCCTGCGCCTCGCCCATCGGCCGGGCGAAGGTGACCCAGCCGATCAGCTCGTTGCTGTCCTGGTCGCGCACCGGCGTCACGACGGCGCGCCAGCCGGAGCCCGCCTTCGAGGACCGGACCGTGAACGGGGCCGTGCTGTAGTCGCTCACCGTCGAGAGGGTGAGATCGGGCAGCACCGGGGTGCCGTAGGTGTCGGCCGTCTTCTCCGACGGGTCCAGGGCGGTGTCGGACTGCAGGATGCGAGCGTCCAGCGCGTAGTCGATCTGGGTCCAGCCGTCGTCGCGCACCGAGTCCAGGTCGCCGTCCCGGGTGTACACCTGGGCGAGTCCAGAGCTGTAGGTCTTGGCCGAGGCGACCAGGTCCTCGTCCACCTGCCCGATGAGGTAGCTCCGCAGCAGAGTGGTGGTGGCGGTCCCGGCGATGGCGAGTCCGATCGCGAGCAGCACACTGCTGATCCCAACCAGACGCGCGGTCAGCGGCGTCCGGCGCCAGAGGTCGCGGACCTTCCCGGTCAGCCGGGCCGTCGGGTGCCGGTTCGGCTGACCGGGAGGGACCTCGGCGCCCTGGGCGCGGGCCTCGTCGGAGCTGAGGTCGACCGGCTCGGTGCCGCTCACGACCCGCTCGGCTTGCGCAGCATGTAGCCCACCCCGCGCTTGGTCTGGATCAGCGGGGCGACCGGCCCGGCCGCGCCCTCGATGTGGTCCACCTTGCGGCGCAGGTAGGAGATGTAGGACTCCACGATGTTCGCGTCGCCGCCCCAGTCGTACTGCCAGACGTGATCCAGGATCTGCGCCTTGGACAGCACCCGGCCCGGGTTGAGCATCAGGTACCGGAGCAGCTTGAACTCGGTGGGGGACAGGTCGATCACCTGACCGGCCCGGCGGACCTCGTGCGAGTCTTCGTCCAGCTCCAGGTCCTCGTAGCCGAGCACGCTGGTGGACTCGGCCTCCGCGCCGGTGGTGCGGCGCAGGATGGCGCGGATCCGGGCGACGACCTCCTCCAGGCTGAACGGCTTGGTCACGTAGTCGTCGCCGCCGACGGTCAGGCCGGTGATCTTGTCCTGGGTGTCGTCCCGGGCGGTGAGGAACAGCACCGGGACGTGCTGGCCCTTCTCCCGCAGCCGACGGGTCACGGTGAAGCCGTCCATGTCCGGCAGCATCACGTCCAGCACCAGCAGATCGGGCTGGACCTGCTTGGCCAGCCGGAGCGCGGCGCCCCCGTCCGCGGCGGCGTGCACGTCGAACCCGGCGAACCGCAACGAGGTGGCGAGCAGCTCGCGGATGTTCGGCTCGTCGTCGACGACCAGCAGGGTGGCTTCGGTGGTTGCGGCAGTCACCCCCCCAGTGTGCCTCCGAGCGCTGAGGGTTTCCTGGGAAGCAGCTGCGGATTCCTGGGATCGGCGCGGCAGGCGCTAGCGTGCTGCACCGTGACCGTCAGCCTTCCCCCTGTGTTGACCGTCGTCCGGATGGATGACGAGGTGCCCCTGGACCGCTTCGCCGACTGGCTGGACGGGGTCACCGTCCGCCTGGTGCGAGCCGACCTCGGCGAGGACCCCGGCCCCGCCGACCAGCTGGACGGGCTGCTCGTGCTCGGCGGCCGGATGTCCGCCCACGACGACCACCTCCCCCAGATCCCCGCCGTGCGGGCGCTGCTCGCGGACGCGGTCCGGGCCGAGGTGCCGACGCTGGGCATCTGCCTGGGCGCGCAGCTGCTGGCCGTGGCCACCGGCGGTCAGGTGCACGTCGACGCCCCGCCCGGACGGGAGGCCGGCACCGTGGCGCTGCGCTGGCGCCCGGAGGCCGCGGCCGACCCGGTGCTCGGGGGGATCGCCGCGGAGCGGATCACGCTGATGCCGACCATGCACTCCGACGCGGTGGTGGATCTGCCGCGCACGGCCGGCTGGCTGGCGTCCTCGCCGATGTACCCGTACCAGGCGTTCCGGGTCGGCAGCGCCTGGGGCGTGCAGTTCCACCCCGAGGCGTCCCCGGAGCTGATGCGCCGCTGGGCCGAGCTGGACGCGTTGCCCGCCGACGAGGCCGAGGCGATGGTCTCCGCGGTCACCGAGGCCGACGAGCAGATCCGCCGGGACGGTCGCGCACTGGCCCAGGCGTTCGCCGCCCGGGTCCGGGGCTGACGGCGACGGCCCGCCACCCCGCGTGGGGGTGACGGGCCGTGCCGGTGCGGCGGTTCAGCGCTCGATCTGCGGGGCCGGGCGACCGGCCTTCAGCTGCGCGAGCCGGGCCTCGACCTCGATCTCGGTGCCCGCGGACTCCAGCTCGGCGAACTGGGAGTCCAGCGAGGAGGCCGCGATCTCGGCCTGACCCATGGCCAGCGCCTCGTCCCGGCGGACCTTCTCCTCGAACCGGGCGATCTCGCTGGTGGGGTCCAGCACGTTGATCGAGCCGATCGCCTGCTGCACCTTCTGCTGGGCCTGGGCGGACTTCTGCCGGGCCACCAGGGAGTCGCGGCGGGACTTGAGCTCGCCGAGCTTGTCCTTCATCTGCGCCAGGCCGGTCTTGAGCTTCTCGGCGGTCTCCCGCTGGGAGGCGATCATCGGCTCCGCGGTCTTGACCTCCTGCTCGGCGGCGATCTGCTTGCTGATCGCGACCTTGGCCAGGTTGTCGAACTTGTCCGCGTTGGCGGCGTCACCGGCGGAGCGGAACTGGTCCGCGCGCGCCGAGGCGGCCAGCGCCTTGCTGCCCCATTCGCGGGCGGCGGCGACGTCCTCCGCGTAGTCCTGCTCGGCCAGGCGCAGGTTCCCGATCGTCTGGGCGATGGCCTTCTCCGCGTCCTGGATCGACCCGGTGTAGTCCCGCACCAGCTGGTCCAGCATCTTCTGCGGGTCCTCGGCCTGGTCCAGCAGCGCATTGATGTTCGCCCGCGCGAGCTGGGTGATACGGCCGAAGACGCTCTGCTTCTCGGTCATGTCGTGCCTTCCTTCTCGGAGAACATCCCGGCCCGGGGGACGGGCCGTGGTCGATCGATCAGAACCCGCCGCCGCGGCTGCCGCGGGGGGTGGACGTGCTGCCGGACGCCCCGCGTCCAGGCCGGTCACGCTCGCGTTCCCGCCGCGCCTCGCGGTCGCGTCGGTCCTCCCGGTCCCGGCGGCGTCGGTCCTCCCGGTACTCCCGCTCCGCGTCCCGGGCCCGGCGCTGCTCCCGCTGGACCGCGCGCAGCTCGCGGGCGGAGAGCCCCGCGACCGTGGCCGCGGCCGTCTGCGACAGCGTGACCTGGCGCGTCTGCTGCATCCGGGCCTGCACCCGGTCCACGTCGGCGCGCGCCGACCGGATCGCCTCGGCGACCGCGCGGTCCGCCTGCTGCGCCAGGGGCAGTGCCCGCGCCGGATCGGACGTCTGCAGCTGCACCGCCTGGTTGAACAGCTCCTCGCCCTCGCGCAGCCTGGCCCGGGCGGGCAGGTCGACCAGGTCGGCGCGGGCATTGACGAAGTCCGCGGTGGACAGCAGCGCCGGACGGATCCGGCCGAGCAGGTCGGCCAGGATCTGGTCCGCCCGGCTGCGGCGCTGCTCGGCCGCGCGGTGCGGGGCCAGGGCACCGTCCAGCACGGCCTCCGCCCGCGCCAGGGCGTCCAGTGCGGCGAACGGGTCCCCGGTCCCGGACCGGGCGGTGCGGGCCGTGTCCAGGGCGGTCCGGGCGGGTCCGGCCGCCGCGGTGACCGTCGGGTCCGGAGCCGCCAGCCGGTCGACGTCGGCCAGGTCGGCGCTGATCGAGGCCGTGGCCGCGTCCAGTCGACGGCCGACGGTGGACAGCTCCGCACCGTGGCGGTCCACTGCGTCCAGCAGCGCGGTCACCCGGCCCAGTGCGGTCCTGGCCTCCCGGGCCCGGTTCGCGGCGCCGGCGAGGTCATCGGCGTGTGCGGCGTGCTGCCCGGCGTCGAGGGTGGCCTCGGCCTGGTCGATCAGCTCCGTGGCCCGCTCGGGGGCGTCCTGGACAGCGATCAGCGCGTCGGCCGGGTAGCGGGAGGCGAGCTCGGCGAGTCGTTCCCGGGCCGCGGGCAGCCGGTCGCGCTGTTCGGCCAGCGTCGAGCGGAGCCGGTCCATCGCCTGCGCGGCGTCCAGCTGCTGCGACCGGGTGTCCTCGACCCGCTGCCGGGCCGCGGTGAGGCTGGTCTGCAGGGCCTGCACCAGGGTCAGGACGCGGCCGGCGGTGCGGGCGGCACGCGTCGGGTCGCCGGTGTCGTCCACCTCCCGTCGCAGACGGAAGGCCACGGTGAGGTCGGCGTCGGCACGAGGGAGCACCCGCTCCAGCTCCGCCGTCTCCGCCGGGCCGAGCTGGGCCTGCGCGAAGCCGAGGTCCTGCGTCGCTCCGCGGACCGTCTCGTCGGCGGCCAGCAGGGCAGCGTCGGTGCGGGCCAGCAGGTCGGCCAGGGACTCGCGTCCCGGGGCTGCCGGGACGGCCGGTGCGGGCCGGCGTGCGGCCGGCCGCCGGGGCGCGGGGCGGCCGCCGTGCCGCTTGCGCCAGGCGCGCCGGATCACCCACCAGATCAGCCAGAGCATCAGGATGCTCGCCAGCAGCCCGACCAGGAGATCGAGGAATCCGCCCTCGCTCTGCGTGGCCGGGGTGTCGTCGGTCGCGGCGGAGCCGTCGGCCTGCGCCGTGGTCGACGCCGTGGGAGCCGCGGTGGCCACCGCGGCGGAGTCCTGCCCATAGCTCGCGCCGAGCGAGTCGGCGAGGGCGGTGGCGGCTCCGGCCCAGTCGTCCCGGGACAGCGCGTCCCGGACCCGGACGTCGCCGTCGCTCATCGCGACGTGGCCCAGCTGGGCGGTGGTGCTCGGCGACAGGTCGTACTGCCGCTCACCGGTCGCGACGGCCAGCAGCACGTCGTCCGGCCCGAGTCCGCTGAGGTCGGCGGTCTGCTGCGCCCACTCGGCATGCGCGAGCCCGCCGAAGTCGGTCACGTAGACCACGAGGATCCGCCCGCCGCCGGTGGTCGTGGTGTAGGCGTCGAGCGCGGCCTGGACCTCGGCCGCCTGCTCCGGACCGAGCGCGCCGGCCTGGTCGGTCAGGGTGCCGCCGATCGCGACCGGAGCCTCCACGGCCACCGGCGGTGCCCACGGCTCGACCGCGGTCGCGGGAACGCCGACCAGCAACGGCGCGCCGAGCAGCACGGCGAGCGCGAGCGCTCGGGTGGAGC
>NZ_JANZKP010000059.1 GCF_025642745.1 Cellulomonas sp. RIT-PI-Y
CCGCGCCCTCCGCGCACGCCGCTCTCCCATGCCGAGTGCGAGGTTGTTGTCGCTCTGCGGGCGATATGGGCGACAAGTTCGTCGCACTCGGCCGAGGTACGGGCGGGCAGGGTGCGCGCGGGCCGAGGTGCGGGCGGGCAGGGTGCGCACGGACCGGAGTGAGCGGGACGCAGTCGGCCGCGTGGATCGCGGGCTCGGGGACGCACGAAGGGCCGGCACCTTGCGGTACCGGCCCTTCCACATCACGTCGGGGTGGCGGGATTCGAACCCACGACCTCCTCGTCCCGAACGAGGCGCGCTACCAAGCTGCGCCACACCCCGTGGTGCCAGGTAAGCATACCGGACGTGGAGGGGTGCGCGTGACCGTGCTCAGCTGGCGGCGACCAGGGTGAGCAACGCGGCCTCCGGTCGGCACGCGAAGCGCACCGGCGCGTAGGGCGAGGTACCGAGACCGCCGCACACGTGCAGCCAGGTGGAATCGGCGCCGTGCGGGGCGTCGGGTCGGGCACCGGGCCAGCCGTGCAGACCCTTCGCCCGGCTGCGGTCGAGGTCGCAGTTGGTGACCAGGGCGCCGTAGCCCGGGACCGCGAGCTGGCCGCCGTGGGTGTGCCCGGCCAGGATCAGATCGGCGTCGTCGGCGAGCATGGCGTCCAGGACCCGGCGGTAGGGCGCATGGGTGACGCCCAGGTGCAGGTCGGGGACCGGCTCGGTGACCCGGGCGGGTCCAGCGGGGTCCTCGCGGTGGGCGGCGGGGCGGATGTCGCCGTCGGGGCCGGGGAAGCGGTCCAGGTCCAGGTGGGCGTCGTTGGTGCCGACCAGGCTGATCCGTCGACCGGCCACATCGAGGGCGTCCCGGCGATTGTCCAGGTCGATCCAGCCCGCGGAGGTCAGTCGTCGCCCGAGCTCTCGCCAGGGCAGCTCTACCGGCGGCCGGTCGCGCTGCACCCGTGCGTCCGGGAGGAGATAGCGCGCCGGGTTCTTGGGCGAGGGGGCGAAGAAGTCGTTGGAGCCCCAGACGAACGCGCCGGGGGTGTCCAGGTGCGGTTCCAGGGCGTGCAGGAGCGCGGGCATCGCGTCCAGATGTGCCCAGTTGTCGCCGGTGTCGATCACCAGGTCGGGCTGGAGGGACGCCAGATCGCGCACCCAGTCGACCTTGCGGTGCTGACCGGGGGTCAGGTGCAGGTCGGACAGGTGCAGGATCGTGAGCGGGTCGGACCCGGGGGCGAGCACGGGCACGGTGAACTCGCGCAGGGTGTACCAGCGGACCTCGACCAGTGCCCCCCAGGCGACCGCACCGGCGCCGGCCAGCGCTGCGGCGCCGAGTCCGCGGGCCAGACGGGAGGCCACTACCCGTCGCCCCGGTTGCCGCCCCCGCCGTTCCCTTGCCCCTGGTTCTGGCCCTGCCCCTGGTTCTGCCCCTGGGTCTGCTGGTCGGTGGGCTGCTCTGCCGCGGGGTCGGTCCCCTTGGACAGGATCAGCGTGACCATCGAGCCGGGGGTGGCGGTGCCGCTCGGGTCCTGCCGGATCACGGTGTTGGCCGCCAGGTCGGAGAACTCCGCCTCGCCCGCCTGCACGCCGAACCCGGCCGCCGACAACTGCTCGGTCGCGGCCTCCACGTCCAGGCCCACCACCGAGGGCACCGCAACCGGGGCGCCGTAGATGTCGTCGGAGCTGGCCGCACCGAAGTCGGGGTTCGGGGTGCCGTCCAGCAGGAAGCCGTCCATCGCGGACTTCCAGGCCTTGCCCGCGACCGTCGCACCGAAGACGTTGCGGTAGTAGGTCCCGTTGATCGTGACGCCCTGCATCGGAGTCATCGAGTCCGGGTGGCCGACCCACACGGCGGTGGACAGCCGCGGGGTGTACCCGGCGAACCAGGTGTGCTCGTTCTGGCTGGTGGTGCCCGTCTTGCCCGACGCGGTGTAGGACGGGGTACCGATGCCCTTGCCGGTGCCGCTCCACACGTTGCTCATCGCGTACGCCATCGCGTTGGCGATCTCCTGGGAGATGGCCTGCTTGCAGCCCGCGTCCGGCACCGCGAGGTCGGCGCCGTCGGCGTCCTGGACCCGGGTGATCGCGATCGGCGAGCAGTACACGCCGCCGGAGGCGAAGGTGGCGTAGGCGGACGCGATGGCCAGCGGAGTGGTGGACTGCGAGCCGAGGACGTTGCCGGGCACCGCGTCGAAGGTCTCGCCGTTGCCGGCCTGGACCACGCCGAGCTCGGCGGCGCCGTTCATGATGTCGCACAGGTCGAGCTGCATCGCCATGGTCAGGAACGCCAGGTTCACCGAGTTCTGGGTCGCCTGCAGCACCGACATCTGGCCCGCGCCGCCCTCGGAGTTGCCCACCTTGTAGGTGGTGTTGCCGAGCTGCTGCCCGCAGGCCTTGAACTGGTTCGTGTTCAGGGTCCGGGCGGTGCCGTTGACCCGCTCGCTCAGCGAGTGCCCGTCCTTGAGCCACTGCAGCAGGGTGAAGGCCTTGAAGGTCGAACCGGGCGGGAAGCCGGTCGAGCCGCCGTACTCGTAGCTGGTGTTGTAGTTCACCGAGGTCTGGCGGTCACCGGCCTCGGAGGTGTTGTTGAAGTCCCGGTTCTGCGCCATGGCCTTGATCTGCCCGGTGCCGGGTTCGACCACGCTCATCGCCTCGCCGACACCGGAGGCGTCCGCGACCGGGACGCTGTTCTTCACCGAGTCGTTGGCGATGGTCTGCACCCGGGTGTCCAGGGTGGTGGTGATGGTCAGGCCGCCCCGGTAGAGCAGGTCCTCGCGCTCCTCCTGGGTCTCACCGAAGGCCGGGTCGTTCTTGATCACGTTGGTGACGTAGTCGCAGAAGTAGCCGGAGCCGCCGACCACGGACTCCGCGGCCATGCAGCCGGACTTCGGCTCGGAGACCGCCAGGGTGTTCGCCAGCGGGGTGTCCTTCCCGGTCTGGTACTCCTCGTCGGTGATGTAGCCCTGGTCGTGCATCAGGAACAGCACGGTGTTGCGGCGGCCCTCGGACTGCTCCGGGTTCTTCACCGGGTCGTACAGCGTCGGGCTGTTGGTGATCCCGGCGATCGTCGCGGCCTCGAGGTAGTTCAGCTCCGAGGCGGGCTTGCTGAAGTACCGCTGCGCTGCGGCCTCCACGCCGTAGGTCGAGACGCCGAACTGGGCGATGTTCAGGTACGAGGTGAGGATCTCGTCCTTGGTCATCGTCTTCTCCAGCGCGATGGCCAGCTTCGCCTCGCGGAGCTTGCGCGCGTAGCCCTCGGTGCCCTCCGCCTCGCGGGCTTGCTCGGCCTTGGCGTAGTCGCCGTCGCGGATGGCGGTCTCGATCAGCACGTTCTTCACGTACTGCTGGGTCAGCGTCGATCCGCCCTGGGTCGAGCCGCCGGTGAAGTTGGAGACCGCCGCGCGCAGGGTGCCGGTCGGGTCGATGCCGCCGTGCAGGTAGAACCGGCGGTCCTCGGTCGCGATCACCGCGTTCTGCATCTGCTCGGAGATCTGGTCCTGGGTGACGACCTCGCGGTTCTCGGACCAGAACTCGGCCAGCTGGGTGCCGTCGGCGGCCAGCAGGACGGACTTCTCCGACAGCGGCTTCTGCTCCAGCTCGCTGGGCAGGTCCTCGAACGCCTGGACCGTGAGGTCGGCGGCGCCGTTGGCCACCGCGACGGTCGGCAGGGCGAGTCCGGCGGCCAGCAGACCGCCGATGCCGGAGGCGAGCAGGAACGCCATAAACAGCGCCACCGCCTGACCGGCGGTCATCTGTCGACCGCGGCCGGACGAGGGCGACGAGGGAGAGGGCATGGTCGCCAGAGTACGGGAGCCCGCCGACCCCGCTCCACGGTGATCATGGGCTTCTGGGCGACCTGCACCGGACCTGCACACGGGTCTGAGTCCCCACTGAGACCCGGATGGGTGGTGACGTGGGACGAATCCGGCGGTACGGTCGCCCGAGCAGGGGGACACTGCCGGTCCTAGCCGTACCCGGTCGGGCGTCCCCGTAGGGGAGACGTGGTACCGAGGGGGATGGCATGTCCGTACCGGACGGTCATTGGACGGCGTTCGCGGCCTGCGGGTCCGCGGCGGGGGTCGAACGGGTGGAGCCCGACGACCTGTTCGTCGAGGGCAAGGCCCAGCGCGACGCGCGCAGCGTGTGTCAGCAGTGCGTGGTCCGGCTGGAGTGCCTGGCCGACGCACTCGACTGCCGGGCGAACTTCGGCGTGTGGGGCGGGATGACCGAGCGCGAGCGCAGGGCGTTGCTGCGTCGGCGTCCGGACGTGGAGTCGTGGAAGGACGAACTGCTCGCGCTGGACGACGTGCGCGACGCCGCGCGACTAGGGTGACGGCCATGGCCACCACCACCTGGGAATACGCGACCGTCCCGCTCATCGTCCACGCCACCAAGGCGATCCTCGACCAGTGGGGGTCGGACGGCTGGGAACTGGTCACCGTGCTGCAGTCCGAGACCGGACTGGTCGCCTACCTCAAGCGCCCGACGGGCGAGAAGTGACCGGGCGGATCGCCGCGCGGCTCGCCGAGCTGGGGCTGGAGCTCCCGCAGGTCGCCGCGCCGGTCGCCGCGTACGTGCCCGCGGTCCGCACCGGGAACCTGATCCACACCTCCGGGCAGCTGCCCTTCGTCGGCGGCGAGCTGCCGGTCACCGGGAAGGTCGGTGCCGCGGTGTCGGCCGAGACCGCCCAGGAGCTGGCCGCGACCTGTGCGCTGAACGCGGTCGCCGCGGTGGCGGCTCTGCTGGACGGCGACCTGGATCGGGTCGTGCGGATCGTGAAGGTGGTCGGCTTCGTGGCCAGCGACCCGACCTTCACCGGGCAGCCCGGCGTGATCAACGGCGCCAGCACCCTGCTGGGCGAGATCTTCGGTGACGCCGGGGTGCACGCCCGCTCGGCGGTCGGGGTCGCGGTGCTGCCGCTGGACTCGCCGGTCGAGGTGGAGATCGTCGCCGAGATCACCGACTGACACCCGGACAGCAGGAGGGCCCCGGCGCGATCCGCGTCGGGGCCCTCCTCACGTCTCCGTCTCAGCGGGCGCGGCGCTCCAGGCGGTCCAGGTCGAGCAGGACGATCGCCCGGCCCTCCCTGCGGACCCACTTGCGGGCGGCGAAGTCGGCCAGCGCCTTGTTCACGGTCTCCCGGGAGGCGCCGACCAGCTGGGCGAGCTCCTCCTGCGTCAGGTCGTGCGCGACCCGGACGCCCTCGTCGGTCTGCTGACCGAACCGGGTGGACAGGTCGAGCAGCGCCTTGGCCACCCGGCCGGGCACGTCGGCGAACACCAGGTCCGCCAGGGCCTCGTTGGTGCGGCGCAGTCGGCGGCCGAGCGCGCCGAGCAGGTGCTTGGCGACGCCGGGGTTCTGCTCCAGCCAGCCGACCAGCTCCTCGTGGCCGAGCTCCATCACCACGGCGTCGGCGACGCCGGTCGCGGTGGCGGTGCGCGGGCCGAGGTCGAAGAGCGACAGCTCCCCGAACATCTCGCCCGGGCCGAGCACGGCGAGCAGGTTCTCCCGGCCGTCGCTGGACCGTCGGCCGAGCTTGATCTTGCCGGTGCGGATCACGTACAGCCGGTCGCCGGGCTCGCCCTCGTGGAAGAGGACCTCACCCCGGGCGACGTGCACGGGCTGCATGGAAGCGATCAGCGCACGGGACGCCTCCGGGTCCATCCCCACGAACAGGGGCGCCGAGAGTACGACGTCGTCCTCCACCTGTGGAACCTTTCTCACCGGGAATTGCGATGGCCTCAGTGTGCCCCATCCGGCCCGGTCGAGGTGACCCGGCAGTGAACGGACAGGTCAGCGCACCGAACTCCCGCGCAGGAATCCCCAGGTGCCGACGGAGGAGCAGGCGATCACCGCGGCGGCGGCGACCATCAGCCACCAGCCCTGGAAGGCGTCGACGATCCGCCCGAAGGACGGCACGGTGATGATCAGCGCCACCAGGATCAGCAGGACCAGGCCGGCGCCCAGCGCCATCGGACCGCGGTTGCGGAACCGGACCCAGGACGCCGCGAACACGCCGCCGAGGCTGAAGATGCTCAGCGTCCCGCCGAACACGATCAGGGCGATCCGCCAGAGCGATCCGGAGCCGAGCAGGTACACGTCGAAGATGTACAGATCGGCGAACCAGTGCCCGGTGGCCAGCTCCAGGGCGCACAGCGCGGTGAAGATCGCGGCCAGGTAGCCGGCGGTGGTGGCCCACCAGAACACGGTGCCGAGCACGAAGTGCCGCCGGGTCGCGCCCAGGGTCAGCGCGAACGGGAACGTGGTGGCCACCGACTGCGCACCCATGTAACCGAGGAACCCGCACAGGCTCCAGACCATGCCGCCGTTGGAGCGGGCGCCCTGGATCCAGTCCGCGGAGCCCGGGGTCTGACCGGCCCGCAGGAACAGGACCATGATCAGGATCGAGATCACCGCGACCACGCCGGTGATGTACAGCGGCACCGCGAAGGTCATCTCCCGCTTGTTCAGGTGCAGCCGGGTGGTGGCGAGCGAGCCGGTCGTGCCGCGACCTCCTCGGTCGTGCGGCTCCCCGGCCCGTAGGACGCCACCAGGTCCTGCAGGGAGGCGCCGGACACCTGGACCCCCAGCCGGTGCGCGGCGGCGGCCAGGTCGTTGTCGGTGCGGACCAGGGCCGAGCAGAGACCGCCGACCTTGTCCGTGCGCAGCACGTCGAAGCCGGCGATCAGCTCGCCGACCGCCCCGGTGGTGCCGGAGAGCTGCACCAGTCCGCCGACCACCTCGTCCCGGTCGCCGGACGCGACCACCCGGCCGCCGTCCAGGATCACGACCCGGTCGAACAGCGACTCGGACTCCTGCACCAGGTGGGTGGAGAGCACGACGGTCCGCGGGTGCTCGGCGTAGTCGCGCAGCAGGGCGTCGTAGAACACCCGGCGGGCGCCGACGTCGAGGCCCAGGTAGGGCTCGTCCAGCAGGGTGATCGGGGTGCGGGACGCCAGCCCGAGCACGATGCCCAGGGCGGACAGCTGCCCGCGGGAGTACTTCTTGACCTGCACCCGGGCGGGCAGCGCGAAGCCGTCGACCAGGGCGTCGGCCAGCTCGGCGTTCCAGTGCGGCGCGAACACCGGCCCGATCCGCAGCACGTGCCGCAGGTGGTAGTCGTCCGGGTAGCGCTGGCTGTCCCGGATGTACCGGATGGTGTTCAGGGTCGGCGCGTGCTCGAACGGGGTGTGCCCGCCGACGAGCACCTCGCCCGAGGTCGGACGGTCCTGCCCGGCGATGATCGACATGATCGTGGTCTTGCCGGCGCCGTTGCGGCCGAGCAGGCCGAGGATCGAGTGCTCGGGCACCTGGAAGCTGAGGTCGTGCAGCACGGGGGTCCGGCCGAAGGATCGGTGGACGGACCGCACGTCGATGGCGGTGGTCATGAGCTGGCCTCCTGGTCGATGAGCTGGTGGAGCGTGGGCAGGTCGACGCCGATCAGGGCGGCCTCCCGGAGCAGGGGGGCGATGTACTCGCTGCGCAGGCCGTCGGCGCGCCGGGCACGCAGCAGTGCGGGCGCGCCCTCGGCGACGAACATGCCGATGCCGCGCTTCTTGTAGAGCACGCCCTGGTCGACGAGCTGGGTGATCGCCTTGCCGACGGTCATCGGGGCGGTGCGGAAGAACACCGAGAACTCGTTGATGCTCGGGATCGGCCCGTGCTCGGGGTAGGTGCCCGCGACGACGTCGTCGGCGATCCGGTCGGCGATCTGGGCGAAGATCGGTCCCTTGCCGTCGAGCATGGTCACCCCGGTAGGTAGGTCATCTAGTTCACTAGGTAACCTACATGCCGGAAGCGTCCCGCGCCATCAGGCCGGGGCGTCCACGCTCAGATCGCGGGCCAGCTCGGTGATGTACTGCTCGGTCACGTCGTCCAGGGCGGTGCCCAGCTGCTCCTCGTAGGCCGCGAGCCGGCCGTCCAGCGCGCGCAGTCGGGGGAGCTGCTCGATCTCGGCCAGCGGCAGGGCGCCGCGGACGGCACCGGCCAGCTCGGCGGCGCCGGGCAGGAGATCGGCCAGGTCGCCGTGGCCGGGCAGCAGGTCCCGGACGTCCGGGTCCTCGCCCGGCGGCCGGGGCGGTGCGGCGGCGGCCACCGCCAGCTCGATCCGGTCCCGCAGCAGCAGCCGCCACCGGCGCACGTGCTGGTGTTCCAACCGGAGAGCGCGACGGCGACGGCGCAGCTCGGTCAGGGTGGGCCGCTGCTGGCCTGCGGGCATGTCGCCGTCCTCGGGATCGTGGGGGTGCTGGCGACTGTGTCGACCCCGGGGACACCGGACTTGAGCAGGTTCGCCCGCGACGTGCCCAGCGTCACTCGCGGGGACGAGCGGCTCTAGGCTGCCCGGATGAGCAGCATTGACTCCGGGGGTCCGGCTCTGGCACTGGTCAGACGGGCCAGGCGGGTGAACCGGGCACTGGCCGAGCGCTACCCGGACGCCCGGTGCGAACTCGACTTCCGATCGCCGCTGGAACTGCTGGTCGCCACGGTGCTGTCCGCCCAGACCACCGACGTCCGGGTCAACCAGGTCACCCCGGGTCTGTTCGCGCGGTACCCGGACGCGGCGTCCTACGCCGGGGCCGAGCGGGAGGAGCTGGAGGAGATCCTGCGGCCGCTGGGCTTCTTCCGGGCCAAGGCGCGCTCGCTGACCGGGCTCGGGCAGGCACTGGTCGAGCGCTTCGACGGCGAGGTGCCACCCCGGCTCGACGACCTGGTGACGCTGCCCGGAGTGGGCCGCAAGACCGCCAACGTGGTGCTGGGCGATGCGTTCGGCGTGCCCGGGATCACGGTGGACACCCACGTCGGACGCCTGGCCCGGCGGTTGGGCTGGACCACGGAGGAGGACCCGGTCCGGGTCGAGCGGGAGATCGCCGCGCTGATCCCGCGCGCGGAGTGGACGCTGGTCAGCCACCGGCTGATCTTCCACGGGCGACGGTGCTGCCTGGCCCGCCGACCGGACTGCGCGACCTGCCCGGTCACCCGGGACTGCCCGTCGTCGCTGGTCTGAGCGCTCAGTTCAGGCCGTCGAGCCATTCGAGCAGCAGCGAGCTGACCCGGGTGGGCTGCTCCTCGGCCAGGAAGTGCCCGGTGCCGCCGAGCATCTCGAACCGGTAGGCGGCCCCCAGGCGTCCGGCGACCCGGCCGGCGGCGACGGCGCGGGAGACGGCGTAGCAGCCGTCCGACCCGCCGTGCAGCTGCAGGGTGGGCACGGTCGGGGCCTCGCGCAGCGCCTGGGCGTGCCGCCGGCCGTCCGCCCGGAACCAGGACCGGTACAGCCAGCGGACCTGCTCCATCGCGGAGTGCGCGGCGAACGGGATCTGCGCGCCCCGGCGGTACACGGCCAGCGCGGCGGGGTCCGGCCACTGGGCGCCGCCCCACTCGCGCAGCAGCCGAGCCACCAGGTCGCCGTGCGCGAGCGAGCGCTCGGGGAGCAATGGGACCTGGAACGCCGCCATGTGCCGCAGGGCCTTCGCCCGCAGGCCACGCCGGGCGTCCCCCAGGCGGTGCAACGGGTGCGGGGAGGACAGCACCGCCAGCGCGGAGGTGACCTCCGGGTGGTAGGCGGGCATCGCCCACGCCACGTCGCCGCCGCCGACGCCCTGGCCGACGATCACCGCGCGCTCGCAGCCCAGTGAGCGGACCACGCCGGCCACGTCCTGGGTCAGGGTCGGCATGTCGTAGCCGATCGGTGGCTTGTCCGAGCCGCCGATCCCGCGCAGGTCCATCGCGGCGACCCGGTAGCCCGCCTCGGCGAGCGCGGGGATCTGGTGCCGCCAGGCCCACCACAGTTCGGGCAGCCCGTGCAGCAGCACCACCAGCGGGGCGTCCCGGTCCTCGGGCCCCGCGGTCGCGACGTGGAAGCGCCCGCCGTTGGCCGGGACGAACTGGTGCCGCCACGGGCCGTCGAGCAGCAGGGCGGAGGAGTCGACGGTCATCGCAGGCGAACCTACCCCTTCGCGAGCTCCCCGTGTGAGCAGGACGTCGGTCGATCAGCCGGCCGGTGTCAGGGCACGGTGGTGCCGGTCGCGGGCGGCGAGGGCCACCCCGCCGCCCACCGCCGCGACGAGCGAGGCGACCAGGATCGACACCGTCAGGTGCTGATCGTGCGGGCTGCCCTCGCCGAAGGCGAGCGCCCCGATCAGCAGCGAGACCGTGAAGCCCATCCCGGCCAGCGCGCCGACCGCGGCCACGTCCCGCCAGGACAGGTCCTCAGCCAATTGCGCGCGGGTGAAGGTGGCGACGAGCCAGGTCGCCGCCAGGATGCCCAGCGGCTTGCCGAGCACGAGGCCCAGTGCCACCCCCTGGGCGACCGGGTCGGTCAGGGCGTCGCCGATCACCTCGGAGTCGAGGGCGACGCCCGCTGCGAACAGGGCGAACACCGGGACGGCGAGTCCGGCGGACACCGGGCGCCACCGGTGTTCGAGCCGCTCCGCCATGCTCCGGCTCTCCCCGGCGCGGGCCAGGGCGGGGGCCGTCATGCCCAGCGCGACCCCGGCGATCGTGGCGTGCACCCCGGAGGCGTGCATCAGGGCCCAGGCCGTCACACCCAGCACGATCAGCGCCGCCGACCCCGGGCCGCTCCGGGCGAACCGGGTCCGGACCAGCAGCCCGAACAGCGCGACCACGACCAGCGAGGCGACCAGCCAGATCAGGTGCAGCGACTCGGTGTAGACCGTCGCGATCACGATGATCCCGAGGAGGTCGTCCACCACGGCCAGGGTCAGCAGGAACGCGCGCAACGAGGTCGGCAGGCTGCGTCCCACCACGGAGAGGACGGCCACCGCGAACGCGATGTCGGTCGCGGTCGGCACCGCCCAGCCCTGCGGGGCCCCACCGTCCGCGGTCAGGTTGACCAGCAGGTAGAGGCCGGCCGGCACCAGCATGCCCCCGATCGCCGCGCACACCGGGACGACGGCGGTCCGCACCCGGCGGAGCTCGCCGTCGACGATCTCCCGCTTCAGCTCCACCCCGACCACGAAGAAGAAGATCGCCAGCAGACCGTCCTTGGCCCAGTCGGCGAGAGTGAGGTCGAAATGCAGCGCGCTCGGACCGATCACCGTCTCGGACACCGTGCGGTAGGCCTCGGACCAGGGCGAGTTAGCCCACACCAGGGCGGCGATCGCGCCGATCAGCAACAGCACGCCACCGGTGCGCTCGGCGCGCAGGGTGTCGAGGAGGTTCGACTCACCGCCGGGGGTGAGGGCGGCGAACAGGCGGGCGCGAGTGGGGCGCTCGGGCGCAGGGGATGTCATGGGCAGCGGGCCTCTCGAGGGGTCGACTCGGATCTCGCCGACCAGACTTCCCGGCACACCGCGACCCATCGTACGAGATCCCGGCGATCGGGTCCCGCTCGACGGACGGGAGTCACGCCTCCGCGGGCACCTCGGCCTGCGACTCGACGGCGCGCCGGTCCTTGGGTGGATCGAAGCGGTAGCCGACGTTGCGGACGGTGCCGATCAGCTGCTCGTGCTCCGGTCCGAGCTTGGCCCGGAGGCGTCGCACGTGCACGTCCACCGTGCGGGTGCCGCCGTAGTAGTCGTAGCCCCAGACTTCCTGCAGCAGCTGCGCGCGGGTGAAGACCCGGCCCGGGTGCTGCACCAGGTACTTCAGCAGCTCGAACTCCTTGTAGGTCAGGTCGAGCGGACGTCCGCGCAGCCGGGCGGTGTAGCCGCCGGGGTCGATCATCAGGTCGCCTGAGGCGATCTCCTGCGGACCGTCGTCGATCGTGGAGGTCGCGGCGCGCTCGATCACGAGGCGGAACCGGGTCTCGACCTCGGCCGGGGTGGCGTTCTCCAGGACGATGTCGTCGGCGCCCCACTCGGCGGTGACCACGGTCAGGCCGCCCTCGGTGAGGACCAGCACCAGGGGGACGGTCAGGCCGGTGGCGCGCAGCAGCCGGCAGGTCGTGCGCGCGGTGACCAGGTCGCGCCGCGCGTCCAGCACCACGATGTCGGCATCCGGGGCGTCCACGAGTGCGGACGGCTCGACCGGCAGGACCCGGACCCGGTGGGACAGCAGACCGAGCGCAGGGAGGACCTGGGACGACCCGCCGGATGCGGGTGTGAGCAGAAGCAGATCGGCCACTGGCGGCTCCCCTCCCTGTGGCGAAGTGGGGGACACGATAGCCCCCCCATTTTTCCCGGATGTGACCGGGATGTCACGCGCCGGACACGGAGCCGGTGCGCGGGGAGGGCCGCCGCGTCTGTCAGGATGGCGGACGTGCAGGCGTCGAATCGGGCCGTGACCTCGGCGGTGCTGGCGACCCTGGTGGCGGTCGCCGGCGTCGTGGGCGACCTCACGCTCGCCGGACACAGCGGCCCGGTGCTGGCGGGTCTGCTGGTCGTCCTGGGCGGGCTGTTCGCCTACGGCTGGCCGTTGGTCGCCGGGCTTCCCGCCCGGTGGCACTCCACCACCGTGATCGTGCTGGGCGGCGCCGCGGCGGTGCTCGCCGTGTGGCTGTCCCGCGAGCAGGCGATGCTGAACCAGGTGCCCGCGGTGTTCGCCGGGGTGGTGCTGGCCGCGTTCCTCGCGGAGCTCGCGCGCCGGGACGGCCGGGAGCGTCTGGTCGAGTCGGTGGCCGGGACGGTGGCCGGTGCGCTGGTGCCGGTGTGCTCGGTCGGCTGGCTGGCCGCCGAGCGGACCGTGGCCGGGGACGCGGTGGTCGTGGCCGGTGCGGTGGCGCTCGCGGTCGGCTCCGCGGTCAGCGCTCTGCCGTTCCGCGGCTGGCTGCGGGTCGGCGCGGTGGTCGGCGGATCCACGGCTGCCGGTGCCGTGGTCGGGGTCGCGCTGACCGAGATCGGTCTGCTGTCCGGCACCCTGCTCGGGCTCGCGGTGGGCATCCTGGTCGCCGCCGCCACCGAGCTGTTCCGTCGACTGGAGCACGACGGCGAGCCGTGGGCCCGCGCCGCCCTGTGGTCGATCGCCACGCTGCCGGTGGCGGTCACCGGCATCCTGGTCTACCTGACCGGGCGGGTCCTGATCGGGTGAGCCGCCGGTGCCGTCGTTAGGATCGGCACATGGAGCCTCTGGAACTCGTCTTCATCGGCCTGCTGGTCGCCTCCGCGATCGCGATCGCGTGGTTCGCCGGCTACGTCGTCTACCGCCTGTTCACCGGTCAGCGCTGATGGCCTTCGTCATCCCCGAGGGCCTCGCGCCCGAGCTGTACCCGCTGTCCTGGCTGGTCGGGCGGTGGTCGGGCGAGGGCGTCCTCGGCTACCCCGGTGTCGAGGAGACCTCCTTCACCCAGGAGATCGAGATCGACCACGACGGCGGGCTCTACCTGTCCTACCGCTCGGTGATCCGCCTGGTGGTGGCCCCCGACGACGTCTCCGCGCTCGAGGACGAGCAGGCGGAGGAGTCCCCGGTCTGGTCCACCGAGCTGGGCTTCTGGCGGATCCCGCCGGCCCGTCCCGAGGGGATGGGCTCGGAGCTGTTCCCGGTCGAGCTGCTGATCGCCGACCCCGCCGGTCACGTGGACGTCTACGTCGGTGCCACCGGCAACGGGCGGATCGACCTGGTCAGCGACCTGATCGCCCGCACCGAGACCGGTGCCGAGGTCACCGCGGGCAAGCGCCTGCTCGGCCTGGTGAACGGCGACCTGATGTGGGCGCACGACATGGCGGCCTTCGGGCAGCCGATGCAGTCCTACGCCTCGGCGCGGTTGAGCCGGGTCGAGTCGTGACCAGTCCGCTGCTCCGGCGGCACGGGGCGGTCCCCGCGACCGGCCCCGACGCGGGGGTGGCCTGGCACTACGGCGACCCCACCGCCGAACAGCGCGCGCTGACCCGCGGCGGGGCGGTGGTGGACCAGTCGCACCTGGGCGTGGTCCGGGTCGCCGGTCCGGACCGGCTGAGCTGGCTGCACTCGATCACCTCCCAGCAGATCGAGGGCCTGCCGCCGCGGACCAGCACCGAACTGCTGGTGCTCAGCCCGCAGGGGCACGTCGAGCACGCGGCGGGGGTGGTCGACGACGGCGAGGCCACCTGGCTGCTCACCGAGACCGCACCGGAGCTGGCCGCCTGGCTGGACCGGATGCGGTTCATGCTCCGGGTCGAGGTCACGGACGTCACCACCGACTGGGCCGCGCTGGCCGAGCCGGTCGACGCCGAGGGCGTCGAGGGCGAGCCGGTCACCTGGCGCGACCCGTGGCCGACCACCGCGCCGGGCGGCACCCGCTACGGGCCGGCCGACGACGTGCACCCCGGGAACGACCGGAAGTGGCGCCTGGTGCTGGTGCCCCGGGACCGCCTGGTCGAGGAGGTCGCCGCGCGGGAGGCCGCGGGCTGGCCGCTGGTCGGCACCTGGGCGGCCGAGGCGGTCCGGGTCGAGGCGCTGCGTCCGCGGTTCGGCCGCGAGGTCGACCACCGGACCATCCCGCACGAGCTGGACTGGCTGCGGACCGCCGTGCACCTGCACAAGGGCTGCTACCGCGGTCAGGAGACCATCGCGCGGGTGCACAACCTGGGCCGGCCGCCGCGCCGGATCGTGCTGCTGCACCTGGACGGCTCCGGGCACCTGCTGCCCGAGGAGGGCGCCACCGTGCGGCTGGTCGGCGACCTGCGCACCGGCGGGGAGCCCGGCCGCGAGGTCGGCCGGGTCACCAGCCTGGCCCGGCACCACGAGCTGGGTCCGGTCGCGCTGGCCGTGGTCAAGCGGTCCGCCCCGGTGGACGAGGAACTGGTCGTGGACTGCGACGGCGGGGCCGTCACCGCCGGACAGGAGGAGATCGTGCCGGGTGAGGGCGTGTCGATCGACCGCCCGGCGGCGCACGGACCGCTCACCCGCGGTCTGGGCGGCCACCCGATGCTGTGAGCGGCGTGTCCCGGTCCGTGAGCGCGCGCGTCGCGGTCGAGGCCCGGATCCGGCAGGGCTGGTCCCGGGTGCGGACCGCGTTCTGGCCGATCATGCAGGCCGCGATGGCCGCCGGGGTCGCCTTCTGGCTGGCGCACGAGCTGCTCGGTCACCAGGCGCCGTTCTTCGCGGCGGTGGGCGCGTGGGTGTCGCTGGGCTTCAGCGCCGACCGCGACCTGCGCCGGGTGGCCGAACTGGCCGTCGGGGTGGCCCTCGGCGTCGCGCTGGGCGATGTGGTGGTGCACGTGATCGGCACCGGCGCATGGCAGGTCGCGGCGGTGCTGGTGGTCTCGGCGTTCATCGCCCGGTTCATCGACCGCGGTCCGATGCTGACCACCCAGGCCGGGGTGCAGTCGATCGTGATCGTGGGCCTGCCGACGGTCGCGGCCTCCGGCGGACCGGTCGGACGGTGGACCGACGCGGTGGTCGGCGGACTCGTGGCCCTGGCCGTCGCCGCGCTGATCCCGCGGGACGTCCGGCGTCGACCGCGGGCGCAGGGCAGGACGGCGGTCGAGGAACTGGCGGCGATGCTCGGCGTGCTGGCCCGGGGGATGCGCACCCACCAGTCGTCGGACATCGAGGACGCCTTGATGCGCGGCCGGGCCACCGAACCGGCACTGGCCGAGTGGCAGGACGCCTGCGCCGCCGCCCGTGACCTGGCCCGGGTGTCGCCGGCGGCCCGGCGGCACCGCACCGAGCTGCAATGGCTGAACCGCTCGGCGGTGCGCACCGACCGCGCGGTGCGCAACGCCCGGGTGCTGGCCCGGCGCACCAAGGCGACGCTCGGCACCCCGGAGCACGGGCACGACCTGTCGACGGTCGCGGACATCGTGCAGCGCACGGCCCTGGCCGCCGAGGACCTGGCGGCGGCGCTCGGGTCGGGGTCGGAACCGGTCCGGGCCTCCACCACGCTGCTGGTGCTGGCGGAGGAGCTGGACCCGTTCACCCTGGCCCCCGACGACTGGCAGGTGCAGTCCCTGGTGCTGCTGATCCGCTCGCTGGTGGTGGACCTGCTGGAGGCGAGCGGGGTCGACTCGGCGCAGGCCCACGAGGCGCTTCCGGAGATCTGACCCGTAGGCTCGGTCCCGTGATCTTCGGCAGCGTGCAAGTGGTGCTCTTCTCCCTGTTCTACCTCGCGATCTTCGTGCTGTGCGTCTGGGCGCTGATCGACGCCGCCCGGCGACCCGCCGCGGCCTACGTCGCCGCCGGGAAGCGGACCAAGCAGCTGTGGCTGATCGTGCTCGGCGTGGCGACCGCGGTGTCGTTCATCGCGCTGCCGCCGCTGGGCGCGCTGCGGTTCCTGGCGCTGATCGCCGCCGTGGCCGCGGTGGTCTACCTGGTGGACGTGAAGCCCGCGATCGGCGGCTACTCCGGCGGCGGTCGTCGGGGCGGGCCGTCCCGGGGCGGGTGGTGAACGTGCCGGGCATCCGTCCGGGCGGACCGCAGTTCGCCGAGCACCTGAAGGCCGCCTCCGCCGTGGTGACCGCGGCCGGGGCGACCGACATCGCCACCGATGCCGTGCCGCTGGCCCGGGTGGTGCGCGGCGACCTGGTCGAGTCCGTGCACGCCGGCCACCTGGTGGTGCTGGGGCCGGACGGGGACGTGCTGCTGGCCCTCGGCGACCCGCGGGTGACCGTGCTGGCCCGGTCCTCGCTCAAGCCGTTGCAGGCGGTCGGCATGCTGCGCGCCGGCCTGAGCAGCGTGCACCCGACCGCCGAGCAGCTGGCCCTGGCCTGCGCCTCGCACAACGGTGAGCCGGAGCACCTGCGGGTGGTCCGGGAGATGCTCGCGTCGGCCGGGCTGACCGAGGAGGACCTGGACAACACCCCGGACCTGCCGCTGGACGCCGACGCGGCCTTCGCCCGGCGGTCCGAGGGACACGGACCGTCGTCACTGACCCAGAACTGCTCCGGCAAGCACGCCGCCATGCTGATGACCTGCGCCGCCCACGAGGGCGAGTTCGGCTGGGACACCGACGGCTACCGGGAGCCGGGGCACCCGTTGCAGATCGCGCTGCGCGCCGCGGTCGAGGAGCTGACCGGCGTCGGGGTGGAGCACACCACCATCGACGGCTGCGGCGCCCCGCTGTTCTCCACCTCGCTCACCGGACTGGCGAAGGCGTTCGGCCGGATCGCGAAGGCCGGGGCGTCCTTCGCGGCGCAGTCCGGCGTCGAGGTGGCCGCGTTGCCCGAGGCCCAGGTCGCCCTGGCGATGCACGAGCACCCCGATCTGGTCGGCGGCGCCGGCAGGGACGTCACCCGTGCGATGCGGGCGGTGCCCGGGCTGGTCGCCAAGGACGGTGCGGACGGCGTGTACGCGGCCGGGCTGCCGGACGGCTCGTCGCTGGCGTTCAAGATCGCCGACGGTGGCGCGCGGCCGCGACCGGCGGTGCTGGCGGCCGCGCTGCGGGTGGCCGGGGTGGACCCGGCACTGGTCGCGGAGCTCGGCGAGGTGCCGGTGCTGGGTCACGGCGAACCGGTGGGTGCCGTGCTGGCGGCGTTCTGATGCGCGCGGTGATCCAGCGGGCGGCCGGGGCGTCGGTCAGCGTGGACGGCCGGGTGGTCGGCGCGTTCGAGGGCGAGGGCCTGGTGGTCCTGGTCGGCGTCACGCACGGCGACGGCCCGGCGCAGGCCGAGCACATCGCCCGCAAGATCGCCGACCTGCGACTGCTGCGCGGTGAGCGATCGGTGACCGAGGCGGCCGCACCGGTCCTGGTGATCAGCCAGTTCACCCTCTACGGCGACGCTCGCAAGGGCCGGCGACCGACCTGGAACGCCGCCGCCCCCGGACCGGTGGCCGAGCCGCTGGTCGACGCGGTGGTGGCCGACCTGCGGACGCGCGGGGTGCGGGTGGAGACCGGGGTGTTCGGCGCGGACATGGCGGTGTCGCTGGTGAACGACGGGCCGACGACGCTGCTGATCGAGTCCGAGGCGGCCTAGCCGACGGTCAGGAGACCTGACCATCCAGGTAGAGCCAGCGGCCGTCCTCGCGGACGAACCGGCTCACCTCGTGCAGGGTGCCGGACCCGGTCGGGCCGCGGTGGTAGGCGGTGAACTCGACCAGTCCGGCGTCGTCGAAGGGCCCGCCCCTCTCGATCGCGTGCACGTCCAGGCGGTACCAGCGGTCCTCGGGGTCCAGCTCGACCGATTCCGGGCGGGTGCGCGGGTGCCAGCTGGCGAGCAGGTAGTCCGCGTCGCCGACCGCGAACGCGCTGAACCGGGAGCGCATCAGCTGTTCGGCGGTGGGCGCGACGGCCTCGGCGCGGTGGAACCGACCGCAGCAGTCGTCGTAGGCCAGGCCGCTCAGGCAGGGGCAGCGGGTGACGGTCACGCCGGGATTATGTCGCCCGGACACCCGGACGGACCAGGGCCCGATCACCCAGGAGCGGGACGGGCTCGGTGGCCCGACCGACCGAGCGTGCACGAACACAGGCGTCCGGACCGCCGAGCTCGGCTTTCGTGTTCCCTCGGCGCCGGATCAGCGGGCCGCGGCGACCGCGGCGTCGATCCGGCGGCGGACAGCGGTCTCGCGTCGCCGGCGGAGCTGCCGGACGCCGAGCACCAGGGCGACCAGCAGCAGGAGCAGGACCAGCTGCGGCCAGGGCAGGGTCCACACGCCGAGGTCGGCGCTGCCCGTCGCCAGCGCCGCGGTGATCTGGTCGTCGCCGACCACGCCGGGCTCGACGGACACAGCCCCGGTGGCCCGGAGCAGGGGCCAGGCCGGGACCTCGATGCTGCCTCCCGCGCTGGAGCCGGGCAGGACCTCCCGCAGTGCCGGACCCTCGGCGCTGGTCGATCCCAGGCCGAACACCCCGGCGGTGCTGGCGGTGGAGGTTGCCCCGAGCCGGACGTTGCCGGGGTTCTCGACCACGTAGTCGATCCGCAGGGTGCCCGCGGTGAACGGGTTCCAGGACGGGCGGTAGCTGGCGCGCACGTCCTGCACGGTGAGCGCGGGAGCCAGGTCACCGGTGACCCGCAGGTGCAGCCGGACGCCGACCCGGGAGTCCAACCCGACGCCGGACCCGGTGGCGGAGGACAGCGCGGCGACGATGCCCGCCGGGTGGTCGCCGGGGGTGGCGTCGGCGGGGACCCGGAGCGTCACCGGGACGGTCACCGACGACTCGGCGCCGACCTCGACCTGCTGCGGGGCACCGGGCGCCCCCTCGCCGAGCGCGATCCACGATCCGGAGTCGGTGGGCTCGCTGCCGGTGGGCGGGAGATCGAACTGACCGTCCGCGGTGAGCAGTCCGTCCCCGGGGTAGAGGTCGAAGACCGCGGCGTGCGGGCTGAAGTTGGTGAGCGTGACGTGGTCGACGGCTTCTCCGCCGGGGTCGATCCCGTGCCGGAGGGAGACCCGGCCGTCGGCGCCCTGGGCGCTCGCGGGCTCCAGCGCCCAGGTGGTGCGCGCGGCGTCGTCGACGGTGGAGCTCGTGGCAGCGGGTCGGGACACGGCCGCGGCCGCCGGGGAGATCCCGGCCACGGAGAACGCGAGGACGACGGCGATG
>NZ_JANZKP010000006.1 GCF_025642745.1 Cellulomonas sp. RIT-PI-Y
GGGTCGGACCGCCTGGCAACCAAAAGCTTCAACCCCCCCTTCACCAACCCCATCACGAGGCCAGATCCAAGAAGCCGAGCCATTTGGCATCAACTACTTAGGCACACTGTTGAGTTCTCAAAGAACAGACGCGCATCCCTCACCGCTCTTACGAGCACCTGACCGGAGGCAACCGTTCAAACTTAGCGGACCCGCCCCAGCCGGTCAAGTCCGTCCGGACCCTCCCCACCAGCGAATCCACCCCGGCAGCGCCATCCCCAGGAACCGAAGCTCCCAAGAGGTCTCATACCGAGGGGGTGATCACCCGCGGGGACCAGCCACCGGGTGTGATCCGCGGTGTCCGTTCCTCCCTGCCGGGCGATGTCGAGAACATTACGCAGCGGCCGGAGCGGGCGTCAACTCGCCGAGGGGTGACGGCGGCCACACAGTCGCAGGTCAGACGCGCGGGCGCCGGTACGACGACACCCCCGCCGGTTCCGAGGGGAACGGGCGGGGGTGTCGTCGATCGAGCTCAGTAGAGGGCGCTGGCCAGTGCGCGTCGCGCGGCCTGGACCCGCGGATCCTCCGAGCCGACCACCTCGAACAGGTCGACGAGCCGGGTGCGGATCCGCTCGCGATCGGGCCCGAAGGTGACCCTGATGGTGTCGATCAACCGTCCGAACGCGTCGTCGATCTGGCCCCCGAGGACATCCAGGTCCGCCACCGCCAACTGGGCGTCCACATCTCCCGGGGCGTCGGCCGCCGCCTTCCGCACCGACGCCGGGTCCGCTCCCCTGGTCCGGGTGAGCAGTCCGACCTGCGCCAGACCGGCCTTGGCCAGGTCGTCGCGCGGGTTCTCGCGCAGCGCCTGCTCGTACGCGGCGGTCGCCGCGGGGAAGTCGTCGGCCTCGATCGCGTCGTAGGCGGCCTGGTGCAGGGGCGGGAGCGGCGGCTCCTCGGGCTCGGCGACCGGGGCAGGCGCACCGTCGGTGCCGGGTGCCGAGCCGGTGATGCCGTTCGCCTCGGCGGCCTGCAGCACCTGGTCCAGGACGTCCTTGATCTGCGCGCGCTCGGGCGCGCCCTGGAACAGGGGCAGCGGCTGCCCCGCCAGCACCGCGACCACCGTCGGCACCGACTGGCTCTGGAACGCTGCCGCCACCTGCGGGTTGGCGTCGGCGTCGATCCGAGCCAGCTGCAGGCGACCGCCGTACTCGCCGATCAGGGATCCGAGATCAGTGGCCAAGGTGGTGCTCGCCTCGCTCCAGGAGGCCCAGAGCAGCACGATCACGGGGTGGCCGGTCGAGGACTGCACCAGGGCGGGGAAGCCCTCGGTGTCCACGTCGATCACCCACGGACCGGGCGCGGCCAGTCCCCCGGGCGTCCCGGGCGGCGGAGTGGCCGGCCGGGCCAGGCTCGACAGGTCCACCGCGCCGCGCATGTTGAGCCGGGGTTCGCCGGCCGGGTTCTGGGTCATGCTGCTCTCGCTCCTGCTCTGCTGGGTAGAACGTTCACTCGCCGGTGACGGCGGTCCGGGCGTGCTCGGCGGCCAGCACCTGCACGCCGGTGTCGCTGCCCGCGGGGGGCACGTAGAAGGCGACGACGTCGGTCCAGGTGCGCACCAGGTTCTGGCTGACGCTGTCCTTGCCCGCCAGCGCGGCGTCCAAGGGGTCGTTCAGCGTGATGCTGCCCTGGCTGAGTGCCGCGGTCGTGACGGTGGTCAGCTGCCCGACCACGATCGCTCCCCCGTCGACGGTGCCCAACGCGGTGACCGCCCCGGCCTCGGGGGAGACCGTCTCGGTGACCGTGGCCACCGCCTGCAGACTCTGCACGGTCTGCGCCCGGGCGGCCTCGATCGCGGTGCGGAAGAAGTTGGTCCCGAAGGTCGCGGCGTAGGGCGACGCGTCACCGTTGGTGAGGACGTCGGCGTACTGGCCGACCACGTCCTGGGGCGTGACCAGCAGCGAGTCGTCGTCCGCGGTGATCAGCGGACTGCCGGTGTCCGGCTCGGCGGTGGCGGGCATCTGGACCCCCTCGCCGAGTCGGGCCCAGGCCCAGAGGTGGTAGTCGTCGCGCGGGCTCTCCTGGATCAGCACCAGGAGCAACGGCGCCTGCAGATCCGCCGGCTGCTCGGTCACGACCATCTGGGTCCGCGGCCAGGTCGTGGTGTCCGGGGTGATCGTGGTCTGCGCGGTCGTCGGGATGACCACCGGCGCACGCTCCCCGTTGGTCGCCTGCGCCCGGGTGTACTCCGCACCGCGGATCGCCAGTGCGGGACCGCTCAGCCGCGCGCTGAGACCGGCCGGGTCGAGCGCGCTGTCCCCGGCGGCGAGCACCTCCCCCACCTGCTCGAGGATCGAGGTCGACTGGGTCGCGTCCAGGACGGGCGGCGCCTGCGCGGGGACCGCCTCCGGCTGCGGTTCGGGAACGGGGTTGGCGCAGCCTGCCAGAGCGATCACGGCGGTGAGGGCCAGGGCGAGCGAGCCACGACGTCGGCGGGCGGTCATCGGTCCTCCTCCCGATCGGTGCTGCGGTCGGCTTCGGGCTGGTCGGGCTCGGCGTCGGCGGGGAAGCCCCACATCCGGCGCCACGAGTCGGCGCGCTGGGTGCTGGACAGGCTGTCGTCCTCCTCGTCGACCCCCGGGACCGCCGGTGCGGCGTCGTCGTCGGGTGTCGTGGACGCCCCGGGCGCGGGCGTGGGTCCGTCGGTCGCCGGGGCCGCCGGTTCCTGGTCACGCGAGCGGCGCCACGGCAGGCGGTCGGCGAGCCCGCGGCGGGGCGCCGTCTCGTCGGTGCGCGGCTCGGCGGCCGCATCCCCGGTGTCCGCTCCGCTCGGTGCGGCATCGGGGGCGGCTGTGGCACCGGGCCCGCCCTGGCCGATCGGACGCGCACCGCCGTCCGGACTGCTCGTGGGAGCGCTCGGCGACGAGGGGGATCCGGCTCCCCCGGTCGGGGTCGTGCTCCCGCTCGGGGTCGCGGTCGACGGCGCGGGCGGGGCGACCTGAGTGGACGCTGCTCCGGAGGACGCGCTGTCCGGTGCGGTCGCGGTCGCGTCCGTGCCGGTCTCCTCGGTCGCGGACGGATCGCGTCGACGGCCGAACAACGGGCGACGGCCGCTGCGGGCTCCCGGCGTGCCGGGCTGCTGGTCGACCGCGGTCTCCGCCGGTGCGGGAGCGTCCTCGGTGTGCGAGGAGTCGACCGGGGTGGCCGCACCGACGTCGTCGACCGGTCCCTTTCCTGCCGGGGTCGTCACGGCGGTCGTGCCCGAGCCGGACTCGGTCGGACCGGTCGGGGACGGGTCGGCGGGCGGAGCGGCCGGGATCGGACCGGTCGCCGTGGGGGTCGCCCCGGTCGCCGTGGGGGTCGCCCCGGTCGTCGTCGGGATCGCACCGGTGACGGTCGGGATCGCGCCGGTGACGGTCGGGATCGCACCGGTGGCGCCACGCCGACCGCGGCGGGCGGCGATCGCAGCGGCCTCGGCCTCCCGGATCTGGCGGCGGGTCAGCGGCAGACCGGTGGCCGGGTCGATCGGCGGGATCGTGCCGGTGGTGGCGGGTGCGGGGCCTCCGGTTGCCGGGTCGCCGCCGGGGACCTGCGGGGTCACGACGGCGATCATGCCGGTGGAGACGTCGTGCCAGTCCGCGCCGGAGGCGGAACGCCGGATCCGGATGGCCAGGACGACCGCGACGGCGATCAGCAGGACTCCGGCGGCCACCCCGGGCCACAGCCAGGGAGTGGTCACCTCCTGCGGCCAGGACAGCTCGAGCGTCGGGTCGCTGGCGCCGAGGCTGACCGCCATCAGCGACCAGCGGCCGGACGGGGGTGCAGTCCACTCCAGCGAGGCCGATCCGTCGCCGGTCACCTCGGTGACCCACATGTCCGAACCGGTGGGGTCGGCCGCGGTCCCCGCCTCGGCGGCGTCGGCGGACGCGGACGGGCTGGGCTCGACGGCGTCGGCCGTGGCCTCGGCGGACGCGGTGGCGTCGGCGGACGCGGTCGGCTCCGGGGTGGTGCCGTCGCTCAGCGCCAGGTCGTGCCAGTCGGACAGTCCGGTGACCAGTTGGTGCGGGTCGGTCCCGATCCAGGCCGAGACGTCCGTGTCCCGGCCGACGACCAGGACGACCGGTGAGCCGTCCGCGCGGACGGTGACCGTGACGGGCTCACCCGCGACCTCGAGCACACCGGGTTCGGTGACCAGGGTCGGGGTGTCGGCGGTCGCCGAGGCGACCAGGGGGTCGTCCGCACGCCAGGCGGTCGCCGAGGCGATCCCCAGAGCCGCGGCGGCGAGGCCCAGCAGCCCGAGCAGGGCGGCGATGAGTCGCTGAAGCACGCATGTTCCTTCCTGACGTGACGCACCAGGATAGGCAGCTGAGCAGGCATCCGGACACTTCGGGCACCTCGCGACCGGTTGTCCACGGTCCCGATCGGCCGTCGATGGTCCCCAGGTCCGCACGTCGGCACTGCCTCGACCACCCTGGTGGCGGATACCCTGGATCGCGGACGCCGGCCGTGGCCGCAGCCGTGTGTCCCTCCCGATCCGTCGGGAGCCACCGCTGCCATGCCCCAGGAGGATCTTCCGTGCCAGAGGACCGCATGCTGTTCCCGGTCGTCAATTTCCGCGGTTACGACCGCGAACAGGTCGACAGCCGGATGGCCGAGCTGGAACACGCTCTCGGCGAGGCCCGCTCGCAGGTGTCGTCGCTGGACGAGCGGATGCTGCAGATCTCCGGAGAGCTCTCCGAGGCGCACCGACAGCTCCGGGAGGCGGAGCGTCCCACCTACTCGGGGCTCGGCTCGCGGATCGAGATGCTGCTGCGGTCCGCGGAGGAGCAGTCCTCCGACGTCGTGCAGCAGGCGAACGCGCAGGCCTCCGACGCCCTGGCCCGGGCGCGGCTCGCCGCCGGGCAGCTGCGCGCCCGGGCGGAGAACGAGGTCGCCGAGCTGATCGCCACCGCCAAGCGGGAGGCCACCGAGGAGCGGACCACCGCCCACGCCGAGGCGGAGAGCGTCCTGACCGCGGCCCAGCGCCGTGCGGAGGAGATGGTCGGGTCCGCGGAGCGCGAGGCCGCCCGGATCCAGACCTCCCAGGCCACCGAGTCCAGCGAGCGGCGGGCGAGCCTGGAGCGTGAGCTCGGCACGCTGCGCGCGACCGTGGAGCGGGAGACCACCGAGCTGCGGATCAGCACCGAGCAGACCGCCGAGCAGCTGCGCAGCACCACCGAGGCCGAGACCTCGGCACTGCGCGCCGAGGCCGAGCACTACGACCAGGACCTGCGCCAGCGCGCGGACGCCGACACCTCCGCCCAGCGTCAGCTGGCCGAGTCCGAGACGTCCGAGCAGCGCCGGCAGGCCGCGACCGAGATCGCCGAGCTGCGGACCGAGACCGAGCGGTGGGCGGCCGAACAGCGGTCCACCGCTTCCGCCGAGGCCGCGCAGCTGCGGCAGTCCGTCGGCGAGGAGGTCAACCGGCTGCGCGCCGAGGCCGCCGCCTACGCCGACCAGGTGCGGTCCGCCGCCGAGCGGTCCGCGACCGAGCTGCAGCAGAAGGTCGCCGCCGAGACCAGCGCGGTGCGGGCCGAGGCGGACCAGTACTCCGGGTTCGTGCGGGCCACCGCGGACCGCGAGACCGCCGAGTTCCGGGCCCAGGTCGCGGAGGAGATCGCCGCGACCCGCCAGCAGGCGGAGCAGGAGCTCAGCACGGTGCGCGCGGAGTCCGAGCAGTACGTGGCCGAGCTGCGGGCCACCGCGGAGCGGGAGACCACCGAGCTGCGCGAGCGCACCGACCACGAGACCACGACCCTGCGGGCGCAGGCCGAGCAGTACGCGAACGAGCTGCGCGCCACCGCCGAACGGGAGACCACCGAGCTCCGGGCCACCACCCAGCGTGAGACCGACGAGCTGCGCGCCGACACCCGGCGCGAGACCGACGACCTGCGCGAGCAGACCCGCCTGCAGGTCGAGCGCCAGCTGACCGAGGCCGGCCGCCAGGCCGAGGAGCTCGCCGGCCGGGCGCGGACCGAGGCGGACACGCTCCAGCAGCGGGCCCGCCAAGCCCTGGCCGATGCCGAGCTCTCGATCGCGACCCAGCGGGAGGAGGCCGAGCGCGCCGACGCCGAGCGGCACGCGGTCGCCCGTACCGAGACCGAGAAGCTGGTCTCCGACGCGGAGGCGCACGCCGCCGCGGCCGAGCAGCGGGTGGCGAAGGCGCTCGAGCAGGCCGAGAGGGTCCGGCTCGACTCGCAGAACCAGGCCAAGGAGCTGCTGTCCAACGCCCGGCAGAACGCCGACCGGGTCGTGGCCGAGGCGCGCGAGCACGCCGAGAAGACGCTGTCCGAGTCGATGAGCGAGGCCGAGCGCGAGCGGACGACCGCCCAGCGTCAGGTCGAGGACCTGAACCGTCAGCGCGAGTCGATCACCAGCTACCTGGACGAGCTGCGGAATCTGCTCGGATCCGACCCGGTGCCCAACCGCCAGACCCTGGAGCGGGCGGACAAGGCGCAGGCCAAGTTCGAGCGCGAGGCCACGCCCGCGGCGGCCAAGCCCGCGCGGACCCCGGCCAAGTCCAAGGCGCGGCCGGCTCCGGTGTCGGCAGCCGGTCCGAAGAAAGCAGCGGCCCAGCCGATCGAGGAGACCGACGAGGCCGCGACGACGGCGACCCAGGACGACGCCGGGACCTCGGGCGAGGCGAAGGCACCGGAGGACGTGCAGGGCACGGAGGCGGTGCAGGCCACGCAGACGGCGGGGAGCACGGAGGCCACCACGGGGACGGAGGCCGAGCCGGCCGCCTCGGGCGAGGACCGCTCCGGCGCCGGCCGTCCCGAGGACAGCTCCGACGAGGACAGGTCCGGCGGAGATGACTCCGACGGCACCGTGACCTCGGTCGAGCCGGCGACCGACGACCGGTCCGGGGCCGAGCAGAAGTGACCGGGTCCGCGGCCGCCGACTGGCGGGATCGACGCCGGGAGGCGGCCACGGCACACGAGGCGGCGCTGCTCGCTCGGCAGCGTGCCGAATCCGATCGCGCCCGGGCGTTGATCCAGGGGTTCCTGGTCGACGCCCGAGCGCGCGGGGTGAGGCCGGAGCCACTGCGCGCTCAGGGCTACGGCGGCCGGGGATCGTTCCGCACCGGGATCGACGGGTGGTACCTGCGCCGCGACCGCACGGTGGCGATCGGGACCGACGGGGAGTTCTACGTGCTCACCGTGCCGGGATCGCTCGGTGCCCGGTGGCGTGGGGTGCACCTCGAGCCGCAGGACCCGCCGCTGGTGATCGGTGCCGGGGGCAAGGACGGGGAGTCGCTGGACCTGCCGCTCGCCCTGTCCCGGGTGCTGGGCGACGACTGAACGGTCAGAGCCGGGCGAGCAAGTCGTTCAGCGCGCCCGCGACGGCCTCCGGCTGCTCGACGGCGGTGAGGTGTCCCGCTGCGGGCACGACGACCGCTGTCACGCCGAGCTCCGCGGCCATCAGCTCGGCCTGCTCCGGCGGAGTGGGGCCGTCCTCGGCACCGACCAGCACCAGTGCGGGCGCGGTCCAGCCGCGGAGCACCGCCGTCCGGTCCGGGCGAGCGGCCATCGCTCGCTGGGACCAGGCGATCCCCGCGGGGGCCTGGTCGTCGATCCACCCGGTCACGACGTCGACGAGCGCGGGACGCTCGGCCAGCGTCGTGGCGCCGAGCAGTGACCGGGCCATGCCACGTACCGGGTCGACCGAACCGGTGCGCTCGGCCTCGTCCGCGATCCGTCGGCGGTGGGCGGCGGCCTCGTCGGTGTCGGCGACCGCCTTGGTGTCCAGGAGCGCGAGTCCGGCGACCAGCTGCGGGTGCCGCTCGGCGAGCGCGAGTGTCACGTAGCCGCCCATCGACAGTCCGGCGATCACCGCGGGGCCGGGCAACGCCGCCGCGACCGCATCCGCGGCGGCCTCGACCGACGGGGTGGCGTCCGTGCGCGCGTCGGGGAGGCCCGCCGCGCCCATACCGGGCAGGTCGAAGGCCAGGACCGGGGTCCCGTCGGACACGAGCGGCGCCAGCCCGGACCACATCCGCGCGTCGACCGGGAAGGCGTGCAGCAGGACCAGCGGGGTGCGGCCCGGATTCCCGGGACGCAGGGTGTGCTGGACGATCATCAGCCCTCCTCGGTCCGGGGCTCCGGGTCGGCCTGCTGCACGGGGCCGTCCCAGGTGGTGGGCAGCGGGAGGGCGAACCCGGGCCGGACGTGGCCGACGATCTCGTCCAGGACCCGGCGGACGTAGGGCTCGCCGACCCACAGGTGCTTGGCGCCGTCGATGCCGATGACCTCGGCCTGGCGCACCCGGGCGAATCGGCGGCGCGCCTCGTCGGGGCGCAGGTAGTCGTCGTGCTCGGGGACCAGCGCCACCAGCGGACGGCCGTCGGCGTCCCAGGCGTCCAGGTCGGTGTCCGTCGCGCGGTGCAGGGGCGGGGAGAGCAGGATCGCGCCCTCGATCAGCGGGTCGAGTCCGTGCATCAGGGTGAGCTCGGTGCCGAAGGACCAACCGACCAGCCAGGGGTGCGGCAGGTCGCGGAACTCGGCGAACTCGATCGCGGCGTGCACGTCGAAGCGCTCGGAGCGGCCCTCGTCGAAGCTGCCCTCGCTGGTGCCGCGCGGGCTGCTGGTGCCTCGGGTGTTGAACCGCAGCACCGCGATGTCGGCGAGGGCGGGCAGCCGCCACGACGCCTTGCGCAGCACGTGCGAGTCCATGTACCCGCCGTGCGTGGGCAGGGGGTGCAGCGTGACCAGCGTGGCGGCCGGGGTGCGGGGCGTGCCGTCGGGGTCGACCGGGAGCGCGAGCTCCCCGACCAGGGTCAGGCCGTCGGCGGTGTGCAGCTCGATGTCCTCCCGATGTGCGGGCAGGACGGTCAGGGATCGGATCTCGGCGCTCATCGCCGCCGAGCCTACGCGCCCGTCGAGAAGCCGGTTCGTGTCGGCCCGCGGGCGATCTGGGCGACGTGAGGTGGCTTCTCGGCGGCCGGGGCGCACGGAGGAATGGGCTCTCGCGCGACATGGGGCGCGTGGAGTGAGGGAGCGCGCGGGACGGAGTGCGCGGAGTGCGGGTGCGCGGGGAACGGAGCGCGCGGAGTGCGAGGAACGGGGCACGCGGAGTGACCGCGCGCGGGGAACGGGTCGCGGTGTCAGCGGGTCGGGCGGCGGCGGAGCCGGGCCTCCCAGCAGGAGGTGTGCCAGTGCCGGCGGTTCTCCAGCGCGGCGGTGTCGCCGAGGATGCCGTCCGCCTGCCAGGCGACGACGTGCGGGGTGCCGGTCGCGATCAGCTGGTCGCAGCCGGGGCAGCGGAAGGTGCGGTCGGAGCCACGGACCCGTTGGGTGGTCCACTCGCCGTCGGGTCCGGACTCCGCGCGACGGATGCCACCGACCCGGTCGAGGTCGAGCGGAACGTGCTCGGCGCTGTAGGGGCGCTTGCCGGAGCGACGGGAACGGGGCACGGGTCCATCTTCCCCGATCGCGCACGGTGCGGCGACGAGGTGCGGGGACCTCGGTCGCACGACCTGTGCGCGCTGTTCGGCGGATCGCCCCACGACCGGGTCGATCGGGAACGACGGCCCCCGGGCGCAGCGCACCGCCCGCCACCGAAGGGTCGGGGGCGGGCGGTGCGCGGTGTCCGGCTCCGGCCGGTCAGGTCAGATCGGCGGCCGTCTCGGCCGGGGCGATGGCACCGGTGCGGATCAGCTCGGCGTACCAGAGCGCGGAGTCCTTGGGGATCCGCTCCAGGGTGTCGTAGTCGACCCGGACGATCCCGAACCGGCGGTCGTAGCCGTAGGCCCACTCGAAGTTGTCGAACAGCGACCAGACGAAGTAGCCGCGCACGTCGGCGCCCTGGTCCATCGCGGCGCCCACGGCGTCGATGTGGTCGTGCAGGTAGCTGACCCGGTCCAGGTCGTGCACCCGTCCGTCGGCGGAGACCTCGTCGGCGAAGGCGGCACCGTTCTCGGTGATGGCCATCGGCAGTCCGGGGTAGCGCTGGTGCAGCGAGACCAGCAGGTCGGTCAGGCCCTGCGGCTCCTGGTTCCAGCCCATCGCGGTGTGGGGACCGGGCTGCGGGAGCCACTCGACGTCCTCGGCACCGACCCAGGTGCTGACCGCGGAGGACTTGTGGCCGTCGACGCCGGGGCTGCCGTCACCGACCTTGGCCTCACCCTGCAGGCGGCGGACCCGCCCGGTGGAGTAGTAGTTGACGCCGAGCAGGCTGAGCGGCTGGTGGATCAGGTCGAGGTCGCCGTCCTGGACGAAGGACCAGTCGGAGATCGCGGCGGTCTGAGCGAGGACCTCCTCCGGGTAGTGGCCGTCCAGGATGGGCTGCAGGAAGACTTCGTTGGCGATCAGGTCGATCTTGTGGCGCGCGGCGAGGTCCTCGGCCGACTCGGAGTCGGCGCGGGTGACGTGCAGGTTGAGCGTGATCGAGATCGTGGTGTCCTCGCCGAGCACCTCGCGGATCGCGGTCGATGCCAGGCCGTGCGCCAGGTTGAGGTGGTGGACGGCGGCGAGCGAGGCGGCCTGGTCCTGGCGGCCCGGGGCGTGCACCCCGGAGGCGTAGCCCAGATACGCGGAGCACCACGGCTCGTTCAGGGTGGTCCAGATCTCGATCTTGTCGCCCAGGACCTCGGCCATCTTGCGGGCGTAGTCGGCGAACAGCTCGGCGGTGCGCCGGTTGGTCCAGCCGCCCTGGTCCTCCAGCGGTTGCGGCAGGTCCCAGTGGTAGAGCGTGACGACCGGGTTGATCCCGGCGGCGAGCAGCCGGTCGACCAGATCCACGTAGAAGGCGATGCCCTCGGCGTTCCACTCCCCCGAGCCGTCGGGCTGGACCCGCGGCCAGGAGATGGAGAACCGGTAGGCCTCCAGCCCGATCTGCTGCATCAGGGCGATGTCCTCGGGCACCCGGTGGTAGTGGTCGTCGGCGACCAGGCCGGTGTCGCCGTTGAGCACGGCACCGGGAACGGCGGCGAAGGTGTCCCAGATGGACGGGCCACGACCACCCTCGGTGGCGGCACCCTCGATCTGATAGGCGGCGGTGGCCGAGCCCCAGACGAAGTCGGCGGGGAACTGGCGTCCGGACGGTCGGGTGGAGCTCATGCGGATCCTTCGGATCGGTGGGTGGCCGGGCGTCCGGTCCCCGGGCGCGGGGCCACGGTGCGGACGACGATGTCGGCGGGTGTCGAAACGATACGATAGCGCGGTGGGAACGCTCCCGCGACCCTCCCGACGACGTGTCGACATCGGGTTCGACGACCGGGCGCGTCGCTGGCGGCACGAGGGGCGCCATCACGGGGCGGGACGCGGTCGAATCGCTTCGCCACCGCGCACTAGGGTGTCGGCCATGGCGACGATCGACGAGGTGGCGAAGGCCGCGGGGGTCTCGGCCTCCACGGTGAGCTACGTGCTCAGCGGTAAACGACCGATCTCGCCGCGGACCCGGGAACGGGTGGAGCGCACCATCCGCGACCTCGGCTACCGACCCCATGCCGGTGCCCGCGCCCTGGCTTCCAGCCGGAGCAACATCATCGCCCTGATGGTGCCGTTCCGGCCCGGGATCAACGTCCAGATCATCATGCAGTTCGTCGGCGGGGTGGTGACCGCGGCCCGCGCGCACGACCACGACGTCCTGCTGCTCACCCAGGACGACAGCAACGGGGTGGACCGGGTGGCGTCGTCGTCGATGGCCGACGCGATCATCGTGATGGACGTCGAGGCCGAGGACGAGCGGCTGCCCGCCCTGCGCGCCCTGAAGCAGCCGTCGGTCCTGATCGGTGTGCCCTCCGACCCGAGCGGGCTGTCCTGCGTGGACCTGGACTTCACCGCCGCCGGGCGGTCGGCGGTCCGCACGCTCACGGACGCGGGCCACCGCCGGCTCGCCCTGATCGGTGCCTCGCAGGAGCGGATCGACCGCCGGGCGAACTATGCGATCCGGATGCGGGCCGGGGTGGCTGAGGAGTCGGAGCTGCGCGGGGCCGAGGTCACCATGCTGCCGTGCGACCCGCACTTCGCCGGCGGCGTCGCGGCCCTGGAGCGGGTGCTGGACGAGACCCCGGGCGTCACCGGGCTGGTGGTGCACAACGAGCTGGCGCTGCCCGGCGTGATGTCGGCGCTGGAGCGACGCGGGGTGCGGGTGCCGGAGGACATCTCGGTGGTGGCGATCGGCGCCGCGGACACCGGCACCGCGCTCCCCCGGCCGCTGACCGGGATCGACGTGCCGGGCGAGGACATCGGCCGGGTCGCACTGGAGATGGCGATGGCCCAGCTGGAGGGTGACGCACTGGCCAGCACCCGGCTGGTGTCGCCGCAGGTCACCGACCGCGGATCGGTCACGCCGCCCACGGACTGACAGCCCGGCCGTCGTCCGAGGTCGGTAGTCGCACCCGAGCTCGGCAGTTCAGCCCGAGGTCGGCAGTCGGCCAGGGGATTCGTGGCCGGAAGTGCCGCACTCGACGCGGGCAGGGGCGGCGGGCCGGGGCCTGCAGGCGCTGGAACTCCGGCGATCACGCCTCGCGGGCCAAGTGCCCGGCCTGGGTCCGGGTCCCACGGAGCCAGGAACCAAGCGCCAAGCGCCAAGCGCCAAGCGCCAAGAGGCCACGAGGCCACGAGGCCACGAGGCCAAGGTCGTGCGGTGCCGGGTCGCCCCGGCACCGCACACCCTGCTCAGAGCGTGAACTCGGCCCGGTCGCCCTCGGCGGCGATCACCCGGTCGCCGATCCGGACCGACCACGGAGCGGAGGCCCCGGTGGCAGTGGCGGTGACGGTGTCACCGGAGCGCACCACCCGGAAGGACACCGCACCCACGACCGTGGTGGAGTCGTGCCCGTCGGCCGGTTCGAACACGCGCAGGGTGACCCCGTCGGCGTGGTCGTAGTCCGGGCGGTCGGTGCGGGCGCCCACCGGGAGCACGCTGTCCGGCCGGGCGAGCAACGGCACCGACAGGAAGTCGTGCCGCTGACGGTGCCAGCGCGGACCGACCACGGTGGAGTCGTCGATCAGGCTGGTCCAGGTGCCCTCCGGCACGTAGACGTCGACCTCGCCGTCGGCGGAGAACACCGGGGCGACCAGCAGGTTCTCGCCGAGCATGTACTGGGTGTCGACGGTGGCCGTCGCCGGGTCCTCCGGGAACTCCAGCAGCATCGGGCGCATCACGGGCAGACCGTCGGTGTGCGCCGTCCGGCCGACCCGGGACAGGTACGGCATCAGGGACAGCTTGAGCTCGGTGAACCGGCGGGTGACCTCGACGGCCTCCTCGTCGAAGGCCCACGGCACCCGGTAGGAGTCCGATCCGTGCAGCCGGGAGTGGCTGGACAGCAGGCCGAAGGCCAGCCAGCGCTTGAACACCGCCGGGTCCGGGGTGCCCTCGAACCCGCCGATGTCGTGCGACCAGTAGCCGAAGCCGCTCATCGACAGCGACAGCCCGCCGCGCAGCGACTCGGCCATCGAGACGAAGGTCGACTCGCAGTCTCCGCCCCAGTGCACCGGGAACTGCTGACCGCCCGCGGTGGCGGACCGGGCGAACAGCACAGCCTCACCCTCGCCGCGCTCGGCGACCAGCAGGTCGAAGACGGCCTGGTTGTAGAGGTGCGTGTAGTAGTTGTGCATCGCCTGCGGGTCGGAGCCGTCGTGCCAGACCACGTCGGTCGGGATCCGCTCGCCGAAGTCGGTCTTGAAGCAGTCGACGCCGAGGTCGAGCAGCGCACGCAGCTTGCCCTGGAACCAGGCCACCGCGTCCGGGTTGGTGAAGTCGACCAGCGCCATGCCGGCCTGCCACATGTCCCACTGCCAGACCGAGCCGTCCGGGTTCTTCACCAGGTAGCCGAGCTCGCGGCCCTCATCGAACAGGTAGCTGCGCTGGGCGATGTACGGGTTGATCCAGACGCAGACCTTGAGGTCGCGCTCGTGCAGCCGGGTCAGCAGCCCCTGCGGGTCCGGGAAGGTCGCCGGGTCCCAGACGAAGTCGCTCCAGTGGAACTGCCGCATCCAGAAGCAGTCGAAGTGGAAGACGCTGAGCGGCAGCCCGCGGTCGGCCATCCCGTCGATGAAGGACATCACGGTGTCCTCGTCGTAGGAGGTGGTGAAGGAGGTGGACAGCCACAGGCCGTAGGACCAGTCCGGCACCGCGGCGGGCCGGCCGGTGAGCGCGGTGTAGCGGCGCAGCACGTCCTTGGGGGTCGGTCCGGCGACGACGTAGTAGCGCAGGCGCTGGCCCGGCACGCTGAACTGGGTGCGGGAGACCGCCTCGGAGCCGATCTCGAACGAGACGTGCTCGGGGTGGTCGACGAAGACGCCGTAGCCCTTGTCCGACAGCAGGAAGGGCACGTTCTTGTACGCCTGCTCGGAGGAGGTGCCGCCGTCGGCGTTCCAGATGTCGACGGTCTGCGAGTTCTTGACGAACGCGGTGAACCGCTCGCCCAGACCGTAGACGTGCTCGCGCACGCCCAGGTCCAGCTGCTCGCGGACGTAGGGGGTGCCGTTGTCGTCGACGACGGCCAGCCCGCGGGCGTCCGAGCCGGTGACCCGGCGACCGTCGACCGCGATGTCCAGCGACCAGCCGCCCTCGGTGGCGACGGTGGCGGTGAGGTTGCCGGTGGTGAGGGTGGCGGGGCCCTGCTCCGGGCGCTCGACGGTGGCGACCGGCAGGCCGCCGTCGTTGATCGCGAAGTGCGGACCGCGGTCGACCCCGCCCCGGAAGTGCTCCACGGTCACGCCGAGCACGCCCTCCGCCGGGGAGTCCAGCGTGATGGTGACCAGCGGGCGGTTCAGGGTGTCTCCGCGCTTGGTCAGCCGAGCGGTGGCGGCGTAGACGGTGAGCGTGCCGTCGCCGGCCACCACCTCGTCGATGCCGACCGGCTTGAGCATGCTCACTCCGGGTCGGGTCATCCAGTAGCCGTCGGTGAACTTCATCGATCCTCCTCGATCAGGGCGACGGCGGACTCGGCCGGAAGCACGAGGTCGCCGGGGGTGCGGGTGCCGCCGATCAGGTCGGTGGCGGGGAAGGGCAGTCGGACCGTGCGGGTCTCGACGCCGTGGTTCAGCAGGAAGAGCACGTCGCCGCGGCGGATCGCCTCGACGTCCGGCGGGCAGGCCACCGGGCCGTGCACACCGGCGGCGTCGGCGCAGTCCCGCAGGATCCGGGCCAGCACGTCGGAGGGCGGGACGGTGGACAGGTACCAGGCCTGGCCCCCGCTCGGGTGCAGCCGCCGGGTGATCGCCGGGCGACCGGCCAGTCCGGCATCGGCGTACCACGCCAGCACCTCGGCGCCGTCGGCACGCAGCAGTTCGGACCAGGTCACGGCGCGGAAGTCGCCGAACCGGTCGCTGCGCACCTGGGCACCGGTCTCCGGCAGGGGGCGGTGCTGCTCGCCGCTGACCCCGAGCACCTCGGCCCACGGTCCGGGGAACCGACCGGCCCGCACGTGGGCGTCGGGATCGGCGACCGCGGAGAACGGGCCGACGAGCAGCACTCCCCCGCGCTCGGGCACCCGGGCCAGGTTGGCCGCGTCGGCGTCCGAGACCAGGTAGAGCCCCGGTACGACGACCAGGTCGTAGCCGTCGAGCTCCCCGCCGGGGTGCACGACGTCGACTGCGATGCCTTCGCGCCAGAGCGGCTCGTACGCGGCGAGCAGCTGGTCGACGGCGTCCATCCGGTCGCTCGGACTGCCCGGCGCGCGACCGGCCCACCAGGACTGCCAGTCGAAGACCAGCGCGGCGCGGGCGTCGACCCGGGTGCCCGCGACCCGACGCAGCCGCGACAGCACGGCGCCCTGGTCGACCACGGAGCGGTGCAGGTCGGTGTCCGGCCCGGCGTGCGGCAGCATCGCGGAGTGGAAGCGCTCGGCACCGGCCACCGAGGCCCGCCACTGGAAGTAGCAGATCGCGTCCGCCCCGTGCGCGACCGCTCGCAGGGAGTCGACCAGCATGGTCCCGGCGGAGCGCGGCAGGTTGTGCGGCCGCCAGTTCACCGCGCTGGTGGCCTGCTCCATCAGCGCCCACGGCCGACCGTCGCCGAGCGACCGCATCAGGTCGTGGGTGAGGGCGGCACGGGCCGGGCTGCGGGGGTCGGCCGGGTCCGCGTACCAGTCGTCGGCGACGACATCGAGGTCGCCGGCCCAGCTCCGGTAGTCGACCAGTGGGAAGAAGCCCATGAAGTTGGTGGTCACCGGAACGCCCGGAGCCAGCTCCCGCAGCAGGTCGGCCTGCACCCGGTACAGGTCGCGCAGCTGGTCGGAGGCGAACCGGCGGTAGTCCAGCTCCTGGGTGGGGTTGTGCAGGTACGGCGCGGTGCGCGGCGGGACGACCTCGGACCAGCGGCCGTGGTGCTGCGACCAGAACGCGGTCCCCCACGCGCGGTTCAGCTCGTCCAGGGTGCCGTAGCGCTGCCGCAGCCAGCCGCGGAACGCCTCGGCGCACAGGTCGCAGTAGCAGACCTGGCCGAACTCGTTGCCGACGTGCCACATGCTCAGTGCGGGGTGATCGGCGTACCGCTCCGCGAGCACCCGGACGATCCGCAGCACGTGCTCGCGGAAGACCGGCGAGGTCGGGCAGAAGTGATTGCGGGAGCCGTGACTCATCCGCACGCCGTCCGGGTTCACCGCGGAGGTCTCCGGGTGGTCGACCGCCAACCAGGGCGGTGCCGAAGCGGAGGGGGTCGCCAGGTCGACCGCGATCCCGGCCTCGGCGAGCAGGTCGAGCACCCGGTCCAGCCACGCCAGGTCGAGGGCACCGGGCTGCGGTTCGAGCCTCCCCCAGGAGAAGACGCCGACCGTGACCAGGTTGACCCCGGCGGCCGTCATCAGCGCGACGTCCTCCGGCCAGACCTCGGCGGGCCACTGCTCGGGGTTGTAGTCACCGCCGTAGAGCAGGCCGCGTCCGGCCACGAGTGCGGTGAAGGACGCCTGACCGGCCGCACGCGCGGTGGGGTCGGCGGGCGGGGCGTGGGGGGCGGGATCAGGCTGCACCGTGCGTCATTGCCTCGGGGTCGGGCTCCGATCGACGGGACGTCGAAGCGCTTCGATTGACGGGGTCGACTGTAGCAATCAGGAGGGAACGATGTCGAGGTCCGGGAGAGGTGGCGGCCCTGCTCGGCTGCTGCGATGCCGCAGCGCGCCGACCTGCCCTCACACCGGCACCCGCACCGGCTTCCCGGCGGCCAGCTCGACGCGCCAGAGCCGGTGCCGCCACCGGACCTCGCACGGTCCCGCCGAGCGCGCGGACAGCGCCGTGAGCTCGACCGCGCGCGGGACGGCCGCCGTCCACTGCAGAGCGACCGCGACGCCGGGGTGCACGATCAGACCGTGCACCTCCCCCGCCTCCGCGAGCGCCGCCGGGAGCGCCGGCAACAGGCGGATCGTCCCGTCGACACCGCTGACCAGAAGCTCGGCCACCGCCGCGGTGAGGCCGAGGTTGCCGTCGATCTGGAACGGCGGGTGGGCGGCGAACAGGTTCCGGTAGACGCCCCCGGCGTGCGGGCCTCGGGCCTCCGGTGCCGGGCGCGACGGCCCGGCCGGCTCCGGATCGTCGTCCCACGCCGCACGCAGCGCCAGGCCGAGCACCCGGCCGGCCCGTTCGCCGTCGCCCAGCCGCGCCCACAACGCCGCCTTCCAGGCCACCGACCAGCCGGTGGAGTCGTCACCGCGCCGGTCCAGGGTCGCCGCCACGGCCTCGGCGTGCTCTCCGGGCCCCTCCCCGGGATAGGCGAACACCAGAGCAGACACGTGCCGGTGCTCCGGCTCGACCTCGACCCGAGGGCCGTCCCACTCGCGCACGGTCCCGTCGTCGGCGACCACCGGTCCGGGGACCCGGGGCAGGGCGGCGTCCAGTTCGGCCAGCACCGGGTGCGACTCCCCCAGCTCGGTCGCCAGACCGCGCACGGTCGCGGCCAGCTCGTGCAGCAGCGCCCGGTCCATCCCGGATCCCCGGGTCAGCGAGGCCGGACCGCGCGGGGTGTCGAAGCGGTTCTCCGGCGAGGTCGACGGCCAGCTCGCGAGCGTGCCGTCCGGACGCTCGGTCAGCAGGTCCAGCGCACCCTGCGCGGCACCGACTGCGAGCGGCCAGAGCCGCGCACGCCAGGCGTCGTCGACCACGCCGAGTCGTCGCAGCTCGTCGAGCTGGCGCACCAGCCACACCCCACCCATCGGCCACAGTGCCCAGGACGCGTCCCCGGCGGTCGGGCGGGTGTTCGCCCAGGCGTCGGTGTTGTGGTGCGCCACCCAGCCCCGCGCGCCGTACAACCGCCGGGCGGTGTCCGCGCCGTGCACCGCGAGCGCCTCGGCCAGCTCGAGCAGCGGCTCGGCGGTCTCGGCCAGGCCGGTGGGCCCGGCCGGCCAGTAGTTCATCTCGGTGTTGATGTTCAGGGTGTACGCGCTGGACCACGGCGGCCGCAGGTCGTCGTTCCACAGGCCCTGGAGGGTGGCGGGCAGACCACCCGGGCGGGACGCGGCGATCAGCAGGTACCGGCCGTAGTCGGCGAGCAGCGCCAGCAGGTCCGGGTCACCGGCCAGCGGGCCGTCCGGGTGGCGCTCGGCGTGCCGCACCCGGAGATCGGTGTCGGTGCCGGAGTCCGGCCTCGGGATCCCGAGGGACAGCCCGAACCGGTCCATCAGTCCGCGGTGGTCCGCGAGGTGCCGCTCACGCAGCTCGGACCAGGTGGCGGACGCGGTCGCCGCCAGCACGGCCGTGGCCCGGTCGGCCGCGACCCCGTGCGGACAGCCGCCGATCCGGTCGAAGGTGGTCGCGGTCGCAAGTCGGAGCTCCAGGACCCGGACCCCGACCAGCCTGACCCCGTCCGCCGTGGTGACATGGGTGCCGTCGTGCCGCCAGGAGAGCGCGACCGCACCGGTCAACGGGGTCACGCCGTCGACCTGCCAGGTGAGCGCGGGCTCGTCCGGCTCGTGCCCGGGAGCGACATCCGCCGGGAGGGTCATCCGCAGCACGGCGCCGTCCGCGTCGACCGTCAGCTCCGGTGCGCCCAGCGGGGTGGTCAGCGACAGGTCGAGGTCCACCGGGTCGTCGCTGGTCAGACGGTGCACCAGGAGGCCGTCCGGCGCGCTGAGGAAAGTGCGGTGCCGCAGGGCTCCCGCGGTGACCAGGTGCTCCCCGTCACGCAGCCGGAGTCGCCGCTCGACCGGGGCCGCGGAGTGGTCGATCCGCAGCACCAGGTCGGCGAACGGCAGGTAGGCCTGGACGTAGTCCTGCTGCAGCGCGGACAGCGCACGTTCGGCGTCCACGATCCGCCCCTGGTCCCACAGCGCCGCGGCCTCGGCACGTGCGCGGGCGGCCTCCTCGGCGGGGAGCGTCCCACGCCGAGCGGCCGACCCCACGCCGCCGGACCAGGCGGTGCCGTCGTTCAGCTGCAGGTGCAGCCGGTCGGCGGCGGCCAGCACCATCGCTCCGGTGCGGCCGTTCCCGAGCGGGAGCCCGTCCAGCCAGCCCGCACTGGGCCGGCCGTACCGCAGCTCCCGCCCGGGGTGGTCGATCGTCATCTCAGAACCGCACACCGCCCGCGGCCAGGCCGGAGCGCCAGAACCGCTGCAGGGAGATGAAGATGACGATGATCGGGATGATCGAGACCAGGGCGCCGATGATCACCAGGGTCTGCAGGCCCGGGATGGTGATCGCGGCCTGGCTCCAGCCGGACAGCCCGACCGTGACCGGCTGCAACCGGGTGTCGGTCAGCACCAGCAACGGCAGCATGTAGCTGTTCCAGGAGCCGATGAACGCGAACAGCAGGATCGTGACCGACCCGGAGCTGAGCAGCCGGGACGCGATGGACCGGAAGATCCGCCACTCGCCGGCACCGTCCAGCCGGGCCGCCTCCAGGATCTCCCCCGGTACCGCGGACCCCGCGAACACGAAGCCCAGCATCACGCCGAACGGGTACACCAGCTGCGGCAGCAGGACGCCGAGCATGGTGTTGTTCAGCCCGATCTCGACCAGCAGGACGTAGATCGGCTGGGCGAGCACGGTCTGCGGGACCAGCATCGACCCGAGGACCGCACCCAGCACCACCGAGCGGCCCCGGAACCGGTACACCGCCAGGGCATAGCCGGTGATCACGCAGATGAAGGTCATCAGGATCGAGCCGACACCGGAGTAGACCACCGAGTTGCCCAGCCAGCGCCAGAAGATGCCGCCGTCCCGCGCGGTGAGGTCGGCCAGGTTCTGGAACAGGTGGAAGTCCGCGAACCAGAACCCCGGGGTGGAGAACAGGTCGCCGGTGCTCTTGGTCGAGGCGACGATCAGCCAGTACACCGGCACCAGGAAGTAGACCGCCGTGACGATCATGACCGCCCAGCCGATCACCCGGGCGCCGCGGCTCGGGCGTTCGCCCTCGGCGGTGGTCCGCGGCTTCGGCGGCTTGCCGGGGGTCGTCGACGCCGGGCGTCCGCTGACGATGGTCGGGGCGGTCATCGCGCACCGCCCTTCTTCCGGTTGGAGGCGGCGGACAGCACGATCGACAGGACCATGGTCGCGATGCCCAGCAGCACCGCCATCGCGGAGCCGAGGTTGAGGTTCCCGCCCAGGGTGGTGGTCTGGTAGATCGCCATGTTCGGCGTGTAGGAGCCGGAGATGTTCGAGGTGATCGACCGCAGGGTCATCGGCTCGTTGAACAGCTGCAGCGTCCCGATGATCGAGAACAGCGTGGTGAGCAGCACGGCGGGCATGATCATCGGCACCTTGATCTGCAGCGCCAGCCGCAGCTCGTTCGCCCCGTCGATCCGGGCGGCCTCGTACATCTCCCGGGGCACGGTCTGCAGCGAGCTGAAGATGATGATCATGTTGACGCCGGTGACCGACCAGATCACCACGTTCACCAGCGACCACATCACGGTGCCGGGCGCCAGGAACTGCGGGTCGACGCCCATGCCGCGCAGCAGCTCGACGATCGGGCTGACCTTCGGCTGGTACAGGAAACCCCAGATCAGCGCCGCGACCACCGACGGCACCGCGTACGGCAGGAACACCGACAGCTGGAAGAACTTCTTCCCGCGCACCATCGCGGAGTCGAACAGCAGGGCGAGCGCCAGCGCGATCAGCAGCATCACCGGCACCTGCACCGCGCCGAACAGCAGCACCCGGCCGAAGGAGCGCAGGAACTCGGAGTTCCCGAACGCCTGCACGTAGTTGTCCAGACCGACGAACGCCTCCTCACCGCCGCCGAAGCCGAGCCCGGAGCGCTGCACCGCGAAGAAGCTCTTGTAGACCGCGATCACGATCGGCAGCACCAGGAAGACCACGAACAGCGCGACGAACGGCGCGATGAACACGTAGGGAGCGGCCCGCAGCCCCCCGCTGAGCCGACCGCGCGAGCGGCCGGGGCGGGGGGCCACGGTGGCCGGGGAGGCCGAGGTCACTCCCGCACCTCGAGGCCCATGTCCTTCAGGTCCTTCACCGTCTTGGCCTGGACCTGGTCCAGCGCCTCGGCGAAGGTGAGCCGGCCGTTGGCGACCTGGGCGAAGGCGTCCTTCAGCGCGTCCTGCGTCAGGTCGAAGGTCGGGCCGTCCACCCAGGAGTCCGGCACCGTCGCGGCGGCGTCGGCGAAGGTCTGGTTCGCGACCGCCCCGCCGAAGTACTCGTCCTCGACCAGCAGGTTGCTGTTCTCCTGGCCCACGTAGGCCGAGGGGAACACACCCCCGTCGATCAGGTGCGTGGTGCCCTCCTCGCTGGCGTTCAGCCAGCTGATGAACTCGACCGCCTGCTCGACGTGCTCGGTGCCGCGCGGCACCACGTTCACCGAGCCGCCGGACTCACCGGCCGCGTCGGAGCCGCTGAACGTCGGGGTCGGGGCGATCCCCCACTGGCCGGACAGGTCCGCGGCGCTCTCCTTGAGCAGAGCCGGGAACCAGGCGCCGTAGTTGATCGTGGCGATGGTGCCGTCGTTGACCTCGGCCCAGTACTCCGGGGTCCACATCTCGACGACCTTCACCAGGTCCTCGTCCAGCAGGGTCTGCCACACGTCGGCGACCGCCATGCTCGCGTCGTCGTTGACGGTGACCTGCCACGAGTCGCCGTCGATGCCGTACCACGACCCGGAGTTCTGCCACACGGACTGGATCCAGAACCCGGCCTCGTTCGGGGAGAACTGGGCGATGTACACGTCGGGGTCGGCGGCGTGCAGCGCGCGGGCCGCGTCCAGGTACTCGTCCCAGGTGGTCGGCACGTCGATGCCGTACTGCTGGAACAGGTCGGTCCGGTACAGCAGGCCGGAGGGACCGGAGTCCTGCGGGACCGCGTAGACCGCCGAGTCGAAGACCACGGTGCCCCAGGAGGACGGCGTGAACTGGTCCTCCAGGTCACCGGCGTACTCGGTGATGTCGGTCAGCCGGTCGTTGACGATGTGGCCCGGCAGCGAGTGGCTGGACATCTGCACGATGTCCGGGGCGGTGCCGGCGTCGATCGCGGCGGGGATCTTGTCGCCGTCGTCGCCGGTCATCCGGAAGAAGTCGATCTGGATGTCGGGGTTCGCCGCGTTCCACTCGGCGACGGTGTCCTCCAGTCCGGGGACCCAGCCCCAGAACTCGAGGGTGACCGGCTCGCCGTCGCTGCCCGATCCGCTGCCGCCGTCGCCGCCGCCCGAGCAGGCCGTCACGGCCAGGCTCAGCACTCCGACAGTCGCCGCAGCCGCGAACAGCCGCTTCTTGTTCCCACTGGCCATCGTTGGCGTTCCTCTCTGAAGCCACCGCTCGGGTGGACCCGGTGGGCAGCCGGGGCGCTGCTCACCTGTGCGATCGGTTGAAGCGCTTCGACCTCGACGAGGGCGGTGGCCGCCGCGGATCCGTGGACAGGCGTCCGGGATCGTTGTGCGGAAATGTGCGACTCAGAGCGTCGGACGGGAGCAGTCCTCGCAGCGTGCCGGGTGGCCCGATGCGACAGAACTGCGCCCTCGGAGGTCTCCATTGCCCTGGATTGCGCAAGCGCTTCGACGGTCTCGCTGGTGTGACCATACGGGCTGTGCGACAGCTGTGACAAGTCCCTGCGATCAACCCCGCACACGACCGCGCAACACCGGACATGGCCGGCGCGGCGTCCGGTTCCGCCGGCACGCCTCCCCCGCGCGGTCACGCCGACCCACGCCCGCGTGCCCACCTCCACCTCAGCGCGGGCCCCGACCACCCCGCCAGTTCGGCACCTCCGCCCCACCACGGCACCCACGCCACCGCACTCGCGGCACGCGTCGACGAACTCGGCACTGTGCGCCCGATCTGCCCCGGTGAAGTGCCGATTTCGGGGCGGGCTGCCGACCTCGAAGCGAACTGCCGAATTCGGAGCAAGCTGCCGACCTCGGGGCGGGCTGCCGACCTCGACAGCAGGTGACGGGGCGAGCACCCCGGGCAGGCAGCGCGACGGGGCGGGCACGTGATCCGTGCCCGCCCCGTGGCGGTCGACCGGGTGGCAGGCCCGGCCGGTTGCGGCGCATCCCCCGAGGCGCCGGCCCGATGTCAGCTCACTTCACCGCACCCGCCGTGATGCCACGGGTCAGGGTCCGCTGGAACAGGATGAAGAAGATGATCGCCGGGATCATCGACACCAGGGCACCGGCGTTGGTGGTCGGCGCGTCCATCATCCGGTCGCCCTGGAGCGAGGCCAGCGCCACCGGGATGGTCTGGGTGGCGTTGGTGGTCAGCATGACCAGCGGGATGAAGAACTCGTTCCAGGTCCAGATGAAGAAGAAGATCACCAGCACCGACATGGTCGGCCGGACCACCGGGAACACCACGCTCCACAGGGTCCGCCAGCGACCGGCGCCGTCCAGCGCGGAGGCTTCCAGCAGCGCCTTCGGGAAGGTGCCGAGCACGGAGGACAGCAGGTAGGTGCCGAATGCCGCCTGGATCACGGTGAAGATGAGGATGATCGACCACTGGTTGTTGCTCAGCCCGACCTTCTGCGCCATCTGGAACAGCGGGTAGACCAGCACCTCCTGCGGCAGCATGTTCGCCAGCAGGAACAGGGTGACGATCGACATCCGGCCCTTGATCTTGCCCACGCCGAGCGCGTAGGCGCTGAGCAGGGAGACGAACACCGCGAAGATCGCGACGGTGCCGGAGATCCACACCGAGTTGACCAGCTTCTGCGGGAAGTTGACCCGCTCCCAGAAGTTGACCAGTCCGTCGGTGTACACCTCCTTCGGGATGCTCAGCGGGCCGTTGGTGGAGTAGTCGGCGGGCGACTTGAAGGCGTTGAGCACCATGATGACGAACGGGATCATCATCGCCACGGCGACGACGATCGCCGCGGCCAGCACGAACCAGCGGGCCGCGCCGCGCCGGTGCCGGCGGTCGGTGTCGGTGGCCTTGGCCTTGCGCGGGGGCTTGCCCGTGCCGACCGAACCGGAGCTCGGCAGGGTCTCGATCTGGGTGGCCATCAGTGCCCCTCCTCCTCGCGGCGGGCGCTGCGTGCCTGCAGCACCATGATCACGACGGCGACCAGGATGATCAGCAGCGTCAGGACGTTGGCGATCGCGGCGCCGTAGCCGACCTTCGACTTGTCGAAGAAGTTCAGGTACGAGTAGTAGCTCGGCACCAGGGTCGAGCTCTCCGGGCCCCCGCGGGTCAGCACGTAGATCGGCCCGAACACCTTCAGCGCCGCGACCGTGCAGGTCAGCGTGATGACGAACGTCTCCGGCTTGATCTGCGGGACGGTGATCGCCCGGAACCGGTGCCACCAGCCCGCGCCGTCCAGCTCGGCCGCCTCGTAGAGCTCGGGGTCGACCCGCTGCAGCGCGGACATGAAGATGACGACCGGGTAGCCGATCTGGATCCAGATCAGCACCAGCATCACGCTGGGCAGCGCGGTGTCGGTCGAGCCCAGCCAGTTCGGCGGGTTGTCGATGCCGATCCCGCGCAGGACCACGTTGACCGCACCGGTCTGGGAGTTCAGGATCCAGTTCCACAGCACACCGGCGACGGCGACCGGGAGGATCTGCGGCAGGTAGTACAGCGCGCGCAGGGTCGAGGCGACCCGCGGTCCGAACCGCTTGCCGAGCACGTCGAACAGCACGGTGGCGAGCAGCAGACCGACGACGGTCGGGACGATCACCATCGCGCCGATCATGGCGATCGAGTTCTTGAACGAGGTCCAGAACTGCTCGTCCTGCAGCAGGTCGGCGTAGTTGCCCAGGCCGTACCAGCGCATCGGGGCGTTGCCGCCCTTCCACTTGTGCAGGGAGTAGTAGATGTTCATCCCGAACGGGATCAGGACGATGACGATGAAGCCGATCAGGCCGGGCAGCAGGTAGGGCACGTAGCCCCACCTGGCGCGGTTCTTCCGTCGGCGCGGGGTGGTGGTGGTCGTGGACATCAGGGGGCCGCTCTCCTCGCAGGTCTCCGCGGTTCGGGGGATGGGAGGGCGCCGGTCCCGCCGCCGGTGACGACGGCGGGACCGGCGCGGAGGATCAGCCCTCGAGCAGGTCGGTCTTGCCCTGCTCGTAGGCGCTGGACAGCGAGTCGAGGACCTCGTCCGGGGTCTTCGACTGGTTGATCAGCGACTGCATCTCGGACACGATCACGTCGTAGAAGCCGGCGACCGGCCAGTCCGGGTAGAACGCCAGGCCGTCCTCGTCGAGGATGGTGTTGAAGTTGTCCGTCATCGCCTTGGTCTTCTCGTCCGTGATGGTGGACGCGTCACCGGCGACCGGCAGACCACCGGCCTGGCCGAGGATCTCCTGCACCTCGTCGCTCAGCGTGATGTCGATGAAGTCGTAGGCCAGCTCCTTGTTCGCCGCGTTCTCCGGGACGACCCACAGGTTGCCGGAGGAACCCGGGTGCAGGTCGTTGCCCGGGAACAGGCCCTGGCTCCACTGGAACGGGATCTCCTCGTTCAGGCGGCCGAACCACCAGGAGCCGGAGACCATGATCGGGTAGGTGCCGTTGATGAACGAGACGCCCATGTCCTCGGCGGTGAGCGCGGCAGAGTCCGAGGCGATGTATCCGGCCTTGATCCACTCGTCGAGCTTGTTCGTCGCCTGGGTGAAGGCGTCGTCGTGGAAGTCCACGTCGTCGGCGAACAGCTGGTAGTCGTCGACCAGGTCGCGGTCGCCGTAGTGCAGCACCAGCTCGTACCAGAGCTGACCCATCGGGTACTCCGAGCCGGCCTCGGCCAGCGGGGTGATCCCCTTCTCCTTGAACGCCGCGAGGGCCGACTCGAAGGAGTCGAAGTCGGTCGGGATCTCGATGCCGTTCGCGGTGAACATGTCGTCGTTGTAGTAGTTGCCGACGAACTCGCCGTAGTTCGCGACGCCGTACCAGTCGCCGGAGCCCATCAGCCCCTGCTCGTCGTACATCCCGGTGGTCTGGATCGACGCGGGCAGGATGTCGTCCCAGCCGCGGGACTCGGCCTCGTCGGTGAGCGGGCTGATCAGCCCCTGGGCGGCCAGCTGGCCCGCCGTGGCGTTGCCCTTGTTGTACTCCATCACGTCCGGCACGTCGTCGCCGGTCAGGAAGATGGAGGCGTTCTTCTGGATCTGCTCGAAGGTCTGGTTCTCGACCTTGACCGTGACGTCCGGGTGCTCGTCCTCGAAGATCTCGATCGCCCGGGCCCAGGCCTGGCCCATCGCCGACTCGTCGTTCTCGTAGTGCCAGACGGTGAGCGTGTCGGCGTCGGAGCCCCCACCGCCACCGCCGTTGTCGCCACCACAGGCCGCCAGGGCCAGGGGCAGGGCGAGCGCCATCGCGCCCGCCACGTACCTGGTGCGCTGAGCCTTCACGTCGTTCCTCCTCATCGAGTTACTGCTGGGTCGTGCCGTGCGCCGGTGGTCACCGATGCAGGGTCGGGGGGTTCCGGGGTGCGTCCGCGGCCGGCTCGGGCACCGGCGCCGAGCCGGTGCTGCCGAGATCGACCAGTCCGCAGCCGATCAGCACCGGCTCGGGCACCTGTCCGGTGTCGAGCACGGTGAGCAGGGTGTCGACCCCGGCACGTCCGAGGGCGCTCCCCGGTGCGTGCCAGGTGGTCAGCGGCGGCACGGTCTGCCCGGCCACCGCGGGGGTGGAGACCACGGCGGCCACCGACACCTCGCCGGGGACGCGGATCCCCCGGGCGGCGAGCTCCGCGACCAGCCCGAAGGCGGCCTCCTCGTTCATCACGATCACCGCGGTCGGGGCCTCCGAGCCGTCCAGCAGTTCCTCCGCGGCGAGTCGCCCACCAGCGACCGACTCCCCCGCGTGCAGCTCGCGCGGGGTCAGGCCCAGGGAGGTGCTGGCACGGTGGTAGGCCCGTCCGGCCCGGATCGTGGGCCCGTGCCCCTCGACGACCCGGTGGGCGGCGTGGTTGATCAGCGCGATCCGGCGGTGGCCGAGCCCGGCCAGGTGCTGCACCGCCGCGTTCAGCGTCGCCTCGAAGTCGACGTCCACCACCGGGAGGCCGCCCTGCGCGGTGCGGCCGATCAGCGTCAGCGGGATCCCCGCCTCGCTCAGCGCCCGCACCCGGGGGTCGGCCAGCCCGACCTCCATCAGCAGCACACCGTCGGCCAGGCCCTGCGCCGCGACGTCGAGCAACGGCCCCGCGGCGTCGGCCGCGAACGGCCAGAGCACCAGCTGGTAGCCCCGGTCCTGCGCGGCCTCGGTGGCGCCGAGCACGAACTCGGCGGAGGTCCGGGACAGGCCGGCCGGTCCCATCGGGAACGCCAGCGCCAGCACCCGGCTGCGCTTGGTCGCCAGTCCCCGGGCCAGGGCGTTCGGGCGGTAGCCGAGTGCGGTCATCGACGTCTCGACCCGGGCGCGGGTGGCGGCGGAGACCGGTCGGGCGGCGGTCAGGGTCGCGGACACGGTGGACAGGGCGACACCGGCGTGCCGGGCTACGTCCTGCATGGTCACCACCACTCCACTGCCCTCTTCCTCGACGGCACGGCCCCACTCCATCGCGGGGTCGAAGCGCTTCGCGCGCCGTTACTCTAACCACCGAACTAATCGGCGGTCCAGCTCTGCGCGGAAACGCTTCGATAACGGAATCATCGGCCACCCGCCGCACCCAGGCCCCACCTGGGTCGAAACGGTTCGACTTTTGAGAGCCGCGGCCGGCGACGGCCGCCCGCGCCGGAAGGGGAACGTGCACAGAGCTCACGCCGGGCGAGGAAGGCGGCGGATCCGGTGCCCGTCCTCACCGGACCGGACGATCCGCGGGACCGCATGGAAGCCGGGCGATCCGCTCGACCGCACGCAGGCCCGGGGGCCCGTCCGGCTACCGCTGGGCGCTCAGTCCTCGACGAGCTCCCCGCCCCGGTACACCGCGATCGGCGACAGGTCGTCCTGCGTGATCAGGACGTCCCCGCGCCGCCCGGCCACCAGGGCGCCCAGGTCGTCGCGTCCCACCACCGTCGCCGGCGTGGTGGCCGCGGCGCGGACCGCGGACACCAGCGGCACCCCCGCCGCCACCGTCGCCCGCACCACGTCGATCAGATGCGCGGTCCCCCCGGCGATCGCACCGGACGTCCCGTCCTCGGCGATCAGCCGTGCCACGCCGTCGCCGACCCGCACCGCCATCGGGCCGAGCCGGTAGTCGCCGTCCGGCATCCCCGCCGCGGCCATCGCATCGGTCACCAGCATGATCTGCTCCGGGCCGACCAGATCGAAGACGCTGCGCACCGTCGCCGGGTCCAGGTGGGTGCCGTCGGCGACCAGCTCGACCACCAGCTCACCGCGGGAGGCGGCGGCCAGGCAGGCGGCGATCGGGCCCGGATCCCGATGGTGCAGCGGCCGCATGCCGTTGAACAGGTGCGTCGCGGTCAGTCGCGGCGACCGGCCGGGCAGCGTCCCGCCGCCGACGGACTCCGCCCGCTCGCCACCCGCCAGCAGCGCACGTCCCCGGGCGATCGCGGCCTCGACCACCGGGGCGTGCGCGTCGGTGTGGCCGATCGACGGGACCGCACCGGCCTCGACCAGTGCGGACAGCGCGTCAGGGCGGCCCGGGCCCCCGTCGGCGACACCGGGCACCTCGGGCGCGACGGTCATGGTGACCAGGTGACCGCGCGCGGCGGCCGCCAGCTCGGCGACCAGCACCGGGTCACCGCCGAGCATGTCGTCCGGGTTCTGCGCACCGCAGCGGTCCGCGGACAGGAACGGGCCCTCGGCGTGGATGCCGATCAGCTCACCGGCGTCGACCAGGTCCGCCAGCAGCGCGACACGGGCCAGCAGCACCTCGCGCGGGGCGGTCACCAGGGAGGCGACCAGGGCGGTCGTGCCGTGCCGGAGGTGCTCCCGGGCGGCGGTCCGGGCCTGGTCGGCGCCGGTGGCGTCCGGGAAGGACTCGCCGCCACCGCCGTGGTCGTGGACGTCGACCAGGCCGGGGAGCACGGTGGTGCCCGGTGCCGGCTCGGCCGGCAGGTCCTCGCGCCACTGGCCCGGCAGGTCGGCGACGGAGCCGACCCAGGCGATCCGGTCGTCGATCAGCACGACGGCACCGTCGGTCAGGATCTCGGTGGGGGTGACGACCTCGCCACGCAGGACGGTCGGGATGCGCTCGCTCACCCGGCCATTGTGGCCCCGGCGACCCCGCGACGGCCACGGTCCCCCGCCGGGCGTGTGCAGGTCAGAACAGGCGGGAGTCCACGTCGTCGACCCCGCGCATGGCGTCGTAGTCCAGCACCAGGCAGGTGATCCCCCGGTCGGTGGCCAGCACCCGGGCCTGCGGCTTGATCTCCTGGGCGGCGAACACGCCCTGCACCGGAGCCAGCAGCGGGTCGCGGTTCAGCAGCTCCAGGTAGCGGGTCAGCTGCTCGACCCCGTCGATGTCCCCGCGACGCTTGATCTCCACGGCGATCGTGCCGCCGGCGGGGCTCTTCGCCAGGATGTCGACCGGGCCGATCGCGGTCGGGTACTCGCGCCGGACCAGGGTGTGCCCGGAGCCGAGCACCTCGATCTGCGCGGCCATCAGCTCCTGGAGGTGCGCCTCGACGCCGTCCTTGATCAGGCCGGGGTCCACCCCCAGGTCGTGCTCGGAGTCGTGCAGCACCTCGTGGATCTCGATCACCAGGCGGTCGTCGCTCTTGGTGTGCTGGACGGTCCAGACCTGCTCGACGCCGCGCTCGACGGCCTCGCCCTCGGCCGGGGCGGTGCGCAGCGTGCAGGGCGGGCTCATCCAGTTCAACGGCTTGTACGAGCCGCCGTCGGAGTGCAGCAGCACCGAACCGTCGGCCTTGACCACGACCAGCCGGGTCGCGAGCGGCAGGTGGGCGTTCAGGCGGCCGCTGTACCGAGCGGCACAGCGGGCGACGAGCAGACGCATGGAAGTCCTTTGTCAGATCACCAGGTGCGGGGCGGTCGGGCCGGCCTCCAGCCAGGAGGTCAGGCCAGCGTAGGCCTCACGGGACATCACCAGCTCGACCTGTTCCTCCAGGCCGACCGGTCCCCCGGCGACGCGGCACCGGACCCGCAGCGGACCGGTGGGCCGGTCCGGGTGCAGCGGTTCGCGCTCCAGCACGCTCAGGGCCAGCCGGGACCACGCCCGGGTGGCGCGGAACGCGATCGAGCGCCGCTTGTACCAGTACAGGCTCCGTGCCCCGTAATGCGCGACGCCGGGGACCAGACGGCCCCCGGCGCGCAGAGCACAGGAGAAGGAACCCACCCGACGGGTCAGCGAGTGCCAGCGCGACAGCGCGACACCGGCGACCCCCAGACACACGGCCAGCACCAGCAGCGTGAGCAGCCAGCCGACCCCGTGCACGGGTGGATCAGGCGGCCGGGGTGGTGGCGGAGTCGTCGACCCCGTCCACCACCACCGTGACCTGGTCGTCGTCGACGGACAGGAAGCCGCCCTCGACGACCCACGACAGAGCGGAGCCGCCGCCAGAGCCTTCGACCGTCACCCGCAGGCTGCCCCGGCCGAGCACCGACAGCACCGGCGTGTGACCGGGCAGGATGCCGATCTCACCGTCGGACGCGGGGGCGCTCAGCGACCGGGCGGCACCGGACCAGATGGTGCCGTCGGTGCCGACCAGGTCGACCTCCAGCTGCTTGGCCATCAGACGCCGTACTCCTTCTGGATCCGCTCCCAGTTGCGCTCGAGGTCCTCGAGGCCGCCGATGTTGAAGAAGGCCTGCTCGGCGATGTGGTCGAACTCGCCGGCCGCGATCCGCTTGAACGCCTCGACGGTCTCGGCCACCGGAACGGTCGAGCCGACCACGCCGGTGAACTTCTCCGCCATGTAGGTGTTCTGGGAGAGGAACTGCTGGATCCGGCGGGCGCGGGCCACAACGGTCTTGTCCTCCTCCGACAGCTCGTCGACACCGAGGATCGCGATGATGTCCTGGAGCTCCTTGTTGCGCTGCAGGATCGACTTCACCTGGGTCGCCACGTCGTAGTGCTCCTGGCCCACGTACCGCGGGTCGAGGATCCGGCTGGTCGACGCCAACGGGTCCACGGCCGGGTACAGACCGCGCGAGGCGATCTCACGGGAGAGCTCGGTGGTCGCGTCCAGGTGGGCGAAGGTGGTCGCCGGGGCCGGGTCGGTGTAGTCGTCCGCGGGGACGTAGATCGCCTGCAGCGAGGTGATCGAGTGACCGCGGGTCGAGGTGATCCGCTCCTGGAGCTGGCCCATCTCGTCGGCCAGGTTCGGCTGGTAGCCCACCGCGGACGGCATCCGGCCGAGCAGGGTGGAGACCTCGGAACCGGCCTGGGTGAACCGGAAGATGTTGTCGATGAACAGCAGCACGTCCTGCTTCTGCACGTCGCGGAAGTACTCCGCCATCGTCAGGGCGGACAGCGCGACCCGCAGCCGGGTGCCCGGCGGCTCGTCCATCTGGCCGAAGACCAGGGCGGTCTTGTCGAAGACCCCGGCCTCCTCCATCTCACCGATCAGGTCGTTGCCCTCACGGGTGCGCTCACCGACGCCGGCGAACACCGACACACCGCCGTGGTCCTGGGCGACGCGCTGGATCATCTCCTGGATCAGCACGGTCTTGCCCACGCCGGCGCCGCCGAACAGGCCGATCTTGCCGCCCTGCACGTACGGGGTCAGCAGGTCGATGACCTTGATGCCGGTCTCGAACATGGTGGTCTTCGACTCGAGCTGGTCGAAGGCCGGCGGCTTGCGGTGGATCGGCCAGCGCTCGGTGATCTCGAGCTTCTCGCCCTCGGCCAGGTTCAGCACCTCACCGGTCACGTTGAACACGTGGCCCTTGGTGATGTCGCCGACCGGCACCGAGATCGGCGCACCGGTGTCGGTGACCTTGGCGCCACGGACCAGGCCATCGGTCGGCTTGAGCGCGATCGCCCGGATCATGGAGTCACCCAGGTGCTGGGCGACCTCCAGGGTCATCGAGAACGCGCCCGCGGCTTCGCCCTCGCCCTGACCGGACAGGTCGATGTCGACGGTCAGGGCGTTGTACATCTCCGGGATCTGGTCCGCAGGGAACTCGATGTCCACGACGGGCCCGATCACGCGTGCGACGCGGCCCACGCCCGGCGTGGCCGTGTCCTTCGCGTCGACGGTGGTGGCGGTCATGTCTGCCTCACTTTGCTTTGCCGCCGCGTGCGGCGGCGTGGGGTTCTGGTCTGCGGGACGTCAGGAGGCGAGTGCGTCGGCACCCGACACGATCTCGCTGATCTCCTGGGTGATCTCGGACTGACGGGCCTGGTTGGCCAGTCGGGTGTACATGCGGATCAGGTCCTCCGCGTTCTCCGTGGCGGTGTGCATGGCGCGCTGCCGGGAGGCGAGCTCCGAGGCGGCGGCGTGCAGCAGGCAGGAGTAGATCCGGGTCCGGACGTACCGCGGCAGCAGCGCGTCCAGGACCTCCTCCACGCTCGGCTCGAACTCGTAGAGCGGGAGGATCTCCTCGGCGTCGTGCTCGACGACGCCGTCCACGACCTCCAGCGGGAGCATCCGGATCACCTGGGGACGCTGGGTCACCATGTTCTGGAACCGGGTGGAGACGATGTGCAGCGCGGACACGCCGCCCTCGTCCGCCGGTGCCGCGAAGTCCGCCAGCAGTCGGCCGGCGATCTCCTCGGCGAGGTCGGCGGTCGGGGCGTCCGACTGACCGGTCCACGACGCCGCGAGCTCGCGGTGCCGGAAGGTGTAGAACGCCTCGGCCCGACGTCCCGCGACGTAGAGCGCGACCTCCTTGCCCTCGCCCTGCAGCCGCTCGATCAGCGCCTCGGCCTCCCGGATGACGCTCGCCGAGTAGGCGCCCGCCATGCCGCGGTCCGACGCGATGAGCAGGACGGCCACCCGGTCGGTGTCGCCGCGGTCCGCGAGGAGCGGGTGCCGCACGTCCGAGTGGGTCGCCACCGCCGACACGGCCTTGGTGATCGCCGTGGCGTAGGGGCTCGCCGCCGCCATCCGGTCCCGGGCGCGACCGATCCGCGAGGCGGCGATCAGCTCCTGGGCACGGAACATCTTCTTCAAGGACTGGGTCGACCTGATCCGCTGGCGGTAGACCCGCTGCTGTCCGGCCATGCTCAGCCCTTCTTCTGTCGGACGATCTGCTCCTGCTCGACCGGGGTCTCGGACTCCTCCTCGGCGCCACCCACCAGCGGGGTGCCGTCGCCCTTGAGGAAGCCGTTGCGGAACTCCTCGACCGCGGCCGCCAGGGCGTCCTCGGTGTCCTCCTCCAGCTTGCCGGTGGAGACGATCGTGGAGAGCACGTCGGTGTTGCGGCGCAGGTGGTCCAGCAGCTCGGACTCGAAGCGGGCGATGTCCGAGACCGGCACGTCGTCCAGCTTGCCCTTGGTGCCGGCCCACACGGAGGCGACCTGCTCCTCGGCCGGGTACGGCGAGTACTGGGGCTGCTTGAGCAGCTCCATCAGGCGCGCACCCCGGGTCAGCTGGGCACGGGAAGCGGCGTCCAGGTCGGAGGCGAACATCGCGAACGCCTCCAGGGACCGGAACTGTGCCAGGTCCAGCTTCAGCGTGCCGGAGACCTTCTTCATCGCCTTGATCTGCGCGTCACCACCGACGCGGGAGACCGAGATGCCGACGTCGACCGCGGGGCGCTGGTCCGCGTTGAACAGGTCGGACTGCAGGAAGATCTGCCCGTCGGTGATGGAGATGACGTTGGTCGGGATGTACGCCGACACGTCGTTCGCCTTGGTCTCGATCACCGGCAGACCGGTCATCGAGCCCGCGCCGAGCTCGTCCGAGAGCTTGGCACAACGCTCCAGCAGGCGGGAGTGCAGGTAGAACACGTCACCCGGGTAGGCCTCGCGGCCCGGCGGGCGACGCAGCAGCAGGGAGACGGCGCGGTAGGCCTCGGCCTGCTTCGACAGGTCGTCGAACACGATCAGCACGTGCTTGCCCTCGTACATCCAGTGCTGGCCGATGGCCGAGCCGGTGTAGGGCGCGAGGTACTTGAAGCCCGCGGGGTCCGAGGCGGGAGCGGCCACGATGGTGGTGTACTCCAGCGCGCCGGCCTCCTCCAGGGCACCGCGCACCGAGGCGATGGTGGAGCCCTTCTGGCCGATCGCCACGTAGATGCAGCGCACCTGCTGGGTCGGGTCGCCGGTCTCCCAGTTCGCCTTCTGGTTGATGATCGTGTCGATCGCGATCGCGGTCTTGCCGGTCTGGCGGTCACCGATGATCAGCTGACGCTGGCCCCGGCCGATCGGGATCATGGTGTCGATCGCCTTGATGCCGGTCTGCAGCGGCTCGTGCACCGACTTGCGGGACATCACGCCGGGGGCCTGGAGCTCCAGGGCACGACGAGCGGTGGAGGCGACCTCGCCCAGACCGTCGATCGGCTGACCCAGCGGGTCCACCACGCGGCCGAGGAAGTCGTCGCCGACCGGCACGGAGAGCACCTCGCCGGTCCGGCGGACCTCCTGGCCCTCCTCGATCCCGGAGAACTCGCCGAGGACGATCACACCGATCTCGCGGACGTCCAGGTTCAGCGCCAGGCCGAGCGTCCCGTCCTCGAACCGGAGCAGCTCGTTGGCCATGCACCCCGGCAGGCCCTCGACCTGCGCGATGCCGTCGGCGGCCAGGGTGACGCGGCCGACCTCCTCGGAGGCGGCGGCGGTGGGCTCGTAGGACTTCACGAAGCTGTCGAGCGCAGCCTTGATCTGGTCCGGCCCGATGGTCAGCTCAGCCATAGTTCTCTCCTGTCGAGACCGCGCCGGGGAGGGGCGAGGTCAAGTCTTGGTTGCGCCGGGTCATCCGGCCAGACGGCGGCGGGCGTCGGCGACTCGCGCCGACACGGTGCCGTCGATGACGTCCGGACCGACCTGGACACGCATCCCGCCGAGGACCGCGGGGTCCACGGTGACGTTCAGCTGTACCTGGCGGCCGTAGGCACGGGCGAGGCCGGACCGCAGACGGTCCTCCTGCTCCCGTGTGAGTGCGGTGGCACTGGTGACCACCGCGACGGTGCGTGCACGACGCTCGGCCGCGGCATCCGCCAGGGCGGCGACCGCCGAGACGGAGCCCGCTGCGGCAGTGCTGTCGTCCTGGTGGGTGATCCGCTCCAGCAGGGTCAGCGTCCGCGGGTGCACCGCGGGGCCGAACAGCTGCCGGATCAGCGCCGCGCGGGCGGTGGCGGGGGTGGACCGGGCGGTGAGTGCCTCCCGGACGTCCCGCTGCCCGACCAGGAACCGCTGGGTGCGGAACAGGTCCTCCTCGACGGTGTCGAGCGCGCCGTCGGCGTCGGCACCGGCCAGCACGGCCTGGCGGCCCAGCTGCTCCAGCGCCTCGGCCAGGTCGGACTCGTGCGACCAGCGCGAACGGACCACACCGGCGAGCAGGTCGACCACCCGGCCGTCGGCCGACGAGCCGAGCAGGCTCGACACCAGTGCGGCCTTGGCCTCACCGGGGGCGGCCGGGTCGGTGAGCGCCCGGCGGAGCTGACCCGATCCGCGGACCACGTCCGCGAAGGTCAGCACCTGAGCGCCCAGCTCGGCCGCGTCCGCACCGACCTGCTGCCAGAGCGTCTCGAAACGCTCGGCAGCGGCCGACAGGGATGCCTGGCTCGCCGCGCGCATCAGCGCTCGTTCTCCGCGGCCACGGCCACGCTGTCGGTCTCGAGCTCCTCGAGGAAGCGGTCGACCACGCGGGTCTGACGGGCCTGGTCGGCCAGCGACTCGCCGACGATCCGCGAGGCCAGCTCGATCGCGAGCTCACCGACGTCCTGACGGAGCGACTCGGCGGCCTGCTGACGCTCGGCGGCGATCTGCCGCTGGGCGGTCTCCACGATGCGAGCGGCGTCGGCCTGGGCCTTCTGCCGCAGCTCGGCGACGATGGCGCCACCCTCGGTCCGGGCGTCGTCCCGGATCCGGGCGGCCTCGGCACGGGCGTCGGCCAGCTGCTGCTTGTACTCGTCGAGCAGCTGCTGGGCCTCGGCCTGAGCCTCTTCCGCGCTCTCCAGGCCGCCCTCGATCTTCGCGGTGCGCTCGTCGAGCACCTTGAGGAACTTCGGCAGGACCTTGATGAAGACCGCGGCGATGATCGCCGTGACCACCAGGGACCAGACGATGTCGTAGGTCGCCGGGAGCAGGACGCTGTGCGTCGTCTCCTCGGCGGCTGTGACGAAGGCGTGCATCAGATCAGAAGACGAAGCCGGCGACGAAGCCGATCAGGGCCAGGGCCTCGATGGCACCCAGCGCGATGAACATGTTGGTCCGCAGCAGACCCGCGATCTCGGGCTGGCGAGCGGTCGCCTCCTGGGTCTTCGCGACCATGATGCCCAGACCGATGCCGGGGCCGATGGCAGCCAGGCCGTAGCCGATGGTGGCGAGGTCTCCGGTGATCTCCACGATCATGTTTCCTTCCGTTGATGTCCCTGTCGGGACGGGCACTACGGGACCGGCCGGGGCCGGTTGTCCTCGGGGGTGAGGCGCGGTCGGATCAGTGGTGCGCTTCCGACAGCTGGATGTACACCGCGCTGAGCAGGGTGAAGATGTACGCCTGCAGGGCGGCGATGAAGATCTCGAACAGCGTGAACGCCAGGCCCGCGGCGAAGGTGACGACACCGATCGCCTTGAGGGCCGAGGCCGCCTCGAAGAAGAGGAAGTGGGTCGCCGCGAAGCACAGGACCAGCAGCAGGTGACCGGAGATCATGTTGACCAGCAGACGGATGGTCAGCGTGGCCGGCCGCAGGATGAAGGTCGAGATCAGCTCGATCGGCGTCAGGATGATGTACACCGGCCACGGCACTCCGGCCGGGAACAGCGACTCCTTGAGGTAGCCCGTCACGCCGTGGGCACGGATGCCCGCGATGATGAAGGCGATCCAGCTGATGACCGCGAGGACCAGCGGCAGGCCGATCACCGAGCTGCCGGCGATGTTCAGGCCGGGGACGACACCGGTGATGTTCATCGCCAGCACGGTGAAGAACAGGATCGTCAGCAGCGAGAGGTACTTGCGGCTGCGCTCCTTGCCGAGGATCTCCTCGGCGATCTGCACGCGGACGAAGTCCAGCGCCAGCTCCGCGATGTTCTGGCCACGGCCCGGCACCAGGCGGACCCGGCGGGCGGCGAGCAGGAACAGCCCGCACAGCACGATCGCGGCGATGATCCGGACCATCATGATCCGGTTCAACTCGAAGGGGGTGCCCTCGAACAGGATCGCGTCGGGGAAGAACTCCGCGATGGTGGGCACGTGGAAGCCGGACTCGTCCCCCGCGGCGGACAACATTGAAGGCACGAGGTTGAACAAAGGTTCAGGCTCCTGGGGTCAAAGGGGCGCAGCCGGCACCGTAGTGGCTGTCGGACGTCGTGCAGCCTAACTCACAGGATGACTCGTTCATCACATCTGTTCAGAGTTGGGCGAATCGGGCGAGACGTACGGGACCCGATGGCGCACGACTGCACGGTAATCGAGAAGAGCCGAGGCGGCTACACCCACGAGCAGGACGATCCCGAACACCCGGTGGTCGTAGAAGTCGAGGCCACGCAGCACCACCAGCACGGCGATGACGACCACGACCTTGACCAGCCAGGTCACCATGACGACGGCGGTCATCCGCTGCACGGTCGAGCCCGCGGTCAGCAGCATGGACAGCGGCGTGGCGCCGGAGAACAGCAGCGCGAGGCCGGCACCGATCAGCGCACCCCACAGCCCGGACGTCCCGGACACCGCCAGCCCGATCCCGCCGCCGAGCACCACCAGCGCCGCGGTGAGCAGCAGGGTGCCGGTCAGGGCGGTGCGGAACACCGGGGCGGTCTGCGGCGCGGCCGTGGCGGCCAAAATCTCCCGTTCGCGGGCGGCCCTGATCTGCTCCGGGGTCCGGGCGGGCGTCGTGCTCCCGGGCGCGGTGCCCTCGGGGTCCGTCGTGTCGGGGTCCGTCGTGTCGGGGTCCGTCGTGTCGGGGTCCGTCGTGTCGGGTACGGCGGCGTCGCGCGCGCTGTCGTCGGGCTCGGTGCTCACGGGTGCGTCCTCGGGTCGGTCAGGGCGGTGCGGGCCAGCGGGGCCGGGCGGTCCGGGCCGGGCGGGTTCTCCCCCGGTGCCCGGCCGGCGTCGTCGGGGGTGCCGGCCGATCCGCCGCGCAGCGGACCGAGGGTCAGCAGCAGGGCGACCACCACGCCCACCCCCATGCCGATCAGCACGGCGGTGGTGGAGAACCAGACCAGCGCGACGGCGCCGCCGGTGAACACCGCGGTCCAGACGTAGAGGATCACCACGGCGCGGCGGTGGGAGTGCCCCAGCGCGAGCATCCGGTGGTGCAGGTGCATCCGGTCCGGGTGGAACGGCGACTTGCCCGAGCCGATCCGCCGGATCACCGCCATCCCCATGTCCAGCAGCGGCAGCAGCAGCACCGCCACCGGCAGCAGGATCGGCAGGAACGCGGGGAAGGACTGCCGCGGCAGGGTGCCGGTGTCGATCTGCCCGGTGACCCGGATCGCGGCGGCGGCGATCAGCAGGCCGATCAGCATCGAGCCGGAGTCGCCCATGAAGATCCGCGCCGGGTGGAAGTTGTGCGGCAGGAAGCCCACGCACGCGCCCACCAGCAACGCCATGATCAGGGTCGCCAGGCTGGCGTAGCTGGTCGATCCCGCGCTCACGGTCAACCAGTACGAGTACAGGAAGAACCCGGTGCCGCCGATCGCGATCAGGCCCGCGGCCAGCCCGTCCAGCCCGTCGACGAAGTTCACCGCGTTCATCGCGACCACCACCGTCAGCACCGTCAGCACGAGCCAGACCCGGCTGGAGCCGAGCACCACCCCGCCGATCGGCAGCTGGTAGAGCTGCAGACCCTGCGAGGCCATCACGAGCGCGGCCAGCACCTGTCCGACCAGCTTGGTGATCCAGTCCAGATCCCAGATGTCGTCGGCGACCCCGAGCAGGCAGACCATCACCGCCGCCGCCAGCACGCCCAGCACCGGCCGCGGATTGATGAACACGTCGGCCAGGAACCGCATCTGGGAGGCGAAGGCGAAGGCCACCAGGACCCCGGCCAGGATCGCCAGGCCGCCGAGCCGCGGGGTCGGGATCGTGTGCACGTCCCGGGAGCGCACGGCGGTGATCGCGCCCCAGCGCAGGGCACACCACCGGGCCAGCGGGGTCAGCAGATAGGTGGACGCCGCCGCGACCAGCAGGAGGAGGACGTAGACCCTCACCGGCCGGCGTCGCCTTGCACCGGAGCCACCGCCCGGAGGTCCTCCAGCGAGATCGCGCCCTCGCGGACCACGGTGAGGTCGTCGCCGGTGGCGTCCACGATGGTCGAGGCCACCCCGCCCGGGGTCGGGCCGCCGTCCAGGTAGACCTGCACCGAGGCGCCGAGCTGCTCGTGCGCCTCGGCCACGTCCAGCGCGGAGGGCTGACCGGTCCGGTTCGCGGAGGAGACGGCCAACGGGCCGGTCCGGCGCAGCAACGCCAGCGACACCGGGTGGTCCGGGACCCGCAGCGCGACGGTGCCGTGGGTCTCCCCCAGGTCCCAGACCAGCGAGGGCTGGGCACGCACGATGAGGGTGAGCCCGCCGGGCCAGAAGGCCGAGGCCAGATCGCGCACCGCGGGGTGCAGCGAGACGGCCAGACCGTCCAGCGTCGCCACGTCCGGCATCAGCACGGGGGGCGGCTGCTGGCGGCCCCGGCCCTTGGCGGCCAGCAGCGCGGCCACCGCCTCCGGGGTGAAGGCGTCGGCGCCGATGCCGTACACGGTGTCGGTGGGCAGGACGATCAGACCGCCGCGGGACACCGTGTGCACCGCCGCGTCGATCGCCGGTCCCCAGGCAGCGGGGTCGGTGGCGTCCAGGACCGGGTCGGCACTCACGGGACGTGAGTCTGTCACGTCGAGCTGGCTGCCGGGGACGGCTCGCCCGGCGCGGACGCCCGTCGGGCCACCAGCATGCGGGGCCGGCCGGTGAGATCCGGCTCGGTCCGCACGTCCACGAACGCCCCGGTGCCGATCGCCGCGGCGCGGGCCTGGGCGTCCTGGACCTCGGCGTGCTCCATCACCAGCAGTCCGCCCGGCACCAGCAGCCGGATCGCGGCGTCGATCACCGCGCGCGGCACGTCCAGGCCGTCCGCTCCCCCGCCGTACAGCGCGAGGTCGGGGTCGTGGTCGCGGACCTCCGGGTCCACCGGGACCGCGTCCGGCGGGATGTACGGCGGGTTGGAGACCAGCACGTCGACCCGGCCGTCCAGCTCGGCGAACAGCGCGGGGTCGCGCACGTCGCCGGTCACCACGGTCAGGTCGGCACCGGCGATCTCCGCGTTGCGCCGGGTGAGGGCGACCGCCTCCGGCGAGGCGTCGACCGCCGACACCCGGGTTCCGGGCACCTCGGTCGCCACCGACAGCGCGATCCCGCCCGCGCCGCAGCACAGGTCGACGACCACCGGGTCCTGTCCGAGCACCGCCAGCCGGGCCGCCTCGTCGACGGCGACCTGGGCCACCGTCTCGGTCTCGGGCCGCGGTACGAACACGCCGGGCTCCACCCGCATGGTCAGGTACCGGAACACCGTGCTGCCGACGATGTGCTGCAACGGCTCGCGGCGACGACGGCGGTCCACCACCGCGGCGTAGTCGGCGGCGAAGCCCTCCGGCACCGGCGGCGGCAGCACCAGGTCGACCCGGGGCAGGTCCAGGACGTGGGCGGCCAGCGCCAGCGCGTCGTGCCGCGGCGAGCCCACCCCCGCGTCCGCCAGCAGGCGTGCGGCACCGTCGACCAGCGCGCGCAGGGACACGTCGCTCATGCCTGCTCCGCCGCCGCGGCGAGCTGGGCGGCCTCGTCGGCGTCGATCGCGGACTGGATCACCGGTGCCAGATCCCCGTCCAGCACCGCGTCCAGGTTGTAGGCCTTGTAGCCGGTGCGGTGGTCCGCGATCCGGTTCTCCGGGAAGTTGTAGGTGCGGATCCGCTCCGAGCGGTCCACGGTGCGCACCTGCGAACGACGCGCGGCACTGGCGGCGGCCGCCGCGGCCTCCTGCTGGGCCGCGAGCAGCCGTGCCCGCAGCACCCGCATCGCCTGGTCGCGGTTCTGCAGCTGCGACTTCTCGTTCTGCATCGACACCACGATGCCGGTGGGCAGGTGGGTGATCCGGACCGCGGAGTCGGTGGTGTTCACCGACTGCCCGCCCGGACCCGAGGACCGGTAGACGTCGATCCGCAGGTCGTTCGGGTCGATCTCGACCTCACCCGGATCGTCGACCTCGGGGAAGACCAGCACCCCGGCGGCCGAGGTGTGGATCCGGCCCTGCGACTCGGTGACCGGCACCCGCTGCACCCGGTGCACGCCGCCCTCGTACTTCAGTGCGGCCCACACGCCGTCGGCCGGGTCGGTGACCGAGCCCCGGGCCTTCACCGCGACCTGGACGTCCTTGTACCCGCCCAGGTCCGAGCCGGTGGACTCGAGGACCTCGGTGCGCCAGCCGCGCTGTTCGGCGAACCGCAGGTACATCCGCAACAGGTCGCCGGCGAACAGGGCGGACTCCTCGCCGCCCTCCCCGGCCTTGATCTCCAGGATCACGTCCCGGGCATCGTCGGGGTCGCGGGGTACCAGCACCCGGCGCAACCGGTCGGCCGCCTGCTCGGCGGCGGCGGTCAGCTCGGGGAGCTCCGCGGCGAACGCCGGGTCGGTCTCGGCCAGTTCGGTGGCGTCGGAACGATCCTGCTCGGCGGCCTCCCACTCCCGGTAGGCGGCCGTCACCCGGCCCAGCTCGGCGTAGCGGCGACCCAGTCGGCGGGCCTCCACCGCGTTCGCGTGCACCGCCGGGTCGGCGAGCTGCTGCTCGATCCGGGCGTGCTCGTCCAGCATCGGTCGCGCTGCCGCGAAGGACTCACTCATCGACACTCCCGGGTCCGGACATGACGAGCGCCGGTGACCACGGGCTCGCGGCCCGCCGTCACCGGCGCCAGGATCGTCAGTTGGAGCGCTTGCCGTAGCGCGCCTCGAACCGGGCCACGCGGCCACCGGTGTCCAGGATCTTCTGCTTGCCCGTGTAGAACGGGTGGCAGGCGCTGCAGACGTCGGCGCGGATCTCGCCGGAGGCCTCGGTGGACCGGGTGGTGAAGGTGTTGCCACAGGTGCAGGTCACCGTGGTCACCACGTACTCGGGGTGGATACCAGACTTCATGGGGTGCTCTCCTAGTCAGAGTGTCTCCGGGTCGTGCACGGGGGTGCGCACGTGAACCGCAGACCGACGGAACATTGTGCCAGAACAGAGCCGGGCGGTGAAATCTTCCCGACCTGCGGAATCCGCGGCACGGTTCTAGCGTCGGAGCAATGAGCCGTCAGCACCTGCTCCCCGTGATCGCGATCGCCGCGCTCGCCCTGCTCACCGCCTGTTCCGACGACGGCGACGACACGGCGACCCCCACCGTCACCGCCCCCGGGCCGACGGTCACCGCGACCACGGAGCCCACCGAGCCCGTCACCACACCGACCTCGACCGGCTGCGCCGCGTCCGGCAAGGGGGTCCCGGCCACCGCTCAGGTGACCACGACCATCGACCTGGACGGCGACGGCAGCCCCGACCAGCTGTGGATCGCCGACGACGTCGGCACCCGCACCCTGGGCGTGACCACCGCCTCCGGCGCCACCTTCACCCATCCGATCGACCTGGCCGGCCCGGCCGGGGCCTCCGCCTTCGCGCTGCGCCCGTCCGCCGAGGACCCCGGTCTGGTGCTGCTCTCCGACAACCGGGTGGCCGACCTGCTGATGGTGCAGGACTGCGGACTGGTGGACGTCACCGACGCCGAGGGACAGCCGTGGCAGTTCGACCAGGGATTCGCCGGGAACGGCACCGGCGTGGGCTGCGTGGACATGACCGGCAGCGGCGAGCTCGACCTGGTCGGGCTCAACGACGTGGACGGCACCATCGAGCGCACCCAGATCACACTGACCGGCACCGTGGCCGCCGCCGGGGTGAAGGACACCGTGACCGGCGACACCGACACCGCGCACGCGATCACCTGCGGCGACCGGACCCTGCAGGCCGACGGTGTGCACGAGGCCGCCGCCTGATCCCCCTACGATGACCGCCATGCTGCGGATCGGTTTGGTCATCGACGACGGACTCGATCGACCGGACGGGGTCCAGCAGATCATCCTCACGCTGGGCCGTCGGCTCTCCGCGCTCGGCCACGAGGTGCACTACCTGACGTCCGCCACCGAGCGCACCGATCTGCCGAACCTGCACGTGCTGTCCCGGACGGTCGGGGTGCGGTTCAACGGCAACCGGCTGGGCACCCCGCTGCCGCTGCGCCGATCGGCGGCCCGGTCCCTGCTGGCCCGGCTCGACCTGGACGTGCTGCACGTGGCCATGCCCTACAGCCCGTTCCTGGCCGGTCAGCTGGTCTCGGCCGCCGGACCGCGCACCGTCGTCGCCGGGTCGTTCATGATCTACCCGCAGGACGCGCTCACCCGGTGGGGCATCCGCGGGCTCGGCCTGCTGGAACGGTCCCGACTGCGCCGGTTCGACACCCTGTCCGCGCTGTCCGAGGCCGCGCAGCGCTCCGCCGAGGGCGCGTACCGCCGCGAGGTCCCGGTGATCGGGGCCCCGGTGGAGCTGCCCGACCCGGTCGCCGCCCCGCACGACGGTCCCCCGCGGATCCTGTTCCTCGGTCGGCTGGTCGAGCGCAAGGGGCCCAGGGAGCTGATCGCCGCCGCCGGGGCGCTGTACCGCGCCGACCCCGCGCGCCGGTGGTCCCTGACCCTCGCCGGCCGGGGCCCGCTCCTCGACGACCTGCGTGCCGCCGCCGAGCGCGAGGGCATCGCGGACCGGGTGGACTTCCCCGGCTTCGTCGCGGAGGAGGACAAGACCGCGCTGCTGTCCGGCGCCGAGCTGGTCGTGCTGCCCTCGCTCGGCGGGGAGAGCTTCGGCATCTCGGTGGTCGAGGCGCAGGCCGTCGCCACCGGCGTGGTGATCGCCGGGGACAACCCGGGGTACCGCACCACCATGGCCGGGCTGACCTCCCAGCTGGTCGATCCCCGGGACACCGGGGCGTTCGCCCGGGTGCTGGCGCGCTGGCTGGACGACCCGTCCGGGCGGGCCTCGGTGGTGCGCGAGCAGCGCCGAGCGGCGCAGCGGTTCGAGGCCGGGGCGATCACCGAGCGGACGCTGGCCTGGTACGACGAGGCGCTGGAGCGCCGGCGGGGCTGATCCGGCGATCCGGACGCCGGACGGCGGCGACCCCGAGGGGATCACCGCCGTCCATGGGTCGGGCGTCAGTCCTCGGACTTGCCGCCGGTGCCCGGGGTGGTCTTCTGCACCTGGAGCAGGAACTCCACGTTCGACTTGGTCTCCCGCAGCTTGCCGAGCAGCAGCTCGATCGCCTGCTGCTGGTCCAGGGCACCCATCACCCGGCGCAGCTTCCAGATGATCTTGAGCTCGTCCGGGGAGATCAGGATCTCCTCGCGGCGGGTGCCGGAGGCGTTGACGTCCACCGCCGGGAAGATCCGCTTGTCCGCGAGCGACCGGGACAGCCGGAGCTCCATGTTCCCGGTGCCCTTGAACTCCTCGAAGATGACCTCGTCCATCTTGGACCCGGTCTCCACCAGGGCGGAGGCCAGGATGGTGAGCGAGCCGCCGTTCTCGATGTTGCGGGCCGCGCCGAAGAACCGCTTGGGCGGGTAGAGCGCGGAGGCGTCCACACCACCGGACAGGATGCGCCCGGAGGCGGGGGCCGCCAGGTTGTAGGCGCGGGACAGCCGGGTCAGCGAGTCCAGCAGCACCACGACGTCCTGGCCCAGCTCGACCAGGCGCTTGGCCCGCTCGATCGCGAGTTCCGCGACCATGGTGTGGTCCGACGCGGGGCGGTCGAAGGTGGAGGCGATGACCTCACCCTTCACGGTCCGCTCCATGTCCGTGACCTCCTCGGGGCGCTCGTCGACGAGCACGACCATGAGGTGGACCTCGGGGTTGTTCGCGGTGATCGCATTCGCGATCTGCTGCATGATGATCGTCTTGCCCGCCTTCGGCGGCGCCACGATCAGACCACGCTGGCCCTTGCCGATCGGCGCGACGATGTCGATCACCCGCGGGGTGATGTGCGCCGAGTCGTGCTCCAGGCGGAGCCGGTCCTGCGGGTACAGCGGGGTGAGCTTGCTGAACTCCGGCCGCTGGCGGGCCAGCTCCGGGGCCATCCCGTTGACGGTGTCCAGCCGGACCAGGGCGTTCGCCTTGTTCGGGCGGTTGCCCTGCTGCTGGGGCTGCTCGCCCTCGCGGGGGGCGCGAACCGCACCGGTGATCGCGTCACCGCGGCGCAGCCCGGCCTTGCGGACCTGGGCGAGCGGCAGGTAGACGTCGCCCTCGCCGGGCAGGTAGCCGGTGGTGCGGACGAAGGCGTAGCTGTCCAGCACGTCCAGGATGCCGGCCACCGGGACCAGCACGTCGTCCTCGGAGATCTCGATCTCCTCGTAGGACGCCTCCTGGCCACCACTGCCGCGACGGTTGCGCTTGGTGCGGTCCCGGTCGCGGTAGCGGTCCCGCGAGCGGCGACGTCGACCGCCGCGCTCGTCGTCGTCCTCACCGTGCGCGGACTGCTGGTTCGAGGACTGCTGACCCTGGTTGCCGCCGGACTGCTGGGCCTGATTGCCGCCCTGCTGGCCCTGGTTCCCGCCCTGGCGCTGCTGGCGCTGACCGCGCTGCTCGCCGTCCTGGGCGTTCTTGTCCTGACGCTCGCGGCGGTCGCCGCCGGTCGGGCCCTCGGGGAGGGTCACGTCGATCACGGGCGCTCCCGCGCCACGGCCGGCGCGACGGGAGCGACGCTCACCGCCGTCGGCGCTGCCGTGCTGGCCGTTCTGACCCTGCTGGCGGTCCAGCGCGGCCTCCAGGCCGGCCAGGGCGTCCTGCTTGTCGGTGCGGCCGCCGTCGCCGCCACGACGCTCGGCGGTGTCGGTCGTCGGACCCGCATCGGCGGAACGGCCTCGGCCGGAACGCGTCGGACGGGACGGACGCTCGGCACCCTCGGCCGGGGCGTCGGGACGCCCGGCGGCGACCGGTGCGCCGGTGACCTCGACACCGGCGGCCGGGGCCTCGGCGGCGCGGGTGGCCCGGCGGCTGCGGGTCGGGGCGGACGCGCTCGGCGCGGACTCGCCGGATGCCGGCTGGGCGGGCGCGGACTCGGCCGTCGGCTGCGTCGCCGCGGTCTTCCTGCCGCCCCGGGCCGTGGCGCCGTCGCCGCCGGAACGGGACTGGATGGCGTCGACCAGGTCGCTCTTGCGCATCCGGGACGTGCCCGTCACGCCGAGCTGTGCCGCCAGTGCCTGGAGCTCCGGCATCCGGAGCCCGGAGATGGAGCCGCCCGAGCGTGCGCTCGATGCCGACTCGATGGTGTCTGTCACGAAGGACCCTTCCCCCTCGTCAGGACCGTCGCCCGCCTCTGGGGCACGGTCGGCGTCCACCTCGCTGGGGGCGGATCGCATCGGAGACCGCACAACTCACGTCAGTGCTGACATGGCATGTGGGGTTGGATGTTCCCGGCCGAGGCACGTGGTGTCCCACCCCTCCTGCGGCAGCAGATGCCGGGAGACTGATCGGTGGGTCCGTCGGACGATGTCCGGGGAACAGCGCGACTATAGCACCGCGATCTCAGGGCAGTCGACGCCAGAGCGCGCCCTCGTGGCTGAGCCCGAGCCGCAGGATCCGCCAGCCGCCCATCGCGCCACCGAAGACGTCGAGCAGCGCCTGGTCCGCGTCGGTGACCCGGTGGTCGACCGGGCGGTCGTCGCCGGGTGCGGTCCGCCCCAGCGCCAGCACGGTCGGGCCCGCGCCGGAGACCACGGCGGGGACGCCGTGCGAGCGGAGCGCGTCGACCAGGGCGAGCGACTCCGGCATCACCGCGCGGCGCTGCTCCTGGTGCAGCCGGTCCCCGGTGGCGTCGAACAGCAGGTCCGGGCGGCGGCCGAGCGCCTCGACCAGCAGCGAGGCCCGGCCCGCCTGCCAGGCGGCGTCGGCGTGCGCGACCTGGGCGGGAAGCACACCGCGCGCATGGCTGGTGGACAGCCGGCTCGGCGGCACGATCGCGATCGGCACCACGGTCGGGTGCACGTCGATCCGGGTCGCCCGGACCGCGTCGCCCTCGGACCAGGCCAGGGTGGCGCCGCCGAGCAGCGCCGGGGCGGCGTTGTCCGGGTGCCCCTCGAGGTCGGTGGCCAGGCGCAGCAGCACGTCGTCGCCGAGCGACTCCGGCTCGGCGACCAGCGCCCGGGCACCGAGCAGTCCGGCGATCACGGCGGCGGCCGACGAGCCGAGTCCCCGGCCGTGCGGGATCCGGTTCCGGCACACCAGGTGCACCCCGGTCTGCGGCGCGCCCACGTGGTCGAGCGCGTGCCGCATGGCCCGCACCACCAGGTGGTCCTCACCGGAGGGCAGGTCCTCGGCGCCCTCCCCCACCACGTCCACCCGCACGTCCGCGACGCCCAGCGCCCGGACCTCGACGTCGTCGTACAGCCCGAGCGCCATGCCCGCGGTGTCGAACCCCGGCCCGAGGTTCGCGCTCGTCGCGGGCACCCGCACCCGGGCCCGATCGGCTCCCAGTCGCACGGCCGTGCCTCAGCCGAGGTCCAGGGCGGCGGCGATCTCCATCACGTCGGGGCGGACCCGCACGGTCTCGACCTCGTCGCCGTCGGCGTTGCGCAGCGCCCACTGCGGGTCCTTGAGGCCGTGACCGGTGACGGTGATGACGATCCGCGCGCCCGCGGGCACCCGGCCCTGCTCCGCGGCGGCCAGCACCCCGGCCACCCCCGCGGCGGAGGCGGGCTCGACGAACACGCCGACCTGCGAGGACAGGAGCCGGTGCGCGTGCAGGATCTGCTGGTCGGTGACGGCCTCGATCAGGCCGCCGGAGACGTCACGGGCCTGCTCGGCCTGCGCCCAGGACGCGGGGTTGCCGATCCGGATCGCGGTGGCGATGGTCTCCGGCTCGGTGATCGGGTGCCCGGCGACGATCGGGGCCGCGCCGGCCGCTTGGAAGCCCCACATCGCCGGCGTCCGGCTGGACACCGCGGGCAGGTCCGCGCCGCCGTCCAGGCCCGCGTACTCGCGGTAGCCCTTCCAGTAGGCGGTGATGTTGCCGGCGTTGCCGACCGGCAGCGCGTGGATGTCCGGCGCGTCGCCGAGCGCGTCGACCACCTCGAAGGCACCGGTCTTCTGACCCTCGATCCGGTCCGGGTTCACCGAGTTCACCAGCTCGACCGGGTAGGCCTCGGCCAGCTTGCGGGCGGCGATCAGGCAGTCGTCGAAGTTGCCGTCCACCTGGAGCAGGCGGGCACCGTGCGCCACGGCCTGGCTGAGCTTGCCCATCGCGATCTTGCCGTCCGGCACCAGCACCGCGCAGAGCATGCCCGCGTGGGTGGCGTAGGCGGCGGCGGAGGCCGAGGTGTTGCCGGTGGAGGCGCAGACCACCGCCTTGGCACCCCGTCCGGCGGCCGCGGAGATCGCGGTGGTCATCCCACGGTCCTTGAACGACCCGGTCGGGTTCATCCCCTCGACCTTGACCCAGACCTCCGCGCCGGTGAGCGCGGACAGCGCCGGGGCGGACACCAGCGGCGTCCCGCCCTCCCCCAGGCTCACCACGCGCTCACGCACGTGGGCCGGCAACCGGTCGGCGTACTCCGCGATCACGCCGCGCCACTGCTGTGCCATCAGACTCCCTCAACCCTCAGGACGGACACGACCTCGCGCACGGAATCGTGCTCGGCGATCGCGGCGACGGTGGCCGACAGCGCGGCCTCCGTCGCCTCGTGTGTGGTGATCACCAGACGCGCCACGGACTCGGCGGGCTGGACGGACTGCCGGACGGCCTCGATCGAGACCCCGTGCTCGGCCAGGATCGTGGCGACCTGCGCCAGCACGCCGGGGCGGTCGGTGACGTCGATCCGGACCTGGTACCGGGTGCGGGCGGCCCGGGCGGGCAGCACCGGCAGGGCGGCGTAGAACGACTCGGCCGGTCCTCGCCCACCGTGCACCCGGTGCCGGGCCACCGACACCAGGTCGCCGAGCACCGCCGACGCGGTCGGAGCGCCACCGGCGCCGCGACCGTAGAACATCAGCTCGCCCGCGGCCTCGGCCTCGACGAACACCGCGTTGAACGCGCCGCGCACCCCGGCCAGCGGGTGGGAGCTCGGCACCAGGGCGGGGTGCACGCGCACCTGCACGCCCTCCGGGCCGTCGTCGTCCGCCAGGCGGTGCTCGGCGATCGCGAGCAGCTTGACCACGTGCCCGGTGCGCGCCGCCCAGGCGACGTCCTCGGCGGTGATCGACGTGATGCCCTGCCGGTCGACGTCGGCCAGCGACACCCGGGTGTGGAACGCCAGCGAGGCCAGGATCGCGGCCTTGGCCGCCGCGTCGTAGCCCTCCACGTCCGCGGTCGGGTCGGCCTCGGCGTAGCCGAGCTCCTGCGCCTCGGCCACCGCGGCGTCCAGGTCCAGCCCGTCGGTCGCCATCCGGTCCAGGACGAAGTTGGTGGTGCCGTTCACGATGCCGAGCACCCGGCGCACCCGATCACCGGTCAGCGACTCGCGCACCGGCCGGACCAGCGGGATCGCCCCGGCGACGGCGGCCTCGAAGTAGATGTCCACGCCCGCGGCGTCCGCGGCGGCGTAGAGCGTCGGGCCGTCCTCGGCCAGCAGCGCCTTGTTCGCGGTGACCACCGAGGCGCCGTTCCGGATCGCCCGCAGCAGCAGGGTCCGGGCGGGCTCGATGCCGCCGACCACCTCGACCACGAGGTCCGCCCGGTCCACCAGCGACTCCGCGTCCTCGGTGAGCAGCGCCGGGTCGACGACCGGGTCGCGGGGGGCCGTGGCGTCCCGCACCGCGATGCCCACCAGCTCCAGCGGGGCACCGACCCGGGCCGCGAGATCCGCGGACTCGGTGGTCAGCAGCCGCACCACCTCCGTGCCCACCACCCCGCAGCCGAGCAGGGCCACCCGCACCGGGGCGGGCTGGGACGTGACATCGGACGTGTGCTGCTGGGTCACCGGGTCTCCGTTCGCATCGGGCCGAACCGTGGCCGCGCGCGCCGGGACGGATGCGGTCCGCCGACCGCGCGGGCGGCCGACGCCCAGGATAGGGGTGCCGTGCGCGGGCGCAGGCGGGTATCCACAGCGTGGGCGCGGGTCACCGCAGCTCGGGCTCCAGGCCGGGGGCGTGCCGGTCGACGAGGTGGCGGACACCGGTGGTGAACCGGCCGAGCCGATGCTCGAGGATCTGCCGGATCCGCGCCGGGTCGACGCTGCGGTAGTCGTGGGCGATGAGGTTCCGGGTCGCGCGGATGCGGGGCCATTCATCACCGAACTCCGCGGCCAGCCAGGGTTCGGGCAACCGGGCGACGACCTCGATCGCGGCGGACAGCCGCATGCACACGGCGTCGAAGGTCATCGCACTGTCGAGCCGTCCGGTCGCGAGATGACGGTCCAGCACCGCGAGATGGTCGAGTGCGATGCCCAGGTTGTCCCGCGGGTCCCGGCTCACAGGGCCACCGCCTCGGGGATCGCCTTCCGTGCGATCCGCGGCCACAGCGCAGCGGCCTCGACCACGTCGACCCGGCGATCGAGCAGTCGTTCGAGGTCGACGGTCAGACTCCCGAGGTCCCAGAGGCTGGTCTCCTGTGCCACGTCGACCAGCAGGTCCACGTCCGACTCCACGTCGTCCTCCCCCCTGGCCACCGACCCGAACACCCGGACGTTGCTCGCCCCGTTCGCGGCGGCGATCCGGACGATCTCCTCGCGCTTGTCCCGCAGCACCCAGGTCAGGGTGCTCGGCACCCGCGCGGCGGGCGGCGCGGTCGCAGGCTCCGCGGTCTCCGGCACCGTGCTTTCCGGCCTTGCGGTCTCCGGCACTGCGGTCTCCGGCCTCGCGGTCTCCGGCCTCGCGGTCTCCGGCCTCGCGGTCTCCGGCCTCGCGGTCTCCGGCACCGCGCTCTCCGGCATCGCGAACGCGTACTCCACCCTCGGCCGGGTCGCCCGCAGCAGCCGCGCCACCTCCGGCTGACTCCGCCCGACCGCCGCGGCGATCTTCCGTTGGCTCCAGCCGAAGTCCGCCGCCTGCCGTACCGCACGGGTCAACGCCCGTGAGGCCTCCTCGCGCAGTCGGTCGACGTAGTCGTTTACGTCGTCCAGGTACTCGAGCAGCGCTCCGTCGACCGCGCTCGGTTCCGAGCCCTCGTCATCCATCCGGCACCTCCTGATAGGAGATGCTATCAACGTCGTCAGCCCAGGTCGAGGGCCAGCAGGTCGTCCTCGGTCTCCCGGCGCACCAGCACCCGGGTCCGCCCCGAGCCGACCGCCAGCACCGGCGGGCGGGGCACGTGGTTGTAGTTGGAGGCCATCGACCGGCCGTAGGCGCCCGTGGCCGCGACCGCCAGCAGGTCACCGGCGGCGATGTCCTCGGGCAGCTGCACCTCGCGCACGACGATGTCGCCGCTCTCGCAGTGCTTGCCCACCACTCGGGCGAGCACGGTCCGCTCGGCGCCCACCCGGTTCATCAGGGCCGCGGTGTAGTCGGCGCCGTAGAGCGCGGGGCGGATGTTGTCGCTCATCCCGCCGTCGACCGAGACGTAGGTCCGGACCCGGCCGTCGTCCAGGCGCACCGGCTTGACGGTGCCGACCCGGTACAGGGTGAGCGTGGTCGGACCGACGATCGTGCGACCGGGCTCGAAGGACAGCCGGGGCGCGGGGGTACCGAGCTCGGCACAAGCGTCGGTCACCGCGGCGGCGATGTCCTTCGCCATCCGTTCCGGGTCCAACGGCACCTCACCGGGCAGGTAGGCGATCCCGAACCCGCCGCCCAGGTCGACCTCCGGCACCAGCACGCCGGTCCGGGCGGCCAGGTCGGCGCGGAGCGCGAGCACGGCGCGGGCGGAGACCGTGAAGCCCTCCGGGTCGAGGATCTGCGAGCCGATGTGCGAGTGGATGCCGAGCAGGCGCAGCTCGGGCAGCTCGACCGCGCGCAGCAGGGCGGTGAGCGCGGGCGAGTCCTGCCCGGCGATCGACAGGCCGAACTTCTGGTCCTCGTGCGCGGTGGAGATGTACTCGTGTCCACCGGCGTGCACGCCGGTGGTGACCCGGACCATCACCGGAGCGGGCTCGCCACCGCGCTCCCGCACGAGGGCGGCGATCCGGTCCAGTTCCGGCAGCGAGTCGACGATGATCCGGCCGACCCCGGCGTCCAGCGCCCGGGAGATCTCGGCGTCCGACTTGTTGTTGCCGTGCAGGCCGATGTCCGCGCCCGGCACTCCGGCCCGGAGCGCCACCGCGAGCTCGCCGCCGGTGGCGGTGTCCACCCGCAGACCTTCCTCGTGCGCCCAGCGCGCGACGGCGACCGACAGGAACGCCTTGCCCGCGTAGTACACGTCGACCCCGCCGAACGCGGCCTCGAAGGCGGTGCGCAGGGTGCGCGCCCGGGCGCGGAAGTCGGCCTCGTCCAGCACGTAGGCCGGGGTGCCCTGGGCCTCGGCCAGCTCGCGCAGGTCGACCCCGGCCACCCGGACCGCTCCGTCGGGGTCGCGGACGGCGGAGGCGGGCCAGGGCAGACCGAGGCCGACCGGGTTCACATCCGCTCCGGCGCGGACACCCCGAGCAGGTCCAGACCGTTGGCCAGCACCTGGCGGGTGGCGTCGTTCAGCCAGAGCCGGGTGCGGTGCTCGTCGGAGACGGCCTCCTCGCCCCACGGCACGACCCGGCGCTTCTGGTCGTACCACTTGTGGTATCCACCGGCGACGGTCTCCAGATAGCGGGCGATCCGGTGCGGCTCGCGCAGCTCGGCGGCCTGCGCGACCACCCGGGGGAACTCCGCGAGCAGGCCGAGCAGCGAGGACTCGGACGGGTGGTCCAGCAGGGCGGCGTCGAAGCCGTCCTCCCGCCGCACCCCGGCCTCGGCCGCGTTCCGCGCCATGCTCGCGGTGCGCGAGTGGGCGTACTGCACGTAGAACACCGGGTTCTCGTTGGTGGCGGTCGACAGCAGGTCGAGGTCCAGGTCGATGCTCGAGTCCACCGAGGACCGGGCGAGGGAGTACCGCGCGGCGTCCACGCCGACCGCCTCGACCAGGTCGTCCAGGGCGACGACCGTCCCGGCCCGCTTGGACATCCGTACCGGCTGGCCGTCCTTCACCAGGTTGACCATCTGGCCGATCAGGATCTCCAGGTTGACCCCCGGCACGTCCCCGAACGCGGCGCAGGCGGCCATCATCCGGCCGATGTAGCCGTGGTGGTCGGCACCGAGCATCAGGATGGCCCGGTCGAAGCCGCGCTCGCGCTTGTCCAGGTAGTACGCCAGGTCACCGGCGATGTAGGCGGCGTCGCCGTCGGACTTCACGATGACGCGGTCCTTGTCGTCACCGAAGTCGGTGGTGCGCAGCCAGACCGCGCCGTCGGCCTCGAAGATGTGGCCCAGCTCGCGCAGCCGGGCGACCGCCCGCTCCACGGCGCCGGACTCGTGCAGGGAGTCCTCGTGGAAGTACACGTCGAAGTCGACGCCGAAGTCGTGCAGCGCCTTCTTGATCTCGTCGAACATCAGGTCGACGCCCCGGGACCGGAACACCTCCTGCGCCTCGGCGTCGGGCAGCTCGCGCGGGTCGGTGCGCCCGGAGGTCACCTCGTCGGCGATCACCCGGTCGGCGATGTCCTGGATGTACTGGCCGCCGTAGCCGTCCTCCGGCGCCTCCAGACCGCGGGCCCGGGCCAGCAGCGAGCGGGCGAACCGGTCGATCTGGGCGCCGTGGTCGTTGAAGTAGTACTCGCGGGTCACGTCCGCACCGGCGGCGGCGAGGATCCGGGCCAGGCTGTCGCCGACCGCGGCCCAGCGGGCCCCGCCGATGTGGATCGGGCCGGTCGGGTTGGCCGAGACGAACTCCAGGTTGATCCTCTGGCCGGTCTGGCTCTCGCCGCGGCCGTAGGCCTCGCCGGAGTCGACGATCGACCGTGCCAGCTCGCCGGCGGCCGCCGCGTCCAGCGTGATGTTGAGGAAGCCGGGGCCGGCGATGTCCACGGCGGCGATGCCGGGCACGTCGGCCAGCCGGCGGGTGAGCTCCTCGGCGAAGGCGCGCGGGTTCATCCCGGCCTTCTTGCCCAGCTGCAGGGCGACGTTGGTGGCCCAGTCGCCGTGCTCGCGCTGACGGGGTCGCTCCACGTGCACGGTGTCGGGCAGGTCGTCGGCGGCGAGGGCGAAGGTGCCGTCGGCCACCGCCGCGGTGAGGGCGGCGTGCAGGGAGGCGGAGAGCTCAGCGGGGGTCACCGGCCCAGGGTATCGAGCCCCGGCCGGTGCCCGGTACGCCGATTCAGTGCTCGGGACGGGCCTTCGGCAGCCAGGAGTCCTCCAGGAACGCCGGCCGGCAGGCGACGACCGCGCCGGCCATCAGCACCGCCAGCGTGCCGATCAGGAACACCAGTGGCCAGGTCCAGGCGGCGGTGGCGTCGTAGAGCACGCCGATCAGCAGCGGACCGACCGCCGCGATGGCGTAGCCGATCCCCTGGGTGAACCCGGACAGCGAGGCGGCACCGGCGGAGGTCCGGGTGCGCAGGTTGATCAGGGCGAGCAGCAGCGGGAACGCGCCCGGGCCGAGTCCGCCGACCAGCACCCACAGCCAGACCGGGCCGGACGGGTGCACCAGCAGGCCGACGTAGCTGAACAGCCAGCAGGCGACGAAGAAGATCACCAGGCCGATCGGGTTGCGCATCCTGGTGGCCGCGATCGGGGCGATCAGCGCCGGGGGCAGTCCGAGGATCGCGTAGACGCTCAGCCAGGTCCCGGCGGAGTGCGGCGAGGTGCCCGAGTCGATCAGGATCTGCGGCAGCCAGGCGAACATGGCGTAGGAACCGAGGGAGTTCATCGCGAAGGTGACACCCATCCCCCAGGCCAGCGGACTGCGGTACACCCGGCCGCCGGAGCGGTGCCGGCTGGTCAGGGCCGGCGTGGTCGCCGGTCCACGGCGCAGCAGCCCTGCCAGCTCGACCCGCGTCGCCGCCGACCGGACCACCACGACGATCCAGGGCAGCGCGGCGAGGATGCCGATCAGCGCCCAGACGGACAGCGCCGGGCGCCAGCCCACCCGGTCCGCGACCGGCACCACCACCGCGGCCGGCAGGGCGGTGCTCACGCTCAGCGTCACCGAGTAGGCGGAGGTCACCACGCCGACCCGGTCCGGGAAGTACCGCTTCACCAACGGGGGCAGCAGCACATTGCCCATGCCCATCCCGGCCAGGGCCACCACCGTCCAGGCCAGGAACCCGGTGGAGGTACCCGCGGCGGAGCGGACGATCTCCCCCGCCGCGGACAACGCCATCGCCGCGATCAGCAGCGGCTCCAGCCCGACCCGCCGGGCCAGCAGCGGGGTCAGCGCACCGAAGACCGCGAAGGACGCGACCGGGATCGTCCCCAGCAGACCGGCCTGGGTCGCCGACAACGCGACATCCGCGCGCACCAGGTCCAGGATCGGCGACACCGACGCCACCGCGATCCGGAGGTTCAGGGCGACCAGCAGCACCCCGACCAGCACCACGACGCGTCCCCGCCAGGGACGCAGCTCGGGCTGGACGGTCTCGGGCGCGGGCATGGGAACTCCGAATTCATGGGAAGGTGGCGTCGCCCGCACGGCGGCGGGATTTGACACGATGTCGGTCGGCACCGTTGCCGCACACCTGACCTGGGAGAGTACCCGCATGACGCGACGCACCGGCTTGATCGACGCCACGGTGTCCCAGCTCCGTGGGCGGATCTCCTCGGGCGAGTGGCCGGTCGGCACCCGGATCCCGGCCGAGCCGGCCCTGGTCGAGCTGCTGGGTGTGGGTCGCAACACGGTGCGTGAGGCGGTGCAGTCCCTGGTGCACTCCGGCCTGGTCGAGCGCCGCCAGGGCTCGGGCACCTACGTGCTCAGCGCGTCGGAGCTGTCGGTGACCTTCTCCCGGCAGATCGCCGACGCCCGGCAGCGGGACGTGGTCGAGGTCCGCCGGTCGCTGGAGGTCGAGGCCGCCCGGCTGGCCGCCCGGCGCCGCACCTCCTCCGACGTCGCCTCGATCACCGCCCTGCGCGAGGCGCGCGCCGAGGCCTACGCCGCCCACGCCCTGGACCGGATGGTCGCCGCCGACCTGGCCCTGCACCGCGCCATCGCCCGCGCCGCCCGCAACCCGGTGCTGCTGTCCCTGTACGAGAGCCTGATCGACGCGATCACGGAGAACATCCGGTTCAACTTCGCCCAGGTGCTCCAGGACGGGGACAACCACGACGGCCTGGTGGACGCGATCGTGCGCGGGGACGTGGCGGGGGCGGTCGACGAGACCTCGGACTACCTGTCGGGGCTGCTCGGGGAGGAGTGAGTGCCCTCAGCACTCCGCGGTGCTGGTAAGGTCATCCCTCGTACCGACCACGGTCGGAACACGCCCTCGTAGCTCAGTGGATAGAGCGTCTGCCTCCGGAGCAGAAGGTCGTAGGTTCGAATCCTATCGAGGGCACCCCGGTCGAAGGCCCGGCATCCCAGGATGCCGGGCCTTCGTCGTCGGCGGCACCCCGCGGCGACGAGCGGGTCCTGTCGGACCCGTTCAGGCCGCGATCGCGGTGACCTCCAACTCGACCCGCACGTCGGGCTCGAAGAGGTGGTCCACGCCGATCAGCGACGCGGGCGGGAGGGGCTGCGGGATGCCCAGTTCCCCGGCGACCCGTTCGACGCCCGCCATGAAGTCCCCGATCTGGGCGGGCGACCACCGCGTCACGTAGAAGGTCATGCGTACGACATCGGCGAACGACGCATCGGCTCCCGCGAGAGCGCGGTGCGTGTTGCGCAGCGTCTGCTCGACCTGCGTGCCCAAGTCGTCACCGCCGACGGGATCACCTTCCGAGTCACGGGCGATCTGGCCGCTGATGTGGATGTGCCGGGCGCCCTCGGCGACCGCGACGTGCGCGTAGGGCGTGTGGGGCTGGAGACCGGCCGGGCTGAAACGATGGACGGACATGGAACTCTCCTGGCTCTGATGGACAACGGTCTACTCTTGATACCTAGTTCCCTCAAGCCACTTCAAGGAGACCTGGTGTCATGCCGGATACCGCACCAGGCGGTCCGCGGCCGCACGTGAGCGCGGCCGACGAGCTGCGAGTGACCGCACCGCACCGCGAACTCCTGGACCAGGTGCTGGACAAGTGGTCCCTCAGCGTCCTGAACGAGCTGTGCGAGCGACCCTGCCGGTTCAACGCCCTGCGCCGGGCCATCCCCGAGGTCACGCAGAAGTCGCTCACGGCGACCTTGCGTCGTCTGGAGCGCAACGGCGTGGTGCAACGCTGTGTGACCGGCACACGGCCGGTGTCCGTGGAGTACCGGATCACCCCCCTGGGCAAGACGCTGCGTGGGCCGGTCGACGCGCTGCTCTCCTGGGCCGACCGACAGCTCCCCGCCATCGAGCGCGCACGGCAGGCGTTCGACCAGGCACTCGACGAGCGCTAGCCCCGTTCCCGAGGTGTTCGGCGGGTGCGCCGCCCACGCCGAGCCCGGTTGCGTGGCTCGTGGTCCCCGTTACGTTCGAGAAGCCACGTGAGCCATCACCAGGAGGACGACCCCCGTGATCACGACTTCTCCGTACACCCGTCGCGTCATCGCCGCCGCGCTCACCGCGAGCGCCGTCACCCTATGGGCCTCGGGCTGTTCGGGCGACGACGCCGAGGCCGACAGCACCACCGACACCGCGACGGTCGCGCCCGCCCCGACCGAGGCGGCCACCGACGAGGACGCCGCCACCACGGAGCCGACGAGTGACGCCGGACCGCTGTTCGACGGCAGCACGCTGGTCGACCTCCAGACCTACGCCGGCACCTGGGTGGCCACCACCGCCGAGGGTGCGGTGACCACCATCGACGACCCGGCCGCCTCCGAGGTGCCGAGCACCTGGGTGATCGAGCCGGCCGACGCCGAGGGGACCTACCACCTGGTGTCCAGCGCCACCACGGACGACCGGGAGATGTGCCTGACCCTGCCCGGCGACGACGTGGTGAACGTGAGCACCTGCGACCCGGCCGACGCCGGACAGCAGCTGAGCATCGCCTCCCTCGACCAGGTGGAGCAGGTGAACATCTCGAACGCGAACGGCTACCTGGTGTCCGACCCGGAGGGCGGCCTGGCGGTGGAGCCGGACCCGTCCAGCCCGGCGAGCGTGTTCACCCTGGTGGAGCGGGGAGCGGCGGGCTGATCCCACCGCGTTCCGACGGTGCCCCGAGCCGGTCCGGCCCGGGGCACCGTTGTCTAGGCTGGCTCCGTGCAGCCGTTGACCAGCAGTGAGGTGGCCGACCGCGTCCGCCGGGGCGAGATAAACCGGGTCGAGCGGGTGACCAGCCGTCGTACGCGCGACATCGTGGTCGCGAACGTCGTCACCCGGGTCAACGCGATCTACTTCGTGCTGTTCTGCGTCGTCGCGTCCACCGGCCACTGGATCGACGGGCTGTTCGGTCTGCTGATCGTGGTCAACAGCGGGGTCGGGATGGTGCAGGAGATCCGCGCGAAGCGGACCCTGGACCGGTTGGCGATCCTGAACGCGTCGACGGTGACGGTGCTGCGGGCCGAGGGCGCGGTGCCGATCGACCCGGGCGACATCGTGGTCGACGACGTGGTCGAGGTGGCCGCGGGCGATCAGGTGCCGGTGGACGGCGAGCTGCTGGCCAGCACCGGGCTCGAGGTGGACGAGTCGCTGCTGACCGGGGAGTCGGACGCGCTGGCCCCGGAGGTGGGTGCGGCGCTGCTGTCGGGGAGCCTGGTGGTCGCGGGCAGCGGTCTGCTGCGGGCGACCCGGGTGGGCGATCAGGCTTACGCCGCGCAGCTGGCCCGGGAGGCGGCGACCTACTCGACGCCGTCGTCGGGGCTGCGGGCCGGGATCGACACGATCCTGAGGTACCTGACCTGGGTGCTGATCCCGGTCGGTGCGCTGATGATCTGGAATCAGCTGACCCGGACGGAGCTGCCGCTGGGCGACGCGCTGCGCGGGATGGTGGCCGCCCTGGTGCCGATGGTGCCGGAGGGGCTGGTGCTGATGACCAGCGTGGCGATGGCGGTCGGGGTGATCCGGCTCGGTCAGCGTCAGTGCCTGGTGCAGGACCTGCCAGCGATGGAGGCACTGGCCCGGGTGGACGTGGTCTGCTTCGACAAGACCGGGACGCTGACCGAGGACGGGATGCGGGTCCGGGAGCTGGTGGTGCTGGAGGGCGACGACGCCGAGGCACGCTCCGCCCTGGCGCTGATCGGGGCGGGCGAGAACCGGCCGAACGCGAGCATGCAGGCGATCCTGGAGGCGACCGAGCCGAACGCCGCCGAGGCGCTGGCCCGGGTGCCGTTCTCCTCGGCTCGACGGTGGGCGGCCGCACAGGTGGCCGGGACGACCTGGGCGGTGGGCGGTCCGGATGTCCTGCTGCCCGGGCACCCGGCACTCGACCGGGCGGCGCACGAGTCGTCGCAGGGCCGTCGGGTGCTGGCACTGGTCCGGAGCGGACAGCCGCTGGCGGGGCAGTCGCTGCCCGAGGACCTGACCGCGGTCGCCCTGGTGGTCCTGGACCAGCGGGTGCGACCGGAGGCGGCGGAGACGCTGCGGTTCTTCGACGAGCAGGGGGTCACGCTCAAGGTGATCTCCGGCGATGCACCGGTGGCGGTCGGCGCGGTGGCGGCGCAGGTCGGGCTGGAGTCGTCGGTGACGGTGGACGGGCGGGACCTGCCGGAGGACGTCGCGGAGCTGGGTCGGGTCGCGGCGGGATCGAGCGTGTTCGGCCGGGTGCGTCCCGACCAGAAGCGCGAGCTGGTCCGGGCCCTGACCGACCGGGGCCACACGGTCGCGATGACCGGCGACGGGGTGAACGACGTGCTGGCCATGAAGGAGGCGGACGTCGGGGTGGCGATGGGCGGCGGCAGCCCGGCGGCGCGTGCGGTGGCCCGCCTGGTGCTGCTGGACTCCTCGTTCGCGACCCTGCCGTTCGTGGTGGCCGAGGGACGCCGGGTGGTGGCGAACATCGAGCGTGTCGCCACCCTGTTCCTGTCCAAGACGGTCTACTCGGTGCTGCTCGCGCTGGTGGTCGCGGTGACCGCGCTGCCGTTCCCGCTGCTCCCCCGGCACGTCACCCTGATCGCCTGGTTCACCATCGGCATCCCGGCGGCGGTGCTCGCGCTGGCACCCAACCGGGAGCCCGCCCGGGACGGGTTCGTGGCCCGGGTGCTGACCGCGGCGGTGCCCGGCGGGGTGGCGGTGGCGGTGTCCGCCTACGGGGCGTACGCGGTGGCCAGGTCGGTGATCGGCACCGGTCCCGGCGACGCGGTGCTGACCGCGACGGCGGCGTTCCTGGCCCTGGTGGTGGTGGCCTTCGACATCCTGATCGACGTGGCCCGGCCGTTGCAGGCGTGGAAGGTCGGCCTGCTGGTGGCGATGATCGGGGCGATGGCCGCGGTCGTGGCGATCCCGCTCGGCCAGCGACTGTTCCAGCTGGATCCGACCGACGGCCGGGTGCTGATGATCGCGGGGGCGGCCGCGGTGGTGGGGCTGGTGCTGCGCCGGGTGGCACGGGTCGTGGTCGGGCTGGTGCTGGCCCGGCGGGGCTGAGGCGGCTCGCGGCGCACCACCCGGCGGCAGACCGGGGCTCGATGGCGCTGGTCGTGGGCGCCTAGACTCGACCCGACCAACCGCGAAGGGGGCACAGCATGGGCGTGATCGGTGAGGCCGACGACGGCACCACCCGGGCGCTGCTGAGCGTGTTCGGCCCGGCGCAGATCGGCGACCCGCTGGCCCCGGACCGGGACGTGCCGGACGAGGACCGCGAGCGCGACCGGGCGTTGCAGGACGGGTTCGTCCGGGTGGTCGGCGCGGACGGCCGTTCGTACCTGGTGCCGCGGGGCTAGCGGGCCTCGATCAGCCCGAGCTCGACGAACGCGGTGGCCAGTCCCTCGTGCTTCGGACCGGGCGCGGTGCGGTCCGCGACCGCCAGCGCGGACGGGTCGCCGCCCTCGATGCCGACGCCGATCCCGGCGAACTCCAGCATCTCCAGGTCGTTCAGGCCGTCGCCGAACGCGATCGTGTCCTCACGCGGGACGCCCAGGTGCGCGATGACGTCCCGGATGCCGACCGACTTGTCGACCGCGGCGACGTAGATCTCGCCCGCGCGGTCGCCCAGGCCCGGGATCGAGCTGGGCAGTGCGGCGATCTCCGGCCCCATCTCGACCGCCAGTTCGGTGACCGTGACCGGGGAGTCGAAGCAGGTGATCTTGGCGAAGGACGCGGTCGACAGGTCGGCGTCCGCGGTCAGCCCGTCCAGGATGTCCAGCGGCCCCTCGTGCCGGGACTCCTCCGGGTCGACCGCCATCCGGGCGGACCAGGCGGCGCGCAGCCGCTCCTTCACGTCCGGCGGGCCGTACAGCGCGTCCGGCGCCTCCAGCACGTAGGCCGCGTCGTGCCGGGTCAGCACCTCGACCGCGTGTGCCGCGATCCCCGGCGGGAACCGGCGGTCGGCGAGCAGCTCGCCGCCGACCTCCACGTAGCCGCCGGCGCTGGCCACGATGCCGTCGAACCCGGCCGCCAGGATGCGCTCGGGCAGCATGGACTTGGGCCGGCCGGTGCACAGCAGCACCAGGTGTCCGGCGGCGCGGGCGGCCCGGACCGCGGCGACATGGCCCGGGGGCACGTCACCGTGGTCGGCGAAGGTGCCGTCCACATCGAGGAAGATGATCCGGCGGTGTGCGGGGTTCCCAGTCATCGAGGCCGACCCTATCGTGCCCCGCGGAGCAATCCTTACCGGGCGGTCGACAGTGGGCGGTAGCTGAGCCGGACGCGGACCGTGCTCGGCGCGGGCTGACCTGCGGGGGCACGACCGGCCGTGTCTCCGCGCACCGTGGCCGTCTTCGTGGCCGTCGCCGTGGTCGTGGCCGTCACGTACGGTCCGATCCACAGGCCGAGGAATCCACCCGCCGCGACCGAGTCCAGGTCGCGACCGTCCGCGACCGCGATCTCGCTCAGATGGTCGAGGTCGGGTCCGGACAGCAGGGCGTACTCCTGGCCGCGGGTCCGCAGCACCAGGGTGTTCCCCGCCGGGCCGGCGCCGAGCTCTTCGGGCTCCCCCGCCCGGACCAGCACCGCCCGGGTCACGGTGCCGTCGGTGAGCAGGGTCAGGTGGTCGGTCTCGGACTGCCGCACCGCCAGCCCGGCCCAGGTCCCCGGTGCGAGGCCGGCGGCGACGCTGACGACGACCTCGCAGTCCTGATGCCGCTGCCGCACGCCGAGGAACGACGACGGCTCGGTGTCGGCGAGCGTGGTCGTGCGGGCCGGCAGCAGCCAGTCGTCGCCGTCGGGGGTGGCCAGGTCGGTCGGCAGGTGCCGGGGCGCGCACCACGCCGGGTCGTCGGCCGGCACCACCGCGGGGCCGTCCGATACCGGCACCGCGCCGGCGGCGTCGGTTCGGTACAACGGCGGCGAGTTCGGCACCCGGGCGACCGAACTCACGGCCGAAATACCGAAGTCGGTGCGGGCGGACGCGGCGGGAGCGGACGCGGCGAACGGGACCTCGACCTCGCGGGGCACCCGGCCCTCCCCCGGCGCGAAGACCGGCCAGCCGTCCTGCCAGGTCACCGGGACCAGGAACGTCTCGCGGCCCAGGTTGTGGTGGAAGCCGCCGTACGGCCGCACGCCGAGCAGCAGCGCCCACCAGGAGCCGTCGACCGCCTGCACCAGGTCGGCGTGACCGACGGCGGCCACGTCCACGTCCCGGCCGAGGTGCCGATGGGTGAGCACCGGGTTGGCCGGATCGCCGAGGTAGGGGCCGGTGACGCGGTCGGCGCGGGCCACGACGACGGCGTGGTGGAACTCGGTGCCGCCCTCCGCGGTGAGCAGGTAGTACTGCCCGTCGATCCGGTAGAGGTGTGGGCCCTCGGACCAGACGGCACCGCGCACCGCGCCGGTCCAGAGCACGTGCTCCGGTCCGACCAGGGCGCCGTCGACCAGCTCGCGCAGCCAGATCTCGGTCTGGCCGTCCCACTCCGGGTCGGCGGCCGGGCGGGTGGCGTGGAACCAGACCCGGCCGTCGTCGTCGACGAACAGGGACGGGTCGATGCCCTCCCCCGCCAGCCACATCGGTGCGGACCACGGACCGGCGGCGTCCTCGGCGGTGAGCAGGAAGTGCCCGCCCGCGTCGACCGCGGTGCAGACCAGCCAGAACCGGCCGTCGTGATGCCGCAGGGTCGGCGCATACAGCCCGCGCGAGGACCCCACCCCCGCCAGGTCGAGCCGGTCGGTCACCGCATGACCGACCGGCTCCCAGTGCACCAGGTCCCGGCTGCGGTGGACCGGCAGCCCGGGCAGGTACTCGAAGGTCGAGTTGACCACGTAGAACCACTCCCCGACCCGGCACACGCTCGGGTCGGGGTAGCAGCCGGCCAGCACCGGGTTGGCGACCCTCACGCGGGCTCCGGCACCGTCGCGCGCGAGACCCGGACCAGTCGGCCGTCCGCGGCGGTGACCGGGTACACGTCACCGTCGATCGTCAGCCGGGCACGGGTGGTGGCCGTACCGGGCACCACCCGGGCCGCGCTCGCCCGGTGATTGGTGATGGTGCCGGAAGTGGTGTCCCGTGCGGCGTCGGTGCCTCCACCGGCGGCCGCCGCGTGGTCGCCGACCCACACGTCCACGTCGCCGGGCTCCACGATCCGGGTCATCGACCGGTCGCTGAACGCCAGCCGCGCGGTCGGCACCACGAACCGCAGCCGCACGGACTCCCCCGGCTCCAGCGCCACCCGGTGGTAGCCCACCAGCTGGGCGACCGGTCGCACCACCGAGCCGTGCAGGTCCTGGCCGTAGAGCTGCACCACGTCCTGTCCGGCGCGGTCGCCGGTGTTGGTCACGGTGACCTCGGCGGCGAACTCCCCGCCCGCGTCGACCCGCTCGTCCACCACCAGATCGGTGTGCGCGAAGGTCGTGTACGACAGGCCGAAGCCGAACGGCCGCACCGGGGTGGAGTCCGCGGAGGTCACGTCGGACGGCCCGCCGAGCACCGGCTGCAGGTAGCTGAACGGCTGCGCGCCCGCGGACCGGGGCAGGCTGACCGGCAGCCGCCCGGAGGGGTTGACCGCGCCGGTGAGGATGTCCGCGATCGCCAGGCCGCCCCCCTCACCGGGGAAGAACGCCTGCAGCACGGCCGCCGGTCGCGGGCCGTCGCCGAGCGCCCAGTCCAGGACGTAGGGGCGACCGGTGAGCAGCACCAGCACCACCGGGGTGCCGGTGGCCACCAGCTCCTCGACCAGTCGGCGCTGCACGCCGGGCAGGTCCAGGGACTCGGCGTCGTTGCCCTCGCCGACGGTGCCCCGCCCGAACAGCCCGGCCTGGTCGCCGACCACCACCACGGCGACCTCGGCGGCCCGGGCGGCGGCGATCGCCTCGTCGAACCCGGCGGTGTCTTCCCCCTCCACCGTGCAGCCCTCGACCACGGTCAGGTCCACGCCGGTCCGGCGCAGGGCCTCGGCGACGGTGGGCGCGTCGATGCCGATCGGCACCTCCGGGTACATCGGCAGCACGTGGTTGGCGAAGGCGTAGCAGCCCATCAGCGCGTCGGCCCGGTCGGCGTTCGGACCGATCACCGCGACCCGGGCGGCCCGCAGCGGCAGCACGCCGTCGTTGCTGAGCAGCACCACCGACTCCTCGGCCAGCTCCCGGGCGATCGCGCGGTGCTCCGCGGAGTCCAGGTCCAGCTCGGTCGGCGGGTCGTCGGCGTAGGCGCCCGGGTCGAGCAGACCGAGCTCCTCCTTCTGGGCCAGCACCCGCAGCACGGCCCGGTCCACGACCCCCTCGTCCGCGAGTCCGGCGCGGATCCGCTCGGCCAGGGGTGCCAGGTAGGCGTCGCCGGTCGGCAGCTCGACGTCGATCCCGGCGGTCAGCGCCAGCTCGGCGGCCTCGCCACGGTCGGCTGCCACCCGGTGCATGACCTCCAGGAAGGCGACCGCGAAGTAGTCGGCGACCACCACCCCGTCGAATCCCCAGTCCTCGCGCAGCACGCCGGTCAGGTAGGCGTCCGAGGCGGCCATCGGCACCCCGTCCAGGTCGACGTAGGCGTTCATCACCGAGCGGGCGCCGCCGTCCCGGACCGCCATCTCGAACGGGGGCAGCAGCACGTCGGCCACCTCCCGCGGTCCGATGCTCACCGGCGCGTGGTTCCGCCCGGCGTGCGAGGCGGAGTACCCGACGAAGTGCTTCAGCGTCGCGTGCACCCCGGCGTCCTGGATGCCGCGCACGTAGGCGGTGCCGACGGTGCCGACCAGGTACGGGTCCTCGGCGATGCACTCGTCCACCCGGCCCCAGCGCGGGTCACGGATCACGTCCAGCACCGGGGACAGTCCCTGGTGCACGCCGAGCTGCCGCATGGACGCGCCGATCGCGTGCCCGGCCCTCTCGACCAGGTCCGGGTCGAAGCTCGCCCCCCAGGCCAGCGGCGTCGGGTAGGTCGCTGCCTGCCAGGCGGCCAGCCCGGTCAGGCACTCCTCGTGCACCAGCGCGGGGATGCCCAGCCGGGTCTCGCGCTGGAGCCGGCGCTGCTCGGCCCACAGCCAGGCGGCCCGCTCGGCGGGATCCACCGGCCGGGTGCCGTAGACCCGGGTGTAGTGACCGATGCCGTGCCGCGTGACCTGGGCCAGCTCGCTCGACTGCTGCTGGCCGGCCGCCATCTCGGACTGCATCGGGGCGACCGTGCCGTTCTGGTCGATCCAGTAGCCGACGATCTGGGCGAGCTTCTCCTCCAGCGTCATCGCGGCGTGCAGATCGCGGACGCGCTGGGAGACGACGGGCATGGCACGCATGGGCAGTTCTCTCTCGGTCATGGGTGGTCAGCCCTTCACGGCGCCGGTGAGGCCACCGACGATCCGGCGCTCGAACAGGGAGAAGAAGATCAGCGCGGGGATCATCGACAGCGAGGTGAAGGCCAGCACCCGGGCGGTGTCCACCGAGTACTCCGAGGCGAAGGCCTGCACACCGAGCGGCAGGGTGAAGGACGAGGAGTCGTTCAGGATGAACAGCGGCAGCATGTAGCTGTTCCAGCTGGCCACGAAGGCGAGGATGCCGACCGTCACCACGCCGGGGACGGACAGCGGCAGCACCATCCGGACGAAGAAGCCCAGTCGGCTCGCCCCGTCGATCGCGGCGGCCTCCTCCAGCTCCTTGGGGATGGCGGCCAGGAACGGCACCAGGATGATCACGGCCTGCGGCAGCGCGAAGGCGATCTGCGGCAGGATGATCCCGGCCAGCGAGTTCATCAGGCCGAGGTCCTTGATCAGGATGTACAGCGGCGTGATCGCGACCGTCATCGGGAACATCAGACCGGCGGCGAACAGCGCGTACATCGCCCCGCGTCCGGCGAACCGGTAACGGGCCAGGACGAAGCTGACCATGAGACCCAGCACCACCACTCCGGCGGTGGTGCCCAGACCGGCGACCGTCGAGTTGCCGACCTGCTGCCAGAACCCGGAGGAGGACAGCACCTCGGCGAAGTTGGTCAGCTTCCAGGTCGACGGCAGCCCGGACGGGTCCGAGGTGATCTCCGAGTTGGTCCGGAAGCCGCCCAGGATGATGTAGACCACCGGGGCGATGCACAGGCCGACGAACAGCCACGCCACCACGTAGACCATCGGGTTGACCCGGCTGACCGGGCCGCGGGTGCGGGTGCGGGGCAGCCGCCCGGCCGCCGTGATCGCCGCCATCACTTCTTCCCCTCCGTCAGCGCGCCCGCGGTGTCCCGGCGGAGCACGTAGCGCTGGTAGGTCAGCGCGATGACCAGGCTGATCAGGAACAGCACGACCGCGACCGCGTTGCCGTAGCCGAAGTTCCCGGAGTTGCGGCCGTTGGTGACCATGTAGGTCGCCATGGTCGACGTCCCGGCGGTGGCCGCCACGTACTGACCCCAGATGATGTAGACCAGGTCGAACAGCTGCAGCGAGCCGATGATCGACAGGAACGCCCAGATCCGCAGGGTCGGGCCGAGCAGCGGCAGGGTGATCCGGCGCTGGGTCTGCCAGTAGGACGCGCCGTCGATGGACGCCGCCTCGGACAGCTCCTCCGGGATGGACTGCATCCCGGCCAGGAACAGGATCACCGCGAAGCCGATGTACTTCCAGCTGATGATCAGCATCAGCGACCAGATCGCGATCGACGGGTCGGACAGCCAGTCGGTGGTCCACGACTCCAGGCCGATCTTGGTCAGCAGGTCGTTCACCGCACCGTTGGTCTGGAGCATCAGGCTCCACCCGGTGCCGACGATCACCTCCGAGACCACGTACGGCACGAAGATCAGCACCCGGACCAGGCTGCGGCCGCGCATCCGCTGGTTCAGCAGCAGCGCCAGCAGCACCGCGGCCGGGCCCTGGAGCACCAGCGACGCGATCACGATGAAGCCGTTGTGCTGCAGCGCGTCGTGGAAGGTCGGGTCCCGGAGGATCGTCAGATAGTTCTTGAACCCGACGAAGTCCGTGGGGGCGCCGTAGCCCTTCCAGCTGAAGAAGCCGTAGTAGGCCGCCATCAGCACCGGGAAGATCACGAACGCGACGAAGATCAGGATCGCCGGACCGGAGAGCAGGGTGATCTCCGCGCGCTTGCGCCAGTCCGCCGACCGGCGACGCCGGGCCGGGGTCGCCGTGACCCCGGCCCGGGTGCCCTGCACCAGAGCGGTCATTCCTTCGCGGCGGCCGAGCTGACCGCGTCCACGATGCCCTGCGGGTCGCCCTGGCCCGCGAGCAGGTCGACCACGCCGGCGTTCAGCGCGTTGCCGACGTTGGCGCCGTACAGGGTGTCCAGCCAGACCTGCACGTAGGGCGCGTCGTTGTAGGCGGCGAGCACCTCCTGCAGGGCCGGGTCGGTGACGACCCCCTGCGCCTCCTTGTTGGCGGGCAGCGTCTGGAAGGCGTCGGCGTAGGCCTCCTGGTTCTCCTTGCTGAGCACGAAGTTCAGGAAGTCGGCGCAGGCGTCCGGGGCGTTCACCGAGCAGGAGTAGCCGTCGACGCCGCCCATCATGGCGCCGTCGCCGCCCTCACCGCCGTCCACCGCCGGGAACGGGAACCAGCCGAGGTCGCTCAGCGGCTGCTCGTCCGGGGTGAGCGAGGAGACCACGCCGGGCTCCCAGGCGCCCATCAGCTCCATCGCGGCCTGGTGGTTGGCCAGCAGGCCGGCGGACGACCCCGCACCCTGCTGGGCGGTGGTGGTGAGGAAGCCGTTGTTGAACGGCTCGGTCCCGGCGAACTCCTCCAGGTCCTCGCCGGCCTTCAGCCAGCACGGGTCGGAGAAGTCCTTGCTGGTGGCGGACTCGGTCATGGTGTCCTGCGCGCACTCGCGCAGCGCGAAGAAGTAATACCAGTGCGCGGCGGGCCAGGCGTCCTTGGCGCCCAGGGCGATCGGGTCGATGCCCGCGGCCTTCAGCGTGGTCACCGCGTCGGACAGGTCGTCCATCGTGGTCGGGGCCTCGGTGATCCCGGCCTGGGCGAACAGGTCCTTGGAGTAGTAGATGCCGCCGGGCAGCACCGACACCGGCATGCCGTAGACCTTGTCGTCGATGGTGAACGGGCTGAACGCGGCGTCGCCGACCTCGCTGGTGACATCGTCCGAGATCAGGTCGGTCAGGTCCTTGGCCTGTCCGGCGGCGACCACGTCCGCGAGCTTGCCGCCGCCGCGGGCCATGAAGATGTCCGGCGCGTCGCCCGAGTTCAGGGCGGTCTGCAGCTTGCCGTCCATGTCCTCGTTCTGGATCGCCTGGACCTCGATGGTGACGCCCGGGTTCGCCTCCTCGAACTGCGCGACCATGTCCTCCCAGTACGCCTTGCCGTCGCCGGTGGTCGAGTTGTGCCAGAACGTCATCGAGACGTCGCCGTCGCCGTCCCCGGAGCCGCTGCCCGAGCCACCACCACAGGCGGTCAGGGCGAGGAGCCCGGTCAAGATCGCGGCCGGGACGGCCCGCTTCCTACGAGCAGTCATCAGATCGTCCTCTTCGTTGAGTGTGACCAGAGCGGGTGCGGGCCTGACCCCCATGTCGTCCTCGACCCGGTTGCGCCGCCCACTGTCGCAGCGGCGATTCCGACGTGTCAACCGTTATCGATAACGTTTTCGCAACCCGGTACGCTGCGGTCCATGACGCGTCGAGTGACGATCACGGACGTGGCACGGGCGGCCGACGTCTCGGTGTCCACGGTGTCCAAGGTGATCAACGGCCGGTACGGGGTGGCGCAGTCCACCTCGACCCGGGTGCAGCAGGTGATCCAGGAGCTGGGCTACGAGTCGAGCCTGGTGGCCCGCTCGCTGCGCTCGCACCGGACCCACGTGATCGGGATCCTGGTCGCCGAGTTCGAACCGTTCAGCACCGAGATCCTCAAGGGCGCGGCCGCCGCGGTGTCGGACGCGGGCTACGAGCTGCTGGCCTACACCGGGGCCACGGTCAGCGGCGGCGCCGGATGGGAGCGCCGCTACCTCTCCCGGCTCAGCGGCACCCTGATCGACGGCGCGGTGCTGGTCACCCCCTCCGTGGTCGACGTGGACGCGCAGATCCCGGTGGTCGCGGTCGACCCGCACACCGGCCCGAGCGGCTTCCCCACCGTCGACTCCGACAATCTCACCGGCGCCCGGCTGGCGACCGAGCACCTGATCGGGCTCGGGCACCGCCGGATCGCCTTCCTGGCCGGACGTCCCGACCTGGAGTCCTCGCACCTGCGCGAGACCGGCTACCGGGACGCGCTGGCCGCGGCCGGGCTGCCGGTGGACGAGTCCCTGATCCGGGTCGGCGACTACCGCTCCGAGGCCGCCCGGGCGCCGATGTCCGAGCTGCTCGGGCTCGCGGACCGCCCCACCGCCGTGTTCGCGGCCAACGACATCTCGGCGATCGCGGCGATGGAGGTCGCCCGGGCCGCCGGACTGCGGGTGCCGGAGGACCTGTCGGTGGTCGGATTCGACGACGTGCCGGAGGCCGCCGGGGCCACCCCGCCGCTGACCACCGTCCGGCAGCCGATCCAGCGGCTCGGGGCGGAGGCGGTGACCCTGCTGCTGGCACTGCTGAACGGGGACCGGCCCGCCACCACGCACGTCCGGCTGGACACCACGCTGGTCCGCCGGGGGTCCACGGCGCAGCCGGGCTGAGCCGTTCGACGCCCGGCCGGACCCGCTCGGCGGCCGGTCAGACCGCGACCGCCGACTCCGGTCCGAGCTGGGCCCGCCACCACGGCGTCTCCACCGAACCGCGCTTGAGGTAGACCAGCTCCATCGACGCGCTCCAGCCCTCCACCCCGTCGAGCAGGGAGAGCGTGCGCTGGATGAAGGCGTGCAGCTCGGTGGCCGACGGGGTGATCACCTCGCACAGCAGCGAGTTGTCGTCCAGCAGCGCGGCCAGGTAGCGGACGGACGCGTGCGTCGCGAGCTGCCGGGCCACCGCCTCCAGCCGCGCGGGCGCCACGCGGACCGTCACCAGGGTCTCGGTGCCCATCCCGAGCGCCGCCGACGGCACCAGGGTGACCACCTCGACGCAGGCGTTGGCCCGCATCCGGTCGAACCGGCGCCGCACGCTGCTCTCGTTCATCCCGACCGTCTGGGCGATCGACTGGAAGGTGTCCCGGCCGTCCAGGCGCAGCCGCTCCAGGATCGCCCAGTCGGCGGCGTCCATGTGGCTGGGGTCGCACGGCTCCGGTTCGGCGGTGCGGGCCTGCACCGGCGTGGGGGTGCCGTCCGTGAGCAGAGCGCCGGACAGCTGACGGCCCCAGTCGTGGCTGACCTTGTAGACGTGCATGATCAGGTCGCTGCGCCAGCGCTCGATGCCGGGGATGGTCTGCAGGTCGGCCAGCAGGTACGGGTACCGATCGGCCCCGCCGTGCACGACCAGTTCGGCGATGATGTCGAACTCCCCGGTCACGATCGTGCAGAACCGCACATCGGGCCGGGCCACCAGCTGCTCGGCGACCGCGGCCTGGGCACCCGGGGTGCAGGTGATCCGGATCCAGAAGTTGTCGTACAGCCCGTGCGCACCGAGGGCGGGCACGGCCGTCACCTTGACGATGCCGTCCGCGAGCAACTGCTGGCCGCGCCGCACCACCGTCGTGACCGGGCTGTCCACGGCGTCCGCGATGGTCCGCCACGACGCCCGCCCGTCCTGCTGCATCGCGACGACGATGCGCCGGTCGAGGTCGTCGAGCAGCTGGAGCCGGGGGTTCACGCGGGCGGCACCGGTCGCACGGTCGGCGGGTACACCTCGTGCAGGAAGCTCCGCACGGTCGACGTCCATTCCTCGGCCTCCTCGATCTGCGGTGAGTGGCCCGACCGTTCGAACACGACCAGCCGGGCGTCCGGCACCAGCCGGGCGATCGTCTCACTGCACGACACCGGCGTGATCCAGTCCGTCCGACCGACCGTGACCAGCGTCGGCGCCGTCACACCGGGCAGCACCGGCTTGAGATCGTAGCGGGGCAGGTTCTGCGAGAAGGCGGCGTTGTGCGCCCGGTACCGGTACGGCGTGGCACGGACCTTGCGCTCCACCGCCTCCGGGTCGTAGACGTAGTCGTAGAGCGGGAGGATCTCGCGCCAGCAGTCCGCCAGATCCGCGTCGTCGCGCACCCGGCCCGAATCGATCCGGTCGAACTTCTCCATGTCGATCGTGACCCGGTCCGAGGCGAGGGCGTTCTGCCGGGCCAGCGCCGCGTTCCCGTGGTCCGGGGAGGTGTCCCGGAGCACCAGCGCGCTGACCCGGTCGGGGTAGCGCACCGCGTACTCCATCGCCATGAACCCGCCGTAGGAGCCGCCGGCCATCGCCACGGTCTCCGCGCCCGCCCACTCGCGCAGGCCGTCCAGGTCGGCCGCCCACTGCTCGTGCGAGAACTCACCCGAGCCCTCGCTCTCGCCGCTGCCGCGCGCGTCGAAGACGATCACCCGGTACTCGTCCGCCAGCCGCCCGAAGCTGGCCCGCGGCTCGGCACGGGACCCGAGTCCCGGGGCACCGTGGTGGGTGAGGACGACGGGCGCGTCCGGCGGGCCGAGCACCTCGACGGCGAGCTCGTTCCCGTTGATCCGGACACGCTGCGCCGGTGTGGTCGCGGCGGCGAACTCGGGTGACACCTCGGACGGACTCATGGACTGCCTCCTGCGGGACGGACGGACGGACGATGCGGAGCGGGGTCGGTGTGCACCGTCCCCGCGCGGTCAGACGGGCACGGTGCAGGCGTCGAGCCCGCGAGGGAAGGAGGTGAGCGGCTCCGAGCCGTCCTCGGTGACCAGCATCGAGTCGCTGATCCGGTAGCCCGCGTGCCCGGGCACGTAGATCCCCGGCTCGTTCGAGACGACCATCCCCGGCTCGAGCGGCGTGGGATCACCGTCCTCCAGCCACGGCGGCTCGTGCATGCCGACACCGATCCCGTGCCCCTGCCGGTGTCTCAGATACCCTCCGAGACCCCGGTCCCGGATCACCGCGAGGCAGCGCGCGTTGCTGTCCGCGCACCGGACACCGGGGGCGATCGCCCGAGCGCCCTCGGCCTGCGCGTCACGCACCGCGTCGTGGAACCGGCGCTGCTCAGCGGTCGGCTCCCCGAGCACGAAGGTCCGCTCGCCCTCGACGAACCGGCCGCCGACCGCGCAGCCGAGGGAGAGCATGAACGTGTCCCCGGGCCGCAGCCGGTACCCCGAGGGCAGCCCGTGCGGGATGGCGGAGTTGGCGCCGCCGTAGACCAGGCCGCCGGCCAGCGGGGAGACCACCACGACGTCCGCGTGCTCCGCGTACATCGTGGCCGTGCCGGTCCGGGTGACGTGTGCGGCGAGTTCCTGCTCGGAGGGCAGCGGACGGCCGTCGTGCACCGCCTCGGTCAGCAGGGCGATCCCGGCGGCGAGCATCAGGTCGGTGATCCGGGCGGCTTCGCGGTGCAGCGCCACCTCCTCGGGCAGCTTGACGTACCGGGCGCGCTCCACCAGGTCGGTGGGCACCCAGTCCACCTGCGGGAGCGCCGTGGCCGCGAGCGCGAGCCGGTGCTGGGTGATCGCGGTGGTCACCCCGACCCGGCCGGTGCGCACCGCCGCACCGGCCGCCCGTGCGAGAACCGCGAACGGGCTCGCGAGTCCGGGGTACTCGGCGTAGGAGACGATCTCGGCGCGGGCGTGCTGCTCCTCGGCGTGCTGGCGCTCCAGCTCGGGCACCAGCAGGACGGTGCTCCCGTCCGTGCCGACGAGTGCGGCCACCGGGCGCTCGCACGGATGGTGGAAGAACCCGGTCAGGTAGGCCACGTCCCCGGGGTCGTCGGTCAGCACCGCGACCAGGCCCGCGGCCGCCGCCCGGGCGCGCACCCGGTCCTGCAGCCGGTCGAGCACCTCGGCCGGCAGACGGGTCGTCCGCGGCGCCGGATCGGGGCCGGTGGACTCAGCGCGCATGGTTCCTCGGATTCCGGGCGTCGTTGTACGCGATCGACAGCAGGGTCGCCGACAGCACCAGGGCCAGGATCGCGAGCGAGGGGAACAGGGTCAGCCACCAGGCGCTCACCATCGCGCCCGACTGCTGCGCCTCGTACAGGATCCGGCCCCAGGACCACGTGGTGGGGTCCCCCAGGCCCAAGAACGCCAGCCCCGCCGCGGACAGGACCGCGCGGGAGGCGGTCACCACCACGGAGACCACGATCACCGGCGTGACCGCCGGGACGATGTGCCGCCCGATGATCCACCCGTGGCGCCGGGTCATCAGCCGGGCGGCATCCACGTACGGCAGCGTCACCACCGCGAGCGCCTGCGACCGCACCAGCCGGGTCACCTCCGGCCAGGAGAACGCGGCCACCACCCCGATGATCGTGCTGGTGCTCGGTCCGACCAGCGCCGCCACCAGGATCATCAGCGGCAGCACCGGCAACGACAGCGTGAGGTCGACCACCACGCCGACCACGGCGTCCACCGCCTTCACGTAGGCGCCCACCACGGCGACCAGCGTGCCGAACGCGATCGCGATCACCGAGGCGGCCACGGCCACCAGCACGGACTGCCGGGTGCCCCACACCACCTCGGCCAGCACGTCGCGGCCCAGGGCGTCGGTGCCGAACGGGTGGCCGCCGCCGGGCGGCCGCAGCACGTCGGTGCCGTACGAGGCCGGGGCGTCGACCAGCAGCGGTGCGGCGATGCTGACCGCCACCAGCAGCAGGAGGATCACCAGCGAGACCATGCCGAGCGGTTGACGGCGGAACGCCCGCCAGGTCGCCCGCCCGGCACGGGTGCCGTCGGCGGTCCCCTCCGGCTCGGCGGGGGTCGGGCCGGCCAGGTCGACCAGCGCGCTCTCGGGGATCGGGGAGGTCATGAGGCCTTCACTCTCGGGTCGAGGAACCCGTAGGCGATGTCGGTCAGCGTGTTGGCCGCGACCACCGTGACGGCCAGCAGCAGGAAGGCGCCTTGGAGCACCGGGAAGTCGAGCTGGGTCACCGCCTCGTAGATGCCCCGGCCGACCCCCGGGTAGGCGAACACGGTCTCGGTCAGCACCGCCCCGCCGACCAGGAAGCCGAGCTGGAGCCCGATCAGGGTGGTGGCGGGCAGCAGGGCGTTGCGCAGCGCGTGCTTCCACAGGATCCGCCGGGGCGGGATGCCGTTCGCCCGGGCGAGCACCACGTAGTCGTCGTCCAGGGCGTCGACCAGGGTGGCGCGCATGGTCAGCACGTAGGAGCCGAGCTGGATCAGGGTCAGCGACAGCGCCGGCAGCACCAGGTGAGCGAGCACCGACCCGTACCAGGCAGCGCCGTAGGTGCCGTCGGAGTACGCGCCGCCGATCGGCAGCCAGCCCAGCCGGAGCCCGAACACGTACAGCACGAAGATCCCGATGCTGGGCACGAAGAGCGACTGACCGGTGACGCCGACCACCTGCACCACCCGGTCGACCAGGCCCCCGCGGTGCGCGGCCGCGGCCACACCCAGCGGGATGCCGAGCAGCACGGTCAGCACCAGGGCGCTCGCGGTGAGCAGCAGCGTCCACGGCAGCCGCTCGGCCAGCACGTCCACCACCGGGATCGACTGGGTGAACGAGGTCCCGAGGTTCCCCTGCACCAGCTGGCCGAGGTACAGCAGGTACTGGGTGGGCAACGGCTGGTCCAGGCCGTACTGGGTGAGCAGGGCCGCCCGCGCGTCGGGGGTCATGTTCGGGCTCGCCACCGCGAGGGCCGGATCCCCGGGCAGCAGCCGCAGGAGCAGGAAGGTCACGGTCACGGCGAACCAGACGGTGACCAGTCCCAGCCCGAGACGGCGGAGGACGAACAGGGCGACGGACACGCGGGCGACCCCTCTCAGCCGTCGGTGCGGTGCGCCGAGGCCACCGACACCGGGTTGACGATGGACAGCAGCTCGGAGGGCTTGGACACGAAGCCGGCCCAGTCGGAGCTGTAGGCCATGTACAGGTTCTGCGTGTACATGACGTTGTCGTAGACCTGCTCGTGCACGATCGCGGCGGCCTGGCGCATCAGGTCGATCTTGTCGTCGGCGTCGGTCGCGACCCCCGCCTCGGCGACCAGGGAGTTCAGCTCCGGGTCGTCGACGTAGGTGTAGTTGATGGCGCCGCCGGGCAGGTAGGACAGCCGGAAGTTGGTGACCGGGTCGTCCATGATCGCGAAGTTGCCGGCGTAGATGTCGTAGTCGCCGTCGGCGGTCATCGCGAGGTAGGTGTTCCGCTCGGTGCCCTGCAGCTCGATCGTGATCCCGGCCTCGGCCGCGCTGTCCTTGACCATCTGCGCCCACTGGCTGGTGACCGAGTCCTGCAGGGAGTAGATCAGCCGGAACGACACCGGGAACATGCCGTCGGCGCCCGCGGTGTAGCCCGCCTCCTCCATCAGCGACCGGGACAGCTCGGGGTCGAACGCGTACTCGGTCAAGGAGTCGTCGTAGTAGTCCGCGAGCACCGGCATCAGCGGGCTGGACCCGGTCGACACGGCCTGGCCCTGCAGCACCACGGTGCGGATCGCCTCGTAGTCGGCCGCATGGGCCAGTGCCTGGCGGACCTCGGTGGTGGCGAGGTCCGGGTTCTGCATGTTGTAGACCATGTGGGCGTAGCCCAGTCCGGTGACCTCGGCGATCTCGATGCCGTCGGTGTTCCGCAGCTGTTCCACCTGTGCCGGCGGCAGGGCGTTGGCGATCGCGTCGACCTCGCCGCTCTGCAGCGCGAGGATCTCCGTGTTCACGTCCGGCAGCACCCGGTAGACGACCTTCGCCGGGACCGGGACACCGCCGTCCACCAGCGGGAAGGAGTCGGTGCGCTCCAGGGTGTAGCTCTGCCCGACCTGCACGTCGGTCAGCACGTAGGGCCCGGCGCTGACCCAGCCGCCGTCGGAGCCGTCGTTGGCGAACTCCGCGACCGAGCCGGCCGGCTCGAAGACGTGCTGCGGGACGATGTTGCCCCAGAACCCGATCTCCTCGATCAGCGAGGTGTCCGGCTCGGTCAGGGTGACCTCGACCCGGGTGTCCGAGACCGCCTCCGCCGAGGCGAAGGTGCCCATCTGGCCGTAGAACGTGCCGGAGGGAGCATCGTTCTTCACCGCGTTCAGGGTGTAGGCCACGTCCTCGGCGGTGAGCGGCTCGCCGTCGCTCCAGGTGAAGTCGTCCCGGATCTCGTAGTAGCCGGTGGTGTCGTCGGTGTAGCCCCAATCGGTGGCGAGGTACGGCTCCTTGCTGCCGTCGTCCGCGATGGAGAGCAGGTGGGGGTACATCAGGTTGGTGATCCAGTAGTCGCTGCGGCTGTTGCCGATCAGCGGGTTGTAGTTCACGACGTCGGTGGTGGTGGCGATGGTGAGCGTGTCGGTGCCGGCCGTGGCGGTCGCACCGGAGGCGGACCCGGTGCCCTCCTCCGGTGCCGACGGCGCGCAGGCGCCGAGCGCGAGCGCGCCGGTGACGGCGAGGGCCGCTCCGACGAGCGCGGGTGGACGATGAGACATCAGACCCAGACCTCCTCGAGAACGCGGACGATGTTGCCGCCGACGACGGCGCGGATCTCGTCGTCGGAGTACCCGTGCTGGACCAGCCAGCCGATGATGTTCCCGAACGCCTCGGCCGGGTTCTCCAGGCCGTCGACGTACGGGACCTTCTCGTACTCGACCCCGGCGTGCGCCTGGCCGAGGGAGAGGTTCGAGGCGAAGGCGTCGTGCAGCCCGACGTGGTCGCCGAACAGGGTGTCCGGACCGAAGGCGACGTGCTCCAGGCCGACCAGGTCGACGCAGTACTGGAAGTGGTCCATCACCGACTCCAGGCTGTGCCGGGGGTGCTCGGGCGACAGTGTGGTGTGCGGGGCGGCCTCCAGCCCGATCACCCCGCCGCGCCGGGCGCACTCGACGATCGTCTCGTCGGTCTTCATCCGGTTGGTCGGCCACACGGATCGGGCGCCGGCGTGGGTGATGAACACCGGCTTGGTCGAGGCGCGGATGACGTCCAGGCAGGTCCGGTCGCCGGAGTGCGAGATGTCGATCGCGATGCCGAGCTGGTTCATCCGGCGCACCGCGCGCTCGCCGAAGAAGGTCAGCCCGCCGTCACCGCGCTCCTTCAGCCCGCTGCCGAGCGTGTTCGCCTCGGAGTAGGCGATGCCCATCTGCCGGACGCCGAACCCGTACAGCACGTCGAGCCGGTCGACCTCGTTCTCGATCATGGTCGCGGCCTCCAGCGCGAAGACGTGCGCGATCCGGCCGGTCTCCTGCGCGTGGCGGATATCGGCGAGCGTCTCGCCCTTCACCACGAAGTCCTGGTGCGCCAGGTCCGCCATCCGCACCCCGAGGTCGAAGAGCACGTCCTGGTACTTCCAGCCCGCGTCCGAGGAGATGCAGCAGGTGCCGTCCATCCCGTTGTCGAACACGGCGGTCAGCCCGGAGCGGGCCAGCCCGGCGTAGGCGGTGGGCTCCCGGCCCTGGCGGATGTGGTCGCGGAGCTGCCCCATGTCCTCGGGGAACACCTGCACGTGCTCGTGCAGGGAGATCACGGTCTCGGTGGCGAGCAGGCGCATCGCCCGTTCGGCCTGCTCGTCGCTGAGGTCGAGCCCGGCGTACTCGGGCACGCGGCCGAGCTGCTGGGCGTACCGGAACTCCCGGTAGTCCACCCCCGGCTCCAGATAGTCGTAGGCGGTGTATCCGGTGTACCGCTCGGCGGGGTCGAGCACGTGGGGCCTCCTCGGTCGGGGGGCCGGGCAGCGACGGCGGCGCCGGACGGCCGGCGCACCGGATCCTCCCGGCTTCACGACCGTCACTCTTGGTGCTTTCCGGCATACACGTCAACCGTTGAGGAACAGATCGGTGCAGAGTTTTCTTCCGTGAAACATTCCGGCGGCGATCGGTGTGCATGATGAGAGGCATGCCGACCACTCCCCTGCCCGGCGCACCCGCCACCGGCGGCGCCACCCCGGTGTTGCGCGTCCGCGGCCTGGACATCGCGTTCGACTCGCCCGGCCGCCCGCCGGTCACCGTGGCGAGCGGCGTCGACCTCGACGTGCACGCGGGCCAGCTCGTCGCCCTGCTCGGCGAGTCCGGCTCGGGCAAGACCGTCACGGCGCGGGCCGTGATGGGCATCCAGGACCCCGCCGCCCGGGTCACCGCGACCGAGCTCAGCCTCGGCGGCACCGATCTGCTCGCCCTCACCGAGGTGCAGCGCCGTCGGTTGCGCGGCGAGCGGATGAGCATGGTGCTGCAGGACGCGCTGTCCTCGCTCAACCCGGTGCTGAGCATCGGCGACCAGCTCGGCGAGATCGTCCGGGTGCATCGCGGTCTCGGCCGCCGCGCCGCCCGCGACCGGGCCGTGGAGCTGCTCGATCTGGTGGGGATCGTCGACCCCGCCGCCCGGGTCGACGACTACCCGCACCAGTTCTCCGGCGGCATGCGGCAGCGGATCCTGATCGCGATGGCGATCGCGCTGGAGCCCGAGCTGCTGATCGCCGACGAGCCCACCACGGCGCTCGACGTCACGGTGCAGGCACAGATCCTGCGGCTGCTGGACGACCTCCGGCGCCGCCTGGACATGGCCGTGCTGCTCATCACCCACGACATCGGCGTGGTCACCGAGGTCGCCGACCGTCTCGCGGTGATGTACCGCGGCGAGGTCGTCGAGCAGGGCGACGCGGACAGCGTCTTCGCCGCACCCCGCGCCGCCTACACCCGCACCCTCCTCGCCTCCGCCCCGCATCCCGCGCCGCCCCGGGTGCTGGGCGGGCATCCGGTGCCCGGCGCGACCGACGATCCCGATCGGGCCGAGGCCCCCGCCGACCGCCACGAGACGGTGCTCGAGGCGACCGGGATCGTCCGGGTGTTCCGCACCGGCTCGCCGCTGGCCCGGCGCACCGTGCGCGCGGTGGACGACGTCGACCTGGTGCTGCGCCGTGGGGAGACCCTCGCGGTGGTCGGCGAGTCCGGCAGCGGCAAGTCCACGCTGGCCCGCGTGCTGGTGGGCCTGGAGAGCGCCGATGCGGGGACGGTCGCGTTCCGCGGGGTGAACGTGACCCGGCGGACCGGCGCCCGCCGACGCGCGCCGCACAGCGGCATCCAGATGGTGTTCCAGGACCCGTACACCTCCCTGGACCCCCGGATGCGGGTCCGGGACGTGATCGCCGAGCCGCTGACCGTGACCCGCACCGGCAGCCGCGCCGAGCGGCACGCACGGGCGGGCGACCTGCTGGAGCTGGTGGGACTGGGCCGGGACGCGCTGGACCGGTTCCCGCACCAGTTCTCCGGCGGTCAGCGCCAGCGGATCGGGATCGCCCGGGCCCTGATGCGCGACCCGGACGTCCTGGTGTGCGACGAGCCGGTCTCCGCGCTGGACGTGACCATCCAGGCACAGGTCGTGGACCTGCTGGTCGGCCTCCAGGAACGCCTCGGGGTGGCGATCGTGTTCATCTCGCACGACCTGTCGGTGGTGCGGAACCTCGCGCACCGGGTGCTCGTGATGCGCCGTGGCGTCGCGGTGGAGACCGGCGACGTCGAGCAGATCTTCGACCGGCCGGAGCATGCCTACACCCGGGAGCTGCTGGCCTCGATCCCGCCGCTCACCCGCGCGGAACGGGGCAGGATCACCGGGAGCCGCGCCTCCGCCTGAAGCCGGCTCGCCTGCGCGGGACGGGCCCGGCGACGGAGGTCGATACGCTGCGGCCGTGACCTGGCCCGACGTCCTGCGCACCGCCGCCGCCGCGGCCGTCCTGGTCGGTGTGTTCCTCGGCGTCACCCGCGCCGGCCGGGTGCCGGTCGGCCGCGACGCGCTCGGGGCCGTGGCCCGCGCGGCGGTGCAGCTGGTGCTGGTCGCGCTGGTGATCGCCTGGGTGTTCCGTCACCCCGCCGGGATCGCGGTCTACCTGCCGCTGACGGTCCTGGCCGCCGCCGTCACCGCCGCCCGCCGGATCCGGCTCGGGCGGGCCGTGACCGGCCACCTGGTGCTCGCGATCACCGCCGGCGCGGGCGTCTCGGTGGCGGTCGTGATGGCCAGCGGCGCCCTCGACCCCGGCGCGGCGACCGTCCTGCCGTTCGCGGCCCAGATGATCGGCGGCGGGATGTCGGCCGCGGCGGTCTCCGGCGGACGGCTCCGGGAGGACGCCCGGAGTCAGTGGGCCGAGGTCGAGGGGTGGATCGCCCTGGGGGCGTCGCCCCGCCGCGCGGTCGCGGAGCAGGCCCGGCACGCGGTGCGCTGGGCGCTGGTGCCGGGCATCGACCAGACCCGCAGCGCCGGACTGGTCACGCTGCCGGGCGCGTTCGTCGGCCTGCTGCTGGGCGGGGCCTCCCCCGCGACGGCCGCGCAGGTGCAGCTCCTGGTGCTGGTCGGCCTGATGGCTGCCCAGGCGGTGTCCGGCGTGCTCACCGTCCGGTTGCTCGGCGCCAGGATCGGGGCCCGCCGCCCGGCCGACGACTGATCCTGGCGCGCCGGGGTCGCCCGACTGCTGCCGATCCGGCGCAGCGTTGATCCGGCGCGGTGCGCTCAGACCGGTGTGGCCGCCGCGACGTCCAGCGACGCGAGCGCGGCGTCGAGCTGGGCCGCCGCGGCGGTGGGCTCGACCCGGGCCAGGGCGAACGCGGCGACCACCAGACCCGTGCAGACCTCGGCCAGCCGGTCCCGTTCACCCCGGTCCCGTCCGGGCAGCGACGCCTCGACGCCGTGACCGATGGCGGCCCGGAGCTCGGCCCGGTAGCCCGCGACCACGGCGGCCACCGCGGGGTCGGCACCGATCGCCGCCCCCGCCGCGCTGATCAGCAGGCAGCCGGACCCGGCTCGTCCGCCGGCCAGGATCGCGTCCCGGAGCCCTGCCAGGTAGGTCCGCAGCGCGGTGGGTGCCGGCTGCGGGTGCAACGGCACCAGGCGGGGGCGGACCACGTCGTCGAGGTAGTCCTCGACCGCGGCGTCGAACAGCCCGCGCTTGGACCCGAAGGCGTGGTAGAGGCTCGACCGGTGCAGGCCGGTCGCCTGTTCCAGGGCGCTGAGCGAGGCCGCCTCGTATCCGTCACGCCAGAACACGTCCCGGGCCGAGCGCACCACGGCGGTCCGGTCGAACGACTGCGGCCTGCCTGCCATCGACTGCCTCTTCCGGGTGGTCAGGTTATTGTGGATCGATCGGTACACAATACCTGCCGCACGCCGTGCGGCGCCGGATGTCTCAGGAGGACCCGTCGTGACCCAGCCCCAGCGCACTCAGATCCAGCTGGCCCGCCGACCCGAGGGGTGGCCGGTGCCGGAGGACTTCCGGATCGAGCGCGCACCGCTGCCGGAGCTCGGGCCCGGGCAGGTCCGGGTGGCGAACGAGTTCGTGTCGGTCGACCCGTACATGCGCGGCCGGATGAACGACGTCCGCAGCTACGTCGCGCCCTACCCGGTCGGCGGCACGATCACCGGCGGCGCGGTCGGCCGCGTGATCGAGTCGACGGTCGCGGACCTGCCGGTGGGCACTCCGGTGCTGCACCAGCAGGGCTGGACGGACCTCGCACAGGGCGACGCCGCCGAGTTCCGCGCGGTGCCGGACCTGCCGGACACCCCGCTGTCCGTGCACCTGCACGTGCTGGGCATGACCGGGATGACGGCCTACGTCGGCCTGACCGCGGTCGCCGGGCTGCGCCCGGGGGACACCGTGTTCGTCTCGGGCGCCGCCGGTGCGGTGGGCACCGCGACCGGGCAGCTCGCCCGGCTGCTCGGCGCCTCCCGGGTGATCGGCTCCGCCGGGTCGCCGGAGAAGGTGGCGCTGCTGACCGAGAAGTACGGCTACGACGTCGCCTTCGACTACAAGGACGGCGACGTCCGGGGTCAGCTCGCCGCCGCCGCGCCGGACGGGGTGGACGTGTTCTTCGACAACGTCGGCGGCGACCACCTGGAAGCGGCGCTCGACGTGCTGAACCCGGGCGGCCGTGCCGCGCTCTGCGGGGCGATCTCGCGCTACAACGCCACCACGCCCGCCGCCGGGCCCGACAACCTCGCGAACCTGATCACCCGGGGACTGACCCTGCAGGGCTTCACGCTCGGGTCGTACCTGCACCTGGCACCGGAGTTCCAGCGGACGGTCGCCCCGTGGTTCACCGAGGGCCGGATCGCCTACGACGAGACGGTCGTGGACGGGATCGAGCACACCGTCGAGGCGTTCCTGGCCATGATGCGGGGCGCCAACACCGGCAAGATGCTCGTCCGCGTCCAGCCCTGACCCCGCGCACCCCTGCCCCCGAACCCCCGCACCCCCGCGCCCCCGACCGGCAGCGCGGGCCGAGTGCGAAGAAGTTGTCCTCCCACGGGCGATATGGGCGACAACTTCTCCGCACTCGGCAGGGGTGGGGCCGGGCGTGAGGTCAGGTGCGGGTGGCGCGGCGGGCGATCAGGCCCGCGGTGAGCAGGGCCCCGGCGGTGAGCAGCAGCGCGAGGACACCGGTCCCGGTGGTCGCGAGCGCGCCACGACCGGTCGAGCCCGAGCCCGTCGCCGCGCCGGTGCCGGGGTCCGTGCCCGTGCCGGGGTCCGGGTCGACGGCGACCGGAGCGGCGGCCAGCACGGTGAGCGGCGCGGAGGCCTCCACGGTGCCCGCGATTGCGCGCAGCGTGTGCGCCCCGGCCTCGGTGCCGGCCGGCACGACGACCTCCGCGGTGAAGGCCCCGGATCCGTCCGCGGTGACCGTGGTCAGCAGCACCGGGTCCGAGTGCAACCAGAGCTGCACCGGCTCCCCGGCGGGGAAGCCGGACCCCTGCACGGTGAGCGACTCCCCGGCCCGGACCTCGGCCGGGGACAGCGTGATCGTGGCGGGGACGACCGGGGTCGACCCCTGCGCCTCGGTCAGCACCGCGACGGTCCGGGCCGGCACCGTGACCGTGCCGGTCGCAGCGTCCCAGGTGGTGGAGCGGACCACGTCGTCGGCACCCTCGGCCTGGACGCCGGACAGGGCGAGCGCGTGCCCGGCCAGACCGTCGACCGCCTCGGTGACCGGGGTTCCCGTGGTGTTGAAGACCACCAGGAGACCGTCCAGCGCGGGGTCGGCGTCGGCGCCGACCGTGTCGTCCACCCGCATCACGATCACGCCGGGGGTGGCGTCCGGCCCGGAGCCGGGGAAGGTCAGCTTGGCCTCGATCTGCGCGGCGTCGCCGAGCCGGAACAATGGGGTGGAGTGACGCAGCCGGAGCAGGTCCTGGGCGGAGGCGGTGGCCGCGGCGATGTCCTCCGGCGCGGGGACCAGCGCGGCGTCCGCGAGCAGCGGGCCCTGGACGGACCAGAACTCGGCGTTCTTCTCCTCCGGGGGCAACCCGACGCCGAAGTTGTTGCCCAGACCGGTCCAGTCCAGCGCGTTGAAGTGGTCGCCGGAGTTGTAGGAGTCGCGGTCCAGCGACTTGCTGCGCAGCAGGTCGGTGCCGGCGTGCCAGAAGCTGACCGACTGGGACAGCGTCGCGGTGGCCAGCGAGAGGGTGTTCATCCGGACCCGGTCGGCCATCGGCAGGTCGGCGGGCAGCTTGGTGGCCAGGACGTCGAACAGGGTCTCGTTGTCGTGCGCGTCGACGTAGGAGACCACCTCCTCCGGAGACTCCGCGTAGCCCGCCGGTGAGCCGTTGTAGTCGATCTGTTCCCCGGTGCGGACCGCGCCGTCGGCGGTGGTGAACGCGAAGTCCCGCAGGTTCCCGGCCAGCCCGAGCCGGACCAGGTCGGTGGCATGCGCCAGATCGGCGAACTCCTCCGCGGACCCGTCCTGCACCGTGGACCCGTCGCCGATCTGCGCCTCCCTCCCGTTCGGGTCGGTGGCCAGTCCGGAGCCGAAGCCCTGCTCGAACAGCGACCCGCCGTTCACCGGGCTGCCGCCGCGCACCGCGTCGCGCAGCCGGTCGGAGAAGGTGCCGATCCCGGTGCCGTCCAGCTGCCCCTGGGTGGCCTGGGTGAACAGGGCGTTCCCGCTGACCTCGCCGAAGTCCCAGCCCTCGCCGTAGAGGTAGATCGCGGAGCCGTCGACGCCGTCCTCGGCCAGGGTGAGCTCGTCCAGCGCGGCCCGGATCGCCTCCATGTTCTCCCGCGAGTGGTGGCCCATCAGGTCGAAGCGGAAGCCGTCCACCCGGTAGTCCCGGGCCCAGGTGACCACCGAGTCGACCATCAGGCGCTCGGTCATCGCGTTCTCGGTGGCGAGGTTCTGGCAGCAGGTCGAGGTCTCGATCGCGCCGGCCGGGGTCAGCCGGTGGTAGTAGCCGGGCACGACCCGGTCGAGCACGGACTTGTCGTCCTGCCCGGCGGCGGCGGTGTGGTTGAACACCTGGTCCAGCACCACCTGGAGTCCGGCCGCGTGCAGGCCGCCGACCATGGACCGGAACTCGGCCACCCGTGCGCCGCCGTCCTGGTTCCCGGTGGTGGCGTAGGAGCCCTCCGGGGTGGAGAAGTGGAACGGGTCGTAGCCCCAGTTGAACGCGTCGGCGTCCTTGATCGCGTTCACCGCGTCCTGCTGCTCGGTGGAGTCGGAGGCGAAGCCGGACAGGTCGCCGGTTGTGGCCTGCCGGGTGCGGTCCTCCTCGATGGACGCGATGTCGAAGGTCGGCAGCAGGTGCACGGTGGTCAGCCCGGCCTGTGCCAGGTCGCGCAGGTGCCGCATGCCGTCGGACTCGGACTCGGTGAACGCCAGGTAGCTGCCGCGTTCGGCCTCGGGCACGGTGCTGTCGTCGATGGAGAAGTCGCGCACGTGCAGCTCGTAGATGGTGTGGTCGACCGGGTTCTCGACCACCGGGGCCGGGGTGTCGGACCAGAGAGCGGGCCGGAACGCGGGATCGGCCAGGTCGACCAGGACCGAGCGCTCCGAGTTCAGGGTGAGCGCCACCGAGTACGGATCGGTGACCACGTTGTGCTCGACGGTGCGGGTGCTCGGGACGTAGACCTCGACGTCGTAGCGGTAGGTCAGTCCGTTCCAGGACGGGGTGCCCGTGACCGCCCAGGTGCCGTCGGCTGCCCGGGTCATCGGCACGGGTCCGGTCGCCAGGTCGAGGGTCACCGACTTCGCGGTCGGGGCCCACAGCCGCAGGGTCGGGGCGCCTGCGGACCAGGTCACGCCGAGCGGGGTGTCCGCGTCGACGGTGAACAGCGCGTCCACCACCCCGGCGATCTGCACCCCGGTGGCGTAGTCGACGCCCTCGGCGCCGGTGTGGGTGACCCGCAGCTCGCCGGTCAGCAGCGCGGCGGTGTCCAGGCCGGAGGGCAGGTCGAGCGCGCGGTAGCCCGCGACCCGCGGCGTCCCGGCGGCGATCGGCTCGGGCCGCACGGTCAACGGGACGGTCCGGCCGTCGGCGGGGAGCGTCACCCCCGAGTCGGCGACCTCGATCCCGCCGGCCGGCGCGGCCTGCAGGGCCCAGTCCCCGTCCGCGGGAACGGTCGGCGGCACGGCCAGCGTCCCGGCGTCCAGCCAGTAGGCGGTCGCCCCCGCACCGGGCACGGATCCGTCGACGTCCACGGTGAACTCCCCACTGCCGAGGTCGAGCCGCATCACGACCGCGGCGCCGTCCCGGGGCACCTCGAAGCCGAGGTTGCTGCCCGGGTAGGACCGGGCCCAGTCACCGGCCACGACCGCCTTGGTCTGATAGCTGCCCGCGGTCAGCCGGTCGGTGCGCAGCTCGTAGACCGTGCCGCCGACCGGGGCCAGCCAGCTGCCCAGGCAGGCCGGGTCCCAGGTGCCGGCGCAGCCGAGCTGGGTCTGGAAGTCCCCGGCGGCGACCACGCTGACCGCGCCGTCCGCGCTCAGCTGGCCGACCGCGTGCGACCCGTCGTCGTAGCGGAAGGTCACCTCCTGCTCGGTGGCCAGGCTGAACTCGATGTTCTGGCCGTCGGTGGTGCCGTAGGCCTCGTCCCAGCTGTGGTCGACGACGACCTTGTACGCGTACTGCCCGGCCGGCAGCGTGAAGGTGCCGGAGTACACCGAGCCGGTGCGCGCCGTCAGCTCGCTCGTCGTGCAGGCCACGTCCCAGTCGTCGCAGCCCATCGCCGCACCGGTGGTGCCCGCGACGCTCACCGTGACGTCCCGCAGCGGCTCCGCGGCGGGGGCGGCAGTGGCGGGCAGCACGAGTCCGGCGCCGATCAGGGTCAGGGCGGCCAGCAGGGCCGGGATCCGTCGGGTCCATCCGGGTGGGCTCGGGCGGTGCGCCACGTCGACTCCTTCGTCGCAGGGGTGGCCCGGAACCTGTGCGGCGGCCGGGGATTCCCGGGACGTTAGCCATGCGGCGGATGTGCCCACAAGGGGCGTTACATCATCGGATGATTCGGGACGGAACGACCGGCCGGATTCGGGAGATCCGGCCGAATCCGTTGCAGCGGATTCAGGCCGGATCGGCCACCAGCGCCCCCAGCCCCTGCAGTTCCAGCACCGCCGACCGCACCGCCGACGCCGGGACACCCCCGGTGCGCAGGTGCCCGGCGACCACCGGCGGCACCTCCTCGTCCGAGCACAGGATCATCGGTGCGTCCGCGGTCGATCCCGGCAACCGGCCGTGGGTCCCGCGCACGCAGCTCGGGTCCAGCGGCGTGGTGGACATCGCGTAGCGCAGCCCGAGCCTCTTGCGCACCAGATGCAGTCCCGCCCGCGCCTTCGCCCACCGGTCCGACGGGTCGAAGAACAGCTCCGCCGGGTCGTAACCGGGCTTGCGATGGATGTCGACGCCGCGGGCGTAGTCCGGTGCCCGGTCGTCGTCCAGCCAGAAGTAGTAGGTGAACCAGGCACCGGGTGCGGCGACCAGCACCAGCTCCCCCGCGTTCGGGTGGTCCAGCCCGTGACCGGCCTGTGCCTCGCGGTCCAGCACCAGGTCCACGCCGGGCAGCCCGCGCAGCAGGGCGGTCACCCGGGGCAGGTCGCCGGGGTCCCGGACGTAGACGTGCGCCACCTGGTGGTCGGCGACCGCGAATGCCCGGGAGCTCCACGGGTCCAGCTGCTCACGCCCGTCCTGGACGTAGACCTCCAGCAGCCCGGCCGAGCGCAGCACCCGGTTCACGTCGACCGGGGTGTCCGCGGGCTCGATGCCGTACTCGGAGACCACCAGCACCGTGATCCCCCGGGACGCGGCGTCGTCCAGCAGCGGCGCCAGCGCGGCGTCCAGCTCCGTGGCGGCGGCGTCGGCCCGCGGGTCGAGCGGTCCGAAGCGCTGCAGGTCGTAGTCCAGGTGCGGCAGGTAGGCCATCGTCAGCGGATCGGTCCGAGTGGCCAGCAGGTGCCGGGTGGCGTCGACGATCCACCGGGTCGAGGTGATCGACGCGGTCGGCCCCCAGTAGGTGAACAGCGGGAAGTCGCCGAACCGCCCGGTCAGCTCGTCGTGCAGCTCCGGCGGGCGGATGTAGGCGTCCGGCGACTTGCGGCCGTCCGCGTGGTAGACCGGCCGCGGCGTGACCGTCACATCGGTGGACATCCCCATCGCGTACCACCAGCACACGTTCGCGGCGGTGTACCCCGGATCGGCGCGCCGGGCGGTCTCCCACAGCTTCTCCCCGGTGATCAGCCGGTTGTGCTGCCGCCACAGGTGCACCTCCCCGAGCTCGCGGAAGTACCAGCCGTTGCCCACCGCGCCGTGTTGCGCGGGGGCCAGGCCGGTGAGCATCGTCGACTGCACCGAGCAGGTCACCGCGGGCAGCACGGTGTCCAGGCGGGCCTGCCACCCCCCGGACGCCAGCCGGCTCAGCCGGGGCATGTGGGCCAGGGCACGCGGCGTCAGCCCGACGACGTCGAGCAGCAGGACGGGCTTCATGCGGACCTCCGGGCTCGTGCGGCGGTCGGGGCGGGTGCGGGCACCGGCACCGGCCGGGTGGGACGGTCGGCGGCCCACAGGTCGGCGGGCAACAGGTGTTCGACCGCCCAGCGCAGCTCGGCCGCGATCCCGGCGACCAGGTCGGACTCGGCGCGTGCCGCCAGCTCCTCCGGCAGCACCGCCCAGGTGTAGGTCTCCACGTCCAGGTGCGCCTCGTCCCCGTGCGGGGTGCGGGCGACCGCCCCGACCGCGGCCCGCAGCACGTCGGTGGTCGCGGACAGCGGTGCGGCGGGCCGGGCGTGCAGCGGGACGTGCACATGCACCCGCCAGGGTCCGGCGGCGGGCAGGGAGTCCAGCGCCTCCGGCAGGTCGTCGGCCCGGAGCACCCCGTCCGGACCACGCTCCCGGGTCTGGTGCAGATACCGCGGCTCGGCGAACCGGGCCACCGCCTCGCGCGCGACCGGGTCGCCGGGGTCGTCCACCTGCAACGCGGCGGAGGCCTGCACCTTGACCACCCGCAGTCCGGCGTCCCGGATCCGGCGCACCGCCTCGACCGGGTCAGCGAAGGAGGTCGCCAGGTGGCAGGTGTCCAGGCAGATCCCGACGTGCTCCGGGTCGATCACGTCGGTGCGGGCGGCCAGCCAGTCGACCACGTCGTCCACGGTGTCCAGATGGCAGCCCGGCTCCGGCTCGATCGCCAGCCGGACCGTGCGCGGCAGCGCCCGCAGCCGCTCGGACACCCGGGCCAGCGAGTCGGTGGCCGCGCGGTCCCGGTCGTCGGTCCAGCCCTCGCGCCAGCCGAGCGGCAGGGTGGAGATCGACCCGGCCGCCCCCTCCGGCAACAGCTCCGCCAGCACCCGAGCGCAGGCCAGCGTGTACTCCGCCCGCTCCGGGTCCGCCCAGGTCGGCCGGTACACCGCGTGCTTCACCACCTCGGCGTGGAAGCCGCCGTACGGGAACGCGTTCAGGGTGTGCACGGTGAGTCGCTGTTCGTCCAGCACCGTGCGCAGCCGCTGCCGGTCCGCCGCCGACCGGTCCAGCCGGTGGGCCAGGGTCGCGGGCAGCCACAGCCCGACCCCGAGCGTGTCCAGCCCCGCGGCGCGCCGCACCGGTCCGGCGTACCGCTCCAGCTGCTGGACCACTCCGTCCAGGTCCTCCGCGGGGTGCACGTTGGTGCAGTAGGACAGCAGCATCGCCCGCCGCCTCATGCCCGCACGCCGCGCAGCACCGAGGACCCGGCGAACTCGGCGGGCACCGGCGCCGCCCCCGCGACGAACCCCGGCACCGGGTCGAGCACCAGCGTGGATCCGAAGAACGCCACCGGGTTCCGCCACAGCACCTGGTCGACCTCGTCCGCGGTGAACCCCGCCTCCAGCATGGTCATCCCGGTGCGCCAGGTCTTCAGCGGGTCGGAACGACCCCAGTCCGCGGCGGAGTTCACGATCATCCGCTCCAGCCCGTACTCGCGCAGGATCGCCACCATCCGGACCTCGTCCATCTTCGTGTCCGGGTAGATCGAGAACCCGGCCCAGGCCCCCGCGTCCCGCACCAGCGCCACCGTGGTCTCGTTCAGGTGGTCCACCAGCACCCGGTCCGGCGTCATGCCCGCGTCCCGCACCACGTCCAGCGTCCGCCGGGTCCCGGCCAGCTTGTCCCGGTGCGGGGTGTGCACCAGTGCGGGCAGCTCCGCCGTCACCGCCATCGCGAGCTGTGCGGCGAACACCTCGTCCTCCTCCCGGGTCATCGCGTCGTAGCCCAGTTCGCCGACCGCGACCACGCCCTCCTTGGCCAGGTACCGCGGGATGACCTCCAGCACCTCCCGGCAGCGCGGGTCGTTCGCCTCCTTGGGGTTCAGCCCGATCGTCGCGTGGTGCCGGATGCCGAACTGGGCCGCCCGGAACCGCTCCCAGCCGATCAGCGCGTCGAAGTAGTCCACGAAGGACCCCACGCCGGTCCGGGGCTGCCCGAGCCAGAACGCGGGCTCCACCACCGCCCGGACCCCGGCCGCGTACATCGCCTCGTAGTCGTCGGTGGTGCGGCTGGTCATGTGGATGTGCGGGTCGAGGATGCGCATCAGAACTCCTTCTCCGGCCCGGCGATCCGGGCGAGGTCGTCGGGGACGACGCGACCGGCGGCCCGTCGTTCGGCCGCCAGGTCACCGGCCATCCGGGCCAGCTCCGCGTCGGCTCGTTCGGTCAGACCGGTGACCGCGTCCAGGCTGACCTGCTGGAACACCAGCTTCACCACGGCGTGCCGCCAGCTGTGCTGATCGAGGTGTGCCGCGGCGAACGGGCCCGTGGCGGCCGCGACCAGCGAGGGGTCGTTCGTCCGCAACGCGTCCGCGGCCAGCTCCAGGCCGACCGGTACCAGCTCCGGCGGCAGCGGCCCGCGCACGGTCAACGCGTCCAGGCCGCGCAGCACCCCGCGCCGCTCCCCGGTGTCGCCCTCCCGGTAGCGCACCCGAAGCTCCTCCGCGAGCGCATCCGGTGCGACGTCTCCGTCGAACGCGGCCACGACCAGCGCGGCCCGGGCGGCATCGGCGACGGTGCCGTGCACCACCCCACCGGGATCGCTCCCCGGCCGGAGCGGATCCCGTCCCACCCGGCGCGCCGCCCAGGCGAAGGGCTGCGCCAGTGTCCCGGGGTCGCGCCGCACCTCGGCGACCGCCTCGGCCAGCCACCCGGTGGCGGGAGCCAGCGCGGCGGCCACCACCGTGGGCGGGTCGGCGGCCGGCGAGGAGGGCGGCCGACTGACGGTCGGGTCGTGGTCGGTGCGGGCCGGGGACGGCGTCGTCGGCGTCATGGCTGCTCCAGGGGGGTCGGAGGGACGGGTCAGGACGTGGACGGCACCGGGCGGGGCCGCCGGGCGGTGGTGATCGCGGTGTGGCTCGCACGCAGGAGACGCGGGGCGTCCCAGGAGTGGCGTGGGAGCTCCACCGAGACCACCCCGTCGAATCCGGTGCGGTCGAGGGCCGCGAGCGCCGCGGGCAGGTCCAGATCCCCCTCCCCGAACGGCCGGTGCTCGTGGTGGGTGTCCGGCATATCGTCGATCTGCACGTGCGCCAGGGCCGGGGCCGCCGCCGACAGCGCGCCATCCACCCCGCCCGGCTCGACCACCAGGCAGTGCCCGATGTCCACGGTCAGTCCGAGCGGGCCGGGATCGCCCAGTGCCGCCCGCACCGCGAGCGCGTCGGCGACGGTCTCCACCACCATGCCGGGCTCCGGTTCCAGCGCGAGCCGCACGCCGGAGCGCCCGGCGACGCCCACCAGCCCGCCGAGCCGATCGAGCAACCGGCCCCGCGCCGTCTCCGGGTCGTCGCCGGGGGTCAGCACGCCGGAGAAGAACTGCACGGTGGCCGCCCCGAGCTCCTCGGCCACCTGCACCGCACGACGCAGGTAGGCCACCCGGGCATCGGCCTCGGCGTCCACCAGGGCGGGTGCGTGCTTGCGGCGCGGGTCGAGCAGGAAGCGGGTGCCGGTCTCCACCACCACCCGCAGCCCGGCCGACTCCAGCCGGCGGTGCAGCCGGTGCACCTCGTCCGGCCCTGCCCACGGGTCGAGGTGCGGGAAGCCGAGCGTGAGCGCGACCGCGCCGTACCCGGACTCCGCGATCAGGTCGAGGGCCTGCGGCAACGGGTGGTCGCCGAGCCCGTTGGTGCCGTAGCCGAGCGTCCAGCCGGTCACGTCTCGCTCACCGTCCTGCCGCGACGCCGCAGGGCGATCCCCACCAGCCCCGCGAGCCCGATCACGCCGGCTGCGGCCGGCGACCCCGAGCGCGCGGCCCAGGCCACCTGCAACGGGATCATCGCCCGGATGCCCGCCCCGGTGGCCGTCCTCGCCCGTGCCGCACCGGGCTCCCGGACGGCCGCGAGCTGCGGGCCCAGCACCGACGCGGCGTAGGCCGCCGCACCGCCCAGCGTCGCCAGCCGCCCGAGTGCGCCGGCTCCGGCGCGCGAGGTCGGTACATCGGCGCCGAGTTCGGTAGCGCGGGGACCGAACTGACTGCGGGAGTACCGAACTCGGCGCCGCGCGACGGTGGGCGGAGTGATCCGCAACCGGGGGGTGCCCGCGGTCGTCGGGCGCGGGAGCGCGGTGGCCGCCAGCACGGCCGCGCTCCCCGCCAGCACGCTCGCCGCCACCACCGCGCTGGTGCCGTGCACCTCACCGCGGGACAGCCAGGTGACCCCGGCGGTGTGCCCCGCCACGGTCAGCGCGGCGGGCGCCGCGGCACGCAGCCGTCCGACCCCCGCGCCCATCAGCACGTCCAGGCCCCGGCACGCCGCCATCGCCACCGGCCCGGCCGGGCTCTCCTTCAGCACCGCGTCGTACAGCCACACCCCGACGGCGAGCGGGGCGGCGACCGCCAGCGCCCGCACCCCTCCGCCGACCGCCGCACACCCGAGCCCGGCGACCCCCAGCCCGCCGGCCACCGCCACCGCGCGTCGGGGCGTGATCCGCCCGGACGGGATCGGACGCTCGGGTCGCTCGACCGCGTCCAACTCCCGGTCCGCCCAGTCGTTGAGTGCCATCCCGCCGGAGTACAGGCACGCGGACGCGAGGGGCAGCGCCGCCCGCCGGAGCGTCCACGGGTGACCGGCGGCGGCCGACCCGGCGAGGGCGTCGCCCAGCACCGTCAGCACCGCGGGCGCCCGCACCAGCTCCAGGTGGTCGGCGACCGTGGGCGTGCCGCGATGCCCTGGCACCCCGAACCCGCGGACCAGGACCGTCACAGCGCCGCCTCCGCCGTCCGCTCCGCCCACGCGCGCAGCGCCGCCGCCTGGTCCGCGGCGCCGTGCCGGTCGCTGCCCCACGGGTCCTTGAAGAAGAACCCCAGCTCGGGCACCACCCCGGCGAGGCCGGCCCGGTCGGCCAGCGCCAGCAACCGGGTCAGGTCCAGCACCATGGGCGCGGCGAGCATCGAGTCGTAGGCGCTCCAGGTGGTCTGCAGCGTGATCCGCGAGCCGAGGAAGCCCTGCACGTGCACGTGGTCCCAGGCGACCTTGACGTCGCCGAGATCGGGCACGTTGTCGATATGCAGCGGGGTGACGTCGCTGCCGGTCAGGTCCCGCAGGCCCCGGGTCTTGGAGGCGAGCTTGGAGCGCACCGCCGCCGGGTCGGCGAGGGTCGCACCGTCCCCGCCGCCGAGCAGGTTCGCCCCGGCCCAGGAGAGCACCCGCAGCCCCCGGTCGGTGAACGCGGGGGCGAGCACGGTGCGCAGCCAGGTCTGGCCGGTCTTGCCGTCCTGCCCGGCGACCGGCACCCCGGCCTCCCGGGCCAGGTCGAGCAGGGGCCGCATGCCGGTCGACGGGGTGAAGCCGGCGTAGGGACTGCCGGCCAGCAACGCGGCCCAGGCCATGACCGCGGAGGGCGGCAGCACCTCGCGGTCCGGCTCGGCGATCGCCTCGACGGAGAAGTCCGGCAGGTCGTGGGGCGGCTCGGTGGAGGACAGGTCGATCACCACCACCCGGGACAGGCCGTGGCGCTCGCGGAAGTCGATCAGGTCGGCGGCCAGTCGTTCGGCCTCCTGCTGCTGGGAGCGCCCCGGCGGCAGGGCGGCGTAGCCGGGGCGGATCTCGGCGTCGGCGAGCTCCAGGTCGTCCCGGGTGGCGGCGAGCAGGGCCGCGGGGATCATCCCGGCGTCGACCAGGGTCTCGGCCCGCTTGGCCAGGGAGACATCGCTGACGTCGTGCCCGCCGACCACGATCCGGTCCCAGTCCTCGAGCCCGGGCCAGCCCGCGGTGACGCAGCCCTCGGGTCCGGCGTGCCCGCGCGCGAGGGCGGCCAGGCCGAGCACGGCGGTGGTGGCGACCGACCCCCGGGCGCCGATCAGCCACAGGCCGGTGCTCACGCGTCCTCCCGGGTGGAGAAGGCGGAGTCGAAGGCCGCGTCGGGGGCGTCGAAGGCCAGCGACCGGACGAACTCCAGCGCCTGCGGGGCGCCGAGCAGCCGGTCCATCCCGGCGTCCTCCCACTCGACCGAGATCGGGCCGGTGTACCCGATGGCGTTCAGCGCCCGGAATGCGTCCTCCCAGGGCACGTCGCCGTGTCCGGTGGAGATGAAGTCCCAGCCCCGGCGCGGGTCGGCCCACGGCAGGTGCGATCCGAGCCGGCCGTTGCGGCCGTTGTGCATCCGCCGGCGGGTGTCCTTGCAGTCCACGTGGTAGATCCGGTCGGCGAAGTCGACCAGGAACCCGATCGGGTCCAGGTCCTGCCAGACCATGTGGCTCGGGTCCCAGTTCAGCCCGAACGCCTCGCGGTGCCCGATCGCCTCCAGGGTGCGCACGGTGGTCCAGTAGTCGTAGGCGATCTCGCTGGGGTGCACCTCGTGCGCGAACCGGACGCCGACCTCGTCGAACACGTCCAGGATCGGGTTCCACCGGTCCGCGAAGTCCTGGTACCCGGCCTCGATGGTCTCGGCCCGGACCGGCGGGAACATCGCGACGTACTTCCAGATCGACGATCCGGTGAACCCGACCACGGTGTCCACGCCGAGCTTGGCCGCGAACCGGGCGGTGTGCTGCAGCTCCTCCGCGGCGCGCCGACGGACCCCCTCCGGGTCGCCGTCGCCCCAGATCCGCGGGGAGAGCATGTCCTGGTGGCGCTGGTCGATCGGGTCGTCGCAGACCGCCTGGCCCTTGAGGTGGTTGGAGATCGCCCAGACCTGGAGGCCGTAGCGGTCCAGGACGTCGCGGCGGGACTGCACGTAGGCGTCGTCGTCCCAGCGCCACGGGTCCAGGTGGTCGCCCCAGCAGGCGATCTCCAGGCCGTCGTAGCCCCAGCCCGCGGCCAGCTCGGCCACCTTCTCGAACGGGAGGTCGGCCCACTGGCCGGTGAACAGGGTGATCGGTCGCATGGTGTCTCCTTCGACAGGTGCGGGTGGGGATCAGGCGGTGCGCGGGGCGGATCCGCCCAGGGCGGCGGCGACGGCGGCGTCGACGGCCCGTTGCTGGGCGGCCCGGCGGCGGCGACCGGCACCGGCCCGCCACACGACGACCGCCACCACCAGCAGCAACGCGGCGATCCAGGTCCACGGGATCGCCCAGGCCTGGGCGGAGGCGGTGGCGGTGGGCACGGCGACGTCCTCCGCGGTCGCCCCCGGCAGTGCGACGACGGTGCCGTCCACGCTGATCTCCGCGGTGGCCAGCAGCAGCGGCCAGACCTCCTCCAGGGTGGCGGTGCGCTGGACGGTCGCGCCGGGGATCAGCTCGGGCAGGTCGACCTGGGCAGCCGGGGCGCTGCCCCAGCCGAACGGGCCGCCGACGGTGACGGTCTCGCCGGGGGCGATCCGCGCGTTGCCGGTGTTGGTCACGGCGAAGCTGACCGTGGCGGTGCCCGGGGCCAACGGGTTCGCCCCGGCGCCGAGGTAGCTGACCCGCACGTCGTCGACGGTGAGCGCGGGGGTGAGCTCACCGGTGACCCGCAGGTGGATCCGGGAGCCGAGTCGCCGGTCCACGGTGACCCCCTCGGCGTTCTCCACCCGCAGCGTGGACACCACCCCACCGGCGTAGTCGCCGGGCTGGGCGACCGCGGGGACGGTGAGGGTGAACGGCACCTCGACCGACTCGTCCGGCGGGACGGTCACCGGGCTGCTCGCGGCGACGGTCCACGCGCCGAGCGCCCGGGACTCCTCCCCCGCGGGCAACAGGTCGAGGGTGCCGTCGGGGGTCAGGAAGCCGTCGGCGGCGTAGACGTCCAGGGTCAACGGCTCGGCGCCGCGGTTGGTGACGACGATCGCGTCCTGCAGGGTGCCGCCGGGCGGCAGCCGGTACGCGAAGTTGGGCCGGTCGGTGCCGTGCACGCTGTCGGCCGGGCGGACGCCCCAGGAGACCTGCGCGGGGTCCACGGCCGGCTCCACGGCGGCGGGGGCGGGCACGGCCGCGGTGCTCGGCACCGGGCCAGCGGCGCTGGGCTCGGGGCCGGCTGCGCTGGGGGCGAGGATGGTGGCGTCGGCGCTCGGCGCCAGGGCGAACAGCCCGGCCAGCGCGAGCGTCAGGATCAGGATCGCGGCGCGGAGCGCGGAGCGGAGCGCCGGGCTCGGCGGGGACGTGAGGCGAGCGGCCTCGTCGTCGTGAGGGGTGGAGCGCAGAGACATCGTGAACCGCCTGAACGAGGGAGTGGGCGGGGTGGGGTGCCGTCGTCCCGTCCGGGTCGCGCGACCCGGACGGGACGACGGCGTGCCGGTCAGCTCAGCGCGGTCAGCGTGAGCGTCGCGGTGTAGGTGCCCGACGGGGAGTCGAGCGGGAGCTGCAGGTCGAGGTCCGCACCGACCAGCGAGGAGCCACGGGCGTGACCCTCCTCCGCCGATGCCAGGGTCCGGGCCACCGACAGGCCCTCGCCGCCGCCCTCCAGGGCGCTGGGCACCGGCGCACCGGCCACCGCGTCACCCGCGTTCTCCAGCACCTCGGGCGTCCAGCCCAGGAAGGAGGAGGACAGTGCCTGGCCGCCGGCCCGGAAGTCGGAGACCTGCGCGGTGATCGACCAGACCGGGTCGCCGGCCCGGGTGTCCTGCACCCGCACCGGCACGATCTCGCCGGTGGCCTGGTACCGGTCCTGGAGCTCCTCGGCGACGCCCAGGTTCACCAGGCCGTTGCCGCCCTCCAGGGACCAGGTCAGCTCACCCGCCCGCTGGTCCGGCACGGTGACCGCGATCGCCTGATCGCCCGCGACGGCCTCGCCCGGCTGCTCGCCGGTGAAGTCGCCGGTGACCGATCCGGCGGTCACGCCCGGGCCGAAGGCGGCGGCCGGGTCGTTGCCGTCCAGGGTGATCGCGCCGAACACGGTGGTCTGGGCCACCCGCAGGTTCGCGGTGTTGCCCGAGAGCACCAGGTCACGGCCGATCGTGTTGCCCCAGGAACCGGGGCTGCCGTCGGCGTTGGCGCCGATCAGCACGTCCCGGGACGAGCCGGTGACCGAGACGCTGCCGCCCACCACCGCGCCGGAGACCAGCGCCCCGAAGTCGGCGTCGGCGATGGTGACGTCCCCGTCGACGCCGGTGCGCACCAGGTCCAGGTAGGTCGGCGCCTGGGCCAGCAGACCGCCGGTGATGTCCGAGTCGGTGATCTCCACGTCGACGCCGCCGGTGGCGACCGAGCCGCCCACGGTGAGGTCGTTGAGGTAGAGGAACCCGACCCGGGTGTCCGAGGCGTAGACGCTGATGTCCCCGCCGACGCTGGTGCCGTCGATCAGCACGCCGTACGGGTCGGTGGCGACCACGTCACCGGTGATGGTGGCGGAGGTGGCGTCCAGCCAGCCGCCGGGCTCCACGATCACCGAGCCCTCGACGGTGGCACCGCCGAGGACGCAGTCGGCGCCGGCCGGGACCACCAGGTCGCCGGTGACCGCCTGGTCGCCCAGGTCGGCAGTGCAGTCGGTGCCGGCGGCCTGCGCCACCGGGATGCCGACCGCGGTGAGGGCGAACGTCCCGACCAGCACGGCCGGGATCTTCCACATGCGCTTCATGGTTTCCTCTCCCCGCCTCAGCCGCGCAGGCCGGCGATGGCGTCGTAGCTCCGGGCGGCGTTGCCGAAGGAGTCGAGCGGGTGGGGCGGCACGGCGGTGCTGGACGCGTTGTCCTGCTCGTACAGACCGAAGTGCTGGCCACGGGTGCGCAGCTGCGACAGGAAGGACTGGTACGGCAGGTCGCCTGCACCGAACTCGATGATGTCGTAGCCGTTGGCGGCGGCCTCGTTGGCCTTGCCGTCCTTCAGGTGCAGCAGCGGGTAGCGCCGCGGGTTGCGCAGGATGTAGTCGACCGGCTCGAACCCGGGGTACTTGTGCTGGCCGACGTAGGCCCAGTAGATGTCCATCTCCAGGAACACCAGGTCCGGGTCGGTGTGGTCGTAGAACACGTCGTACAGCCGGACCGACGGGTCGACCGGGTCGAACCGGAACTCGCCGTCGTGGTTGTGCTGGTAGAGCTTGAGCCCGGCGGCGGTGACCTGTTCGCCCCAGCCGTTCCACTCCTCCGCGGCGGCCAGGTAGCCCTCCTTGGTGGCGTCGTTGGTCGGGGCGTTCCCGGTGCCGAGGTGCGGCATGCCGAGGGTGTGCGCGATGTCGATCTGGTTGGCCAGGTCGTCCCGCAGCAGCGTGGTGCTGACGTGGGTGCCGACCGCGCGCAGGCCGTTGTCGTCGAGCAGGGTGCGCAGTTCCGCCGGGGTGATCGCCCCGACGTCGCCCTGGGTGTACCCGGCGAACTCGACCTCCGAGTAGCCCATGGCCGAGAGCTCCTCGAACACGGTGCGGAAGCCGACGGACGACACCTTGTCCCGCAGGGTGAACAGCTGGATGCCGATCCGGTTGGCGGGGACGAGCTTGGCTCCTCCGCGACCGGGTGCGGCGGCGGCCGGGGTCAGCGCCCCTGCCGCCTGTGCGCCGAGCGCGGTGCCCACACCGACGGCCACCGTCGAGGCGGCCAGGGCCTTCATCACGGAACGCCGACTCATCGGCCGTGCCGGGATCTGTGCGTGCTGGTGAGCGTGTCCCGGGGTCCCCGCGAGCTCGGGAGCGCAGCGAGCGGGGTTGTGGGGTGTCTTCATGTCTCTCCTTCGAGACGAGCGGGTCACGGGGCCGGGTGGGCGTGATCCACCCGGCCCCGCGGCCACTAGCTGCGGACGGTGAGTGCGGTGCTGGTGCTGCTCGGTGCGATACCGGCCGTGCCGCGGTAGGCGACCTGGACCTGGTAGGTGCCCTCCGGGAGCTTCCCGAGGGTGACGACGCTCGCGCCGGTGGCGTCGAGGGTCCCGGTGGCGGTGGCCACCACGGCGTTGTTGCGCCTGACGGTGACCGTCACGTCGCCCGCCGGGACGATCCCGGTGGCCGACTGGACCTGCACCTGCACCGTGGCGGCGACCGCGGGCTTCACCTGCGGGGCCGTGGCGGTGACGGTGGAGGTGGTGCGGGCGACGGTCAGTCGCACGGTCGCCTCGGACGGCTTGAAGACCTCGCCGCCGGAGTAGACCGCCCGCAGGGTGTGGCTGCCCACCGCCAGGTCCGCGGCCAGCGGCACGTCGGCCGTGCCCGCCTCGGTCAGCGGGGCGCGCCCGACCTCGGTCTCGCCGAGGAACAGCGCGACCTCCCCGTCCGCGACGCCCTCCGCCGCGGTGACGGAGACGCTGACCACGCCGGGGTTCCCGAACGGCACCCGGCCCGCGGCCACGGCGGCCACGGTGGTGGTGTCGACGGTCGGCTCCTGCGGGGCGTCCAGGTCGATCGAGAACGCGACCTGTCCCAGCTCGGAGACGTTGCCCGCGGTGTCGGTGGCCCGGTAGCGCAGGTCGTACGCCCCGTTCTCACCGAAGGTCACGCCGTACTGCTGGTTGGCGGCCAGGGCGATCCAGGTGGTGCCACCGTCCCGGCTGTACTCCACCGAGCGCAGCGCTCCGTCGTCGGTGGCCTGCACCGCGAACCGGACCGGCTCGGTGAAGACCCCGCCGACACCGGTCGGCTCGGCCGGGGTCAGGGTGTGCGCCACCTGCGGCGCGGTCACGTCCGCGACACCGGCGCCCACCATGGTGATCGAGTCCAGTGCCAGCTCGTCCGCGCTGGTGACGACCAGGTTCCCGGTGCCCTCCGGTGCGGTGAACGCGATCTCCACGTCCTTCCATCCGGAGCCGCCGGGGATGGTGGCGGTGGCGAAGGGCTGCGCGTCGGCGGCGCCCCAGCGCAGCTGGACCTGCCCGCCGCCGCTGGACCGGACCACCGCACCGGTGATCCCGGTGAAGTTCACCGGGGTGTAGGTGATCGAGTCACCGGTGCCCAGACCCCGGATCGCGTTGCCGCCGGAGGCGGACTCGTCGGCGTAGACCGTGACGCCCTGCTTGGCACCGTGCTCGGCCTGCTGGGTCTTCGGGTTCAGCCGGGCGGTGGCCTCACCGCGGGCGGCCGGGACGCCGTTGGCGCCGTTGTCGGTGTAGGTGACCACCACGGCGCCGTACAGCAGCGCGCCGGGCCCGTGCTCCGGGGAGTTCGGGTCGGTGGCGAAGGCACCCTGGCAGCCGGTGCCCGAGGTCTCCGGGTGGGCGTGCTCGTCGTGACCCAGACCGTAGGTCCAGGACACCCGGGTGCACGCCGTCTCCGTGCCGTCCTCGGCGTCGGTGGTGCTCACCTTGAACGGCACCGCCTGGCCCCAGTCGAAGAACCCGCCGTTCGCCGGGTAGTCCAGGGACACCTCCGGTGCCTGGTTGCCGACCGAGATCGGATGGCTGGTCAGGGTGAACTTCCCCTGCGGGTCGGTGACCCGCAGCCGGGCGGTGTAGAGCCCGAGCTCGGTGTAGGTGAAGGAGGCGGAGACGCCCTCGGCGTCCCAGGTCCCGTTCCCGTCGAAGTCCCACTGGTAGGTGAGCGCCTCGCCCTCGGGGTCCGCGGAGCCGGAGGCGTCGAACGCGACCTCCAGCGGAGCGGCCGAGGAGGAGGTCGGGGTGGCGGTGAAGGCCGCCCGCGGCGACTTGTTCCCCTCCGCGTAGGAGATCCGGTACAGCCCGGCGTCGGGGTTGGCCCGGAAGAAGCCGTCGCCGTAGTCGAGCACGTACATCGACCCGTCCGGGCCGAACTCGATGTCCATCGGGTTGTCGATCGGCGGGAAGTCCTCCGAGCCGATCACGGCGTTCGGCGTGACGTCCTCGATGTGCGTGACCTCGAAGGTGTCCCAGTCGACGGTGAAGGCGGCGATGTAGTCCTGGGAGAACTCCCCGAAGAACGCCTTCGAGTCCCAGTACTCCGGGAACGCGGACTCACCGGCGTCGGCGTCGTAGTGGTAGACCGGCCCGCCCATCGGGCCCTGGCCGTTCCCGGTGCCGAAGTCGATCAGCTCGTCCCACGGCTGGTCGCCCGGCTCGTCGCCGTAGTACAGCGTGGCCGGCTTGGCCGGGGGCAGGTCGGTCAGGCCGGTGTTCCACCGGGAGTCGTTGACCAGGTGCGCCGGGTCGAAGAACGCTCCCGGAGTCGCCGTGGCGAAGTCCCAGTCGTTGTAGGCGAAGTTGTCGCCGGTGACGTAGGGCCAGCCGGAGTTGTGCGGGTCGTCCAGGCTGGTGACGTTCCACTCCACCAGGCCCATCGGTCCACGGCCGGCGGTCTCCGCCACCGCCTTGGTGGCGTCCGGGCCGTAGTCGCCCCAGGACAGGGAGTTCGTCTCCGGGTCGACGTCCAGCTTGAACGGGTTCCGCACACCCATCACGAAGATCTCGGGCCGGGTGCCCTCGGTGCCCTCCGCGAACAGGTTCCCCTCGGGGATCGTGTAGCTGCCGTCCTCCTCGACGTGGATCCGCAGGATCTTGCCGCGCAGGTCGTTGGTGTTGCCCGCGCCGCGACGGGAGTCGAAGCCCGGGTTCATCCCCGGGGCGTCGTTGTTCGGCGCGAAGCCGTTCGCACCGGGGGTGCCGGCCGGGGTGTTGTCGCCGGTGCCCAGGTACAGGTTCCCGTCGCCGTCCCAGTCGAAGTCGGCGCCGACGTGGCAGCACTGGCCGCGCTGCACCTCGACGTCGAGGATCTGCTGCTCGCTGGCCAGGTCCAGGCTCTCGCCGGTCCACTGGAACCGGGACAGCCGGTTCACGCCGACCCACTGGTCCCAGTAGGACTCGTCGGCGCCGGCCGGGAGGGTGTTCGGGGCGTTGCCGGCCGGGGTGTCCCCCGGCGGTGCGTACACCAGGTACACCCAGCCGTTCTCCTCGAAGTCCGGGTCGATCCCGACGGACTGCAGGCCGTCCTCGGAGTTCGCGTAGACCGGGATGTGGTTGACGATGCTGGTCACGCCGGTGTCCGGGTCGGTCAGCCGGACGTCCCCGTTGCGGGCGGTGTGCAGGACCCGTCCGTCCGGCAGCACGGCCAGGTCGATCGGCTCCCCGACGTCCTTGGTCAGGGTGACCTTCTCGTAGTTGCTCCAGTCGAGTGCGGCGTCCGCACCCGGCTCGGCACCGTGGTCCACACCGTCGTGGGCCTGCGCGGGGGCGCCGATCAGCGCGAACGCCGTCCCCGCCAGGACCGTCGCCAGCACCGCGGCGATCGGTCGTCTGCCGCGATGAGTGCGCGGCTGGATATCCTTCATGGGTGATGCAGCTCCTCAGGGGGTCTGGTCACCGGGGTCGGGTCCGGGTCGTGCAGCGGCAACGGCACCCGACCTCGTCATGACAGGTGATGCGCCGGCACCACAACCACTGCCGCCGGCGGGGTGATACTCGGTTCTCCTTCCACGTCGTCGTGGGGGTCGTGGGGGGTCGTGGGGAGGGTCAGTCGACGGACGTCCACCGGCTGTCCGTCGCGGCGGAGCGTTCCACCGCGTCCAGCACCCGCTGCACCGCCAGGCCGTCCGCGAAGGACGGGGCCGGGTCGGTGCCCGCGGAGATCGCGCCCACCAGGTCCACCACCTGGTGGGTGAAGGCGTGCTCGTAGCCGAGGCCGTGCCCGGCGGGCCACCAGGCGGCGAGGTACGGGTGCTCGGGCTCGGTGACCTGCACCCGGCGGAACCCCTGCACGTCGTCGTCGCCGTCGAAGAACTGCAGGACGTTCATGTCCTCGAAGTCGAAGGCCAGCGACCCGGTGGAGCCGTTCACCTCGATCCGCAGCGCGTTCTTGCGCCCGGTGGCGAACCGGGTGGCCTCGAACACGCCGAGCACCCCGCCGGACAGCCTGGCGAGGAACACCGCGGCGTCGTCGACCGTCACCGGGCCGGTGGTCTCGCCCGGTCGGGCGACCAGACCGCCGGTAGGCCCGCCCGCGGGGTACGGCCGCTCGGCGACGAAGGTCTCCAGTGTGGCCGCGACCCCGGTCACCGCCTGGCCGGTGAGGAACTGCGCCAGGTCCACCGCGTGCGACCCGATGTCGCCCAGCGCCCCCGACCCCGCGAGCTGCTTGTCCAGGCGCCAGGTCAGCGGCGCCAGCGGGTCCACCAGCCAGTCCTGCAGGTACTGCACCCGCACGTGCCGCAGCTCGCCCAGCCGCCCGTCGGCGATCAGCTGGCGGGCCAGCTGCACCGCGGGCACCCGGCGGTAGGTGAAGCCCACCATCGACCGGACCCCGTGCGCGGCGGCCCGCTCGGCGGCGGCCACCATCGCCTCGGCCTCGGCCAGGGTGTTGGCCAGCGGCTTCTCGCACAGCACGTGCTTGCCCGCGTCCAGCGCGGCGATCGCGATCTCGGCGTGGGTGTGTCCCGGGGTGCAGATGTCCACCAGGTCGACGTCGTCGCGGTCGACCAGCTCGGCCCAGCCGGTGACGGTCTGCTCCCAGCCGAGTCGTTCGGCGGCGGCCTTCACCCCGCCGGGGTCGCGCCCGGCCAGCACCCGCATCCGCGGGGCCAGCGGCAGGTCGAAGAACCGGGGTGCGGTGCGCCAGGCCTGGGAGTGCGCGGCGCCCATGAAGGCGTAGCCGATCATCCCGACGCCGAGCGTGCGTGCCTCGTCCATCGACGGGCTCCTTCCGTGGTCGGCGCCCCGGGCCGGTCCCTCCCCGGCCCGGGGCACCAGCTCAGGACTCGAAGGCCGAGTCGATGTAGTCGTCGACGTTGTCCTCGGTGACCACCGGGGCGAACAGCTGGACGGTGCGCGGCACGCTGAACGAGGCCAGGTCGCTCAGCGAGCGGTCGCCGTGCGCCACCAGCCGGGCGAGCTTGATGCCGTCCGCGGCCTGGGTGGACGGGTAGATGACGGTGGCCTTCACCACCGACTCCGGGTCCTGGATCTCGCGCATCATGTTGGCCGATCCGGCGCCGCCGACCAGGAAGAACTCGTCCCGGCCCGCGTTCTCGATCGCGGCCAGCACCCCGACGCCCTGGTCGTCGTCGTGGTTCCAGATCGCGTCGATCTCCGGCGCGGCCTGCAGCAGGTTCGCGGCGGCCTGCTCGCCGCCCTGGACGGTGAAGTCGGCGGCCACCCGGTTGGAGACCTCCAGACCACAGCCATCCAGCGCGTCGGCGAAGCCCTGCGACCGGTCCTGGGTCAGCGGGAGGGAGTCGATGCCGGCGATCTCCGCGATCACCGCGTCCGACTGGTCGCCGAGCTGCTCGCAGACGTAGGTGCCGGCGGAGACGCCCATGCCGTAGTTGTCGCCGAGCACCGTGCTGCGGGAGGCGAACGGGCTGGAGAACTCGCGGTCGACGTTGATCACCGGGATCCCGGCGTCCATCGCCTTGGTGGCCACGTCGGTGAGCGCGCCGCCGTCGAAGGGCAGCAGCACGATCGCGTCGACGTCGTCGTTGATGAACTGCTCGATCTGGCTGATCTGCAGGTTGACGTCGTTGGTGCCCTCGGCGACCCGGAGCTCGACGTCCTCGTACTTCTCGGCCTCGGCCTGGGCGGCGGTGGTGATCGCTCCCATCCAGCCGTGGTCGGCGGCCGGGGCGGAGAAGCCGATCACCACGGTGTCACCCGGCTCGTCGTTGTCCGAGACAGCCTGGTTCACGGCGTTCCCGGTGTCGGCGGGGTCCTCCGCCGGGGTGTTGGACGTGCAACCGGCCAGGGCCAGTCCGGCCACGGCGGCCAGCGGGATCAAGCGGCGGATGGACATGAGATCTCCTTTGACGATGTCCGCGTTCTGGGCAGGGGTGGGTAGGGACGTGTCGTTCCGGGGCCGACCTCGGCAGTT
>NZ_JANZKP010000060.1 GCF_025642745.1 Cellulomonas sp. RIT-PI-Y
CGGCTGGAGCGCGCCCCGCGTCACCTGCCCGTCGACCACCCCTCCGCGCGCGCCGGGTTCGTGCTCTACGTCGGACTGAACGGCGAGGAGGGCGCGGGCCGGGCAGCCGAACTGGCCGAGGTCGCGGAGGCACTCCGCGACCTGGCGCGCGAGCTGCTGCCGACCGCCGAGTCGTACACCGCGCTGTCCCTGGTGCCCGGCGCCGGGGCCGGGGCCGACGACGTCCGGGACCTCCGCGACCGGTTGGCGCACCTGCGGCCGCTGGAGTCGGAACCGGACACCCCGATCGCCGAGACGGCCTGAGCCGGCTCGCGACCGCCACCGGTCGTCCCGCGCCCCTCGGCGACATCGCCTGATCCCGCGGGCACGGGCGATCCTGGCCGCCACCCTGCGCCCGGGCCGGACCCGGCCTACCGTGGCGGGATGCGCATCGCCATCGCCGGAGGACACGGACAGATCGCCCGGCGGCTCAGCCGCCTGCTCGCGGACCGCGGGGACCAGCCGGTCGCCCTGGTCCGCAACCCCGACCACGTCACGGACGTGGAGGCCGACGGCGCCGCCGCGGTCGTGATCGACCTGGAGCAGACCGACGCCACCACGCTGGCGGAGCAGCTGGCCGACGTCGACGTGGTGGTCTTCGCCGCGGGCGCCGGTCCGGGCAGCGGCGCTGACCGCAAGGACACCGTCGACCGTGGGGCCGCCACGCTGCTCGCGGACGCGGCGGAGCAGGCCGGGGTCGGTCGCTACCTGCTGGTCTCCTCCGTGGGCGCCGGATCCGAGCCGCCCGAGGGCACCGATGAGGTGTTCGCCGCCTACCTGCGCGCCAAGACCGCCGCCGAGGACGACCTGCGCGGCCGCGCCGGACTGGCCTGGACCATCCTGCGACCCGGTGGCCTGACCGACGACACCGGCACCGGACACGTGCGGCTGGGCTCCGACGTCCCCCCTGGCCAGATCAGCCGCGACGACGTCGCCGCGGTCCTGGTCGCTCTGGCCGACGAGCCCCGCACCGCAGGCGTCATCGCCGAACTGACCGAGGGCCCCACCCCGATCGCCGCCGCCGTCGCCGCCCTCACCGAGACCGAGGACTGAGCCCCGCCGTCCCCAACCCGCGCCTCTCCGCGGCCCCGCCGCGCCGAGTGCGGAGAACTCGGCGCCCAAATCGCCCGCAGAGCGACAAGTTGTCCGCATTCGATCCCGGCCCACCCGACCCGCGTGCGTGCATGCGGGTCGGGCGTGCGTGCGAGCGGGCCGGGCGTGCATAAGCAGCGGACACGACGACGGCCGCCACCCGGCGAGGGGTGGCGGCCGTCGTGCGGCTGCGGGCGGCGAGGCCCGCGATGAGCTGGGGGGCTCAGGCCTTCGCGTAGGTCAGGCAGTCGGCGGTGTCGTGACCGGCACCGATCCGGACCGACTCCGCGCCGCACTCGAGCGACGCGTTGTGGGTGCAGTCCACTCGCTGGCAGGCGCCGACGTGCGACACCACCCGGTCCAGACCGCCCTTGATGTTCAGCGGGATGAACGTCGCGCACTGCGCGTCCGTCCCGGCGGCGCCCACGGTGATCGCGGCAGCGCCGCACGCGTGGTCGTGGTTGTAGGAACAGCCGGCCACCGAACACTCGGTGATGGCCGGAAGATCGGCGAGGGTGCTCATGGTGTCTCCCGGTGGGACGTGGGGGCGTAACGGCTGACCAGGACGACGCTAGGCGCGGAAATCGGGGCTGTATAGCAAGGAAGGCCTGGCTCACTTGCCGCCCGAGGACCCCGGATCCACGCTCTCACCTGCGGAAACGACCGCGACGGGCTCGGCAGAATCTCTCCGGCGCGCCGCGTCGATCTCGGCCCCGATTACACCGCCGACCAGCACCACGATGCTGCACAGCCAGATCCACAGCGCCCCGGCCAGCACCAGACCGAGCATCTGCGCCGCCGCCTGCACCACCGCCGCGCTCCCGGCGTCCGCCCCCGGCGTCTCCGGCACCGCGATCCGGATGTAGAGGGTGTACCCGCTGGACACCAGCAGGACCCCGACCGTCCCGACGATCGCGCCGGGCAGACAGCGACGCCAGCTGGTGTCGATCCGCGGCGCGTACCGGTACAGCAGCGTGAGGAACGCGACGGTCACCACCGCGACCGCGGGCCAGCGCAGCACGTCCCAGGCGGTGTGGAAGAACGTCCCCAGGCCGAGGCGGTCCGCCAGCTCCGCACCGGTGCCGAACAGCGGTCCGACCACCACGAGCAGCAGCACGGTGACCAGGGTGATCAACGCACCGATGGTGAAGGCGAACCCGAGCAGGTACTGCGCCCACCAGTTCCGGCGGGACTCCACCCGGTACGCGTCGTCGAGCGCCCGGACCGCGGCCCGGAAGACCCGGCTGGCCAGGTACAGCGTGACCAGCAGCGCCCCGATCGCGAACCCGCCGCGCTGCTCGTCGAGCAGCCCGTCCACCAGCGGCGACAGCACGTCGGTGGCCAGTTGCTGCGCGAACACCGTGGTCAGTCCGTCGACCACCTGCGCCCGGAGCTGCTCGACCTGCTCGTCGCCGAGCAGCGGCCGCAGATAGCCCAGACTGGCGCCCAGCGCGGTCGCGATCGGCACCAGGGAGATCAGCGCGTAGTAGGTCATCTCCGCCGCCAGCCCGGTGACGCGCACCTCGCCCGCCCGGACCACCGACCGCACCGCGAGCGCCCCGACGTTGCGCCCGCGCACCCGCACCGGATGCCGCTCGGCGAACCGGATCGCCCGGGCGCCGATCGTCGGATCGCCCTCGTGCCGTGCCCGTCGCCGCGCCAGCGGTCCCCGCACCCGCCCGACCAGCGCCCCGGCCGCCAGCACCAGCAGGACTCCGCCGACCAGCGTGATCCCGACGCCGAGCAGCGTCCGGCCGGTCCCCTCGTCCGTCCCGGCGAGCAGCAGGGCGGTCAGTCCGGCCAGGGTCCAGATCAGGATGGTCGTCGCCGCGGTGGGCAGCCGGTCGCGCACCCAGGCCGAGCGCCGGACCAGCACGGACAGCAGCACGCCGAGCGTGAGGACGAACCCGGGCATGGCTCCCCTTCGGTCACGGTCGGCGGTGGGACCATTGTTCCGTGCGGCCACCCGGACGTCAGGACCGACGCGGGGTTACGTTGCCCCCATGCCCCGAGCGCTGATGCCGTCGCAACGGTCCCAGGTCCTGATCGCCGATCCCGGCACGCCCGACCCGCCCGAGGTCCTGCTCGACACCGGCGCCCTCCTCCTGGAGGCCCCGAACTGGACGCTGGACGGCTCGGCCCTGATCCTCAACGGCGACGGGCTGCTCTGGCGTTGCGACCTCGACGACCCCGCCCCGCGCGCCATCGGATTCGACGGCCTCCCACCGCTCAACAACGACCACGTGCTCGACCCCGACGGCGTGCACGTGCTGATGTCCGCCGACGACGGCCACGTCTACCGCGGCGCTCTCACCGGCGGCCCGGTGCAGCGACTCACCCCCGACGACGGCAGCCGGCACTTCCTGCACGGCGTCTCGCCGGACGGCCGTCGCCTGGCCTACGTCGAGCTGGCGGACTTCGAGCAGCCGGGCCGGTTGGTCGTGCTGCCGATCGGCGGCGATCCGGTCGTGGTCCCGACCGGGGCCGGCCACCTGGACGGGCCGGAATGGAGCCCGGACGGTGCGTGGATCGCGTTCAACACCGAGGCGTTCGGCACCGCGCCCGGCCACGCGCAGTTGGCCCGGGTGCCGGACGGCGGCGCGCCGGTCGAGCGGCTGGTGCACAGCGAGACCGTCGACTGGTTCCCGCACTACGCCCCGGCCGGGACGCTGGCGTCGTACCTGTCGTTCCCCGCGGGCACGCTCGGGCATCCGGCGGACCTGGACGTGGTCGTGCGGGTGGTCGACACCGCGGACTGGTCGGCGCCGATCCGGAGCTACCCGCTGCGCGGCGGGCAGGGCACGATCAACGTGAACAGCTGGTCGCCCGACGGGAGCAGGCTGGCGTTCGTGACGTACCCGGTCGGCTAGACGACGACGCCCCCGCCGGGATCCCGGGCGGGGGCGTCGTGCGGGGCAGGGGTCACCGGGTGGCGGCGACCTCCGCCGGCTCGTCGGCCTGCTCGACCGTCGCACGCCGGGCGTCCCGGCGCTGGAGGGCGAACGAGACCGCGTAGAGCGCGACCAGCGAGGCGATGATGCCGACGATGATCGCCAGCTGCCCGCCCGCCGCCGAGAACCCGCCGAGCAGCAGGCCGAAGACGCCGTAGTCCGCGTCCGAGAAGGTCGCGTTCGACAGGCCCATGTCGCCGAGGACCGGCAGCAGGAACAGCGGCAGGAAGGTGATCGCCACCCCGTTCGCGAAGGCGCCGAGCACCGCGCCCCGGCGACCGCCGACCGCGTTGCCGATCACGCCGGAGGCGGCCCCGGTCATGAAGTGCCCGACCACGCCCGGGATGATGATCGTGGTGCCGAGCGCGACCATGCCGACCATGCCGACGATCCCGCCGACGAAGCTGGCGACGAACCCGATCAGCACGGCGTTCGGCGCGAAGGTGAAGACGATCGGCACGTCCAGTGCGGGCTTGGCGTTCTTGACCAGCTTCTCCGAGATGCCCTTGAACGCCGGGACGATCTCGGCCAGGACGACGCGGACACCGGCCAGGATGATGAAGACGCCCGCGGAGAAGGTCGCCGCCTGCAGCAGGAGGAACACCACGAAGTTCTGCCCATCGGACAGCTCGGACTCGATGTACCCCGGCCCCGCGAACGAGCCGACGATCACGTAGATCACGGCCATCGACAGCGCCACGATCACGGTGGTGTCGCGCAGGAAGCCGAGACCCTTGGGGAACGCCAGGTCCTCGGTGGACTTCGAGCCGCCCTTGCCGCGGGTCAGCTTCGCGACCAGACCGGACAGCGCGATGCCGGCGCCGCCGGTGTGCCCCAGAGCGACGTCGTCGCTGCCGGTGACCCGGCGCATGAACGGCTGCACCAGGGCCGGCGAGACCACCATGTAGATGCCCTGCGCGATCGAGCCCCAGAGCACGACGGCCCAGGTGTCGAACCCGGCCACCGACAGGATGACCGCGAACATCGCCGCGATGTAGAAGGCCACGTGCCCGGACAGGTAGATGTACTTGAACCGGGAGGTCGCGGCGAGCGCGATGTTCACGATCATGCCGAAGAAGAAGATCAGCGCGGCGGCCGAGCCGTACTCGAGCAGCGCCTGCGCGACGATCGCCTCGTTGTTCGGCACCACGCCCTGCACGTTGAACGCGTGCTGGAACATGTCGCCGAACGGGTTGAGCGCACCGACGACCACGCCCGCACCGGCGGCCAGCACCAGGAAGCCGACCAGGGTCCGCACGGTGCCCTTGAGCACGTCGCTGAAGCTCTTGGACTGGGCGGCCAGGCCGATCAGCGCGATCAGCGCGACGATGACCGCGGGCTGGGTGAAGATGTCCAGGAAGACGTCGAGAACCGCGTCCATGGGGAACTACCGTCCTGTCTCAGGGGGTCAGCTCGCGGCGAGGCCGTGGCGCACGGTGGCGGCCTCGACCTTCGCGCGGAGCTCGTTGATGTCGATGATGCTGTCGAGCACGACCACGTCACCCAGGTGACCGGCGGCCTCGGCGATGTCCCGGCCGACGAAGACGGCGTCGGCGTCACCGGCGGCCACCGAGCCGAGGTCGGCGTGGTCGACGGTCACCCCGTCGACGCCGAGCTCCTTGAGGACCTTCTCGATGTTCATGTGGACCATGAAGCTGCTGCCCAGACCGGTGCTGCACACCGCGAGGAACTTCGCCATCAGTGCTCTCCTGCCGTCAGGACCGCCAGCGCGGCGGCGGGGTCGGTCGCCGCGAGGAGGGACTCCCGCGCGGCGTCGTCGGACAGCAGCGACCCGAGCTGGGCCATCGCTGCCAGGTGTTCGGTGCTGTCGGCCGCGGCCATGCACACGAACAGGGTGATCGGGTGCGCGGCCTCGTCGTTCAGCAGCACGGCGGGCCGGACCCACATCGCCGACAGGCCGGTGCGGACCACGCCGCTCTCCGGCCGGGCGTGCGCCAGGGCGATCTGGTAGCCGAGATCGATGTAGGTGCCACCGCCCGCGATGGACGTCAGCATCGCGTCCACGTACTCGCGCGTGATCGCACCGTCGGCGAGCAGCGGGGCGCTGACGCGCTCGATGGCGTCCCGCCAGCCGTCCACCCGCTCGGGGAAGAGCAGGTTCTGCTCGGTGAGGTACTGGGTGAGCAAGGGTCGAGCCTCCGATGTCTCCGCCACGCCGCTTCGCATGGGCCGACTGCCGTGTCGGGGTCGTCATGTTGTCATGACGAATTGTGCGGACGCAAGTCCCCCGGTCACCCCGCCCCCGGGGGGCTCAGACCGAGGTCGAACCGAGGCTGAACGCGATCTCGCTGTTGCTCGGCGTGTGCCGGGCGACCCCGAACGCGACCGGCACCCCGGCGGCGTCGTGCACCAGCGACTCCATCGCCAGCACGCACTCGCCCTCCTCGACCCGCAGCCCGGCGGCGACATCCCCGGTCGGACGGTCGAGCCGGACCAACAGGTCGTTGCGCACCAGCGTGACGCCGTAGTCGCGGGCCAGCAGGTCGAAGAGCGATCCGTGGCTGAGGTCCACGTCGAGCAGTCCGCGGAACCGGCCGGCGGGCAGGTAGGTGACCACGTGCTGGTGCAGCGTCCCGTTGACGAACCGGAGCCGGACCAGCTCGACCAGCTCCTCCGCCGGGTTGAGTCGCAGCGCGGTGGCCGCGGCCCCGTCCCGCACGACGTGGTTGGCCAGCACCTCGGTGCTGACCTCGCGGCCCAGCTCGGTCTGCTGCCGGAAGAAGCCGGTCACCCGGTCGGCGAAGGTCTCGCGGACCTGCTGGGTGTAGCGCGGTTCGGTGACGAAGGTGCCGCGCCCCTGCTCCCGCACGATCCGCCCGTCGCGGATCAGGTCGTCGACCGCGCGCCGCACGGTGATCCGGCTGACGCCGTACTCCTGGCAGAGCACCGGCTCGGTGGGGAGCTGCTCCCCCGGTGCCATCTCGGCGATCCGGCGTTGCAGGTGGTCGCGGACCGCGACGTACTTCACCGTTCCCGTCGCCATCGCGCCTCCTGTCACCGAATCATTATGTCGTCCTGCTGATGCGCGCGTCCACCAGCGGTGCGGTGGCAGTCATCATGACGATAGGATGTTAAACATCATGACCATATGATGACCTAGGAGGTTGCCATGACGGCGACGGTCACCACCTCGCTGGACGCACGAGCAGTCACCACCGCACGCCTGCTGGCGCTCGACGCCATCGAGACCGCCAAGTCCGGTCACCCGGGAGCCGCGCTGTCGCTGGCACCGGTCGCGGACCTGCTGTTCCAGCGGCACATCCGGCACGACCCCCGCGACCCCGAGTGGGCGGGTCGGGACCGGTTCGTGCTGTCCTGCGGGCACGCGAGCATGCTGCTCTACACCCAGCTGTTCCTCACCGGCTACGACCTGGGGCTGGACGACCTGCGCGCGTTCCGCACCCTGCACTCGCGCACCCCGGGGCACCCCGAGCACGGCATGACGCCGGGCGTCGACGCCACCACCGGGCCGCTGGGCCAGGGGCTCACGATGGCGGTCGGGATGGCGATGGCCTTCCAGCACCAGCGGGCGGTCTACGGCCCGGACGGGCCCTTCGACCAGCGGGTGTGGGTGCTGGCCTCGGACGGCGACCTGCAGGAGGGCATCTCCTACGAGGCGGGCGCCCTGGCCGGACGGCACCGGCTGGACAACCTCACGGTCGTCTACGACGACAACGACATCCAGATCGAGGGTGCGACCACGCTCACCTGGAGCGAGAACGTGCCGGCCCGGTTCGAGGCGCAGGGCTGGCGGGTCACCCGGGTGGCACGTGCCGCCGACGGCGACATCGACGTCCCGGCTCTGGACGCCGCGCTGGCCACCCGCTCCGACGACGGCCGTCCGCACCTGGTCGTCCTGAAGTCCGAGATCGCCTGGCCCGCGCCGCACGCCCGCGGCACCGCCGCCTCGCACGGCGCACCGCTGGGCGGCACCGAGGTGGCCGCCGTCCGCGACACCCTCGGCGTCGACGCCGAGCCGTTCCAGGTCGACGACGAGGTGCTGCGCCACACCCGCCGCGCCGTGGACCGCGGCGCCGAGCTGCACGCCGAGTGGGACGCCGCGATGGCCGTGTGGTCCGCGGCCCACCCGGACCTGGCCGCACAGTGGCAGGCCGCGCAGACCCGGCAGCTGCCCGCGGACCTGGCCGACGCGCTGCCCCGGTTCGAGGTCGGGAGCACGCTCGCGACCCGGGACGCGTCCGGCCAGGTCATCCAGGCGCTCGCCGCGCGGCTGCCCGACCTGATCGGTGGCTCCGCGGACCTGGCCGAGCCGAACCGCACCGCGATCGGCGGCGCGGGCAGCTTCCTGCCGGAGGGCGACGGCCGCACCGGCCGCAACATCCACTGGGGTGTGCGGGAGCACGCGATGGCCGCCGCGATGAACGGCATGCTGCTGGCCGGTGGTGTGCGTCCGTTCGGCGGCACCTTCCTGGTGTTCTCGGACTACCAGCGCCCGGCGATCCGGCTGGCCGCCCTGATGGGCCTGCCCGCGATCCACGTCTGGTCGCACGACTCGATCGCGCTCGGCCAGGACGGCCCGACGCACCAGCCGATCGAGCACCTGACCAGCCTGCGCGCCATGCCCGGCCTCACCACCCTCCGGCCCGCCGACGCGAACGAGACCGCCGCCGCCTGGCTGGTCGCGCTCGAGCAGTCCGGTCCGACCGGGCTGGTGCTGTGCCGCCAGCCGCTGCGCACCCTGGACCTGCCGCTGTCGGAGGTCACCGAGGGCGTCCGCCGGGGCGCCTACGTGGTCAGCGACGACGTCGACCCCCAGGTGCTGCTGATCGCCACCGGCAGCGAGCTGGAGCTGGCCCTCGGCGCCGCGGAGCAGGTGCGCACCACCGGCACCCGGGTCCGGGTGGTCAGCATGCCGTCCCGGGAGCTGTTCGAGCGCCAAGACGCCGACTACCGGCGGTCCGTGCTGCCGACCGCGCTGACCGCCCGGGTCGTGGTCGAGGCCGCGTCCACCTACGGCTGGCGGGACATCGCCGGCGACCGCGGCGTCCTGGTCGGCATCGACCGGTTCGGGCTGTCCGCCCCGGCCGGCGACGCCCAGCGCGAGCTCGGCATGACCGTCGACCGGGTGGTCGAGGCCGTCCGCACCGCCATCGAGGAGATCTGATGCCCACCCGCACCGTCACCGTCGGCTCGGCCTCCGGGCTGCACGCCCGGCCCGCCACCCTGGTCGCCAAGGCGGCCGCCGCCGCACCGGGCACGGTCCTGATCGGCCGCCCCGGCACCGCCGGCACCGACGCGTCCAGCATCCTGATGCTGATGGCCCTCGGGATCGGCTCCGGCGAGCAGGTCGAGCTCAGCAGCGACGACCAGCCGAGCCTGGACGCCGTCGCCGAGCTGGTCGCGGCGGACCTCGACGCCGCCTGACCCGCCGACGTCGCCCCCACCGCCGCGGTGGGGGCGACGTCAGGGTGTGATCGACAGGGCCAGGACACGACCCGGCCACCGCGCGATGATCGGACGATGGAGTCGCGAGAGCTGGGCCTGGCGCTGCGCCGCTGGCGGGACCGGGTCACCCCGCAGTCGGCCGGGGTCCCGCCGGGCCGTCGTCGTCGCGCGCCCGGGCTGCGCCGCGAGGAGCTGGCCGCCCTGGTCGGCATCTCCCCCGACTACCTCACCCGACTGGAACAGGGCCGCGCCACCTCCCCCTCCGCCCAGGTGGTCGAGGCCCTGGCCCGCGGCCTGCGACTGTCCGACTCCGAACGCGATGTGGCCTTCCGGCTGGCCGGGCACGCCACCCCCGGACCCGACCTGGTCCCGACCCGGATCACCCCGAGCGTGCAACGGCTGCTCGACGTGCTGGACCACACCCCGGTCGCGGTCTTCGACGCCACGCTCACCCTGATCACCGCCAACCGCGCGTACGACGTGCTGATGGGCGAGACCGCCGGGTGGCACGGGCTGGAGCGCAACGCGATCTGGCGCAACCTCGCCGGGCTGAACCGCGTCGTGCTCTCCCCGGACGAGCTCGCCGCGCTGCAGGCCGGTCAGGTCGCCGATCTCCGCGTCGCCGCCGCCCGGTACCCGGCCGACCGGCGGATCCCCCGGCTGGTCGCCGACCTGGCCGCACGGAGCCCCCGGTTCGTCGAGCTCTGGGAGTCCGGCGCGGTGGACCCCGGCGCCGCCTCGTCCAAGCGCAAGACCGTCGACCACCCCGCGGTCGGCCGCCTCACCCTGGACTGCGACGTGCTCGTGGTCGCCACCGACGACGTCCGCCTCATGCTCTACTCCGCCGCCCCCGGGACCCCCGACGCCGAGCGGCTGGCGCTGGCGGCGGTGCTCGGCTCGCAGCAGCTCGCCCCGGACCGGTGAGCCTGGCCCCGCCGGTCCCAGGACATCCCGGCCACTGACTGCCCCGGCCCGTCCGGGCGAGGGTGACAGGACATCGATCCACACCCAGGAGGTCCCCATGCACCCGCTCGCCCTCGTCACCGGCGCCTCGTCCGGCATCGGCCGTGCCTTCGCCCGTCGGCTCGCCGACGACGGCTACGACGTGATCGCCGTCGGCCGACGCGCGGACCGGCTCGACGCGCTCGCCGCGGAACAGCGCACGGGCACCATCCGTCCCCTGGTCGCCGATCTGGCCACCGAGGACGGGATCGCGACCGTGGCCGCGGCCACCGCGGACCTCGACCTGCTGATCAACAACGCCGGTGTGGCGCACTACATGCCGCTCGCCGACCTGCCTGCCGAGAAGGCCCGAGAGATCGTGCTGGTCAAGGAGCTGGCACCGACCCTGCTCACCCGCGCCGCACTGCCCGGCATGCTGGACCGCGGCCGGGGCACCGTCATCACCGTGGCCGGGATGATCGCGTTCAGCGGGCCCGCACCGCACAGCGTGCTGCCCCGCCGCGCGGTCTACGCCGGGGCGCTGGCCCACGCGGTCGCGTTCTCCCAGACGCTCGCGGCCGAGGTCGAGGGCTCCGGGGTCCGGGTGCAGGTGCTCTGCCCGGGGATCGTCGCCACCGAGTTCCACGAGCGGCAGGGCTTCGACGCCAGCGCCGTGCCCCGGATGTCCGCCGAGGACGTGGTCACCGCCTCGCTGCGCGGGCTGGAGCTGGGCGAGGTGGTGTGCGCACCCGGGGTCGAGGACACCGGCCTGCTGGACACGGTGTTCCGGGCCGACCTGGCCGCGTTCGGCGGGCAGAGCGTCGAGCCGGCGTCGCGGTACCGGAGCTGAACACGACGACGCCCCCGCCGGGTCACGGCGGGGGCGTCGTGGTTCAGGACGGTCGACTCAGAAGTCCCAGTCCTCGTCCTCGGTGTTCACGGCCTTGCCGATCACGTAGGACGAGCCCGACCCGGAGAAGAAGTCGTGGTTCTCGTCCGCGTTCGGGGACAGGGCCGACAGGATCGCCGGGTTGACGTCGGTCTCGTCCCGCGGGAACAGCGCCTCGTAGCCCAGGTTCATCAGGGCCTTGTTCGCGTTGTAGCGCAGGAACTTCTTGACGTCCTCGGTCAGGCCCAGGGGGTCGTACAGGTCCTGGGTGTACTCCACCTCGTTGTCGTACAGCTCGAACAGCAGCTCGAAGGTGTAGTCCTTCAGCTCCTGGCGCTGAGCCGCGGACAGCTTCTCCAGGCCCTTCTGGAACTTGTAGCCGATGTAGTACCCGTGCACGGCCTCGTCCCGGATGATCAGGCGGATCAGGTCGGCCGTGTTGGTGAGCTTGGCCCGCGAGGACCAGTACATCGGGGCGTAGAACCCGCTGTAGAACAGGAAGGACTCCAGCATGGTGCTGGCGACCTTCCGCTTGAGCGGGTCGTCACCGCGGTAGTAGTTGAGGACGATCTCCGCCTTCTTCTGCAGGGCGGGGTTCTCCTCGGACCAGCGGAACGCCTCGTCGATCTCCCGGGTGGAGATCAGGGTGGAGAAGATCGAGGAGTAGGAGCGGGCGTGCACCGACTCCATGAACGCGATGTTGGTGTACACCGCCTCCTCGTGCGGGGTGAGGGCGTCCGGGATGAGGCTGACGGCGCCGACGGTGCCCTGGATGGTGTCCAGCAGGGTCAGACCGGTGAAGACCCGGGTCGTCATCTGCTTCTCGACGTCGGTCAGGGTCGCCCAGGACTGGATGTCGTTGGACAGCGGCACCTTCTCCGGCAGCCAGAAGTTCCCGGTGAGCCGGTCCCAGACCTCGAGGTCCTTGTCGTCCTCGAGCCGGTTCCAGTTGATCGCCTGGACCCGGTCGATCAACTTCAGCTTCTCCGCCATCAGTGCTTCCTCATTCTTCTCTCATCCCCCACGTTCGCTGCGGCCATCGTGGCCCGGGCCTGCATCTCAGAGCATGCAGGACACGCAGCCCTCGACCTCGGTGCCCTCCAGCGCGAGCTGGCGCAGGCGGATGTAGTACAGCGTCTTGATCCCCTTGCGCCAGGCGTAGATCTGGGCGCGGTTGATGTCCCGGGTGGTGGCGGTGTCCTTGAAGAACAGCGTCAGCGACAGGCCCTGGTCGACGTGCTGGGTGGCCGCCGCGTAGGTGTCGATGATCTTCTCGTAACCGATCTCGTACGCGTCCTGGTAGTACTCCAGGTTGTCGTTGGTCATGAACGGCGCGGGGTAGTAGACCCGGCCGATCTTGCCCTCCTTGCGGATCTCGACCTTGGACACGATCGGGTGGATCGAGGAGGTCGAGTTGTTGATGTACGAGATCGAACCGGTCGGCGGGACCGCCTGCAGGTTCTGGTTGTACAGACCGTGGGCCTGGACCGACGCGGCCAGCTCACGCCACTCGTCCTGCGTCGGGATGTGCACCCCGGCCTGGTCGAAGAGCTCGCGCACCCGGGCGGTGGCCGGCTCCCAGGTCTGGGAGACGTACTTCTCGAAGTACTCGCCGCTGGCGTAGGTCGAGTCCTCGAAGCCGAGGAACGACTGCCCGCGCTCGATCGCCAGCTTGTTCGACGCCCGGATGGCGTGGAAGGCGACCGTGTAGAAGTAGATGTTCGTGAAGTCGATGCCCTCGTCCGAGCCGTAGAACACGCGCTCCCGGGCGAGGTACCCGTGCAGGTTCATCTGGCCCAGGCCGATGGCGTGGCCGCCGGAGTTGGCGCGCTTGATCGACGGCACCGACTCGATGGCGGTCTGGTCGGAGACCGCGGTCAGGGCCCGGATCGCGGTCTCGACGCTCTGCCCGAAGTCCGGGGAGTCCATCGACAGCGCGATGTTCATCGAGCCCAGGTTGCAGGAGATGTCCCGGCCGATGTGGTCGTAGGACAGGTCCTCGTTGAAGGTCGACGGAGTGGCGACCTGGAGGATCTCCGAGCACAGGTTCGAGTGGGTGATCTTGCCCTTGATCGGGTTCGCCTTGTTCGCGGTGTCCTCGAACAGGATGTACGGGTAGCCGGACTCGAACTGGATCTCGGCCAGGGTCTGGAAGAAGTCGCGGGCCTTGATCTTCTTCTTGCGGATCTGCCCGTTGTCCACCATTGCGTGGTACTCGTCGGAGACGTTGATGTCCGCGAAGGGCTTGCCGTAGACGCGCTCGACGTCGTACGGGGAGAACAGGTACATGTCCTCGTTCTTCTTGGCGAGCTCGAACGTGATGTCCGGGATCACGACGCCCAGGGACAGGGTCTTGATCCGGATCTTCTCGTCCGCGTTCTCCCGCTTGGTGTCGAGGAACCGCATGATGTCCGGGTGGTGGGCGTGCAGGTACACCGCGCCCGCGCCCTGACGCGCACCGAGCTGGTTCGCGTAGGAGAAGGAGTCCTCGAGCAGCTTCATCACCGGGATGACACCGGAGGACTGGTTCTCGATGTGCTTGATCGGGGCGCCGTGCTCGCGGATGTTGCTCAGCAGCAGGGCCACGCCGCCGCCGCGCTTGGACAGCTGCAGGGCGGAGTTGATGCCGCGGGCGATCGACTCCATGTTGTCCTCGATCCGCAGCAGGAAGCAGGACACGGGCTCGCCGCGCTGCGCCTTGCCGAGGTTGAGGAAGGTCGGGGTCGCCGGCTGGAAGCGGCCGGAGATGATCTCGTCGACCAGCTGGGACGCGAAGGTCTCGTCACCGGCGGCCAGGGTCAGGGCCACCATGCAGACGCGGTCCTCGAACCGCTCCAGGTAGCGCTTCCCGTCGAAGGTCTTCAGCGTGTACGAGGTGTAGTACTTGAACGCGCCGAGGAAGGTCTGGAACCGGAACTTGTGCGCGTAGGCCTGCTTGAACAGCGCCTTCACGAACTCCGGGCTGTACTGGGCCAGGACCTCGGGCTCGTAGTACTTGTTCTCGACCAGGTAGTCCAGCTTCTCCTTCAGGTTGTGGAAGAAGACGGTGTTCTGGTTGACGTGCTGCAGGAAGTACTGCCGCGCCGCCTCCCGGTCCTTGTCGAACTGGATCTCGCCGTCCTTGCCATACAGGTTCAGCATGGCGTTGAGCGAGTGGTAGTCCTGGTCCAGTGCGATGGTGCCGAGCACCCCGGTCGCGTCGGTCAGGCCGTCGGTGACTGTCGCTGCCAAAATCGTCCCCATCCCTCTCGGACGCGCTGGACGTCCTCGGTCGTTCCCATGAGCTCGAAGGCGTACAGGTAAGGCACCTGGCACTTCGCCGCGATGATGTCTCCGGCGATGCAGTACGCACTGCCGAAGTTGGTGTTCCCCGCCGCGATCACGCCGCGGATCCGGGAACGGTTCGCCTCGTCGTTGAGGAACTTCACTACCTGCCTCGGGACCGCCCCGCCCTCGTTGCCGCCGCCGTAGGTCGGGACCACCAGGACATAGGGGTCCGTCACATTCAGGAAGGGCTCGGAGGGGCGCAGCGGGATCCGGTCGGCCTCGATGTCGAGCTTGTCCACGAACCGCCGCGTGTTCTCCGAGACGCTGGAGAAGTAGACCAAGGAGCTCATGGCTCGATCCCCTTCGCCCCGGTGGATCGCGTACGGCTGGAAAAAGAGATCGGGCCGCCCGTGGAGGGACGGGCGACCCGACGTCAGAGGGTCGTCAGGCGACGACGGTGGCCGACTGCTCGGCGAGCGCCTTGATCTGGTCCGGACGGTAGCCCGACCAGTGCTGGCCGTCGGCCACGACGACCGGGGCCTGCAGGTGGCCGAGCGACATGACGTAGTCGCGGGCGTCCGCGTCCTCGGTGATGTCGACGACCTCGTACGGCAGACCGGCCTTGTCCAGGGCGCGGTAGGTCGCGTTGCACTGGACGCACGACGGCTTGCTGTAGACGGTGATGGTCATCGCGTTCTCCCCGATTTCTCTGCGGTGCTTGTTCTGCGTGCTCCGCACCCGAGGGTGGGTCGGCACTGCTGTCGTCTCACGTGCCGCCTGCACTGGTCTTCCGCGGGGCCCGGCCTGCCCTCGTGGGGCGGTTCCTGGCTCCCGGGCCTTGTGCCGGGCGACGGATTGGAACACTACACCTAGTGGTGCCGCCCGCGACCGAGCACTACGGGTGGTGTTACACGCGTGTCGTTCGTTCGTCCCCACGTCATCCACAGGCTATCCCCGACCACTGACACGGACTCCCTCTGAAACACCAGGCAGAGCACGGTTCGTCCACAGGGCGGGGGCCGTCTGGGGACAACCGACGCACAGCCCGGGGAGTGCCGTGCGGCTCACACACCGGTCGGCGTGTCGGTTCGTCACCGGCGTGTCGCGCGGGTACTCGAACGGCCCCGGGGATCACGTCCCCGGGGCCGTGCGTCGGCGGGTTCAGGACGCCGCGCGCGCCGTCGCCAGACCGGGCTCGGCGGAGAGCACCACGGTCGCCCCGCCGGCCTCCACCGCCTGCAGCGTCCGCAGCTGGAGCAGCGCCGGGTGGTCGGACATCAGCCGCGCCGCGTTGGCCAGGGCCCGGGTCGCGGCGACCTCGGACCGGGCGCGCTCCAGCGCCGCCTGCCCCTGGGTCCGCGCGACGACCAGGTCGACCGCCGCCCGTCGCAGCTCGGCCGGGACGATCACGTCCCGCAACGCCACCGCGTCCACCGCCAGACCGACCGCCTCGGACTCGAGCCGGACCGCGTCGGCGACCCGCTCCGGCACCCCGGTCCGATCGGCCAGCAACTCGTCCAGGGTGCCGGCGGACACCTCGGTACGCAGCGCGATCTGGACCGCGCTGTAGAGGAACTGGTCCGGCAGGTCCACGGCCTCGTGCCAGCGCCGGGCGTCCACGGTCCGCAGCGTGACCACCAGGCTCAGCTTGACCGAGAGCCCGTCACCGGTGAGCACCTCTTGGACCGGCATCGCGAACTGGCGGGGGCGCAGCACCACCCGCACCACCCGACGGCGTGCCCGCGGCACGTGAATTCGTCGCCGGTTGTCACACACCCGCAACATCGCGAGCGCTCGGACGAAACCTGTACACGGTTCTGTATACAGACATGAGCACAGACCTGGTCCCGCCCGGGTCGTCCACCCCGGACGGCGCGGCAGCCCCCTCGCGGCGCGAACGCGTCTACGTCACGATCCGCGACGAGCTGATGAGCGGCCGCGTGTCCCCGTACGAGCGGCTGACCGAGGAACGTCTGGCCGAGCGGCACGGCGTCTCGCGCACCCCGGTCCGGGAGGCGCTCGCCCGGCTGCTGGCGGACGGCATCGTGGTCAAGCGCGACAGCGGGCTGCACCTGTACGTGCCCAGCTTCGGCGAGCTCACCGATCTGTACGAGCTGCGCATCACGCTCGAACTGCGCGGGCTGACCCGTGCCCTCGAGGACCCCACCGTGCACCACGACCGCACGCGGCTGTCCGCCGAGCTGGACCGCTGGTACGCGTTCCGCGACGACCGGCCCGCGCCGGACGCCGGGTTCGTCGCTCAGGACGAGGCGTTCCACACGACGCTGCTCGACACCTCCGGCAACCCCGCCCTGACCCAGGCGCTCGCCCGGGCGAACCGACGCATCCGCTCGGTGCGGATGTACGACTACCTGACCGAGGACCGGATGACCGCCACCATCACCGAACACATCGCCATCGCCGAGCTCGTGGTCCAGGACCGGCTGCCCCAGGCGCTGGAGGCGCTGCGAGCGCACGTCGGCGCCTCGCGTGAGGTGGTCATGGAGCGAGCGGCCGCCGCACTCGAGATGACCCGCCTGATGGAGGGACGCCGATGAGCGCCGCCGATCGGGTGGCCCGGGCCTTCGCCCTGCTGGCCGAGGCCGACCGTCCGGAGGTCTGGACGACGATCCGGCCGATGGCGGAGGTGGCGGCCGAGGCCCGCGCCGTCGACGAGCGGGTCGCGGCGGGCGAGGACCTCCCCCTGGCCGGGTCGATCCTGGCCGTCAAGGACAACATCGACGTCGCCGGCCTGCCCACGACCGCGGCCCACCCGGCCCGGCAGGTGCTCCCGGAGCGCTCCGCGACCGTGGTCGACCTGCTCCGGGCAGCGGGGGCGGTCGTCCTGGGCAAGACCAACATGGACCAGTTCGCCACCGGGCTGACCGGCTCCCGGAGCCCGTTCGGCGCCGTCGCCAGCGCGGTCGACCCCGCACGGGTGGCCGGCGGCTCGTCCTCCGGCTCGGCCGCGGCCGTCGCCCTGGGGATCGCGGACATCGCCCTCGCCACCGACACCGCGGGGTCCGGCCGGATCCCCGCGGCCTTCAACCGGATCGTCGGGATCAAGCCGACCCTGGGTCTGGTGCCCAAGGACGGCGTCCTGCCGGCCAGCGCCTCCTACGACTGCGTGACCGTGCTGGCCCGCGACCTCCCGACCGCCCGCCGCGCCCTGCGGGTGATGACGGCGACCTCCCCGCACGATCCCGCGTCGCGCGGCTGGCCGGCGGACGTGCGACTCGCCGCACCGCCCGAGCCGGTCGTGGCCGTCCCCGGGCCGGAGGACCTCGCGGTCGTCGAACCCGCGATCCGGACCCGCTTCACCGAGGCGGTCACCGCTCTGACCGACCGCGGTGTCCGCACCCGGCGGATCGACCTCGGCCCGTTCCTCGCCGCCGCCCGGCTGCTCTACGACGGAGGCCTGGTCGCCGAGCGCTACGCCGCCTACGGCCGCTACCTGGCCGACCACCCGGACGGGGCCGACCCGTCGGTGGCCCGGATCGCGGCCGCAGCGGGCGAGGTGCGGGCGGAGGACTACCTGGATGCGCGCGACGAGGTCGCCCGCCTGCGCCTGATCGCACTGGCCGAGCTCGACGGCTGCGACGCCCTGCTGGTGCCGACCGCCCCCGGCCACCCCACCCTGGCGGCGGTGGCGGCCGCACCCCTGACCACGAACTCCGCGCTGGGAGTGTTCACCAACTTCGTCAATCTCTTCGACCTGTGCGGCGTCGCGATGCCGCTCGGGCCGACCGCCGACGGCGAGGCCGGTCTCACGGTGCTCGCCCGCGCGTTCGACGACCAGGTCGCCCTGGACCTGGCGGCGCTGCTGGCCGGGGACGACCCGGCCACCCGTGCTCCGGCGAACGTCGAGGGCGGGGTCCCGGTGGTGCTGTTCGGTGCGCATCTGCGCGGTGAGCCGCTGCACCCCGAGCTGCTCGCCCTCGGCGCCCGGTGGGTCGGCCCGGTGACCACCGCCCCGGACTACCGGATGCTCGGCCTGCCGACCTCTCCCCCGAAGCCGCTGGTCCACGCGGTGGCCCCCGGCACCGGCGGAGCGTTGGCCGGGGAGGAATGGCTCCTGACCCCGCACGCGGTCGGGCGGCTGCTGGTCTCGATCCCGGCGCCGCTCGGACTCGGCCGCGTCCGGCTGTCCGACGGCCGGGAGGTGATCGGGTTCCTGGGCCAGCCCGGCTCGGTGCCGGTCCCCGGCGCCGGTCCGGACGCACCGGTCGACCTGACCCACACCGGCGGCT
>NZ_JANZKP010000061.1 GCF_025642745.1 Cellulomonas sp. RIT-PI-Y
TAGGGTGTGGGAGAGTAGGACGCCGCCGGACACCTTTCAACGAAGGGCCACCCCTATGGGGTGGCCCTTCGTCGTTTTTCGGTGTCGTGCCTGATGGCACGGCAGATGTGGTGAACCGGCCCGCGCGCGTCGTGCGGACGCCCCATGTGGGGTGTCGGGTCCGTGGATGAGACGATGGCGCGCAGGTGTCTGACGAGGAGATGGACGACGATGAGTGACGCACGTGAGCGATCCGGTGGCATGACCGGTGGCGGACCCGACGAGCAGCGCAGCGGAGGTCCGCGGCGCACCCGGGTCGGCGGACCACGTGCGACCGGTGGAGGGCGGGTCCCTCGCGTCGCGGGCAGCCGCGCGCGCGGTCGCGACGAGACCCGTGCGGACACCTCGGGTCGTGCGACGCCGGGCCGGGACGAGCGTGCCGGCGGTGCGCGTGGCCAGGCCCGCGATCGTGACGGGTGGAACGGCGGCGAGCGGTCCGCCGGGCGCGACGAGCGGGGCGGCGCGCGATTCGGTGGCGAGGCCCGGCGCGAGAGCTCCGGTCGGGCTGGCGGCCAGGGCCGCGGTGCTGATGTCCGGGAGGACCGTGGCGGTCGTCCCTCCCGTGAGCGTGATGACCGCGGTGGCCGTTCGTTCGGTGGCCGCGACGAGCGCGGCGGCCGGCCCTTCGGTGGCCGTGACGATCGTGGGGGCCGTGCGTTCGGTCAGCGTGACGACCGGGGGCCTCGGTCCTCCGGGTCGCGCGACGACCGGGATCCGCGTCCGTCGGGTTCGCGCGACGATCGTGGTGGTCGCTCGTTCGGGCAGCGGGAGGATCGCGGGCCGAGGTCCTTCGGTGCGCGCGACGAGCGTGGCTCTCGAGCGTTCGGCCAGCGTGACGACCGTCGTGAGCGCCCCGGTGCTGCTCGCGACGAGCGTGGTGGGCGGCCGTACGGTGCGCGCGACGAGCGCGGCGGCCGGCCGGGCGGGCGCGATGACCGCGGGGGTCAGGGTGACCGGCCGCGTGACGACAGGTCGGGTTCCTTCGGGTCCCGTGACGACCGCTCGAGTTCTTTCCGCTCTCGCGACGACCGCTCGGGCTCGTACGGCGCGCGTGACGACCGGGGCGGGTACCGCACCGGTGGTCGTGACGACCGCGGCGGACGGCCGAACGCGGGGCGTCCCGGTGGCGCCCGCGACGATCGGGGGAGCCGCGCGTTCGGCGGGCGTGACGAGCGTCGGGGTCCCGGCGGTTTCCGTGGCGAGCGGAGCTTCGGCGCACCCGACGAGCGCGGTGGGCAGGGACGCTTCGGCGAGCGTGGCGCCGAGGGCGGACGCGGCTCCTGGGGCGGCGACCGGGAACACCGTGGTGGTCGCCCGGGCGCGGGCGGGCACGACAGCAGCGGTCGCGGCGGCCGGTTCGACCGGCAGGGCTCCGGGGACCGCGACGGACAGCGCGGCGGCGGCCGGTTCGAGGACCGGGGCTCGGGCGGTCGCCCGGGCGGCTTCCGCCGGGACGGCGACGAGCGCCGCGGCTATGGCGACCGCGGTGGCTATGACGAGCGACGGGGACCCGGTGACCGCCCGGGTGGCGCGGGGCGTCCGTTCGGCGGATCCGGTCGCGAAGCCCGGTCTGGTGGGCGCGATGACCGCCGCGGTGCGTTCACGTCCCGCGACGACCGGGGCGGCCAGCGGCCGGACGGCCGCGGCGACCGGTCCTTCGGGCCGCGTGCGGACCGCGGCGACCGGTCTTTCGGCTCGCGTGACGACCGTGGCGGTGACCGAGCCGGTTTCCGGGGTCCGCGGGACGAGGGCCGCGGATTCGGCGGTGACCGCGGTCCGCGGCGTGAGGGCCAGGGCTACCGCCCGGACGCACGTCGTGGGTCGGAGGGTGGTCGGTCCGGTGGCTCGCGTGACGGGCGGCCCGGGTCGACCGGTGAGCGTCGCAGCTTCGGCGGGGACGACCGTCGGGGTCCTCGGGACGACCGTCGGTTCGGCGGGGACGATCGCCAGAGCTCGCGGGGCGACCGTGGGCCCGGCAGCGAGCGTCGTGCTCCGCGAGACGACCGCTCCGGCGGTGACCGGCGTCCGTCCGGCGGGGCCGGCGAGGAGCGGCGAGCGAGCCGGCCGCCGCAGTCGGTGCGGGTGCCGGGTCCTGAGCTGCCGGAGGACATCACCTTCAGCATGCTCGACCGGGACGTGCGTGCCCGGCTGCGGACGCTGAGCAAGGACAACGCGGAGATCGTCGGCCTGCACCTGGTGATGACCGGGCGGTTGATCGACGAGGACCCGGAGCTGGCCTACGAGCACGCCCAGGCGGCCGCGCGTCGCGGTGGCCGGGTGGACGTGGTGCGGGAGGCCGCGGGGCTGACCGCCTACCGCACCGGTCGGTTCGCGGAGGCGCTGCGTGAGCTGCGGACCGTGCGGCGGCTGAACGGGTCGTCCGAGCACCTCGCGGTGATGGCGGACTGCGAGCGGGGGTTGGGACGGCCGGAGCGTGCGATCACGCTCGCGCAGTCGCCGGAGGCCGAGGACCTCGACGCCGGCACCAAGGTCGAACTGGCGATGGTCGTGTCGGGCGCGCGGCTGGATCTCGGGGACGTGGACGGGGCGTTGGCCGCGCTGTCCGGATTCCGGGTCGGCGGGCACACCCTGCTGGCGGCACGGGTCGCCCAGGCGAAGGCCGAGGCGCTGCGGGCGGCCGGCCGCGAGCAGGAGGCCGAGGAGGCGACCGCGGGATTCCCGGCGGCAGTGCTCGCGCAGGCCTCCGGCGAGCTCGACGAGGACGAGGACGTGCTGCTGTACGACCTGGAGGAGGACGACCAGGACGGCGATGAGCCGATCGAGTCGGACGAGGACCAGGGCGACCACGACGACCCGGACGACGCGGATGTGGCGGACGGCCCGGACCTGGCCGAACGGGCCGAAGCGCACGACGTCGACGGCACCGATGTCGATGACGCGGATCTCGATGACACCGATGTCGATGACGCGGACGCCGATGCGGCCGGATCGGACCCGGAGATCGGGGCTGTCGTCCCGGACGAGGACACGGAGGACAAGTGAGCGACGCGCGACTCATCGGCAGCGACATCCCGCTGGCCGAGCGGTACGACCTGGCGCTGGTGGACCTGGACGGGGTGGCCTACAAGGGGCACGAGCCGATCGCCGGTGCGGCGGCAGGTCTGGGCGGCGCCCGCGCTGCGGGGATGCGGCTGGTGTTCGTCACCAACAACGCGTCCCGCGAGCCGGGATCGGTGGCCGAGCAGCTGACCGGTCTGGACATCCCGGCGCAGGCCGGCGACGTGATGACCGCGGCTCAGGCCTGCGCACAGCTGCTGGGCACCCGGTTGTCCCCGGGCGCGAAGGTGCTGGTGGTCGGCGGCGCGGGGATGTACACCGCGGTGCGTGAGGCCGGCTTCACCGTGGTGGAGTCCGCGGACGACCACCCGGACGCGGTCGCGCAGGGCTTCGCGCCCGAGCTGGGATGGGCGCAGTTGGCGGAGGCCGCCTACGCGGTCGCCGGTGGTGCGTGGTTCGTGGCGAGCAACCTGGACCTGAGCCTGCCCACCGCGCGGGGCTTCGCGCCGGGGAACGGCGCACTGGTCGGTGCGGTCTCCGCGGCGACCGGGGTGCGTCCGGACAGTGCGGGCAAGCCGGCGTCGACCATGTACGAGCTGGCGGTGGACCGGGTCGGTGCGACCCACCCGCTGGTGGTCGGTGACCGGCTGGACACCGATCTGGCGGGCGCGCGGACCGGCGGCTACGCGGGTCTGCACGTGCTGACGGGCGTGTCGACGGCGCGGGACGACGTGCTGGCGGACCCGGGATTCCGACCGCATTACATCGCGGCGGACCTGGGCGAGCTGCTGCTGCCGCATCCGGTGCCGGAGCGGGTCGCCGAGGGCTGGTGGCGGGTGCGGGGCTCCGCGGCGCGGGTCGTCGACGGTCGGCTGGAGTTGGACGGCGCCGCACCCGGTGCCGACCGCGGTGTCGACCTGGTGCGCGCTGCCTGCGCGGCCGCCTGGGACGCGGTGGACTCGGGTGCGGGGCTGGATGTGGACAGCGTTCCCGACCTGCCTGTGCACGACTGACCCGACGTCGGCGGTCGCCGGTAGCGTGGGGTGCGGAGAGGAGCACTGATGGAGTCCACGGGTGACGAGCGGGTCGACGGGCTGGTGCACCGGCTCGCCGAGGTGAGCGAGCTGTCGCCGCGCGACCAGCTCGAGGTGTTCGAGGCGGTGCACGCCGGGCTGCAGGAGCGGCTCGCGGAGGCGGAGGGCTGAGCGGCGTGCGGGTGGACGCCGTGCTGGTGCGGGACGGGCTCGCCCGGTCGCGTCGGCATGCCACCGCGCTGATCGAGGCCGGGCGGGTCGTGCTCGACGGACGGCCGGTGCGCCGGCCGTCGTCGCCGTGGGCGCCCGGTCAGGTGCTGAGCGTGTCCGCCGACGACACCGACGACGGCTACGCCTCGCGCGGTGCGTACAAGCTGGCGGGGGCGCTGGACGCCTTCGCCGTCGACCCCAGCGGTCTGCGCTGCCTGGACGCGGGGGCGAGCACGGGGGGCTTCACCGACGTGCTGCTGCGTCGGGGGGCGGCCTCGGTGGTCGCGGTCGACGTCGGGCACGACCAGCTGGTGGATCGGCTGCGTGCCGATCCCCGGGTCGAGGTGCACGAGGGCGTCAACGTGCGCGAGCTGGTGACCGGCTCGTTCGGCGCGCCGCCGGAGCTGCTGGTCGCGGATCTGTCCTTCATCTCGCTGACCCTGGTGCTGCCCGCGTTCTCCGCGGTGGTCGCAGCGGGCGCCCAGCTGCTGGTGATGGTGAAGCCGCAGTTCGAGGTCGGCCGGGAACGGCTGGGTTCGGGCGGGGTGGTGCGGAGTCCGCAGCTGCGGGCCGAGGCGGTGCTGGCCGTCGGACGGCGGGCCGAGGAGCTGGGCCTGGGCGTGCTGGACGTCGCCGCCAGCCCGCTGCCCGGACCGAGCGGCAATGTCGAGTTCTTCCTCCGGCTCCGCGCCGGGGAACGGTCGGACGAGGAATGGGAGCGGCGCGTGCGGGACGTGGTGCTGGTCGAGGAGGTCCGGGCATGACCCGACGGGTGCTGGTGGTGACGCACAGCGGACGTGCGGAGGCGGTCACCGCGGAGGAGGAGGCGGTCGCCGCGCTGGAGGCCGCCGGGTTCGAGCCGGTGCTCGCCGGGGACGACATGCCGGGGATGAGCTTCCACGACATCGAGCTGGCGATGATCCTCGGCGGGGACGGCACGATCCTGCGTGCTGCCGAGCTGGCCCGGTCGGCCGGAGTGCCCCTGCTCGGGATCAATCTCGGTCATGTCGGGTTCCTGGCCGAGAGCGAGCGGGACGACATCGGCGACGCGGTGCGCCGGGTGGCGGCGGGGGACTACGGCGTCGAGGAGCGCACCACCCTGCAGGTGCAGGTGCAGGTGCCCGGCGCGAAGGACCCGATCGTCGGCTGGGCACTGAACGAGGCCGCGCTGGAGAAGGCCGAGCCCGCCAAGATGGTCGAGGTGGTGATCGAGGTTGACGACCGCCCGCTCTCGTCCTTCGGCTGCGACGGCGTGGTGCTCGCCACCTCCACCGGGTCGACTGCGCACGCGTTCTCCGCCGGGGGACCGGTGGTCTGGCCGGAGGTGGACAGCATGATCGTGGTGCCGCTGTCCGCGCACGCCCTGTTCGCCCGGCCGCTGGTGGTCGGACCGCGCAGCGTGGTGGCGGTGGAGGTGCTGACCCGGTCGCCCTCGCCCGCGATCCTGGTGTGCGACGGCCGGCGGCGGATCGAGGTCCCGGCCGGGTCGCGGGTGGAGGTGCGCCGGTCACCGGTCCCGGTGCGGTTGGCGCGGCTGACCCCGGCGCCGTTCACCGACCGGTTGGTGAAGAAGTTCGACCTGCCGGTGGTCGGCTGGCGCGGCCGGTCGCCGGAGCTGGACGGTCACCGAGCGCGTCGCGGCACGCCGACCACCGCACGGCCGGACGGACCGACCGACGACTGAGTCCGGACGGGCGCGCCGAGACCGGGACCGACCTGCTGGGGACCGCGGCCGGACGGACCTGCCGGGGTCCGGGACCGACCCGCCGGGGACCGGAGCCGGGCGGGCCGGGGCCCAGTACGGCACGATCGGATCCGGCCGGGCAGCACGAGAGCAGACGAGACGACGAGGGCGAGAGTGTTCGACGAGATCACGATCAGCGACCTGGGTGTGATCGGCGAGGCCCGGATCCAGCTGCACCCCGGGCTCACCGTGCTCACCGGGGAGACCGGTGCGGGCAAGACGATGGTGCTCACCGCGCTGAACCTGTTGCTGGGCGGCAAGGCCGACCCGGCGACGGTGCGGATCGGTGCCGAGTCGGCGGTGGTCGAGGGCCGGATCGTGGTGCCGGCCGACTCGACGGTCGCCGAGCGGGCCACCGAGGCCGGTGGGGCGCTGGACGACGACGGGAGCCTGCTGCTGGTCCGCACGGTCGGCGCGGGGACGGACGGATCGCCCGGCCGGTCGCGGGCCTATCTGGGCGGACGATCGGTGCCGCAGTCGGTGCTGGCCGAGCTGGCGGACAGCCTGATCACGGTGCACGGCCAGATGGACCAGACCCGGCTGCGATCGGCCGCCCACCAGCGGGACGCGCTGGACGCCTACGCCGGACAGGCGCACGGCGGTCTGCTGGACGACTACCGGGCGGCCTGGGCCGAGCGCGGGCAGGTGCAGGCGCAGATCGACGACCTGACCTCGCGGAAGCAGGAGCTCGCCCGGGAGGCGGAGCTGCTGCGGCTCGGACTGGCCGAGGTGGAGCGGATCGACCCGCAGCCGGGCGAGGACGTGGCCCTGACCGCGGAGATCGAGCGGTTGTCGCACGCGGAGGACCTGCGGGTCGCGGCGGCGGGGGCGCACCAGATCCTGATGGGCGAGGAGGACGCGACGGCGGACCTGTCGGCCACCGGTGCGGTGGAGCAGGCCCGTCGCCAGCTGGAGTCCGGAGGCGGGCACGATCCGAAGCTGATCGAGCTGCGGGACCGGGTGGCCGAGGCCGGCTACCTGCTGGCGGACGCGGCGACCGAGCTGTCGGGCTACCTCCAGGACCTGCAGGCGGATCCCGCCCGGTTGGACCAGGCGCTGGGCCGCCGCGCCGAGCTGGTGGGCCTGACCCGCAGCTATGGCGAGGACATCGAGGCGGTGCTGCGCTGGTCGCAGGAGAGCTCCGAGCGGCTGCTGCAGATCGACGGCGGCGAGGACCGGCTGACCGCCCTGCACGAGCAGCGCGACGGGCTGGACCGCCGGCTGACCGACCTGGCCGGCCGGATCGGTGCGGCCCGCCGGGAGGCCGCCGGACGGTTGGCCGCCACGGTGTCCGAGGAGCTCGCGGGGCTGGCGATGGCCGGTGCCCTGCTGGAGGTCCGGGTCGCCGACGCGGGTGAGCTGGGCCCCCATGGTGGAGATTCGGTGGAGATGCTCCTGGTCCCGCACGCCGGTGCACCGGCTCGTCCGCTGGGCAAGGGCGCCTCCGGCGGCGAGCTGTCCCGGGTGATGCTGGCACTCGAGGTGGCGCTGGCCACCTCCCCGGACCAGGGCGACGACCGACCGGGCACCTTCGTCTTCGACGAGGTCGACGCGGGGGTCGGCGGCCGGGCCGCCACGGAGGTCGGACGGCGGTTGTCCGCGCTGGCCACGGGGGCGCAGGTGCTGGTGGTGACCCACCTGGCTCAGGTCGCGGCCTTCGCCGACCGGCACCTGGTGGTGACCAAGACCCGGGGTGGCGCGGACGGTTCCGCGGAGGTGGTGACCGCCTCGGACGTGCGGGCGGTGGAGGGCGACGACCGGGTCGACGAGCTCGCCCGGATGCTGTCCGGCGACGACTCGCCCGCGGCGCGCGCACACGCAGCGGAGCTTTTGGTGCAGCGAAACATGGCACGATGAACGGCGATGAAACTCCTGCCTTCGCGCCGACGCTCCGCTGCGGCCCGCGCGGGTGAGATCGTCGGACCCGCACGGGTCGATCCGCGGACCAAGGCGCTGACCAAGAGACTGCGCCCTGGCGACATCGCCGTGATCGACCACGTGGACATCGACCGGGTGGCCGCCGACTCGCTCGTGGCGGTGCAACCCGCCGCGGTGCTCAATGCCGCCCGTTCCACCTCCGGCCGCTACCCCAACCTCGGACCGGGCATCCTGGTCGAGGCCGGGATCCCGCTGATCGACGACCTGGGGTCGGACATCATGACCGCCCGCGAGGGCCGGGACCTGCGGGTCGTGGACGGGAAGGTCTACGACGGCGACACACTGCTCGCCGAGGGCGTGGTGCAGACCGAGCAGACCGTGGCCTCCGACCAGGAGGCGGCGCGTGCCGGGCTGTCGACCCAGCTGGAGTCCTTCGCGGCGAACACGATGGACTACCTGCGCCGGGAGCGCGACCTGCTGCTGGACGGCGTGGGCGTGCCCGACATCACCACGGAGATCGAGGGCCGGCAGGTCCTGATCGTGGTGCGCGGGTACCACTACAAGGAGGACCTGGTCACCCTGCGGTCCTACATCCGTGAGTACCGCCCGGTGCTGATCGGGGTGGACGGCGGCGCGGACGCGATCCTCGACGCCGGGTGGACCCCGGACATGATCGTCGGCGACATGGACTCGGTCTCGGACCGCGCGCTGAAGTGCGGCGCCGAGATCGTGGTGCACGCCTACCGGGACGGCCGCGCGCCGGGCCTGAGCCGGGTCGACCAGCTGGGCGTGCCGCACATCGTCTTCCCGGCGACCGGCACCAGCGAGGACATCGCGATGCTGCTCTCGGACGACAAGGGCGCCGAGCTGATCGTCGCGGTCGGCACCCACGCCACCCTGGTCGAGTTCCTGGACAAGGGCCGCGCCGGGATGGCCAGCACCTTCCTGACCCGGCTGCGGGTCGGCAGCAAGCTGGTGGACGCCAAGGGCGTGTCCCGGCTGTACCGGAACCGGATCTCGAACGTGCAGCTGACCCTGCTGGTGCTGGCGGGTCTGCTGGCGCTCGGGGTCGCGCTGGCCTCCACCACCGCCGGGCAGACCCTGATCGGGCTGCTGGGGGCGCGCTGGGACGATCTGGCCCGCTGGTTCGGCTCCCTGTTCGGGGGCGCATGATGACTGACTCCTGCTACCGAGAGCCCTCGCTGTGATCGACTTCCGTTACCACCTCGTCTCGCTGATCTCGGTGTTCCTGGCCCTGGCCGTGGGCATCGCGCTCGGCGCAGGACCGCTCAAGGAGAGCATCGGCAACACGCTGACCGGCCAGGTCGACCAGCTCCGCGAGGAGAAGGACGCCCTGCGCACCGAGCTGGACCAGGCCAACGCCGCCACGACCGCCTCGGACGCCTACATCGCCGCCGCGGGGCCCGCGCTGGTGGACGGCACGCTGTCCGGGCGCAATGTCGCGGTGGTCGCGATGGGCGAGGTCGACGCGGACGCGCAGCAGGCGATCGAGGACCAGCTGACCGCCGCGGGGGCCACGGTCACCACGCAGGTGACGCTGACCCCGGCCTGGTCGTCGACGGACCTGCGCAGCTTCCGGCAGGCGCTGGTGGCGAACCTGACCTCCTACCTGGACCCGCAGCCGGAGTCCGGGACCGGAGCGGACACCGCGCTCTCCGAGGCGCTGGTGCAGGCGCTGACCGGCGCCGACCCGGCCGACCCGACCACGGTCAGCTCGGACGCGAGCACGCTGATCAAGCTGCTGAGCACCGGGGACGACCCGCTGGTGCAGCTGTCCGGCGACCTGACCGCCCCGGCCGACGACGTGCTGCTGCTCACCGACGACATCCTCACCACCAGCACCACCAGCACCGAGGACGCGGACGCGGACCAGACCCAGGCCACCCAGGACTCGATGGCGGCGCTGGTCCGGGTCACCGCGACCCGGGCTGCCGGTGCGGTCGTGGCCGGCGGCTCGGTCGCGGACGACGCGCTGATCGCGGCGATCATCGCCGACAGCGACCTGGCCGGGACGATCAGCACGGTGAACGCCGTCGGCACCGTCGCTGGGCAGGTCTCGGTCCCGCTGGCGCTGAACGCGGACGCGGGCGGCACCGTCGGGCACTACGGCGACGGCGACGACCTGACCGTCATCCCGGAGACCTCCGAGCTCACCCCGGTGGACCGCAGCCCGGTCGCCGACCCGAACGCCGCCGACCCGGCCGCCGGTGACGCGGCGGACGGGTCGCAGGGGTGACCAGCGTGCTGCGGCGCGCGGTCGCCGCCGTGACCGCCCGGGTGACCACCACGGTGGTCCGCGGTCTGTTGGACGACGAGCCGCCCGGCGGTCCGCGCCAGTGGGAGCGGATCAACCACCGCGGCGAGCCGGTCAGCCTGCTCGGCGGCCCGTCGGTGGCGGCGGGGGTGCTGGCCGGCGGACTGGTCGGCGCGCCCAGCGTGCGGGACGGTGCGGCGCTGACCGTCGCCACCGTCAGCGGCACCGGCTTCGGGCTGGTGGACGACCTGACCGAGGACCGGTCCGGGGCGGTCGCGAAGGGCCTGCGCGGACATCTGGGCGCACTGGCCCATGGCGAGCTGACCACCGGGGGCCTCAAGGTGCTCGGCATCGGCGCGGGTGCGCTGGTCGCCGCGGCGTTGAGCCGTCCGCACGGCGTCCGGCCGGCGAGCACCGGGGGGCGGGCCGTGCTCCGGCTCGCCGAGATCGGGATGGACGGCGCGTTGATCGCCGCCAGCGCCAACCTGGTGAACCTGCTGGACCTGCGACCGGGCCGTGCGCTCAAGGCCGCCGCGATCGCCGCCGCTCCGACCGCGGTGGTGGGCGGCCCGGGCTCCGGTCCGGCCGCGGCCGTGCTCGGCGCGGTGGTCGGGGAGCTGCCGGACGACCTGGCCGAGCGGGACATGCTCGGCGACTCCGGCGCCAACGGCCTCGGCGCGGCCCTGGGCACCATCGCGGTGCAGCGCCTGCCCCGCGGTGCGCGCCTGGCGCTGCTGGCCGGGGTGGTCGGTCTGACCCTCGCCTCGGAGCGGGTCTCCTTCACCGAGGTGATCGCCCGCACCCCGGTGCTGCGCGAGATCGACGGCTGGGGTCGTCGACCCGCCGAGCCGACGCCGGGCGACGCGCCCGACGGGTCGCCGCTGACGTGAACCGCCGCCGACTGCTGTCGGGGCTGGCGGGTGCGGCCGCGTTGATCGCGGCCGTGACCGTGGTCAGTCGACTGCTGGGATTCGTCCGCAGCCTGGTGTTCAGCTCCGCGGTGGGCGTGACCGGGATCGGTGGCGCGTACAACGCGGCGAACACGATCCCGAACGTGTTGTTCGAGGTGGCCGCCGGTGGTGCGCTGGCCGGGGCGTTGATCCCGGTGATCGCTGCCCCGCTGGCCCGGGGGATGCGCGAGGACGTGTCCCGGATCTCCTCGGCGATGCTCACCTGGACGCTCTCCGGGCTGGTCCTGATCGCCGGCCTGCTCGCGGTGCTGGCCCGCCCGATCGCCGCGCTGACCGCGTCCGACAGCGACCCGGACCTGGTGGTCTACTTCCTGCGCGTGTTCGCGGTGCAGATCCCGCTCTACGGGCTCGCCGTGGTGCTCTCCGGGGTCCTGCAGGCACAGAAGCGGTTCTTCTGGCCCGCCTTCGTGCCGGTGCTGTCCAGCCTGGTGGTGATCGCGACCTACGCGGGCTACGGCGTCCTGCTGCGCCGCGACGGTCTGCCGGTGTCGCTGACGCCGGGGGAGCTGCCGCCGGGCGCGAGCGAGCTGCTGGCCTGGGGGACCACCGCCGGGGTGCTGGCGATGGGGATCCCGTTGCTGGTGCCGGTGCTGCGCGCCGGGGTGCGGCTGCGGCCGTCGTTCCGGTTCCCGGACGGGGTCGGCGCCCGCGCCCGGGACCTGGCCCTGGCCGGGGTCGGCGGGCTGGTCGCCCAGCAGCTGTCGGTGCTGGCGGTGCTGAAGCTGGTGGACGTCTACGCCACCACGCCGACGCTGGTGGCCTGGCAGACCCTGATCCAGCCGGTCTATTTGCTGCCCTACGCGGTGCTGGCCGTGCCGCTGGCGACCAGCACGTTCCCGCGACTGGCCGAGCGCGCGAGCAGGCCGGGGCGGGAGGGCTTCGGCCGGCTGACCGCGGTCACCACCCGGGGGGTGCTGACAGCGAGCACGGTCGGGGTGGTGGCGCTGATCGCGGCGGCCCCGGCAGTGACCACGGTCTTCGGCCGGATCGGCAACGGCGACCGGACTCTGCTCGGCGCCCTGAGCGACCCGTTGGCGCTCACCGCGCCCGGCCTGCTCGGCTTCGGGCTGATCTTCCACGTGTCCCGGGCGCTGTACGCGCTGGAGCGTGGCCGGCTGGCCGTGCTCGGCGCGAGCGTCGGCTGGGGTGTGGTGATCGTGGCGTCCTGGATCGGTTGTGCGGTGCTGGTCGGCGGGACACCGGACGGCCCGGCGACGCTGCGGGCGCTGGCGGTCGGGAACAGCGTCGGGATGCTGACCGCCGGGTTGCTGCTGTTGGTGCTGCTGCGCCGGGCGGCCGGAGCGGAGGCGGTGCAGGGCATCGCCCGGTCGACGGTGGTGCTGGTCGTCGGGGGTGCCGCCGGTGCGGTGCTGGGCCGCCTGGTGGTGGACGCACTGGGCACCGGGGGTGTCGTCGGCGCGGTGCTGTCCGCAGTGGCGGGGGCGCTGGTGGGTGCGGTGGTGCTGCTGGCGGCGGTGTGGGCGACCGACCGGTCGGCGATCACCGGGCTGCTGCGGCGCGGACGGAACGGGGAGGGATGAGCATGCGGGTGGTCCAGGTGCTGGGATCGAGCGCGGGCGGCGTCGCCCGGCACGTCGCCCAGGTGGTGACCGAGCTGACCGGGGCGGGGGACCGGGTGCTGGTCGCCGGGCCGGCCGCGGTGCGGGAGACCGTGCTGCCGACGGGCGGGCACTTCGAGCCGGTGGAGATCGCCGACCGGCCGCACGCGTCCGACCTGGCGGCGGTGCGCCGGCTGACCGGGCTCGGTCGGGAGGCGGACGTGGTGCACGCGCACGGGCTGCGGGCCGGTGCGTTGACGGTGCTGGCGCTGCGCGGACGTCGTCGTCGGCCGCGGATCGTGGTGACGCTGCACAACCTGCCGGTGGGCGGCCGGGCGATCCGGACCGTGTCGGCGGTGCTGGGCCGGGTGGTCGCGCGCGGTGCGGACGTGGTGCTGGGCGTCTCCGGAGACCTGGTGGCCCTGAGCCGGTCCCAGGGCGCCCGGCACGCCGAACGGGCGCTGGTCCCCGCTCCGACGCGGCGTGAGCCGTCCCGTGATGCGCAGCAGACCCGGGCGGAGCTGGGACTGGAACCCGACCAGCCGTTGGCGGTGACCGTCGCCCGGCTCGCGCCGCAGAAGGGACTGGACACACTGGCGCTGGCCGCCTCCCAGGTGGAGGCCTGGGTGCCGGACCTGGTCTGGCTGGTCGCCGGTGACGGGCCGCTCGCCGGCCCGCTCCAGGAACGGATCGACCTGCTGCGGGCACCGGTGCGGCTGCTCGGTCGCCGGACGGACGTCGCCGACCTGATGGCGGCCGCGGACGTCGTGGTGTCCACGGCGGTCTGGGAGGGTCAGCCGCTGGCCGTACAGGAGGCGCTCGGTCTGGGCGCCGCGGTGGTGGCCACCAACGCGGGGGGCACCCGGGAGGTCACCGGCGACGCCGCGGTCCTGGTCCCGGTCGACGATGCCGACGCGCTGGCGTCGGCGGTCGAACGGGTCCTCACCGACCCCATCGAGCGCGATCGCCTGCGAGCGGCGGCACGGGACCGGGCGGGGCAGCTGCCCACTCCCGCCGAGGTCCGGGTCCAGTTGCGGGCGATCTACCGCCCCTGACCGGCCGATTCCGGATGACTTGCTCGAAGTCGTGGGAGTTGGGCGCCGGGTGAGGTAGGGTTGAAGCCCGTGGCAGAGCGCGCAAATCGACTCTCCGGGCGGTCGGAATCCGGGACCCGGCACATCTTCGTCACGGGAGGCGTCGCCTCCTCACTGGGCAAGGGCTTGACGGCCAGCAGTCTGGGGCGACTGCTCCGGTCGCGGGGCCTGCGGGTCACGATGCAGAAGCTCGACCCCTACCTCAATGTCGACCCTGGGACGATGAACCCGTTCCAGCACGGTGAGGTCTTCGTCACCGAGGACGGCGCCGAGACCGACCTGGACGTCGGTCACTACGAGCGCTTCCTGGACGTGAACCTGGTCGGATCGGCCAACGTCACCACCGGTCAGGTCTACTCGCACGTGATCGCCAAGGAGCGGCGCGGAGAGTACCTGGGCGACACGGTGCAGGTCATCCCGCACATCACCGATGAGATCAAGTCCCGCATGCGGTCGCAGGCCGCCGAGGACGTCGACGTGATCATCACCGAGATCGGTGGCACCGTCGGTGACATCGAGTCGCAGCCCTTCCTCGAGGCGGCCCGCCAGGTGCGGCACGAGCTCGGCCGGGACAACGTCTTCTTCCTGCACGTCTCCCTGGTGCCGTACATCGGCCCGTCCGGCGAGCTCAAGACCAAGCCGACCCAGCACTCGGTGGCGGCGCTGCGCAGCATCGGCATCCAGCCGGACGCGATCGTCCTGCGCTCGGACCGTGACCTGCCGACTTCGATCAAGTCGAAGATCGCGCTGATGTGCGACGTCGACACCCAGGGCGTCATCTCCTGCGTGGACGCGCCGAGCATCTACGACATCCCGCGCGTCCTGCACTCGGAGGGCCTGGACGCCTACGTGGTGCAGCGGCTCGGTCTGCCGTTCCGCGACGTGGAGTGGGCCGACTGGCAGGACCTGCTGGGCCGGGTCCACGGGGCGACCGACGTGGTCGAGATCGGCCTGGTCGGCAAGTACATCGACCTGCCGGACGCCTACCTGTCGGTGACCGAGGCGCTGCGCGCCGGCGGCTTCCACCACCGGGTCAAGGTCAAGATCCGCTGGGTGCCCTCCGACGAGTGCCAGACCCCGGAGGGCGCGCAGGCGGCGCTCGGCGGGGTGGACGCGGTGCTGGTGCCCGGCGGCTTCGGCGTGCGCGGCATCGAGGGCAAGCTCGGCGCGCTGCGCTGGTCCCGGGAGAACGGCGTGCCGACCCTCGGCATCTGCCTGGGCCTGCAGTGCATGGTGATCGAGTACGCCCGCAACGTGCTGGGCCTGTCCGGGGCCTCCAGCTCCGAGTTCGACGACAACCCGGCCGACCCGGTGGTCGCCACCATGGCCGAGCAGCTGGCGATCGTCGGTGGCGAGGGCGACCTGGGCGGCACCATGCGCCTGGGCGCCTACGACGCCGTGCTGAACGACGACTCGGTGGTGGCCGAGGCCTACGGCAGCACCCGGGTGTCCGAACGGCACCGGCACCGCTACGAGGTCAACAACTCCTACCGCGACCGTCTGGAGGAGGCTGGCCTGGTCATCTCCGGCACCTCGCCGGACTCCTCGCTGGTGGAGTTCGTCGAGCTGCCGCGTGCGGCGCACCCGTACTACGTCTCCACCCAGGCGCACCCGGAGTTCAAGTCCCGCCCGACCGACGCGCACCCGCTGTTCGCCGGCCTGGTCGGCGCCGCGCTCACGGTCCGTGCGGGCGAGTCGTCCTTCTCCGAGGCAGGGGCCTGAGATGACCGACGCCACCCGGCCGGACCCCACGGACCGGCCGGAGCCGCGCCCGGTGCTGGAACACGAGCTGCTGCACCACGGGAAGATCTGGGACCTGGTGTCCGAGCAGGTCGACCTGGGCGAGTCCCGGGTGGTCCGGGAGTTCCTGGACCACCCGGGCGCGGTGGCGATCATCGCGCTGGACGCGCAGGAGCGGGTGCTGCTGCTCCGGCAGTACCGGCACCCGGTGCGCTCCGAGCTGTGGGAGCCCCCGGCGGGGTTGCGGGACGTCGAGGGCGAGGCGCCGGTGCTGGCCGCCGCGCGGGAGCTGGCCGAGGAGGCCGACCTGCGCGCCGGCCGCTGGCACCTGCTCACCGAGTTCTTCACCACCCCCGGCGGCTCGAACGAGCGGATCGCGGTCTACCTGGCCCGGGACCTGTCCCCGGTGCCCGAGGACGAGCGCTTCACCCGGGAGGACGAGGAGGCCGGGATGGTGCCGATCTGGGTCCCGTTGGACGACGCGGTGGACGCGGTCCTGACCGGTCGGCTGCTCAGCCCGTCGGCGACGGTCGGCATTCTGGCGGCAGTGGCCGCGCGGGACCGGGGCTGGATGACGCTGCGCGAGGCCTGACCCGCGCGCGAGTTCGGTACGTCGGCGCCCGGATCGGTCGCCGGGGTACCGAACTCGCGGCCGAGGTGCCGAACTCGGCGTCAGGCGTCACACGTGAGCGCTGAGGCGTCGGGCGTCGGCGCCCACACGTCGGCTGTCGGTGCTGGGGCGTCTGCGGTGACCGCCCGGGTGATCACGCCCGGACGCGGAAGCTCATCAGGTAGCGGGTGGACCCGGCGGTGAGCAGCCCGGCCGCGGCCATGTGCAGCAGGACCAGCACGATCGGCAGGTCGGTGGCGACCTGGACGTAGCCGATGATCCCCTGCAGCACGACCAGACCGACCATCACGACCCCGAGCCGGGGGACCGGGCGGGGCGCACGTCGGTTCAGCACCAGGAGCGCGACCAGGACGGCGGTGAAGAGCCAGACCGCCGCGGCATGGATCCGGGCCATCAGCAGCGGGTCGATGGCGAACCGGTAGGCGATCTCGTCGTCGCCGGAGTGCGGTCCGGCCCCGGTGGTGATCGCGCCCAGGACCAGCACGACACCCAGCAGGACGGCGAACACCGGTGCCAGGCGTCGTGCCCAGCGGCCGACCACCGGGGTGGGGGCGCCGTCGCCCTCCGCGGACCGGTCCAGCAGGATCGCCGAGGTGACGACCAGCAGCATGGAGACCAGGAAGTGCGTGCTCACCCAGCCCGGGTGCAGGTCGACCAGCACGGTGATGCCGCCGATCACGGCCTGCAGCACGACGCCGATCAGCGGCGCGAAGCCGAGCCAGCGGTAGGAGCGGGCCCGGCTCCGGTCGGTCCAGACCACGACCGCGACCAGCAGCGCGATGACGCCGAGCACGCCGGTCAGGGTGCGGTTGCCGAACTCGATGTACGGGTGGATCGTCAGCGCCTCGTGGAACCGGGGCGTGAAGTGGCCCGGCTCGCACTGCGGCCAGCTGGAGCAGCCCAGGCCGGAGGCGGTCAGCCGCACGGCACCGCCGGTCACCACGATGGCGATCTGCGCGACCAGGTTGGCGATCAGCACGGGACGGGTCCAGCGCGCCCGCCACCGGTCGACGGTGCGGGGTGCTTCGGCGGCGGTGTCGACAGCGGTACGGCTCACCGGATCAGGGTACGAGGCCGGACGGGCTGCCCGAGGACGTTCGCGGGGAGGGATGCGTCACTCAGGACCAGCGGAACCAGCGTCGGACGCCCGCGCCGAGCAGCACCGTCCAGCCCGCGAGCACCAGCAGGTGCACCGCGGGGAACCCGCCGTCGACCAGGGCGGTGCGCAGGGCCTCGCCGAGCGCGCCCGGGGGCAGCCGGACCGCGACGTCCGCCCACCAGCCGGGCAGGTCGCTCACCGGGAGCACCACGCCCCCCACCACGGCGAGCAGGACCAACAACAGGTTCGCGGCGGCCAGCACGGCCTCGGCGCGCAGCGTCCCGGCCAGCAGCAGGGCGAGCGCGGTGAAGGCCGCGACGCCGAGCAACAGGGCCAGCAGCGCGGGGGCGATCCCCGCCGGGTCCGGTCGCCAGCCGAGCACCAGGGCGACCACCCCGACCGCGATCACCTGGACCGCCGCCACCGCCAGCACCGCCACCGCCTTGCCCGCGAGCAGGCCGCCACGGCCGAGCGGGGTGGTGGCCAGCAGTCGCAGCACGCCGTTGCGCCGGTCGAAGGCGGTGGCGATCGCCTGCGAGGTCATCGAGCCCGCCATCACGGCCAGGCCCAGGACGCCGGGGGTGACCACGTCGATCCGGGCGGCGCCGCCGGTGCCGATGTCGATGAACGAGGACCGGCCGAGGGCGATCAGCGCCACCACCGGGATGATCAGCGTGACCAGCAGCTGCTCGCCGTTGCGGAGCACCGCGAGCGTCTCGAACCGGCCCTGGGCGAGGACCCTCGTCGCGGCCGGGGCCGCCGTGGGCTCGGTGCTCATCGCAGATTCCGTCCGGTCAGGTCGAGGAACACGTCCTCGAGAGTGCGGCGTCCGGCGTCCAGCCGGGTGAGCAGC
>NZ_JANZKP010000062.1 GCF_025642745.1 Cellulomonas sp. RIT-PI-Y
GCCCCCACGACGTCGAGTTCGGCAGGTGAGGACCGGCGGCCCGCGTGTCGCCCGGCGTGTCGGGGCGGACGTACCGCACTCGACCGCCCTGGAGATCCGATGCCCGACCTGCTGCTCGCGAACGCCCGCCTGATCGGGGCGCCGGAACCGGTCGACGTCCTGGTGCGGGACGGGGTGATCGCCGGGGTCGGGGAGCCGATCGCCGGTCCGGTCGAGCGGGTGGACCTGGACGGTCGCACCCTGATGCCGGGGCTGTGGGACCAGCACGTGCACCTCGACCAGTGGGCGCTGGCCCGCCAGCGGGTCGACGTGTCCGCGGCCGACTCGGCCGCCGCGGCGATCCGCCTGGTGCTCGACCGGCTGGACCGCGCCCCGCTCACCCCCGGCACCGCGCTGATCGGCTACGGCTTCCGCGACGGTCTCTGGCCGGACACCCCGACCGCGGCCCTGCTGGACGCCGCGGTCGGTCCGACCCCGGTGATCCTGGTCTCCGGCGACCTGCACTGCGCGTGGTTCAGCACCGCCGGGCTGCGCTATGCCGGCGTCGGCGACCACCCGGCCGGACTGCTCCGCGAGGCGGAATGGCTGCCGCTGACCAGCGTCGTCGACCGGGTGGACGCCGCCACGATGGACCACTGGGTCACCGAGGCCGCCGCGGACGCCGCCGCCCGCGGGGTGGTCGGTGTGCTGGACCTGGAGATCGCCGACAACGTCCTGCCCTGGCGTCGCCGGGCCGCCGCGGGCTTCGACCTGCTGCGGGTCCGGGCCGGGGTCTGGGAGGCGCACCTGGACCGGGTGCTGGACGAGGGACTGCGGACCGGCGACCCGCTCGTCCCCGGCGGCCTGATCACGCAGGGGCCGCTGAAGGTGGTCACCGACGGCTCGCTCAACACCCGGACCGCCTTCTGCCACGACCCCTACCCGGGGACCGCCTCGCACGGCATCCTCTCCGTGCCGCCGGAGCACCTGGTCCCGCTGATGCACCGGGTCACCGCGCACGGGCTGACCTGCGCGATCCACGCCATCGGCGACCACGCCAACACCCTCGCGCTGGATGCCTTCGCGGAGTCCGGCGCCCGCGGGACCATCGAGCACGCCCAGCTCCTCACCGATCGGGACGTCGCCCGGTTCGCCGAGCTCGGGGTGGTCGCCTCGGTCCAGCCCGAGCACGCGATGGACGACCGGGACGTCGCCGATCGGCACTGGGCGGGCCGGACCGGACGGGCGTTCGCACTCGGCTCGCTGCACGCCGCCGGGGTCCGCCTGGTGCTCGGCTCGGACGCTCCGGTCGCCCCGCTCGACCCCTGGATCGCCGTCGACGCGGCCGTCCGCCGCAGCCGGGACGGCCGGGCACCCTGGCACCCCGAGCAGCGGATCGACCTGCTGACCGCGCTGGCCGCCTCGGTGGACGGTCAGCGGCTCGGCCTGGCGGTCGGCGCCCCCGCCGATCTGGCGGTCCTGGACGCCGACCCGCTGACCGCCTCGGATCTGCGCAGGTTGCCGGTCGTGGGCACCCTGATCGCCGGGCGCTGGACGCATCGCGCGCTCTGATCATGCGGGTGAACGACCGGTACGTCTCTGACCTGCTCCTTCACCCGTCCGTCCTCCGATCGGGTGGGCCTCGGGGCCGGGGTGGGTGCTGACACCCAGACGCCGGGGTGCCGCGGCCCCACGGCGCCGCCGATGTGCCTAGCGTCGATCGCACTGTGCTGCGCAATGGCTGCGACCGGCCAACCGCCCGACTCATCTCGGGGCGGACCGCGGCCGGCTTCCATCCCCGCGACGGAGGACCCGTCGCGGTCTGGGTGCTGCATCCGGCCGAGGACGAGGCATGGGCGGTCGCGGACCTGTCCCGGGCGATCGCGGACCTCGGGCTCGACGAGTCGGGCGCCCTGCCCACGCTCGATCCCGACCGGGCCGACGTCACCGCGTCCGGCGGCTGGGCCACGCTGTGGAGCGGCGACGACGCGCTGGCGGTCGCCCCGCACGACGACCTCTGGCTGAACGCCGTGCTGGATCGGGGCTGGCTCCTGGTGCTCGCCGGCTGGTCGACCGAGCTGGCCGAGCCGGAGAACGACGTGCTGCTGACCTACCTGTCGGGTGGGGCCCCGGCGGGGATGGGGATTGTGCGGCTGCCGGTGGAGCCGTAACACCGGACGCGCGCACCACCCCCGCTCGCGGGTCGGTATCCTGGCGCCGCAACCACCACCACCGTCGCGAACCAGGGAGCACCTGTGGGACGAGTCGTCGTCGATGTGATGCCCAAGCCGGAGATCCTCGACCCGCAGGGCAAGGCGGTGGCCGGAGCGCTGCCCCGCCTGGGCTTCGGGCAGTTCACCTCCGTCCGGCAGGGCAAGCGGTTCGAGCTGGAGGTCGACGGACCCGTCACCCCCGAGGTGCTCGCCGCAGCCGCCGAGGCCGCCGAGCAGGTGCTGTCCAACCCGGTGATCGAGGACGTGGTCCGGGTCGCCGAGGACGCCGCCGACGCCACGGCGCCCTCGTCCACCGTCGTCTCCGAGGGCCCGGCCTGATGACGACGATCGGGGTCGTCACCTTCCCCGGCACCCTGGACGACCGGGACGCCGCCCGCGCGGTGCGACTGGCCGGCGCGGAGCCGGTGGCGCTCTGGCACGCGGACGCCGACCTGCACGGCGTGGACGCCGTCGTGCTGCCCGGGGGGTTCTCCTACGGCGACTACCTGCGTGCCGGGGCGATCAGCCGGTTCGCGCCGGTAATGGGCGAGATCGTGGCCGCCGCGGGCCGGGGGATGCCGGTGCTGGGCATCTGCAACGGGTTCCAGGTCCTGACCGAGGCGCACCTGTTGCCCGGGTCGATGATCAAGAACGACCACCTGCACTTCGTCTGCCGGGAGCAGGTGCTCACCGTCGAGAACGCGGACACCGCCTGGACCCGGGAGTACGCCACGGGCGAGCGGATCACCATCCCGCTGAAGAACCAGGACGGCCAGTACGTCGCGGACGAGTCGACGCTGGACGAGCTGGAGGGCGAGGGCCGCGTGGTCTTCCGCTACTCCGACGGCAACCCCAACGGGTCGCGCCGCGGGATCGCCGGGATCACGAACGCCGCGGGCAACGTGGTCGGCCTGATGCCGCACCCGGAGCACGCCGTCGAGTCCGGCTTCGGCCCGGACGGCGCCCGTGGCCCCCGCTCCGGCACCGACGGCCTGCGCTTCTTCACCTCGGTCATGCGCGCACTGGTCTCCTGACCGCTGCGGCCCTCTCCCGACCGCTCGCCGTGGTGCCGCGTCGAGAAACCATTTTTCGTCGTTCCTGTGGCGATGTGTCCGACCCGACGTGGCTTCTCGCCGGAGAAGTCGGCCGGGTTGTCGATACTGCTGTGATGGAGATCGAGCTGCGTCAGGCGACCCCGGCCGATGAGCAGTGGCTCTTCGGCCTCCACGAGGCCGCGCATCGTCACCTCGTGGAGTCGGCCTACGGTCCTTGGGACGCGGAGGAACAGCGGGAGCTCTTCCGGCCGCTCGTCGACGATCATGACGTGATCGTCGTGAGCGCGGACCACCGTGATGCGGGCGCGGTCTACCTCGGTGAGCGCGACGGAGACACCTGGCTCGAACTCATCGAGGTCGAGCCGGAGTGTCAGGGGTCGGGTGTGGGGACCGCGGCGCTGCGATGGGTGGTCGGCGAGTCACGGCAGCGGCAGCGGGGAACGCTGCTCCAGGTGCATCGGATGAACGAGCGCGCCCGGCGCCTCTACGAGCGTGAGGGTTTCACCTCGTACGGCGTCACCGCGACGCATCATCTGCTGCGTCACGGCTGACGACCGGGCTGTCCGGGATGCGGACGGCGGATGGTGCGGGCGCGGGGTGGACGGTTACGGTTCCTGCGTGTCCATGAGCCGGGTCTGTTGTCGCTGAGCTGACGACCCCGCGCGCCCGAGGCCGGACGGCCCGGCGCGCACCCGCCTCACCCGAGGACATCTCCCATGGCTCAGCCCGTGCTGGACCGCGTCGCGGTCGCCCCTGCTCGTCCCACTCTCTCCGTCGTGCCCACGCCGACACCCGCGCTCTCGCTGCACGACCCTGCTCCCGGAGGGGTGGAGCACCGACCGCTGACCAGCACCGATCTGCTGGTCGCGGCGGCCCGGGCGGAGGTGATCCGGCTGTCGTTCTCCGCGGCGGTGCCGTCGGTCGCCGAGCTCGCCGACCTGGTCGACCTGGCCGCGCAGGGGGTGGCCGCCGCCGGTCGCCGGCGGTCCGAGGTCACCGTGCTGCTGGACGTCGACGTCGTGCTCGCTCCGGACGAGCGGACCGCGCGGCGCAAGCGGGCGGAGCTGGAGTACCTGGACGCGCTGAGCGGTCTGACCTGGTCCCCGGCCGCCACCCGGGTGGTCACCACCGGGGATCTGCTGCTCGCCGAGCTGCGTGAACTGGCCGAGCGCACCGGCGTGGACGGGCTCGTGCTCCACCCGCTGGCCGGGGGCGAGCGGGTGGAGCACGAGCTGCGCCGACTGGTGGACTGACCCCCGCCGACCGGGGGCCGCCCCCCGGCTCAGTCGCCGAACGCCTGCGTCAGGTCGTCGGTCAGGTCCCGGGGATCCTCCAGCCCGACCGAGAGCCGGATGGTGGACTCGGCGATGCCCACCGCGGCGCGTCCGGCGGGGCCGAGCTTCCGGTGGGTGGTGGTCGCCGGGTGGGTGACCATCGACTTGGCGTCGCCGAGGTTGTTCGAGATGTCGATCACCCGGAGCCGGTCCAGCACCCCGAAGGTGAGCGCCTTGGCCTGCTCGGGGGTGGCACCCTCCGGGGTGCGCAGGGTGAAGGTCGCCACCGTGCCGCCGCCGTCCTGCTGCGCGAGCGCCAGCCGGTGCTGCGGGTGCGACGGCAGATAGGGGTAGCGGACCTGCGCCACCGCGGGGTGCTGTTCCAGCCAGGTCGCGACCGCCAGCGCCGACGCGGTCTGGTGCCGGACCCGTAGCGACAGCGTCTCCAGGCCCTTGAGCAGGACCCAGGCGTTGAACGGGCTGAGCGACGGGCCGGTGTTCCGGATCAGGGTCTGCACCGGTCCGTGCACGAACTCGTCGGTGCCGAGGATCGCGCCGCCGAGCACCCGGCCCTGTCCGTCGATGTGCTTGGTCGCCGAGTACACGATCACGTCCGCGCCGAACAGCAGGGGCCGGGACAGCACCGGGGTGGCGAAGACGTTGTCGACCACCACGACCGCACCGGCGGCGTGCGCGAGCTCGCTGACCCGGGCGATGTCGACCAGGTCCTGCATCGGGTTGGACGGCGTCTCGAAGAACACCACGTCCGCCGGGGTGGCCAGCGCCTGCTCCCACTGCTCCGGCACGTGCCCGTCGACGTAGTCGGTGCGCACGCCCCAGCGGGCCAGGATCTCGTCGAAGATCACCACCGACGACCCGAACAGCGCCCGGGCGGCGACGATCCGCGACCCGTTGCCCACCAGCGCCGCCAGTGCGGTGAACACCGCGCTCATCCCGGAGGCGGTGGCGTAGCAGGCCTCGGCGCCCTCCAGCAGTCGCAGCCGCTCCTCGAAGGTGCTGACCGTCGGGTTGCCGTAGCGCGAGTACAGGAAGCGGTCGGACTCCCCGGCGAACGCGGCCTCCGCGTCGGCGGCCCGGTCGTAGACGTAGCCCTGGGTCAGGAACAGCGCCTCGGAGGTCTCCTGGAACCCGGTGCGGACCTGACCGCCGCGCACCGCGAGGGTGTCCGGCCGCAGCTCGTCACGGGGGAGCAGGCCGTCCTGCCAGTCGCCGGGTCCGGCCGCGGTCACCACGACCGCCAGGGCAGGCCGTCGGCGCGCCAGCCTTGGTGACCACGGGCACCGTCCGGGCCGACATCGCCCTCGAACCCGGTCAGCACGTTGTACGCCGGGCCGATCCCGATCCCGGCCGCGGTGGCGGTGGTCGCGGCGGCCACCGAGCGCACGCCGGACCGGCAGAGGAAGACCACCGGCCTGCCGTCGTCCGCGCCGAGCTCGGTCAGCTGCTCCACGAACCGGGGGTTGCGCCGGCCCTGGCCGTCGACCCACTCGACGAAGCCGACCCGCTCGGGCAGATCCGGCACGCCGATGGTGCGCCACTCGCCGTCGGTGCGGACGTCGACCAGCAGGGCGGTCGGGTCGTCGGCGAGCAGCTGCCAGGTCTCCTGCGGGGTGAGGTCACCCGCGTAGCCCGCGGTCACAGCGGACGCACCGTGCGCTCGCCCGCACCGGGGAGGACGACCGCCTGGGCGACGATCACCCGCTCCCCGTCGAAGGTCGCCGCCGGGCTGCCGTGCAGCTGGTAGCCCTCGGCCAGCGCGGCGCTGACCCGCTCGCAGAACGACCGGTCGTCCGGTCCGGTCAGCAGGCGGTAGGGCAGGGGTGACTCGCTCATCTCTCCTCCATCGGTCCTGGCGGTAGCACCCTGGGCGCGGTCCGGACCGTGGTCCGTCCTGCCTGGGCTGCTGCGGCGTCGTCGAGCCAGATCTCTCGGCCGCTCTGGATGGTGGCCCCGACCCTAGACACCCGACCGGCTGTTCCGCCAGGAGCGCCCGCAGAGTGGTCACGCCTTGACGGATCGCCGGGAGCCGGTTCATCGTGTTCTCAGGTCATGAGTGCCAGCGCGTAGCCCCGGCTTGCTGGCCGGCAACCCTCCCTCCGCGGCGGGGTGCCCCGGGTGACGACCTGGTCCCACGCCGTCCGGCGCCGGGGCAAGCGCGGGGTTCGCCCGGTCCGTCGGGCAGCCCTCCACGTCCGGAGGTCCGACATGTCTGCACCCACCGTGTCCGTTCCCACCCCGTCCGCGCCCGCCGCGGACCGGCTCGACGCCCTGCTGCCCGTGGTCGGCGGCGACACCCCGGTGCCGCTGGTCGACGGCCGCACCGTCTCCTACGCGAATCTCGACTACGCCGCGTCCGCCCCGGCCCTGGAGTCGGTGGCCGCACGGGTGACCGAGGTGCTGCCGCTGTACGCGTCCGTGCACCGCGGCGCCGGGTACCTGTCCCAGGTGTCCACCGCGCTGTACGAGACCTCCCGGCAGACGATCGCCCGGTTCGTCGGCGCCCGCCAGGACGACGTGGCGGTGATCGTCCGCAACACGACCGACGCGCTCAACCTGCTGGCGGGCTGCGTGCCCGGCCGGGTGCTGGTCCTGGACTGCGAGCACCACGCCAACCTGCTGCCCTGGGTGCACAGCACCGGCGGCGACGACCGGCGGGCCACCGTCCTGGCCAGCGGGCCGACCGCCGCGGCCACCCTCGACCTGCTGCGTGACGAGCTGACCCGTGGCACCTACGCGCTCGTCACCGTGACCGGGGCGTCCAACGTCACCGGGGAGAGCCTGCCGATCGACGCGCTGGCCACGATCGCGCACGACGCCGGTGCCCGGCTGCTGATCGACGGCGCGCAGCTGGTGCCGCACCGCCCGTTCTCGCTGTCCGAGAGCGGTGTCGACTACGTCGCGTTCTCCGGGCACAAGACCTACGCCCCGTTCGGCGCCGGTGCGCTGGTCGGCCGGCGGGACTGGCTGGACCAGGGCACGCCGTACCTGGCCGGCGGCGGTGCTGTCCGCGACGTGCGCACCGACCGGACGCTCTGGCAGCCCGCACCCGCGCGCCACGAGGCCGGATCGCCGAACGTGCTCGGTGCGGTCGCGCTCGCCGCCGCCTGCGAGGAGCTGGCCGCACTGCCCGCCGGTGCGCTGGTCGCGCACGAGGACGCGCTGCGCGAGCGGCTGGTCGACGGGCTGTCCGCGATCCCGGGCGTCCGGGTGCTCCGGCTCTGGTCCGACTCCGCCGACCCGGTCGGCGTGGTCTCGTTCAGCGTGGGCGAGGACGACCCCGGCCTGGTCGCGGCCTACCTGTCCGCCGAGTGGGGGATCGGCGTGCGGGACGGCCGGTTCTGCGCGCACCCGTTGCTCGCCCGGCTCGGGGTCACCGGTGGGGCGCTGCGGGCGTCGGTCGGGGTCGGCACCCCGGTGGAGGCGGTGGACCGGCTGATCGAGGCGCTGCACGCCTGGACCACCGACGGCCCGCGTGCGGAGTACGACGTCGTGGACGGCTGCTGGGCGGTGATCGGTGACCCGCGACCCGGCGTGGACGGGATCGACGCGCTGGCGGCGACCGCGGCCGCGGGGTGCGGGCCGGTGGTGGACGACTGAGCGGTTTCAGAACGAGGCGAGATGGGGCGTTTCAGGCCACCGTCACGCCCAGGTGGTCGGCCAGCGCACCCGCGAGGTCGTACAGCTGCTCGGCGCTGATCGTGGCGCCGCGCAGACCGGCGGTGCCGTCCAGCACCCGGAGCTCGGCACCCCGCAGGTCGGCGTCCTTGAGCTGGGCCCGGGTCACGTCGAGCCGTCGCACCTGGCAGCGCTCGGTGCGCAGACCCCGGACGGCGGCCCCGGCCAGGTCGAGGTCGCCCAGCGTGCAGTCGACCAGGTGCAGCTCGCGGATCTTGGCGTCCCGCAGGTTCAGGTAGTCGATCTTGCCGCCGCGGATCGTGACCCGGTCCCAGGCGGAGCCGAACACCTCGAGCGCGCCGAACCGGCAGCCGTCGATCGTCACGTCCCGCCAGGTGCTGGTCCGGGCGCGGATGCTCCCGGCCCGGCACTCGGCCAGCGTGGTGTCGATCAGGTGGGCGTGGTCCAGGGTGGACCCGTCCAGGTCGCAGCCGCGCAGCAGGCACTCCAGCAGCCGGGCGCCCTCCCCGTCGGCACCGGCCAGATCCGAGCCGTCCAGCAGCATCCGGTCCAGGTCGGCCTCGGGTTCCAGCGAACCCAGCCACGGGTCGAGTGCGTCCATCGGGGTGCTCATGGCGTCACTGTGGCACGGCGCGCCCACACCCGGTGGTGCTCGACCCCCTGAACGAGCACCACCGGGAGTGGGGGAGGCGGATCACCGCGCGGACGCGGCGACCCGGGCCGGGCGACGCAGCAGCGTCCCGACCAGCAGGAGACCGAGGGCGAGCAGCACCAGCGGCAGCTCCTCGCCCCCGGTGGTCGCCAGCGACGCGGTGCGCACCGCGTCGAGGGAGACCAGAGCGGACGTCGTCGACCCGGCGAGGTCGGCGTCGGTCGCGATGACGGTCGCGGACACCGTGTCCACGGCACCGGACCCCGGGTCCGTGCCGCCCCCGGGCTCGGTCGCCGCGTCGTCGTCCGGCGTCACGGGGTCGTCGTCGTCGATCACGGCACCCGGGACGTCGTCGTCGGTGGGAACGGTCGACTGCGTGATCGTGCCGTCGCCGAGGACCCCGACGGCGAGCCGGCTGAGGGTGATCGGAGCGGTGACCGGGAGGGACACCAGGGCGTCGGACTGACCGGTGCCGGTCTCGGTGCCCGTCGTTCCCCCGGTGCCGGTGCCGGTGATCGTGCCGTCGCCGAGGAGCCCGAGCGCGAGGGTGTCGACGGTGACGGGTGCGGTGACCGGCGCGCCGACCAGCGCACCGCCGGTGCCGTCGGTGGGGCCGGTCGTCGGGGTCGGTGCGGCCTCGGCGCCGGTGATGGTGCCGTCACCCAGCACGCCGAGCGCGAGGGTGTCGACGGTGACCGGTGCGGTCACCGGGGCGGACACGGTCGCGTCGTCCGTGGCGCCGGTGGTGTCGGCAGGCGGTGCGGGCTGGTCGGTGCTCGTTCCGGTGCCGGTGATGGTGCCGTCACCCAGGACCCCGGCGGCGATGGTGCCGACGGTGACCGGCGCGGTGACGGGGACGCCGACCAGCGCGTCGCCGGTGGAGTCGTCCCCGCCGGTCGTCGGGGCCGGTGCGGCCTCGGCGCCGGTGATGGTGCCGTCACCCAGCACGCCGAGCGCGAGGGTGTCGACGGTGACCGGGGCGGTCACCGGGGCGGACACGGTCGCGTCGTCCGTGGCGCCGGTGGTGTCGGTGGCCGGAGCGGCGGGCTGGTCGGTGCCGTCCCCGGTGCCGGTGATGGAGCCGTCGCCCAGGACCCCGACGGCGATGGTGCCGACGGTGACCGGGGCGGTGACGGGCACTCTGACCAGTGCGTCGTCGCCGGTGGAGTCGTCCCCGCCGGTGGCGGGGGCCGAGGCGGGTTCGGCACCGGTGATGGTGCCGTCGCCCAGGACCCCGACGGCGACGCTGTCGACGGTGACCGGCGCCGTCACGGGCACCGAGACGAGCCCGGCGTCCGGGGAGCCGGCGGCGTCGGCGGCGGGTGCGGGCTGGTCGGCGTCCGCTGCGGGGGCGGCGGTGATCGTTCCGTCGCCGAGGACACCGGCCGCAACCGACGACACGGTCACCGGGACGGTGACCGGCACCTCGACCAGCGGTGCCGCGGCGGGTGCGGGGTCGGCCGGAGCGGGGTCCGGCGCGGCGGGTGCGGGTGCGGCCTCGGTGGTCGCGTCACCGGCGACTCCGACGGCCAGGTCGGAGACGGAGATCGGTACCGAGACCGGGACGCTGAGCACGGTGGTGTCGCCGAGGCCCACGCCCAGGTCGACGGAGATGTCGGTGTCGCCCGGGTCGGCCTGGGCGGCGGCTGCACCGACGGCGATGAGGCCGCCGGTCAGGAGCGCGGTCTGCAGCGCTCGTCGGATGAGGGTGTGCATGATCGAAGTCCTTCGTCTGAGTCGGATGCCCGGTAGGGCGGGGTGGCGGATGCCGCGGGGCGGCGCGCCGACTCAGGCGGTGGAGTTGGGGATGTCGAGGAACGGGGTGGCGGCGATGCTCGCGGTGGACCCGACGTGGGTCGACCGGACGAGGGCCGGAGCGGGCACGGTGCCGGTCAGCTCCGCGAACTCGCTGCCGCGCTGCGTGGTCGTGCCGCCCGGTCCGCTCGGGGCAGGGACGGGTGCGCCCGGCAGCCCGGTGCCCGCCGGCGCGACAGGTCGCAGGTCGTTGGTCGCGGGGGTGGCCGGTGCACCGGCGGCAGGGTCGGTGCCGGGCGCCCGGTCGGCGGTCGTCCAGGCGCTCGCGCGCCGTTCGGTCGACGCGACGATCGTGGGGGTGCGTGCCGACGCCGCGGAGCTCGGGACGGCGAGGTCCGGATCGGGGATCGGCTGGACCCCGTCCCCGTCGCTGCCCGGCGTGACCGGGGTCGGCAGCGGCACGACGATCGGCTCGACCACCGGGGTGAGCGGCTCCAGGACGGGGTCGAGGACTCCGAGCACCGGGTCGAGGGCGCCGAGCACCGGGGCCAGCGGCCCGAGGACGGGATCGAGCACCGCGGTGACCGGTCGCAGCACGGGTGCCAGCGGCCCCAGCACGCTCGTGGTCAGGGGTTCGAGCTGCTCCGTGACCGGAACCAGCGCCTCGGCGACCGGGGTCAGGACCGGAGTGGTGACCGGCTCCACCTGGCCGGCGATCGGGCTGACCACCGCCTCCACGGCCGCAGCCACCGGGGCGGGGACGACCGAGCCGGCGGGCGGGTCCTGGGCCGCGACGGGTGCGGGCGTCGCGGCCACCGGTGCGGCCGGAGCCGGGGCCACCGGTGCGGGCTGCGGCGCGGCGGGCGCGGGCTGGGGAACCGCGGGTGCGGGCTGAGCGACCGGCGCCGGAGCCGGCGCCACCGGGGTGGCGGGCTCGGCGGCGGGTGCCCCGGTCACGGTGCCGAGCACCTGACCGACCAGGTCACCGACCGGGGCCACCACCGCGGACAGCGGCCCGCCGGAGTCGGCGTCGCCCTCGGCTGCGCCGGCGGTGGGGGCGGAGAGGACCAGCGCCCCGAAAGCCGCGATCGCCGCGCCGATCAGGGTGAGCAGCGCGCGACGGATCCACGGGTGGATACCGCTCGCTTCCGTTGCCTTCATCGATGCCCCCTGCATAGAACAGCTTCTTCACGGTGTGTCCGACGTCACGTCGGTGCAACCGGAGGGCCGGCAGATCACCCGGACGGCGCAAGGTCCACCCGTCCGTGCAGGTGCAGCTTCCCCCGACCGGCGTCCCACACGCGGTACCCGAAACCGCCCGGGTCCCGCTCGATCCGCACCGACGGGGAGGACGGCAGGAGCACCGGTGCGGCGAACTCCGCGGTCCAGGTGAAGGCATCCCCTCGCGCTGCTCCGACGTCGGCGAGCGCCCGCGCCGCGGTGTCCATCCCGTGCGCGATCGCTCGCGGGAAGCCGAACGCCCGGGCGCTGAGCGCGGACAGGTGGATCGGGTTGGCGTCACCGGAGACGGCGGCGTACCGGCGGCCCCGATCGGCGTCGTAGCGCCACCGGCCGGTGGGCGACGGGGCCCGGAACTCCGCGCGGTCGGGGCGGTCCGGGCGGTCGTCACCGGGGAGCCGGACGCCGGGTGCGAGGTAGGTCGACACCCCGCGCCAGGCCTCCTCGCCGTCCGCGCCGTGCACGGTGGTGACCAGATCGACCTGGGTCCCGCGGTGGTGCGGGCGCAGGTCGTCGGCCCGTGCGCGCATCTCCAGCTCCTCGCCGAGGTGCACGGGCCGGTGCTGGGTGATCCGGTTCGCGAGGTGCACCATGCCGAGCAGTCGGAGCGGGAAATCCGGTCGGGTCATCAGCGCGGTGGCCACCGGAAACGCGAGCACGTGCACGAATCCGGCGGGCAGCTGATCGGTGGCGGGCTCGCCGAGCAGATGCTGGTACGCGGTGAGCCGGTCCGGGTCGGCGCGCACCCCGGCCACCCGGTAGCCGAGGTCGGGCAGCGTGGTGCGGGAGCGCCCGCCGACCGCGCCGCGCAGGTACAGCCCGCCGAGTCCCGGGACCACCGGCAGCGTGACGACCGTCATCGGCCGACCATCGCCTGACCGCACACCCGGAGCACCTGTCCGACCACGCCCCCGGCCGGCGGTGAGGCCAGGAAGGCGACCGCCTCGGCCACGTCCACCGGTTGCCCGCCCTGCTGCAACGAGGACAGCCGCCGGGCGATCTGCCGGGTGAGCGCGGGCATCCGGGCGGTCATCTCGGTCTCGATGAAACCCGGTGCCACCGCGTTGGCGGTGCCGCCGAACGGGGTGAGCAGGGGCGCGGTCGCCCGGACCATCCCGATCACGCCGCCCTTGGACGCCGCGTAGTTGGTCTGTCCACGGTTCCCGGCGATGCCGGAGGTGGAGGCCAGTGAGACGATCCGCGGCGCGTCGGTGAGATCGCCGCTGGTCAGCAGCGCCTCGTTGATCCGCAGCTGGGACGCGATGTTCACCGCCAGCACCGGCTCCCAGCGGTCCGGGGTCATGTTGGCCAGCAGCTTGTCCCGGGTGATCCCGGCGTTGTGCACCACGATGTCCAGCCGGCCGTGCCGCTCCAGTGCGTGTCGGAGGATGCGCTCCCCGGCGTCGTCGGCGGTGACGTCGAGCTGCAGCGCGGTGCCGTGCACCCGGTTGGCGACCGCAGTCAGCGCCTCGCCCGCGGCGGGGACGTCCACGGCGATCACCGTCGCCCCGTCCCGCGCCAGGGTGCGGGCGATCGACTCGCCGATGCCGCGGGCGGCGCCGGTGACCACCGCGACCCGTCCGGCGAGCGGCCGGTCCCAGTCGCCGGGCAGCGTGCCGGCCTCGGAGTCGACCTCGATCAGCTGTCCGTCGACGTACGCCGACCGACTGGACAGCAGGAAGCGCAGCGCGCCGAGCACCGCCGGTGCGGTGACCGGCACTCCGTCGGCGGCGACCACCCCGTTGCCGGTGGCGCCGCCGCGCAGCTCCTTGGCCAGCGAGCGCAGCACCCCGTCGACGCCCTGCCGGACGGCGGCGAGTGCGGGCGCCTGGTCGTCGCGGGCCGGACGGGAGACGGTGACCACCCGGCCGTGCCGTGCCAGGGTCTTCAGCACCGGGGCCAGGGCGAGCAGCGGAGCCGCCAGGTCCTGCGGGCGTTCGACCTCGGTCAGCACCAGCACGGCGGCGGCGAACCGGGTGCCGTCGTCCGTGTGCCGTCGCACGTCCAGGTCCCAGCCGGTGTCCGCGCCGTCGGTGCCGGACAGGAAGCGGGCCAGCGTGTCCGCGTCCTTGCCCTCGCCGAGGACCAGCACGGGGCCGTCGACCAGGCGCTGTCCGGGGGTGAACCGGCGCAGCGGCGTGGGCCGGGGCAGTCCGAGACGCTTGGCCAGCGTGCCGGTGAGCCCGCCGTTGACCAGGTCCAGATAGGTGTCGGTGCTCGGCGCGGTCATGCCGACTCCAGGATCGCCGCGACGCCGAGTCCGCCGGCGGCGCAGACCGAGATCAGCGCACGGGCCGTCCGTCCGGTCTCGGCCTTCCGGCGCGCCAGCTCCTTCGCGGCGGTGGCGACGATCCGCCCGCCGGTGGCCGCGAACGGGTGGCCGGCGGCCAGCGACGAGCCGTGCACGTTGAGCTTCGCCCGGTCGACGGTGCCGAGTACGTCGTCCAGCGCGAGCCGGTCCACGCAGAACTCCTTGTCCGACCAGGCCGCCAGCGTGCCGGCCACCGTGGCCGCGAACGCCTCGTGGATCTCGATCAGGTCCAGGTCGTCCAGGGTCAGCCCCTGCCGGGCGAGCAGGCGCGGCACCGCGTACGCGGGGGCCATCAGCAGCCCGTCCTCGCCGTGCACGAAGTCGACCGCGGCGGTCTCCGCGTCGATCACGACGGCCAGCGGGGTCAGCCCGTGCGCGGTCGCCCAGTCGTCGGAGCCGAGCAGCACGCTGGAGGCGCCGTCGGTGAGCGGGGTCGAGTTGCCCGCGGTCATCGTGGCGGGGGTGTCGAGCCGGGTGCCGAACACCGGCTTGAGCGCTCCGAGCTTCTCCAGCGAGGTGTCCGGGCGCAGGTTCTGGTCCCGTTGCAGCCCGCGGTAGCTGGTGACCAGGTCGTCGAAGAACCCGCTGTCCCACGCGGCGGCGAGCCGCTGGTGGCTGGCCAGGGCGATCTCGTCCTGCTCCTGGCGCCCGATGCCCCACTGCGCCGTCGTGAGCGCCTGGTGCTCGCCCATAGACAGGCCGGTGCGCGGTTCGGCCACGCCGGGGAAAGCCGGTGCGAGGTCGCCGGGGCGGAAGGCGCTCGCGGCCTTCAGTCGCTGCGGGAGGGTGGTGGCCCGGTGCAGCGCGAGCAGGGTGTGCCGCAGCCCCTCGCTGACCGTCACCGGCACGTCGGAGGACGAGTCCACCCCGCCCGCGACGCCGGAGTCGATCTGGCCGAGCCGGATCTTGTTGGCGACCCCGACCACGGCCTCCAGTCCGGTCGCGCAGGCCTGCTGCAGGTCGTAGGCCGGGGTCTGCGCGGACAGCGGCGAGCCGAGCACCGACTCCCGGGTCAGGTTGAAGTCGCGGCTGTGCTTGATCACCGCACCTGCGACCACCTCGCCCAGTCGCTCGCCCTGCAGGCCGAACCGGGCGACCAGCCCGTTCAGGGCGGCGGTGAACATGTCCTGGTTGCTGCACCGGGCGTAGGCGCCGCCGGCGCGGGCGAAGGGGATCCGATTACCCCCGAGGATCACGGCCCGCGTGGGGGTCGTGGGCGCTGCTGTCTCTGGCATGGCAGGTGCTCCGCATCGTCGTCGATGTAGCCGGGTGTCGGATCTGGGACCAAGGCCCCTTGTGATCGATGTCCGAAACTCACAGTACCTGATACTCTCGGTTCTGTGAGGCCGATCACAGCCATCCCGTCGACGACGACGGAGGAGCCCGCCGTCGATGGACGTTCCACGCGCTGGGACGACCACCGGGAGGCCCGTCGTGCCGAGCTGGCCCGGGCCGCGCGCAAGCTGGTCCATCACCGTGGCCCGGACGTGTCCATGGACGACATCGCCGCCGCCGCCGGCACCTCCAAGTCGATCGTCTATCGCTACTTCACCGACAAGACCGGTGTGCAGCTGGCGGTCGCCACCGAGGTGGTCGCGGACATCCGCGCCGCGCTGGCCGACGCCGCCCGGACCGCCGACGGCCCGCGGGCCGCGCTGCGCGCGATGGTCGGCACCTATCTGGCGATGATCGAGTCCTCGCCGGCCGTCTACACCTTCGTGACCCGCGACGGGTCGTCGGAACACGTCGTCGACTCGATCACCGATCTGCTGACCGGCTCCGGCGCCCTCTCCCGGCTGTGGGCCGCGGGGGCGGTCGGATTCGTCCGCGGCACGGCCGAGCTCTGGCTGCGCACCGACCCGCGCGAGGACCGGGACCAGCTCGCCGACCAGATCACCCGCTGGCTGTGGACCGGACCTCATCCGCAGCTCGGCCGGGAGAGCCATCCTCAGCACGCGCCGATGACGCCGCACCACTCAGGGGAGCACGCATGACCACCACCGCACCGGTACCCACCGACCCGTCCCGCACCGTCCGCCCGACCGGCACCGGCCACCACGTCGAGTCCGACGGCGCACGCGTCGACGTCCCCGCCCTGACCGACGTCCTACTCGGCCGGTACGCCGACCTGCGCCGGTCCGCCCGCGAGCTGCTCACCCAGGAGCGGTTCTGGCGGATCGAGGGCCAGCCGGTCGCCGAGCACCGGGCCCGGGTGCTGGAGCAGCTGCGCACCCTGGCGCGCGAGGGCAACGTGCACCGGGCGTTCCCGGAGCGTTTCGGCGGCGCCGACGACCACGGCGGCTCGCTGGCCCGGTTCGAGGAGCTGGTCTCCGCCGACCCGTCGCTGCAGATCAAGGCGGGGGTGCAGTGGGGGCTGTACGCCTCGGCGATCCTGCACCTGGGCACCACCGGGCACCACGACCGCCTGCTGCCGGACGCTCTGAGCGTCGACGTCCCCGGCGCGTTCGCCATGACCGAGACCGGCCACGGCTCCGACGTCGCCAGTGTCGCCACCACCGCGACCTACGACCCGGCGACCGAGGAGTTCGTGATCCACACCCCGTTCCGCGCGGCGTGGAAGGACTACCTCGGCAACGCCGGCCAGCACGGCACCGCGGCGGTCGTCTTCGCCCAGCTGATCACCGAGGGGATCAATCACGGGGTGCACGCCTTCCACGTGCCGATCCGGGACGCCGCCACCGGCGAGTTCCTGCCAGGCGTCGGCGGTGAGGACGACGGACTCAAGGGCGGGCTCAACGGCATCGACAACGGCCGGCTGTGGTTCGACCACGTCCGGGTCCCGCGTGCCGACCTGCTGGACCGCTACGGCCAGGTCGCGGCCGACGGCAGCTACACCTCACCGATCGCCAGCCCCGGCCGGCGGTTCTTCACCATGCTCGGCACCCTGGTGCAGGGCCGGGTGTCGCTGGACGGCGCCGCGGTGAACGCCGCCCGGATCGGCCTGCAGATCGCGGTGACCTACGCGAACCAGCGTCGGCAGTTCCCCGGCGCGAACCCCACCGACGAGGTCGTACTGCTCGATTACGGCGAGCACCGCCGCCGGCTGCTCCCGCTGCTGGCCGAGACCTACGCCTCCGGCTTCGCGCACGAGCACCTGCTGGCCGCGTTCGACGACGTGTTCTCGGGTCGTCAGGACACCGACGACGGCCGCGAGGAGCTGGAGACCCTGGCCGCCGCCCTCAAGCCGACCTCGACCTGGCACGCCCTGCACACGCTGCAGACCTGCCGGGAGGCCTGCGGCGGTTCGGGCTTCCTGACCCAGAACCGGCTCACCTCGCTGCACGCCGACCTGGACGTCTACGTCACCTTCGAGGGCGACAACACCGTGCTGTACCAGCTGGTCGGCAAGCGGCTGCTGACCAACTACGCCCGGACCGTCGGCGGCGACCCGGCCGTGATCGCCCGGCTGATGGCCGAGAAGGTCACCGACGCCGCGCTGCACCGGATGCCGCTGGCCCGGGCGGTGCAGACCCTGGTCGACGCCGGGGACGCCCGGCGCTCCGCCGGACAGCTCCGCGACCCGGAGACCCAGCGCGCCCTGCTCGCCGACCGCGCGCACACCATGGTCGCCGAGCTCGCCCAGGCCCTGCGCCCGGCACGTCGCTCCGCCCCCGAGGTCGCCGCCGCGCTCTTCGACGCGCACCAGCACGAGATGATCGAGACCGCCCGCGCCCACGCGGAGCTGCTGCAGTGGGAGGCGTTCACCCGTGGCCTGGACCAGGTCGCCGACCCCGGCACCCGCCAGGTGCTCACCTGGCTGCGCGACCTGTTCGGACTGACCGTGATCGAGCGGCACCTGGCCTGGTACCTGCTCAACGGCCGCTTGTCCGCGGGCCGGGCCCGCACGGTTACGTCCTACATCGAGCGGCTGCTGCTCCGGCTCCGCCCGCACGCCCAGGACCTGGTCGACGCCTTCGGCTACCGCCCGGAGCACGTCCGGGCCGAGATCGCGTCCGGCGCGGAGGCCGCCCGGCAGTCCGA
>NZ_JANZKP010000063.1 GCF_025642745.1 Cellulomonas sp. RIT-PI-Y
CCGAGTTCGGTGTCTCGGGTACCGAACTCGGCACGGAAGTACCGAACTCGCCGGGCGGGCGACCGGGCCTGAGGCAGGCGCGCGGGTCAGTCGGCCGGCGTGGCGAGCCAGGTGTCGACGCCCGCGAGCAGGCGGGAACGGGTGGAGTCGGAGGCGCGGGACGCCCGGATCGAGGACCGCGCGAGGTCGGCCAGCGCCGCGTCGTCGAACCCGTGCACCGCGCGGGCGGTCGTGTACTGGTCGACCAGGCGGCTGCCGAACAGCAGCGGATCGTCCGCGCCGAGCGCCAGCTGCGCGCCCGCGTCCACCAGGGTGCGCAGCGGCACCGCGGCCGGATCGGCGTAGACCCCGAGCGAGACGTTCGACGCGGGGCACACCTCCAGGGCGATCCCGGCGTCCACCACCCGGTGCAACAGGTCGGGATCCTCGCCGGAGCGGACACCGTGGCCCAGGCGGTCGGGGTGCAGGTGGTCGAGCACCTCGGTGATGTGGGCGGGGCCGAGCAGCTCGCCGCCGTGCGGCACCGACGCCAGTCCGGCCCGGCGGGCGATGGCGAAGGCCGCGCCGAACTCGGCGGTGTCCCCGCGTCGCTCGTCGTTGCTCAGACCGAAGCCGATCACCTGGCCGGGCCCGTCGCCGGCGTGCCGGGCGGCCAGCCGGGCCAGCGTGCGGGCGTCCATCGGGTGCCGCATCCGGGAGGCCGCGACGATCACGCCGACCTCGGTGCCGGTCTCCTGCCAGGCGGCGCGGGCCTCGTCCAGCACGATCTCCAGCGCCGGGGTGATCCCGCCCACCCCGGGGGCGTAGGACGTGGGGTCGACCTGGATCTCCAGCCGTCCGGAGCCCTCCGCGCCATCGTCGACCGCGGCCTCCCGGACGATCCGGCGCAGATCCGCCTCGCCACGGACGCAGGCGCGGGCGGCGTCGTAGAGCCGTTGGAACCGGAACCAGCCGCGTTCGTCCGCGGGCACCCGCAGCCCCTCGCCGTCCAGGAGGGTGGCGGGCAGCCGAATGCCCCGGTCGGCGGCCATCTCGGCCAGGGTGGACACGCGCATGGACCCGGTGAAGTGCAGGTGCAGGTGCGCCTTCGGCAGAAGGGCGAGGTCTCGCATCCACCGGATGATGCCTGATCAGACCGTGAGTGTCCCCTCGGCGTCGAGCCGCAGGTGGGTCGGGCCGTCGGATCGTGCCGCGACCAGTGCCTCCTGGACGGCACGCAGCAGCACCACCTCGGTGTCCCGGCTGACCGGGCTCGGCGGCGGATCGACCACCACGTCGATGCCGGTCTCCGCCCGGAACCTGCCGAGCAGTCGGTCCAGGGCGCCGGTGAGGCCGCCGTCGTCCAGCGTGGGGCTGCCGAAGGCCGCCACCAGCGCCCGGGACTCGGCGAGGTGGGCGCGAGCCACGTGTTCCAGCTCCTCCGCGGTCGCCGCACCGCGCGCGGCGTCCCCGGCGATCAGCTGGGCCCGTCCGGTCTGGGCGAGCAGCACGATGCTGGTGAAGCCCTGGGCCAGGGTGTCGTGCACCTGCTGGGCGACCCGTTCGCGTTCGGCGAGCACCCCGGCCTCGTGCTGGGCGGCGGCGGAGGCGGCCCGGGTCTGCTCGATCTCCTCGATCAGGCCGGCCAGGATCTCGTTCTGCTCGGCGAGCCGGGTGAGCCAGAACCCGAGCGCGACCGAGAAGCCGAATCCGACCAGGTACTGCCCGGTCAGCTGGGCGATCTCGATCCCCTGCGGCCGGACCCGCCACGCATTGGCCAGCGCGACCCCGGCGGTGAGCAGGACCGAGCCCACGGTGCCGCTGCGCAGGCCGTTCGAGAAGTACCAGATCTGCGCGAAGCCGAGGAACAGCAGGATGGAGCCCAGGGAGTTGATCGCGGTGCACACCGACACCACGACCACCAGCACCGCCAGGTACGACCGGGTCCGTCGCTGGTCGCCGCGCCGCGCGCCTGGCCTGGCCAGCAGCAGGTAGGCGGCCAGCAGCAGCGCGAGCAGTCCGGCGGCCAGTGCGCGTGCCGCCTCGGAGTGCCCGCCGAACAGCATGGACGCCGCGCTCAGGGCGAGCAGCGCGTAGAACCCGGCGTCCCAGCCGGGCAGGGTGTGGCGCCAGAACGTGCGCCGCTCGGCGGTCTGCTCGCTCATGGCCGGGGCAGCAGTCCGCGCTCGAGGGCCACGGTCACCGCCCGGGTGCGGTCGTCGACACCCAGCTTCGCGAACACCCGGAGCAGGTGGGTCTTGACCGTGGCCTCGGCGATGAACAGCTCCGCACCGATCGCGGCGTTGGAGAGTCCCCGGGCCACCGCCGCCAGCACCTCCAGCTCGCGCGGGGTCGGCCGTTCGGCGTCGCCGCCGCGCATCTGCTGCACCAGGCGGGAGGCCACCGAGGGGGACAGGGCGGTCTCGCCCCGGGCCGCGCCCCGCACCCCCGCGACCAGCTGGTCGCGGGGGGTGTCCTTGAGCAGGTAGCCGGTCGCCCCGGCCTCGACCGCGCGCAGGATGTCCGCATCGGTCTCGTAGGTGGTCAGGACCAGCACCCGCACCCCGGGCACCTCGGCGACGATCCGGGCGGTGGCCGCCGCACCGTCCAGCACCGGCATCCGCAGGTCCATCAGCACCAGGTCCGGGCGCAGCTCGGCGGCCGCGACCACCGCGGCGGCACCGTCGGGCACCTCGCCCACCACGTCGATGTCGGGCTCCACGGCCAGCATCCCGGCCAGGCCTGAGCGCACCACCGGGTGGTCGTCGGCCAGCAGCACCCGGATCCGGTCCTCGGCGGTCATGCCCGTGCCCCCTTCAGTGGCAGCTCCGCCAGCACCCGGACCCCGGGGTCGGCGTTCTCGATCCGTACCGTGCCACCGGCGACGGTGATCCGGCGTCGCATCCCGCGCAGGCCCACCCCGTCCGCGCTGTCGGCGGGCAGCCCACGGCCGTCGTCGCGCACCTCGAGCTCCACCCGGTCGTCGGCGACCGCGAGCCGGAGGTCGACCGTCCCGGCGGCCGCGTGCCGCCGGATGTTGTTCAGGGCCTCCTGCGCGGTCCGCAGCAGCACCACCTGCAGCTCACGGTCGGCGGGTGCCGTCCCCTGGACCCGGACCCGGACGGCCAGCCCGGTCTCCCGGCCGACCCGCTCGGCGATCCGGCCCAGCGCGGACGGCAGGTCGTCCTCCAGCAGCCCGGACGGTCCGAAGGCCGCGACCAGCGAGCGTGCCTCGGCCAGGTTGTCCCGGGCGACCGCCTCGATCTGATCCAGCCGGTCGGTCGCGGGCACGAGCTGGCCGTGGCCGATCTGGGCCTGAGCGGTCTGGGCCAGCATGACCACGCTGGTGAAGCCCTGTGCCAGGGTGTCGTGGATCTCCTGGGCGACCCGGGCCCGCTCGGCGAGCACCCCCGCGGCGTGGTGCCCGGCGGCCAGCTCCTGCTCGGCGGTGCGCAGCCGGTGCAGCAGCTCCTGGCGCCGCTCCCGTGACCGGCCGATCTGTGTGAGCCACCAGCCCATCACCAGGGAGAACAGCAGTCCGATCCCGAGCTGGCCCACCAGCACCGGCAGGTCGGCGGCGACCAGCGACTGCCCGGTGAAGACGGTCACCGCCACCGCCGCGGTCAGCACCGTCGACCAGGCGATCCCCGACCGCATCGAGGGGGTGAGCAGCCAGATCTGGGAGAAGCCGACGAACAGCAGCAGCGTCCCGAGCGAGCTGGTCCCGGAGGCGGTGGCGACCACCAGGACCAGCAGCACCAGGTAGGCCCGCACCCGGCGACGGTCACCCGTCAGCAGCCCGCGCCGGCCCAGCAACGGGTAGGCGACCATCAGCACCGCGACGCCCGCCAGCGACCACAGGAGCAGCCGCACACCGGTGTCCTCGGCGACCAGCATGGACGCGGCGGACAGGGTGGTGAGGACGTAGAACGCCGCGTCCCAGCCCGGCACGGGGCCGCCGTCCGGGGTCCGCGACACGTCGGAGCTGCTCATCGTGCTCAGTGTGGCGGACGTCAGCGGTCGCCCCGGCGCTGCCAGCGGAACGTGCGCACCCCCGCCACGAGTCCGAGCACCAACCAGGCGATCAGCACCAGGGAGATCCGGCCGTGCTCCCACGACCCGGCGGGCTCCAGCGAGGCGGCCCCATCCGGCAGGAAGACCGACCGCATGCCCTGAGCCATCCACTTCAACGGGAAGACGGCCGCGACCTCCTGCATCCAGCTCGGCAGCTGGTAGAAGCTGAAGAACACCCCGGAGATGAACTGCAGCACCAGCACCACCGGGGTGACGACGGCGCTCGCGGACTTGGCGGACCGGGGGATCGAGGAGAATCCGACCCCGCAGATCGCGCCGGTCGCGGTGCCCAGCAGGAAGACCCAGGCCAGCGTGGCCCAGCGCGCGGACGTGTCGGGCAGCGCCACGTCGAACAGCAGCCGCGCCACCGCCAGCAGCAGCACCAGCTGGATCAGCGAGGTCGCCAGCACCTGACCGACCTTGCCCAGGAAGAACGCGGTCGGCGGCAACGGGGTGCCGCGCAGCCGCTTGAGCCCGCCCCGGTCGCGCTCGGCGGCGATGTCCAGCGCCATCGACTGGAACGAGCTCAGCAGCACGCCGGTCGCGATCATCCCGGGCAGGAAGTACTGCGCGAACGGGATGCCGTCGCCGACCGTGGCACCGCCCTGGCCGAAGACGGTCGCGAAGATCGCCAGCATGATCACCGGGTAGGCGAAGATGAAGATCACCGCGTCGCGCTCGCGGAAGAAGCCGCGCACCTCGTAGCGGGTGCGCGACCAGCCCAGTCGCAGAGCACCGGGCAGCGGTCGGGTGTCCAGGGTGCTCATCGCACGGCCTCCTTCGCCCGAGTCTCCGCGGCGTCGTCGTCGATCAGGGCGAGGTAGACGTCCTCCAGGGTGGGCCGCAGCACCTGCAGCCCGGGGATCTCGGTGAAGCGGGTGCCCAGCTCGGCCACCACCGCCGTGGGGGTGTCGGTGCGGATCTCACGGCGTTCGCCGTCCTCGACCCAGCGCACCATCGCCTGCCGCGCGTTGCGTCCGCCCAGGTCGGCCGGGGCACCGGCCGCGACCACCCGGCCGTTGCTCACCACCACGGCGCGGTCGGCCAGCTGCTCGGCCTCGTCCAGGTAGTGCGTGGTGAGCAGGATCGACGTGCCGTCGTGCCGGAGTCCGGCGATCAGGTCCCAGAACGCCCTGCGGGCCTCCGGGTCGAAGCCGGTGGTCGGCTCGTCCAGGAACAGCAGCTCCGGCCGGCCGACGATGCCCAGGGCCACGTCCAGCCGCCGTCGCTGTCCGCCGGAGAGCGCACCGGCCCGCGCCGACGCCTTCTCGCGCAGGCCGACCGCGTCGATCACCTGCTCCGGATCGCGTGGGTCGGGGTAGAAGCCGGCCCAGTGGTGCACCAGCTCGGTGACGGTGGCCTCGTCCAGGTCGCTGCTGGACTGGAGGACGACGCCGATCCGTGCCCGCCAGCCCCGGCCGGCGGTCCCCGGGTCCTGCCCGAGCACGCTCACCTCGCCCGCGTCCCGGGTCCGGTAACCCTCCAGGATCTCGACCGTGGTGGTCTTCCCGGCGCCGTTGGGGCCGAGCACCGCGACGATCTCCCCCCGGGCCACCTCCAGGTCGAGGCCGTCCACGGCGTGCTTGTCGCCGTATCGCTTGTGCAGTCCGCGCACCCGGACCGCGGGTTCCTCTGTCATGCCCTCCAGCCTGCCGAGCGGGCGGGGCCGGGCGGGACGACCGGAGGAGGGGATCGCCCGTCCACCGGTCGGTGGACGGGCGGGTCAGTCCGCGTCCGCCAGCAGCGCCTGGATCCGGCGCACGCCCTCGACCAGGTCGTCGTCACCCAGGGCGTAGGACAGTCGCAGGTAGCCGGACGGGCCGAAGGCCTCCCCGGGCACCACGGCGACCTCGGCCTGGTCCAGGATCAGTGCGGCCAGCTCGGCGGAGGTGGTCGGGGTGACGCCCCGGATCGTGCGGCCCAGCACCCCCTTGACCGACGGATAGGCGTAGAAGGCGCCCTGCGGCACCGGGATCTCCACCCCGTCGATCTCGGCCAGCATCCGGACCATGGTCCGGCGTCGTCGGTCGAAGGCGGACCGCATGGCGTCCACCGCGGACAGGTCGCCGGTCAGCGCGGCCACGGCGGCGCGCTGGGACACGTTGGCCACGTTCGAGCTCAGGTGCGACTGGAGATTCGTGGCGGCCTTGATCACGTCGGCGGGGCCGACCATCCAGCCCACCCGCCAGCCGGTCATCGCGTAGGTCTTGGCCACGCCGTTCAGCACGACGGTGGTGTCCGCGAGCTCCGGCACGGCCCGGACGATCGAGGTGGCGACGGCGCCGTCGTAGACCAGGTGCTCGTAGATCTCGTCGGTGATCACCCAGATGCCGTGCTCCAGCGCCCAGCGACCGACCTGTTCGGTCTCCTCCGGGGTGTACACCGCACCGGTCGGGTTGGACGGGGAGACGAACAGCACCACCTTGGTCCGCGGGGTGCGTGCCGCCTCCAGCTGCTCCACGGTCACCCGGTAGCCCTGGTCCTCGCCCGCGAACACCTCCACCGGCACACCGCCCGCCAGCCGGATCGCCTCCGGGTAGGTGGTCCAGTACGGCGCGGGGAGCAGCACCTCGTCCCCGGGGTCGAGCAGGGTGGCGAACGCCTGGTAGACCGCCTGCTTGCCGCCGTTGGTGATCAGCACCTGGCCCGGGGCCACCTCGTAGCCGGAGTCGCGCAGGGTCTTGGCGGCGACCGCCTCGCGCAGCACCGGCAGCCCGGCGGCGGGGGAGTAGCGGTGGTTGACCGGGTCGAGCACCGCGCGCGCGGCCGCCTCGACGATGTAGTCGGGGGTCGGGAAGTCCGGCTCACCGGCGCCGAAGCCGATCACCGGGCGGCCGGCGGCCTTGAGCGACTTGGCCTTCGCGTCCACCGCGAGCGTGGCGGACTCCGCGATGCTGCCGATCCGGGCGGAGACCCGGCGGGGCTGGTGGGTGGGAACGGGTGCGGCGTGCTCGGTCACGGGAACCATCCTGGCAGACGAGTTCGTTTCTGGTCCGTGCGTCGCGTACAGTGGTCCCTCGGTGGTTGACCTCCACCATGATGAGCCGCGCCCGCCGCGGGACATCGTGGCAGGGGAACGCCGCCGTAGGGCAGTGGCGCAATTGGTAGCGCACCGGTCTCCAAAACCGGCGGTTGCGAGTTCGAGTCTCGCCTGCCCTGCGCGTGTGGTCACGGCCAGCCGCTCCGTGGTCCACGGAACGGCGGCTCCATGAGCGACCACCGACATCGGACGCCGCACCGGCGTCCTTGAGACGTAGGGGAACGAACCGTGAGCGAATCGGCACCGGTGGCGGCGTCCGGCGCGGACGAGCCGAGCCGGACCAGCGCGTCCAAGGCCGTCAAGCCCGAGAAGCGTCGTGGGCTGTTCGCACGGATCGCGCTGTTCGTCCGCCAGGTCATCGCCGAGCTCAAGAAGGTCGTCTGGCTCACCCGCTCCGACCTGATCACGTACACCATCGTCGTGCTGGTCTTCGTGGCCGTCGTGATGGCCTTCGTGACCGTGGTCGACCTGGGCATCGGTCAGCTGACCCGGTGGGCCTTCGGCGGCTGACGCCGCCCCGTCCGTTCTTCATCCGCAGCAGAAAGCAGGTCAGTACGTGTCGCAGGAATCGCAGGAGCCCCAGGCGGGCGCCACGGATGACGCGTCGGCCCAGCTCGGTGACGCCCTGACGTCGGTGCAGGCCACCGAGGGCGACGCCGCGGTCGAGGCGACCGAGGACGACGCCGCGGTCGAGGCGGCGGAGGCCGTCGGCGACGAGGCAGCCGAGCCCGAGGAGCTGGCCGAGGACGGCGAGTCCGACGACGAGACCCCCGCGGTCGACGTCGACGAGGACCCGGTCGAGGCGTTCAAGGCCCAGCTGCGGGCCCAGCTGGGCGACTGGTACGTGATCCACTCCTACGCCGGGTATGAGAACCGGGTGAAGGCGAACCTGGAGAACCGCACCCAGTCCCTCAACATGGAGGACTTCATCTACCAGGTGGAGGTCCCCATGGAGGAGGTCGTGGAGATCAAGAACGCGCAGCGCAAGGTCGTGCGCCGCGTCCGGATCCCCGGCTACGTCCTGGTGCGGATGGACCTGACCGACGAGTCATGGGGCGCCGTGCGGCACACCCCGGGCGTGACCGGGTTCGTGGGCCACACCCACCAGCCGGTGCCGCTGACCATGGACGAGGTCTTCTCCATGCTGGCCCCGACCTTCGAGGAGAAGGCGCCCGCCGCCGGCTCGACGGGTCAGGCCAAGCAGGGCAAGTCCGCCACCCCGATCGAGGTCGACTTCACCGTCGGCGAGTCGGTCACCGTCACCGACGGTGCGTTCGACACGCTGCCCGCGACGATCTCCGAGATCAGCCCCGAGAACCAGAAGCTCAAGGTTCTCGTCTCCATCTTCGGCCGGGAGACCCCGGTCGAGCTGTCGTTCAGCCAGGTCGCGAAGATCTGAGCTCGCCCGACGGCACTGCAACCGGGTCATCGCCCACGGCGTAGGTCCACGAACAGGAAAGGGGATGGCTCATGCCTCCCAAGAAGAAGGTCACCGGCCTCATCAAGCTCCAGATCAACGCGGGTGCCGCGACCCCGGCGCCCCCCATCGGCCCGGCCCTCGGTGCCGCCGGTGTGAACATCATGGAGTTCTGCAAGGCGTACAACGCGGCCACCGAGTCGCAGCGCGGCAACGTGATCCCGGTGGAGATCACGGTCTACGAGGACCGTTCCTTCACCTTCATCACCAAGACCCCGCCGGCTGCCGAGATGATCAAGAAGGCCGCCGGTGTGGCCAAGGGGTCCCCGACCCCGCACACCGTCAAGGTCGCCACGATCTCGGCCGACCAGGTCCGTGAGATCGCCACCACCAAGATGCCGGACCTCAACGCGAACGACATCGAGCAGGCGATGAAGATCGTCGCCGGCACCGCTCGGTCCATGGGCATCACCGTCCAGGGCTGACACCCCTCCGTGCGCCGGGTCCTCCGGCGCCAGTGGCAGGGCCTGTGCGGCCCGTTCACCACGACTGCTCAATCAAGGAGAAGCAGATGACCAAGCACAGCAAGGCTTACCGCGCCGCGATCGAGAAGATCGAGCCGGGCGAGGTCTACAACCCGCTGCAGGCGATCCGCCTGGCGCAGGAGACCTCCACCACCACGTACGACGCCACCGTCGAGGTCGCCATGCGCCTCGGTGTGGACCCGCGCAAGGCGGACCAGATGGTCCGCGGCACGGTCAACCTGCCGCACGGCACCGGTAAGACCGCCCGCGTCATCGTCTTCGCCACCGGCGAGCGTGCCGAGCAGGCCCGTGAGGCCGGCGCGGACGAGGTCGGCGGCGACGAGCTGATCGAGAAGGTCGCGGGCGGCTGGACCGGCTTCGACTCCGCGGTCGCCACCCCGGACCTGATGGGCAAGGTCGGTCGTCTGGGCAAGGTGCTGGGCCCGCGTGGTCTGATGCCGAACCCCAAGACCGGCACCGTCACGATGGACGTGGCCAAGGCCGTGTCCGACATCAAGGGCGGCAAAATCGAGTTCCGCGTGGACAAGCACGCCAACCTGCACTTCATCATCGGCAAGACCTCGTTCTCCGATGTGCAGCTGGTGGAGAACTACGCCGCCGCGCTGGAGGAGATCCTCCGTCTGAAGCCGTCCGCGTCGAAGGGTCGCTACATCTCCAAGGCGACCATCTCGACCACGAACGGCCCCGGCATCCTGGTCGACCAGTCCAAGACCCGGAACCTCACCTCCGAGGAGGACGCCGCCTGAGGCAGCGCCCACCACGTCGAACGGCCCCGGTCCCTCGCTACGAGGGACCGGGGCCGTTCGTCATGTGGCGGGTGGGTGCGGCCCCGGGCGGGAGGTCCCGGGTTCGCACCCACCGGTTACTCGTGGTGGTGCTGTTCGGCGGGAAGGCCGTGGCTGCCGTGCGGGACGGCGTGCTCCCCGGCGTTCGTGGCGGCCAGGCCCGGCACGGTGAGCGTGGCGACCACCATCGCACCGCAGAACAGGGCCAGTGCCTGACGGCCCGGGGAGGGGACCGCTGCGCCATCGGGACCGAGCCGGAGCTGCCAGGCGGTCATGACCGCCGTCAGGAGCCCCAGGGCCAGCGCCGAGGCCTCGGCCGCCGTGGGCACCGTCGCGGTCAGCGGAGCGCTGAGCAGCACCAGCGGGGCGGCGACCACCAGCGCGAGCGTGGTCTGCCGGGCGAACGGCACCGGGCCGCGCAGCGCGAGCACCGACCACCCGATGGCGGCGAAGCCGACCGCGACCAGTGCGACCGCCGCGATCAGGTGGTGCTCGACGTGCCCGGCGCCGATGCCGATCGTCACGAGCCCGAAGCCCAGTCCCGACAGCGCGGACCAGATCCGCAGCGCGTCGGGCAGCACCCGGACCCGGGGCCGGACGTCGGCCACCCGGAGGTGGCCGACGTGCGCGGTGGTCATGCCCGGGCCGGCGCCACGGTGCGGTCGGCGCCCAGACCCACGGCGAGCAGCAGGATCGCCGAGCCGAAGTGCAGCACGTTGTCCGCCCCGTTCAGCGCGATGATGTTGGCCGAGGAACCGACCAGGAACAGGCCCACGACGCCCACCAGCAGGTACACGGCGCCGACGGCGGTGTTGGCGGACTTGGCGGCCTTCACCGAGGCGGCCGCGGCACCCAGCAGCAGGGCGCCGATCAGCAGGTGCACGATGTTGTGCAGCGGGTTGACCTCGAAGAACAACAGGTTCTTGCCCTCGGTCCCGGCGAAGTCCACCCCCGGCGTGATGAAGAAGCCGACGATGCCGACCAGCAGGTAGACGGCGCCGAAGATGCCGCCGATCAGTCGATTCACAGAAGTAGCCATGATGGTGTCCTCTCCTCCCGGGGCCTGAGCCCCGACGCGCGTGCACCAGATGATGTGCACGTCGGGGGTTCGGAGCCGTGGGCGGGGCGGATGGGTGCGACATCCGGGTGGACTCCGGCGTGCAGGGGTGGACGGGTCCGGCCGGGTGCGGGAAGGTGGGGACATGCTGGTCGCGTTCTCGGTATCCCCGCTCGGGGCAGGTGAATCCGTGGCGGCTGCCGTCGCCGACGCGGTGCGGGTGGTCCGGGAGTCCGGCCTGCCGCACCGGACGGATGCGATGTTCACCACCGTCGAGGGTGAGTGGGACGAGTGCATGGACGTGGTCCGGCGGGCGACGGAAGCCGTCGGCCGGCACGCGGGTCGGGTCAGTCTGGTCCTGAAGGCCGACATCCGACCGGGCCACACCGGCGAGCTGACCGGCAAGGTGGACAGGCTGGAGGCCGAGCTCGCGCGCTAGGGGCGGACCCGGGTGCGTGGACATGCTGTGCAGAAGGCCCGTGTCCGGCGGGGCGGTGCGCCGGAGGATGACAGACTTCGGTGCGGCGGCCCGGGTCGGCGGGCGAGGGGATGTGCGGGGAATCGTGGACGGTCGTCCGCGCCCTGCCGGGACTGAGATGGGGCAACGGACGGATGGCGATCTTCGAGCTCGACGACGGCCATGGCACGCTCGTCCAGCCGATGCGGCCCAGCGCCGACTCCTTCGACCAGGACGCCGCCGCGCTGGTGGCCGAGAACGCCGGTGAGCTGATCGGCGAGCCGGTGCTGACCGTCCGGGAGATCGGCGCGGGGGACGGCTCCCAGCTGCTCGCCCTGGACGCCGCCGCCCAGCCGGTGGTGGTCGAGGCGGTGCAGCTGCTGGACGCGTCCACCCTGCTGCGCGCGCTCCGGCACGCCGGCGGCGCCGCACGGATGAGCCGGGCGGACATCGCCCGGCTGTACCGCGGCGGCCAGGAGGCCTTCGAGGCCGACCTCGCCGTGTTCCGGGACCGGGCGCCGATGGTGCGGTCCGAACGGTCCGGCCGCGAGGGGGTCCGCCTGGTGCTGGTCTGCGGCGACATCGCCGAGGGCCTGCAGGAGGCGGTGGAGTACCTGACCACCGGGACCCGGGTGGACGTGCTGCGACTCGGTGTCACCGAAGGCCCCGGCGGGCGCCGCTACCTCGACGTCTCACCGATGCGGCCGGGTTCCGGGCGGGAACGTCGTCCGGTGGAGCCGGGGCCGGCCACGGGGGCGATCCCGGCGGTGTCCGCTCCGCCCGCCATGCCGGTGCAGCCCAAGGCCGAGACCCCCGCTCCCGGCGACGTCTCCCGGCCCGAGGACGCCTCGGCGCCGCACTCGGCCGAGCCTGCCGCCCCTGCGGCGGACGAGCTGCCCCCGCTGACCCGTCGCCGTCGGCACGGCGCCGCCTCCGACGTGCCGACCCCGGTCGGCGAGTCCCGGCCGGTGCGCGCCGCCGAGACCACCACCCTGATGCCGCCGATCCGGGACGCCGAGCGTCCCTCCGGCGGCCCGCTGCCCGAGCTGGCCGCGTTGGCCGCCACCGAGCGCAACCCGATGGAGCTGGTCTGGGTCCGGGTGCGCCGCAACCAGCGGCTGACCGCCACCCTGCGGACCGACGGGATGATCCAGCTCGAGGACGGCAGCCTGCACGCCGACCCGGGACAGGCCGCGGTGATCGCCGCGGACCTGGAGCGACCGGCGGACGGCTGGCGGGTCTGGCGCTTCGGCGAGGACGGACCCACCCTGGGCGAGGCGGTCGGCGTCCGGTAGTCACCGGTCCCGACGGTCACTCCCAGCCGTAGGCGGCGCTCCACCGGGCGATCTCGGCGTAGAGCCGGGCCCGCACCGGGGGCGGCGACAGCGTGAGGTCGTGCAGGCCACCGGTGATCCGGACCACGGTCAGCACCGGGCCCAGGTGCAGCGCGCGCCGTACCAGCGACTCGACATCCAGCACGATGTCGGCGCCGCGCATGTCGTCCGACCACCACGGGCTGATCAGACTGCGGGCCGACGCGAGCATCAGCACCGGCACATGGATGTCCAGACCACGGGCCACCCGGGCGTGCCCCGCGAGCACCGCCGCCAGCCAGCCCGCCCGGACCGGGAACGACGGCGTCGGCCGCCAGTCCTCCTGGTAGGTCCATTCCCCGCCGTCGGCGACGCGGACCGTCCGGGCGTAGAACCCGGGGTCGACGTTGGGCAGCGGCGCCTTGGGCTGCAGCTTGGCCAGCCGAGCGACCGCGGGGGTGCTGATGTGCCGGATCACCGACGACCCCTGCAGTTCCAGCCACGGGCTGTTCAGCACCAGGCCGTGCACCCGCCCGGGGTTGCGGTGTACCCAGAGCGCCGCGGTGAGCCCACCGGTGGAGTGACCCATCAGCATCACCCGCGCCGGGTCGCCGAGGTCCTGCTTGATCCGGGCGAGCGCGGCCTCGATCTCCTCGTCGTAGGTGGCCAGGTCGTCGACGTAGCCCGGCGTCTGGTGCGGGCGCAGACTCCGGCCGTACTTGCGCAGGTCCAGCGCGTAGAACGCCACCCCGTGACCGGACCAGAACTCGGCCAGGCCGGTCTGGAAGAAGTAGTCGGACCAACCGTGCAGGTAGAGCACCGCCCGTGAGGGCCGCAGAGGTTCCGGGGTCGGCGGCGCGTGCCGGACCAGCGTGGCGACGACCGCGCCCTCGTCGTCGTCGGCGAGCTGCAGGGTCAGCGCACGGTAGTCGGGGCCGAGGACGTCCTGCTGCCACTCCTGCGCCACCGTGACTCCGTTCAGACCTCGAGGACGACCTTGCCGAACTGCTCGCCGCGGGCCAAGCGTGCCAGTCCCTCGGCCGCGCGCGCGAGGGGGACCGTGCTGTCCACCACCGGTCGCACCCCGGTGCGGGCGCAGAACGCCAGGAGCGCCGTCAGGTCCTCCTTGCTGCCCATGGTGGCGCCGAGCACCTGGATCTCGGTGAAGAAGATCCGCTGGAGCTCCATCCGGTCCGGGTCGCCGGTGGTCGCACCGGCCACCACGATCCGGCCACCCGGCCGGACCGACCGCACCGAGTGCGACCAGGTGGCCCTGCCGACCGTCTCGATCACCAGATCCGCCCGGGTGGGCATCCGGTCGCCGGGGGCGAGGACCCCGGCCGCCCCCAGGGCGAGCGCCCGCTCGCGTCGGGCGGCGTCCCGGCTGGTCACCCAGACCTCCAACCCGGCGGCCGCCCCGAGCAGCAGCGCGGCGGTCGCCACCCCGCCGCCGGCGCCCTGCACCAGCACCCGGTGACCGGGCTGGGCGCCGCCGGTGGTGAACAGCATCCGGTACGCGGTCAGCCAGGCGGTCGGGAGACAGGCGGCCTCGACGAACGACAGCTCCGCGGGCTTGTCCACCAGGTTCCAGGTCGGCACCGAGGTCTGCTCCGCCAGGGTGCCGGGGTAGCGCTCGGACAGCAGCGACCGGGGCTCGTCCGCCCCGACGCCGTGGCCCAGTCCGCCGCCGATCACGCCGTGCAGCACCACCTCCCGACCGTCGGCGGTCACGCCCGCGCCGTCGGTGCCCAGCACCATCGGCAGCTGCTCGGCCCGCAGTCCGACCCCGCGCAGCGACCACAGGTCGTGCTGGTTCAGCGCGGCGGCCCGCAGGTCCACCGTGGTCCAGTGCTCCCGTGCGGCGGGCACGGGATGCTCACCGACCGTGAGTCCGGCCAGCGGGTCGTCGGGGTGGAAGGACGTGACCTGGGCTGCGAGCATGCTCCGACCCTAGGCCGGTCAGAGCACCGGCAGCATGCGACCGAGGTCCGGGACCGCGTCGGAGGTGAACCGCGGTGCCAGCGCGGCGGCCAGCACGTCGACGTCGTAGGGCAGGCGTCCGGCGGCCAGCCGCACCCAGGTCAGCGGCTGCACCACGTCCAGGTCCCACCCGCCCCGCGCGACCACGATCCGCAACAGCTCGCTCGACACCAGGTCCAGGGCGTCCCCGTCGATCGGCCCGCCTGAAGCCACCCCGTCGCCCAGCTCGCCGATCGGACCGAGCCCGCCGGGCACGCCCGGTCGCGGACCGATCCCGTCGCCCAGCTCCGCACGGCTGCCCGGTGCGGCGCCCCGGGACCGGGCCAGCGAGCGCTGCAGGTCGTCCGCGTGCACCACCAGCTCGGTGATCCGGGACGCGAGCATGGTCGACAGCAGCACCGGGGCGCGACGGGCCTGCACCACCCGGTCGTCCGGACCGAGCTCCCGGGCGCGGGCCAGGGCGGCACGGGCACGGGCGTCGACGTGGCCCAGCGGGTCGTCGGCGATCTGCTCGGCCAGCTCCCGGGTGACCCCGGCGATGTCCGCGGCACGTCCGGCGTAGCCGCCCAGGTATTCGGCGAGCGTGGCGGGCACCGTGCCGTCCGCGGCGGGCTCGCACACCGCCAGGGCGTCCATCGCACGACCCAGGTGGGCCACCAGCTCGGCGACGGTCCAGCCGTCCAGCACGGAGGCGGCGCCGCGGTCGCGGACGGTGACCGCCGTGCCGACCCAGTCCCGGAGGGTGTCCCACTGACGCTCCAGCAGGTCGATCCGGGCGGCGAGGTCCTCGGGGCGCAGGCGCATGGGGACAGGGTGCCACGGGCGGCTCACTCGGAGGGCTCGACGACCTCCAGGTGCTCCCGCACGATCGGCCCCAGCTGCTCGTGCTCGATCAGGAACCCGTCGTGCCCGTACGGCGTGTGCAGGGTCCGCAGCGGAGCCGCTCCGGGCACCCCGGCCGCGATCCGGGCGGACTGCGCGGGCAGGAACAGCCGGTCCGAGTCGACGGCGACCACCAGGGTGCGCGCGGTGATCTGCGCCAGGGCCGCCTCGACCCCGCCGCGGTCCCGGCCGATGTCGTGGGTGATCATCGAGCGGGTGAGCACCGCATAGGTGTTGGCGTCGAACCGGCGGGCGAGTTTGTCGCCGTGGTGGTCGAGGTAGGACTGGACCGCGAATCGTCCGCCGGACAGCGGCTGTTCGCCGCCCTGCGGGAACCGGCCGAACCGGGTGTCCAGCTCCTCGGCGCTGCGGTAGGTCTGGTGGGCGATCTGCCGGGCCAGGCCGAGTCCGGCGTGCGGGCCGTCGCCGTCGGCCGCGTCGTAGTAGTCGCCGCCGCGGAACCGGGGGTCGGCGGTCAGGGCGGTCAGCTGGGTGTGGAAGGACGCGATCTGGTCGCCGGAGGTCTGGGCGCTGGTGGCGATGGCGGCCAGCGCGCGGACCCGCTCCGGTGCGGTGACGGCCCATTCGAGGGCGCGTTGTCCGCCCATGGACGCGCCGACGACCAGGGCCCAGGACCGGATGCCGAGGGCGTCGGCCAGCCGGAGCTCGGCGGCGACCTGGTCCCGGACGGTCAGCTGGGGGAAACGGCTGCCCCAGGGACGTCCGTCGTCGGGGTGGGCGCTCGCCGGACCGGTGCTGCCCTGGCAGCCGCCGAGCACGTTGGGGGCGACCACGAACCAGCGGTCGGTGTCGATGGGGGCGCCGGGCCCGACCAGCGTGGACCACCACCCGGGGGTCGGGTGGCCGGGCCCGGCGTCACCGGTGACATGGGCGTCGCCGGTGAGGGCGTGCAGCACCAGCACCGCGTTCGAGTGGTCCGGGGCGAGGGTGCCCCAGGTCTCGTAGGCGAGCCGGACCGAGGGGAGCAGGCCGTCGGCCTCCAGGGCGAGCGGGCCGAGGTCGGCGAACGTCCGTCCGCCGACCGGGTCGCCCTCCCGCCAGGCGGAGGAGGCGCGGGGCAGGCTCACGTCCAGGTCCCGGACTCGTCGGGTGTCGGTGTGGTGCTGGGGCACGGGTGCTCAGGCTCCCTTCGCGGCGCGGAAGCCCGCGTCCAGGTCGGCGAGGATGTCCTCGATCCCCTCCAGGCCCACCGCGAGCCGGACCAGCCCGGGGGTGACACCGGACTGCGCCTGCTCCTCCGGGGTCAGCTGGCTGTGGGTGGTGGAGGCGGGGTGGATCACCAGCGAGCGCACGTCGCCGATGTTGGCCACGTTCGAGTGCAGCTCCAGGGCGGAGACGAAGGCCTGACCGGCCTCGGCGCCCCCGGCGATCTCGAAGGCGAGGACCGCACCGGTGCCGCGCGGGGCGTACCGGCGACCGAGCTCGTACTGCGGGTGGCTGGGCAGCCCCGCGTAGGTGACCGAGAGGACGTCGTCCCGTCCCTCCAGCCACTCGGCCACCTTCTGGGCGTTGGCGACGTGTCGCTCGATCCGCAGCGACAGCGTCTCCAGGCCCTGGGCGATCAGGAAGGCGTTGAACGGGCTGATCGCCGCCCCGAGGTCCCGGAGCAACTGGACCCGCGCGCGCAGGACGTAGGAGAGATTGACCCCGAAGGCGCCGTCCTTGCCGAGGTCACGGGCGAACACCAGGCCGTCGTAGGACGGGTCCGGCTCGTTGAACGAGGGGAAGCGCGCTCGGGTGTCGTCGTCGGCGCCGTAGTCGAAGGTCCCGCCGTCGACGATCACGCCGCCGATGGCGGTGCCGTGGCCGCCGAGGTACTTGGTGGCCGAGTGCACCACCACGTCGGCGCCGTGCTCCAGCGGCCGGATCAGGTACGGGGTGGCGACCGTGTTGTCGACGATCAGCGGGACACCGGCGTCGTGCGCGATCCCGGCGACGGTCGCGATGTCGAGGATGTCCTGCTTCGGGTTCGGCACCGTCTCGGCGTAGAAGGCCTTGGTGTTCGGGCGGACCGCGTCCCGCCAGGCCTGCGGGTCCTGGGGGTCGGTGACGAAGGTGGTCTCGATGCCGAGCCGGGGCAGCGTGTAGTGCAGCAGGTTGTAGGTGCCGCCGTACAGGCTCGGGCTGGCGACGATGTGGCTGCCCGCCTCGGCGACGTTGAGGATCGCGTAGGTCTCGGCGGCCTGCCCGCTGGCGAGCAGCAGCGCACCGACCCCGCCCTCCAGGGCGGCGATCCGGTTCTCGACCACCTCGACGGTGGGGTTGCCGATCCGGGTGTAGATCGGGCCGAGATCCTTCAGTGCGAACCGGTCGGCGGCGACGCCGGCGTCCGGGAACACGTAACTGGTGGTCTGGTAGATCGGCAGCGCGCGGGCGCCGGTGGCCGGGTCGGGGGTCTGGCCG